>NZ_KV789190.1:72088-245601 GCF_001807485.1 Corynebacterium sp. HMSC08A12 | reverse complement strand
CGCTATTGAGTTCTCAAACAACCTACGCACACCGAGCCTCTCGAGCCGGTTTTATTTCCCCGCTCGCTCTCGGCGACTTGAATTAATGTACACCCAACGCCAAGAAAGACACAAATCCCCTGGTAGAGGCAGGAAAATGCAACTACCAAGGGATCGGGTTAGGGCATACAGGCCGTGCGGGTGGCGTCACTAAGAAGAAGCACCAACGCGCGCACCGGCGAAACGCTTCTTACCCTTGCGCAGCACCAGCCACGATCCGTGTAGCAGATCCTCGGCGGACGGGGACCACTCGATGTCCTCGATGCGCTGGTTGTTCACGTACGCGCCACCCTCCCCGACGGTGCGTCGGGCGGCACCCTTGGACTTCTCCAGGCCGGACTCGACGAGCAGGTCCAGGATGGTGGCGTCGGCGCCAACCTCGGCAACCTCGGTCTCCTGCAGGGCGGAAGCCAGGGTGGCCTCGTCCAGTTCCTGCAGCTCAGCCTTGCCGAACAGCGCCTGAGCTGCCAGCTCCACAGCCTCGGTGGCAGCCGCGCCGTGCACCAGAGTGGTCATCTCGCGGGCCAGAACTCGCTGCGCCTCGCGCTTGAAGGGCTCCTCGGCGACCTTGCGCTCCAGCTCCGCGATCTCCTCCTGGGAAAGGAAGGTGAACCAACGCAGGTAGTCGATCACCACGGAATCGCCCGCGTTGATGAAGTACTGGTACCAGGAGTACGGGCTGGTCAGCTGCGGATCCAGCCACAGCTTGCCGCCGCCAGTGGACTTGCCGAACTTGTTGCCCTCCGCGTCCGTCACCAGCGGAACCGTCAGGCCGTGCACCTTGGCGCCGTTCACACGGCGGTTCAGATCCACACCAGAAACGATGTTGCCCCACTGGTCGCCGCCGCCAATCTGCAGCACACAGTCGAACTCGTTGTGCAGGTGCACGTAGTCGTTGGCCTGCAGCAGCATGTAGGAAAACTCAGTGTAGGAAATGCCGTCGGATTCCAGGCGGCGCTTCACGGTATCGCGGTCCAGCATGGTGTTCAGCGAGAAGTTCTTGCCGACATCGCGCAGGTACTCGATGACGTTCATCTGGCTGATCCAGTCCGCGTTGTTCACCATCACGGCCGGGCTATCCACATCGCTGTCCTCGGTGAAGTCGACGAATGCCTCTAGCTGCTTCTTGATGGCCACCATGTTCTCACCGATCTGCTCCTCGGTGAGCATGGAGCGCTCGCCCACGTCGCGAGGGTCGCCGATCATGCCGGTTGCGCCGCCGGCCAGGGTGATCGGACGGTGGCCGAACTGCTGGAAGCGCTTCAGCATAATCAGCGGCACCAGGTGGCCCGCGTGCAGGGAGCTGCCCGTCGGGTCGAAACCGCAGTACAGCGTGATGGGGTTCTGCGTGGCCTCCTTCAGCGCCTCCAGGTCCGTCGACTGGTTAATCAGGCCGCGCCACTGCAGCTCGTCGATGATGTTCTTGTTGTCGCTCATGCGTGCTCGTTCTCGCTTTTCTTCTGTGTTCTTTGTGCGTTGCTACTTAACGGGCCAGTCTTTAGCTTCTTCGACCAGCAGTACCGGGATGCCGTCCTGCACCGGATAGGCCTTGTTCAGGCGGGGGTTCACCAAATAGTCACCGTGATCCTCCAGCGGCTGCTTGTCGATGGGGCACGCGAGGATCTCTAGGAGCTTCTGGTCAATCATGCTGTCTACTCTAGCCGGTGCTTCGGGCTTCTTTCTTAGTGACGCCCCCTACGCCGCCCAATACTTCTAGCTTTGTTCGTCGGGCTCATTCAGAACTCCGAACTGCAGCTCCAAGAATGTGCGATTGTCCTTTAGTTCTTGGAGATTGTCCCGCAGGATAGCTTTGTGAACCTCGTCTATCTCTGTCTGCAAAACTGCCAGCGATGCGCGGAAATCTTCAACCGCCTGCCGGTGCGCTACACCCGGCATCTCTTCCAGGATTCTGCAGGTTTCCGGAAAATAGACATCCATAATGCGACGAACCTTTTCTTCTTGGAAGGGATCCGCTTCCAAGTGGTCCCACTCTTGGACAACGTCCCGGCAAGTTTTGAAGAAATGATCCAGATCCGCGAAAAACTCCTGCCGTTGCTCGCCGGAAAGCTTTATGGATTGTTTTAGCTGTTTGATCCGGGTGCGCATTTCCTGCAGGGACTCGACAGGAGAAACAACGGCGCTGGGTTTCGGCGGCGCCTCCAGCGCCTCTTGCGGTTGCCGCTCGGGCGTCAGAACACCGGCGACACCGGCGAGGGCTCCCGCCGTGATTAGCCATAAAGAACCCAGACCCACCGCAGCGTGGGCGGCCACTACGGCGACGAACACGACAAGCGCGACGATGATCTTCAGGGAGTACTTAGAGTTCACGGCTTCTTTCTGCCTAGCGGCCTGTCTTCGTTTCTATTGGTAGCTGCGGATCTCTTCGAACGCCTTGGCGAGGTCACCGCCGCGGGCGTTGAAGACCTTGCCACCGGTGAAGTTCGCCAAGAAGTTCATCTCCTCCTCGCTGGCCTCACCGTACAGGATCACAAACACCGGGATCTTGTGGTTAGTCTCGGCCATCTTGTGAGTCATCTTTGTAATAAAGTCCTGGCGACTCGTGCCAGAGTTCGACTCGCCATCGGTCATCAGCACAATCGAATTCAGGGTACCGCCCTCGCCCGCACGATCGTAGGCGCGCAACACGGCGTCATAAATCGCGGTTTCACCGCGCGGCTGCAGGCCGTTCACGTAACCCCGCAGGTTCTGCTTCTGCTGTGCATTGTCCGGGTCGTAGTTCTCCTGCGTGTACCCGTCCGCAACCTTGCTACTGAAGGGCATGAGGGTAATCGTCTCTCGGCGGGTGAACCCCTTCGGGTTATTGCCTTCGCCGGCGGTGCCGTCGATGAGCTTATTCAAAATGTTCTTTAGATCCGCCAAACGGTTGCCCCGCATCGAACCAGAAGTATCTAGCAGGAAGTTACTATCCGCTGGTCGGCGCAGTTGATCCCGATACAGGCTAACGAGGGAGACAAGCTGGTCCTCGGACTTCGGGTATTCGTAGTAGCGCTGTATGCCCTTGTTCTCTGCATCCTCGCCCCAGACGTTCAGGTGGGTCTTCTCCCCTACCTCCACGCTGTGCTCCCTAAACCAATCTGCCAGGGCCTCGACTTTCGCCTGAGCATCCTCATCGGCCTTCTGATCTCCGGGGTTCCGAAGTGCCGAGATGGGGTAATCCGCAGCACCCGCGGCATTACCGGGGACGAATACCTCGATGTCGACGTTGTCGCTTTCTTTCATCGACTGCAGAACTGCCTGATAGTTGAAGATGCCGTCGGCCTTACCCGGGTTCTTCACGAAAGTGTCCCGTAGCCAGCCGGAAGACCCGGAGGTGATCGTCTGGCCGGAGAAAAAGTCCTCCATACGGCGCTCGTCCATGCTCACCTTCGAGGAATCGAAAGCCTGCCCAGGAGTGAAGTCGCTGAATTCCGCGGCTACCGAAAGGAGGGCAAGGAAACCGGAGTTGGATTCCTGCGGATCCGTCATGCCGAAGGTCAGGTCGCCACGGGCTGCGGCATCCGCGATGTCCGCCCACCTAATGTCTTTATTGCGCCACCCCAGGCGATCCACCACGTCCTGCTTGAGCCCCAGAGCTACCGGCGAACGGGCAATGCTGTGATCTTCACCCTGCGATTTTATGCCCTGGGCTTTGGCAAAGGCGTTGGTTGCAAACCAAGTGGCGTCATACTTATCCCTATATGCACCATCATTCAGGTTACGAGTGTTGACGAGTGTGCCGCTGTCGTACTCCATTTCAATGTCGAACCCCAGGTCCGCGGAGGCCTGATGGACAAACGGCTCCATGTCCGTCAGCTCCGTGGCAGCGACGATCTTCAGTGGCTTGCTGGTATCGAAGGACTTCCCGCCCAGCTTTTTGAAGCTGTCGAGGAAATCCCCCGAGCCGACTACGTATGCACCCGCTGCAATCAACAGCAAGATGACAACAAGAAGGAACTTTATGGGGCTCTTTTTCTTACCAGTGCTGTTCAAGCTACTGGGATACGGGGTCGCCATAGGGCTGATCATATTGCACACACAGCTGCTTTTCAGGGCAAATCCAATAAGTGAAGCGGAAACTATTCAGGGCAGAACTACACGGTTGTGAGAGGTGCGTTACAGTGGGGAGCACAACCGAACACGGGCACCCGAGGTATCGGGCTGAGATCGCGCTGCATCCCGCGCGAGTACCGCTAGAACCTGTCTGGTTAGAACCAGCGAAGGAAGAATCAGGAGAGTTTTTATGACGGATACGTCTACCCAAAACACCGCCACCCCTACCGACGAGTACGGCGCGGAGATCCACCCGAAGCACAGCTTCTCCCCCATCGAGAAGACCGTGGAATCCTTCGGCAAGACCTTCACACTGCAGGTGCCGGAGACGGAGATCCAGCTGGACGACTCCCCGACCGGCCCGAACGAGCCGGTGCGCATCTACCGCACTCGTGGCCCGTGGGCCGAGCCGACCAAGGGGCTGGAGGGCCTGCGCAGCGAGTGGATCGAAGCCCGCGACGACGTAGAGGCTTACGAAGGCCGCCGCCGTAACCTGCTGGACGACGGCAACCGCGCGGTCAAGCGCGGCGAGGCCAGTGAGGAGTGGAAGGGTTCCACCCGCCCGACTCTGCGCGCCAAGGAGGGCAAACGCGTCACCCAGATGCACTATGCCCGCCAGGGCGTCATCACTCCGGAGATGGAGTACGTAGCACTGCGCGAGCACTGCGACGTGGAGAAGGTTCGCGAGCAGGTAGCCTCCGGCAAGGCCATCATCCCGAACAACATCAACCACCCGGAGTCCGAGCCGATGATCATCGGCAACGCCTTCACCACGAAGATCAACGCCAACATCGGTAACTCCGCCGTCACTTCCTCCATCCGCGAGGAAGTGGACAAGCTGCGCTGGGCTACCCGCTGGGGCGCGGACACCGTGATGGATCTGTCCACCGGTAACGACATTCACACCACCCGCGAGTGGATCCTGCGCAACTCTCCGGTGCCAATCGGCACTGTGCCGATCTACCAGGCTCTGGAGAAGGTCGATGGTGTGGCCGAGGACCTGACCTGGGAGATCTTCCGCGATACCGTTATTGAGCAGTGCGAGCAGGGCGTGGACTACATGACCATCCACGCAGGCGTGCGCCTGCCTTTCGTGCCGCTGACCACCAAGCGCGTCACCGGCATCGTCTCCCGCGGCGGCTCCATCATGGCCGGCTGGTGCCTGGCGCACCACAAGGAATCCTTCCTCTACGAGAACTTCGACGAACTGTGCGAGATCTTCACCAAGTACGACGTCGCGTTCTCCCTGGGCGACGGCCTGCGCCCCGGCTCCATCGCGGACGCCAACGACGCAGCCCAGTTCGCAGAGCTGAAGACCATCGGCGAGCTGACCCACCGGGCCTGGGAGTACGACGTGCAGGTCATGGTGGAAGGCCCTGGCCACGTGCCGCTGAACATGGTGCAGGTCAACAACGAAAAGGAGCAGGAATGGTGCGGCGGTGCACCGTTCTACACGCTGGGGCCGCTGGTCACGGACATCGCTCCGGGCTACGACCACATCACCTCCGCCATCGGTGCGGCGAACATCGCCATGGGCGGCACCGCAATGCTGTGCTACGTCACCCCGAAGGAGCACCTGGGTTTGCCGAACAAGGACGACGTGAAGACCGGTGTGATCACTTACAAGGTCTCCGCCCACGCCGCCGATGTTGCCAAGGGCCACCCGGGCGCCCACGAATGGGACGACGCCATGAGTAAGGCCCGCTTCGAGTTCCGCTGGCACGATCAGTTCGCCCTCTCCCTGGACCCGGACACCGCGCAGGCGTATCACGACGAAACGCTGCCTGCGGAGCCCGCGAAGACCGCGCACTTCTGCTCCATGTGTGGCCCGAAGTTCTGCTCCATGCGCATCAGCCAGGACATCCGCGATGCCTTCGGCGACGAGATCGACGAGGCGCTGGCCACCGACCAGAAGCAGTCGCTGGTCAAGGACCTGGGCTTGCCGGGCTTCGGCCGACAGAGTGTAGACGGCGTAGACGGCCTCAACGCTGCGGGCGAGGAGGAAATGGCTGAGGAGTTCCGCCGCGCGGGCTCCCAGCTGTACCTGAACCGCGACGAGGCGAAGGAAGTCGCCGAGGATCTGCAGAAGGAGGCGGCAGCGCACAGTGAGCGCTAACTTGGATCTGCGCTGCTACCTGGTCACGGGCGCCCCTCACGAGAAGGTCGTGGACGTGGCCGCAGCCGCGGCCGCCGGGGGTGCGGGCGTGGTACAGGTGCGCAGCAAACCGATCAGCGTGCGCGACCTCACGGCACTGGCCATCGAGGTCGCCGCCGCGGTGCAGCAGGCCAACCCGGCTACCAAGGTGTTGATTGACGACCGCGTGGACGTTGCCGCCGCCCTCATGCCGGAGCACAACATCCACGGCGTGCACATCGGCCAGGACGACCTGGACCCACGCTTGGCTCGTCAGGTTTTGGGCAAGGATGCCATTATCGGGCTGACCACCGGCACTCTGCCCCTGGTGCAGCAGGCCAACGAGTATGCGGATGTGATCGACTACATCGGCGCCGGGCCTTTCCGCCCCACCCCCACCAAGGATTCCGGCCGCGAGCCGCTGGGGCTAGAGGGTTATCCCGCGCTGGTAGAGGCCTCGCGCGTGCCGGTGGTCGCTATCGGCGACGTGCGCGCGGAAGATGCCGCCGACCTGGCCGCCACGGGAGTCGCGGGAGTTGCGATCGTTCGCGGGTTCATGAACTCGGCCGACCCGCGCGCCACGGCTCGGCAGGTGCTCACTGGTTTTTCTTCGTGACGCCCACCGCTTGCAACCCGCCCAAAGGAAGTGAATAAAAGTGACTAATCCCAACCCCGCAAATTCCCAGCACTATGACCACATTGTGGTGGGCGCGGGGATCGTGGGCCTATCCACCGCCTTTAAGCTGGTGGATCTCGGGGCGGATCCGGCCACCGTGGCGGTGATCGACCCCGCCCCGGTGAGCGGAGCCTCCTTCGTCGCGGGCGGCATGCTGGCCCCGGTCGCAGAGGTGCAGTATAAGCAGGAGCCTTTGTACCCGCTGATGGTGGCGTCCAAAAACTTGTACGACGACCTGCTGCAACGGCTGGGCGAAAAAACCTCCCTCAGCACCGGCCATAGAACAGAATCGACCTTCGTGGTGGGGGCGGACCGGGCGGACGCGCGGCACCTCACCGAGCTGACCGAGCACCAGCACGGCCACGGTATGGAGGTGCAGCGACTACCGCTGCGCCAAGCGCGCAAGGCCGAGTGGGGGCTCAGTCCGCAGCTATCCGGCGTGGTCGAAATCCCCGGCGACCACCAGGTGAACCCTCGTATGTACTGCGCGGCGCTGCTAGATGCGCTGCGGAACATGGGGGTGGCGATCATCGACGAACGGGTGAACCGCATCGAGGATGGCGCGGTGACGACCGACGCGGCGACGCACACGGGCGACATGGTGTACCTGTGCAACGGGCTGGGCGCCGGGCAGGTACGCGGCTGGTACGAGGGCGAGCAGTCACCGCTGAAGCTGCGCCCCGTGCGCGGCGATATGCTGCGGCTACGAGTGCCGGAGGGGATGGAGGCGCCCGTGGGGCGCGTCATCCGGGCGTTTGTGGAGGACCGGCCGGTGTACATCATCCCGCGTACCGACGGCACGATCGCCGTGGGCGCGACCAGCCGCGAGGACTCGCGACGCGGCCCCGCCGTGGATGGGGTGTACACGCTGCTGCGCGACGCGATCCGGATTGTGCCGGGCATCCAGGAGTGCGAATTTATCGAGGCGATCACCGGCGAGCGGCCTGGCACGCCGGATGATCTCCCCTACCTGGGGAAAGTCGGCGAGAAGCTGGTGGTTTCCACGGGCTACTTCCGCCACGGGATTTTGCTGTCTGCGCTGGGGGCTACAGTGGGGGCAGCGCTGGGAATGGGCAAGCCGGTGTCTGCGTTGGAAGCGGAGATAGACCCAGAGATGAACCTAGCCAGCTGCGCGCCACTGCGGCATGCCTAAAGCTGCGGGGCATACGCACAAACGATCTAAGGAGGATCGATGAACTACACGGTGAATGAAGAGCCACGGTCGGCTGACAAGGCACCGAGCGTGGCGGAGGTCGTGGCTGCGGAGACGGGCCGCGAGGTTTCCGAGAACGAGGGCGCGAAGGGAGTCGCGGTGGCGGTGAACCGCTCTGTGGTGCCGGCAAGCGACTGGGGGCGTGCGCTGGAGGACGGCGACGCGGTGGACATCCTGATCGCCGTCCAGGGCGGCTAAAGACGGCTAGAGGACAAGATCATGCTGAAGATCGCGGATAAGGAATTCGATTCACACCTGGTCATGGGCACCGGCGGAGCCAGCAGCCAATCGCTGCTGGAGGACGCGCTGGTGGCCAGCGGCACGCAGCTGACCACGGTGGCGATGCGCCGCCACAGCGCCAAGACCACCGGCGGCGGCGAGAGCGTGTTCGAGCTGCTGAACCGCCTGGGCGTCGACGTGCTGCCGAACACCGCCGGGTGCCAAACCGCCCGCGATGCGATGCTGACGGCTCAGCTGGCGCGCGAGGCGCTGGGAACCAACTGGGTGAAGGTGGAGGTCATCGCCGACGACCACACGCTACTGCCCGACGTGGTGGAGCTGGTGGATGCCTGCGAGATGCTGGTGGCCGAGGGCTTCGTAGTGTTGGCCTACACCAGCGACGACCCGGTTGTCGCCCGCCGGCTGGAGGACGTGGGCGTGCACGCGGTCATGCCGCTGGGCTCCCCCATCGGCACGGGCCTAGGGATCCTGAACCCGCACAACATCGAGCTGATCTGCTCGCGCGCCCAGGTTCCGGTGCTGCTGGACGCAGGCGTGGGTACGGCCTCCGACGCGGCACTGGCGATGGAGCTGGGCTGCGACGGCGTGCTACTGGCCAGCGCGGTGAACCGCTGCCAGGACCCGGTGGCGATGGCGCACGCCATGAAGGCGGCTGTGGAGGCCGGCCGACTGGCGCGCGAGGCGGGGCGCATCCCGCAGCGCACGCACGCCCAGGGCGCGTTAGCCTCCTCCAGCTTCGACGGCCTGGCCAGTTGGGATGGCTGGGCCGACGAGGTGTTGTGATGGTCGGCGACTACACCTCCGACTACACCACGCTGCCCGCCGAGGAGCTGAAGCGCGTCGCCCGGCAGACGATCCTGCCGGGTCATGGACTGCGGGAGCAGGAGCGGCTGCACGAGGCACACGTGCTGGTGATCGGCGCTGGCGGGCTCGGCTGCCCCTTGATGCAAGCCCTGGCCGCGGCGGGGGTCGGCGAGATTTCCGTCATAGATGACGACACGGTGGACATCACGAACATCCACCGGCAGATTCTCTTCGGTGCCAGCGACGTCGGCCGCCCCAAGGTGGAAGTCACTGGAGAACGTCTGCGGGAGCTGCAACCCGGGCTGATCTTCCACGGCATACACGGTCGCTTCAGCGCCGACAACGCCGCCGAACTGCTAGAAGGCGTGGACGTGCTCATCGACGGCTCGGATACATTCGCCACGAAGTTCTTGGCCGCCGATGCCGCCGAGGCCACCGGCACTCCCCTGGTCTGGGGTTCCGTCCTGCGCTACCGCGGCGACGTGGCCGTCTGGTGGTCCGGCGAGAGTGCCGAGCCGCATGGCCGGGGCGTCGGCATGCGCGACCTTTACCCCTCACAGCCGGACCCCGACAGTGTGCCAGACTGCGCCACCGCTGGAGTGCTGGGCGTGACGACCTCCGTGGTCGCCGGACTGATGGCTACGGAGACCATTAAGTTCCTGCGAGCCCCGGACACTCGCGCGCAGCAGGTGGGGCGATTGCTTATTTATGACGCCCTCACGGCCAACATCCAGCACTTCAACGTGGCCGCCGATCCCCAGCGGCAGCCGGTTACCGAGATCGTGGAGGAGGACCTGTCGAGCTGCGCGGTGGATGCCGCTGAAACTCGCACGGCGGAAGAAGATACGGCCGCTTCCCTGCTGAGTAGCCTCGCCGACGGTACTGCGGTTGCCATCGACGTGCGCGAGCCGGGTGAGAAGGCTATCAAGGATCTGCCGTCCTTTGCTGAGCACCCGGGCTACCACCTGCCCACCACTGTGTGGAGCGAGCAGCCGGAGCTGGCCGAGCAGCTGATTGAGAGTCTTGGCTCCGAGGTCAGCACTGCAGCGGGAGCCGTGGACGTGGTGGTGTACTGCGCGTCCGGCAAGCGCTCTGCGAGCTTTGTCGACCGCTTTGCACAGCACGCCGCCGGGCAGGGAGTGCGTTTGCACAACCTGCCCGGCGGGGCGAATGAGCACGGGGTCGGGATCTAAGCCCGCTGACTTTTAGACCAGGCGGGTTTTCTCCGCCCACTTGCGGTCGGCGGCAGCCGCCTCACGGACCCGCTCCTTCTGCTCGGCGACGCGCACGCCGGCAGTTCCGCCGCGGGTAGCACGGGAGGCAACTGCGCCGTCGATGGTCAGCACCTCGCGCACCTGCGGGGTCAGGGCCTCGTGCACGCTCGCCAGCTCCTCATCGGTGAGGTCCACCAGGTCCACTCCACGCGATTCCGCAATGCGGACGCAAGAGCCGGAGGCCTCGTGGGCCACGCGGAACGGCACGCCCTGGCGAACCATCCACTCCGCCAGGTCGGTGGCAAGTGTAAAGCCTGCGGGGGCGAGCTCGCGCAGACGCTCCGGGTGGAATGTCAAGGTACCGACCAGCCCGGCCATCGCCGGGAGCAGCAGATTCAACTGTGCGACGGAATCCGCGATGGGTTCCTTATCCTCCTGCAGGTCGCGGTTGTAGGCCAGAGGCATGGCCTTCAGGGTGGCCAGCAGGCCGGTGGCGTTGCCAATCAGGCGGCCGGTCTTGCCGCGCATCAGCTCGGCAACATCCGGGTTCTTCTTCTGCGGCATGATCGACGAGCCGGTGGACCACTCATCGGCCAACGTGACGTAGCCGAACTCCGGGGTCGACCAGGCGATGATCTCCTCAGCCAGGCGAGATAGATCCACCGCCACCTGGGCAAACACAAAGGCTGCCTCAGAGGCGAAGTCGCGGGAACTGGTGGCGTCAATAGAGTTATCCGCAGCAGAGTCAAAGCCGAGCTCCTCCGCGATGGCCTCCGGGTCGAGCGCCAGGGAGGAACCCGCGAGCGCGCCGGAACCATACGGGGACACCGCCAAGCGCTTATCCAGATCCTGGAAGCGCTGCACGTCGCGCAGCAGCGGCTGTGCGTGCGCCAGCAGCTGGTGGGCCAGCAGTACCGGCTGGGCGGCCTGGAAGTGCGTCTTACCCGGCATGATGGCCTCTGGGTGGCGGTCAGCCTGAGCCACCAGCGCGTCGACGACGTCGAGCACGCCCGCCGTGATGTCGCGGATCGCGTCGCGCACCCACATGCGGAACAGGGTGGCCACCTGGTCGTTGCGGGAACGGCCCGCGCGTAGGCGACCGCCGACCTCGGGGCCAACACGGTCAATCAGGCCGCGCTCCATTGCGCCGTGGACGTCCTCGTCGCTGGGTTCGGGGCCGAAGGATCCGTCGGCCACGTCCTCGCCCAGCTTCTGCAGGCCGGCGATGAGCGTGTCGAAGTCCTCGTCGCTCAGCAGATTGGCCTTGTGCAGCACCCGCGCGTGAGCCTGCGAGGCCAGCACGTCGTAGGGGGCCAGAACCCAGTCGAAGTGCGTGGACTTCGACAGGGCGGCCATCGCCTCAGTTGGGCCGCCGGAGAATCGGCCGCCCCACAGGGCGCCCTCGTTCGTGCCGTGTGCCTCGGTGGTCATGTTTGGGTGTGCCTTTCTGCTCTATTTATCCAGTTGCCTAGTTAGCTGGTCACCTAGTTAGCCAGGTCGCGCTTAGCGGCGATCTTGGAGGACAGGCCGTGCAGCTCCACGAAACCGCGGGCCATGGACTGGTCGAAGGAGTCGCCCTCGTCGTAGGTAGCCAGGTTGAAGTCGTACAAGGACTTACCGGAGCGGCGGCCGTTGACGGTGATGGAGCCGGCGTGCAGCACCAGGCGGATGTCGCCGGTGACGTGGGTCTGAGTGGAGTCGATAAACGCATCCAGGGAGCGCTTCAGCGGGCTGAACCACAGGCCGTCGTAGACCTGGTTGGACCACTCGGCGTCGATGCCGCGCTTGTAGCGGGCCAGCTCGCGCTCGACGGTGACCGCCTCCAGAGCCTCGTGGGCACGGATCAGGGTAATGGCGCCCGGAGCCTCGTAGATCTCGCGGGACTTGATGCCCACCAGGCGGTCCTCAACCATGTCCAGGCGGCCGACGCCCTGCGCACCTGCGCGGCGGTTCAGCTCCTCGATAGCCTCCAGGACGGTGACCTTCTTGCCGTCGATGGCCACCGGCACACCGGACTCGAAGGAGATGATGACCTCGTCCGGTGCCTGGCCCAGGCCCGGATCCTCGGTGTAGGCGTAAACGTCCTTGGTCGGGGCGTTCCAGAGATCCTCCAGGAAGCCGGTCTCCACGGCTCGGCCCCACACGTTCTGGTCGATGGAGAACGGGGAGGACTTGGACTGCTCGATCGGGATGCCGTTTTCCTCGGCGAAGGCGATGGCCTTCTCGCGAGTCCAGGCGTAGTCGCGGACCGGGGCGATGATATCCAGGTCCGGGGCGGTGTTGGCAAAGCCAACCTCGAAACGGACCTGGTCGTTGCCCTTGCCGGTGCAGCCGTGGGCGACGGCGGTGCCGCCGTGCTCCTTGGCTGCATCCGCCATGTGCTTGACAATCAGCGGGCGGGAGATCGCGGAGACCAGCGGGTACTCCTTCATGTACATGCCGTTGGCCTTGATGGTCGGCAGGCAGTAGTCGTTGGCGAACTCGTCGCGGGCGTCCACGACGATGGACTCCACGGCGCCGGCACCGAGGGCGCGCTGGCGGACGGTCTCCATGTCCTCGCCGCCCTGACCCAGGTCGATGGAGACGCAGACGACCTCTGCGTTGCGCTCCTTGGCGATCCAGCTGATGGCCACGGTGGTATCCAGCCCGCCGGAGTATGCGAGTACTACGCGATCCTTCATTCTTTACGCTTCCCTTCGAAAGTCTTCTTGCGTTCTAGTTGTTGTATCCGTTATTTGATTTTAGCTATGTGCCAGCTGGAAGAAATACTCCCCCAGCTCCTTGCCGTTGAGCGGCTCCCGTGCCAGGACGAACACGGTATCGTCGCCGGCGATGGTGGCCACCACTCGGTTTACGTCCGAGCGGTCCAGGATGCTGGCCAGGTACTGCGCAGCGCCGGGTGGGGTGCGCAGTACGGCGATGTTTCCGGAGTGGTCGTGGTCGACCAGCAGCTCGGCCAGGACGCGCCGCAGCTTGTCCGGCCCATCCACGCGCACATCGTCGGACAGGGAGTAGTAAACCTCCCCGCCCACGCGCACCTTCTTCGCGCCGAGGTCCACCAGGTCGCGCGACAGGGTGGCCTGGGTGACGTCGATGCCGCGGTTCACCAGGATTCCCAGCAGCTCGCGCTGGCTGCCGACCTTCTCGGCACCGATGATCCGCCCGATCATGTCCTGCCGGGCGGTGCGAGTCAGCGAAGAAGCCATACCAGCAGCGCCTTCTGTGCGTGCAGGCGGTTTTCCGCCTCGTCGAAGACCACCGACTGCGGCCCGTCGATAACCTCCGGCGTCACCTCGCTGCCGCGGTAGGCCGGCAGGCAGTGCAGGAAGATCGCATCGTCCTTAGCGGTACCCATCAGCTTCTCGTCCACCTGGTAGGCTCGCAGCGCGCTGCGGTCTTCGGAGGCATCTTGGCCCATGGACAGCCAGGTGTCGGTGATCACCACGTCCGCCCCCGTGGCATCCACCTTGTCGGTGACGGTCACGGTCGCGCCGGTCAGCTCGGCGCGCTTCTTGGCGCGCTCCACGAACTTCGCCTCCGGTTGGAAACCCTCTGGTGCGGCGATGGTGATGTTCACTCCCGCCGTGGCGAATCCCAGCATGTAGCTGTTGGCCATGTTGTTCGCACCGTCGCCGAAGTACACTGCGTTCAGGCCCTTGAGCTCGCCCTTGTGCTCCTTGATGGTCACCAGGTCGGCGAGGATCTGGCAGGGGTGGAAGTCGTCGGACAGGGAGTTGACGATCGGCACGCCCGCGGTCTCCGCCATCTGGTGGAGGTTGTCGTGCGCGCCGGTGCGCCAGACAATCGCGGTGACGTAGCGGGACAGGACCGCGCCAGTGTCCTGGAAGGTCTCTCCCTTCCCCATCTGCGAACTTCCGCTGTCCACGACGATGGCGTTGCCGCCCAGCTCGGTGATGCCGGCGTCAAAAGAAAAGCGCGTGCGCGTAGAGGTCTTGTCGAACAGCACGGCAACGGAGCGGCGCTCCAGCAGGTTGCGGTAGCCGTTGCCGTAGCGGTTGTCCTTCAGCTCCTCGGCCAGCGCCAGCACTTCGGCCTGCTCTTCCGGGGTGAGGTCGTCGTCGGCCAGCATGTGGCGCAGCGGCCCCTTGTTCTGCAGGTGCAGGTTTGTCATGTGGTGTCTTCCGTTCTTTGTGCGGTTACTAGTTCTGCGCGCGGTTGTCGTCCAGCATCTGCCTAATCTTTGTGACGCCCCGCTGCACCTCATCCGTCGAAATATTCAGCGGCGGGACCAGGCGGATCACATCGGGCTGGGGCTTGTTGACGATCAGCCCGTAGTCCAGCGGATCCAGGTTAAGGGGCGCATCCAGGACGATACCGAGCATCAGCCCGCGGCCACGGATGCTCTGCACGCTCGGGTGATCGGCCAGGCCGTCGCGGATTGCCTGCGACTGGGTGGCTACGTTGTCCAGCAGGTCCTCGGACTCGATCGTGTCGATAACGGCATTCGCGGCCGCGCAGACGACAGGGTTTCCGCCGAAAGTGGTGCCGTGCATCCCCTTGGCCAGCAGCTGCGCCTTCGGCAGGGCGAGCGTGGCGCCGATCGGCAGGCCACCGCCCAGTCCCTTGGCCATGGTGATGACGTCCGGCAGCACACCGGCCTCGTGCTGGAAGCCGAACCACTGGCCGGTGCGGCCCATGCCGGCCTGTACCTCGTCGACGACCATGAGGATGTCGTGGGCATCGCACAGCTCGCGCACGGCGGCAAGAAAGCCGTCCGGGGCGGGGATCACGCCGGTTTCGCCCTGGATGGACTCCAGGAAGATCGCAGCAGTGTCGTCGTCAGCCATCTCCCGCAGGGCTTCGATGTCGCCGTAGGGGTAATACTCCACGCCACCGGGCAGGGGCTTGAAGGGCTCCTGCTTATCCGGCTGGCCGGTCAGGGCGAGGGCGCCCATGGTGCGGCCGTGGAAGCCACGCTCGGCGGCCAGGATCTTGGTCTTGCCGGTGGCGCGGGCGATCTTGAAGGCAGCCTCGTTGGCCTCGGCGCCGGAGTTGGAGAAGAACACGCGGGCACCGGCCACCGCCTTGGCGGCCTCCCCGTGCTGCTCTCCCAGCAGGCCTTTCAGCCGCTCGGCGAGCTTGATCACCTGCGGGTGGGCGAACAGGTTAGACGTGTGGCTGAGCGTAGCGATCTGATTCGTTACGGCGTCAACGATGGCAGGGTGAGCGTGCCCCAGAGCGTTCACGGCGATGCCGGACAGCAGGTCGAGGTACTCGTTGCCTTCCGCGTCGGAGACGATGGTGCCGCGGCCAGAGACCAGCTCGCGCGGCGGGGTGCCATAGGTTTCGAACAGCGCGGCATTCCAGTGGCCCTGCCAGTCGTTAGATGCGTTCTCTAGGTTCTGGGTCATGGGAGATCCTCCCGATAGTTGATGTCGGGGCTGGTGACGTCTTCCCAGCCCGCGGGGCAGATCATGGTGCCGATACCTCCGGTGGTCATCAGCTCCAAGATTACGGAGTGCGGAATACGGCCGTCGATGACGTGCGCGGCCTGCACGCCGCTACGCAGCGCGTCCAGGCAGGCCTCCATCTTCGGCACCATGCCGGAATCCAGGTTGGGCAGCAGGTCGGAGAGCTGCTCCGGGGTCAGGCTGGATACCAGCGATTCCTTGTTCGGCCAGTCGGTGTACAAGCCCTTGACGTTGGTGAGCATCACGAGCCTCTCGGCGCCCAGGGCACCTGCCAGCGCGCCGGCGGCGGTATCTGCGTTGATGTTGTAGATCCGCCCCTGGTCATCCGGTGCGACCGTGGAGACCACGGGGATGCGGCCAGCGTCGATGAGGTCGATCAGGCTTTCGGCGTCGACGTGCTCGATCTGCCCCACGCGGCCCAGGTCGACCTCTTCCCCATCGATCGTGACCTTGCGCTTAGAGGCGGTGAACAGGCCGGCATCCTCGCCCGAGGCGCCGACGGCGTAGGGGCCGTGCTCGTTGATCAGCCCGACCAGCTCACGGCCGACCTTGCCGAACAGCACCATGCGGACGTACTCCATGACCTCCGGGGTGGTCACGCGGAAGCCGCCCTTAAACTCGCCCTCCAGGCCGACGGTCTTCAGCATCTCGTTGATCTGCGGGCCGCCGCCGTGGACCACAACCGGGCGGGCGCCGATGGCGCGCAGGAAGACCATGTCGGCGGCGAAGGCGCGCTTCAGATCCTCGTCGATCATCGCGTTGCCGCCGTACTTCACCACCACGATCTTGTCGCGGTAGTGCAGCAGCCACGGCAGGGCCTCGGCCAGCACATGGCTGCGCATCTCGGGGGTCAGCCCGGTGGTATCGATGGGAGTGTGTTTGGGGTTCATTGGTGCGTTTCCTGGTAGATCCGTTGTGCGGGTGAGCTCTGGGCAAGCTGGGTGAGCTGGATGAACTAGGTGGAGTATTCCGAATTGATCTCCACGTAGGAGTACGACAGGTCGGTCGTCCATACCGTCGCGCGCCCCTCGCCTACGCCGAGGTCCACCTCGACGGCAATGTCGGCGCCCGAGAGATCCACGGTGCGGGCACCGGGCGCGCCCGTGGAGTTGATGCACACCGGGTGTCCGTTGAAGGACACGCTGATGGCCTCCGGGTTCATCTTCACCGGCGCCATTCCTACGGCAGCCAGCACGCGGCCCCAGTTCGGGTCGGAGCCGAACATCGCACACTTAAACAGGTTGTCGCGGCCGATGACGCGCGCTGCGGTCTGTGCGTCCGCGTCCGTTTCTGCGCCGCCGACGGTGATGGACACTCTCTTTGTGACGCCCTCAGCGTCCGCCTGTAGCTGCATCGCAATATCGAGGCACACCTGGTGGATCGCAGCGTTGAATTCCTCTGCGTCCGGGGTGATGCCGGAAGCGCCGGAGGCCATCAGCAGCACAGTGTCATTGGTAGAGGTCGCGCCGTCGATGTCGATGCAGTCGAAGGTTGTCGGAGTGGCGCCCGCCAGGGCCTCGTGGGCCATGTCGGCGTTGGGAAGGTGGGCGTCCGTAGTAATAAACACGAGCATCGTAGCCAGCGACGGGGCCATCATGCCGACACCCTTGCCCATGGCGCCGATGGACCAACCTTCGCCGTGGTAGACGGCCTCCTTAGCGACGAGGTCGGTGGTCATGATGGCGCGGGCAGCATCGTTGCCGGCGGTGATGGACTGGTCGAGCTCGCCGGCGAGTTCGCCGACTCCGGCGAGGACCTTATCCATCGGCAGCACATCGCCGATCAGGCCGGTGGAACACACGGCAACGTCGCTGGGCTGGCATCCCAGCAGCTCGGCGGCCTTCTCAGCGGTAACGCGCGCATCCTTGTCACCCTGGGCTCCGTTGCAGGCGTTGGCGTTGCCGGAGTTGACCACGACGGCGCGGAAGGTGCCGTCGTTGTTCGCCTTGGTGTAGCGAACGGGGGCGGCGGTGACCTGATTGCGGGTGAACATGGCGGCGGCGATGGCATCCGGCCCGTCGTTGCGGATCAGAGCCATATCCGACTTGCCGGAGGGCTTGATCCCCGCCGTCACAGCTGCGGCGCTAAAGCCCTTGGGAACGGTCACGCCGAGGTCCGCGGAGGAGCCTTGGGCAGTGCTGGTATCCGGGTTGTTCTTGTCTGCACTGGTCATAACTGAGAATCAGAGCCCCGTCTGCGGGAGTCCCGCGGTTTCTTCCCAACCGAACATCAGGTTGAGGCATTGGATGGCGGCACCTGCGGTGCCCTTTGTGAGGTTATCGATGGCGCTGGTGGCGATGACCATGCCGTCGGCGACCTCCACTTGGATGTGCACCATGTTGGAACCGACGACGCTCTTCACCTCCGGCTGCTGGCCCTCTGGCAGCAGATGCAGGAAGGGCTCGTTGGCGCAGAACTTCTCGTAGGCACGGCGGATATCGCTCGCCTGGCCACGCGCGGGGGCGGTGACGGTGGTGAGGATGCCGCGGGTCAGCGGGGCCAGCACCGGGGTGAAGGTCACGTGTACGTCGTCCGAGGAGTAGCCGGGAGCCAGCAGCTCCTCCACGCTCTGCTTGATCTCCGGGGCGTGGCGGTGGGTGCCCACGCCGTAGGCGCGCAGGTTACCCATGGTCTCCGAACCCAGCAGGTTCACGGCGGCCTTCTTGCCGGCTCCGGTGGTGCCGGTGACGGAAACCACGCTGATCTGCGGGGCCATCAGGCCGCTGGCGATAGCGGGCATGAGGGCCATCGTGGCGCCGGTCGGGAAGCAACCGGGGGCGGCGACGTAGTTGGTGGCCGCGATCTCTTCCCGGCGGCCCGGCATCTCCGGGATGCCGTAGGTGCGGGTGCCAGCGTGCGGGGTGCCGTAGAAGCGGGCCCAGTGGTTGGCATTCTTCAGGCGGTAGTCCGCGCCGCAGTCCACGACCTTCATGGATTCCGGCAGATCCAGGGCGGCGGACACCCCGTGCGGGAGGGCCAGGATTGCAGCATCGTGCCCGCGGAGAACATCCTCCGTCGTCTCTTCGAGAACGCGATCCGCTAGGGCGGGCAGCCCGGGGTTGAGTTCGCCGAATCGCGTGCCCGCGTTGGAACCGCCGGTCAGCGAACCGATTTCGAAGTCCACGCCGTAGCCGGGGTGATTCAATAGGAGGCGAAGAGCCTCGCCACCCGCGTACCCGCTGGCGCCTGCTACTGCAATTTTCAACATAGGACGATTCTGCCCTATTGGAACCCGAAATGCAAATTATTCAGGTTTATGGGAATTATGCAGTTAGGCGCGGAGCTGTGCGCCTACCTTCTCGGTGGCGGACTGCAAGGCGGCCTCGCGGGACTTGCTGGCCTCTTCCTCCGTTAGGGTGCGGTCGGGCGCACGGAAGCGCAGGCTGAAGGTCAGCGAGCGCTTACCCTCGCCCAGAGACTCGGAGTGGTAGACGTCGAACAGTCGGATCTTCTCCAAGAGCTCGCCAGCGCCAGCACGCAAGGCATCCTCAACATCCTGGGCCGGGGTAGCCTCGTCAACGACGACCGCGATGTCCTGCAGCACCGCCGGGAAAGCGGACAGCACCGGGCGCGGGAAGGTCTCCTCCAGCGGCAGCGCATCCAGGTTCATCTCCATGGCCACAGTGCGCGGCGGCAGCTCCGCGCGCTCGCAGACCTGCGGGTGCAGCTCGCCTGCGTGGCCAACGACCTTGTCGCCCACCAGGATCTCAGCGCAGCGGCCCGGGTGCCACGGCAGGTATTCCGCGTTGCGCACGGTGATCTCCACGCCGGCGGCCCGGGCGACCACGCGGGCGGACTCGATGGCGTCCGCCGCAGTGAAGGCCTCTGGCTCGCCCCAGGTGCCCTGCAGCTGACGGTTACCCGTTGCCACAACCGCTACGTGCAGCGGCTGGGCGGGCAGGGAATCCAGCAGCTCCTGCAGCTCCTCTGCCCCCGGGCGCTGCTTTACAGAAGGCATCGGCGAGAACGGCTTGGCCGACTTCGGTACGGAGACCTGCTCCACGCCGTAAAGGGCTGCATCGCGCTGGCCACGGGTGACGTTACGGCGCAGGGATTCAATCATGGACGGCAGCAGAGTGGTGCCGATGCAGGCGTAGTCGCTCTCCAGCGGGTTCTGTACCTTCACCGTCAGACGGCGCGGGTCATCCGCTGGCAGGTCCCAGACGTCGAATACGTCGTTGGCGATGAACGGGGTCGGCAGGATCTCTGCGTAACCCGCCCAGGCCAGAGCCTGGCTCACGTTGCGGCGCATCCGTTGGCGCGGGGTGTAGCCGCGGCCAGCCGGGGCGGTCGGGACGATAGAGGGAATGTCCTCCAGCCCCTCCAGGCGCAGAACCTCCTCCACCAGGTCGGCGGGCATCGTCAGATCCGGGCGCCAGGTCGGCGGGGTGACCTCGATCTCGCGGGCGCCGTTGTCGTCGCGGGAGCCGGTCTCGCGCACCTCACAGCCGACCTCCCGCAGGCGGGAAATGGTGGTGCCGTCCGGGTAGATCTTGCCCGCGGTCTTGCCCGGCAGGGAGGTGTGGATGGTGATCATCGGCATCTCCGGGACCGCACCGACCAGGGTGCGCCCCTCCTCCACCTGGCCACCAGCGATGTTCACCAGCAGTGCGACGGCGAAGTCCAGCGCGTCCTCGATAATGGCGGCGTCCGTGCCGCGCTCGAAGCGGCGGGAGGCCTCGGAGGAAAGCTTGTGGCGGCGGCACGTGCGGGCCACGGTGATCTGATCCCAGTGTGCGGCCTCGAACAGCACGTTGGTGGTCGCCTCGGAAATCTCGGAGGTCGAACCGCCCATCACGCCAGCCAGCGACTGGATACCGGACTCGTCGGAGATCACCACGTCCTCCGGGTCGAGGGTGCGCTCCACGTCATCCAGCGTGGTCAGCTTCTCCCCCTTCTTCGCCAGGCGGACGTGCAGCTCTCCGGTGACCTTATCCGCGTCGAAGGCGTGCATCGGCTGGCCCAGCAGGAACATCACGTAGTTCGTCACGTCCGTCGCCGGGTTCACTGGGCGCTGTCCGCACAGCATCAGCTCTCGCTGCAGCCATAGCGGGGACTCCGCCTGCGGATCGATGCCGGTGACCTTGCGCATGCCGAACTTGGAGCACTTCGTGTCCTCGTCGACCTTCAGCGCTTGCACCTCGCCGTCGGTGCCGGGCAGGCCGGCGAAAAGGTCGTTGCGCATCGCCGCTGCTGCCGGATCCTGCGCCGGGTCGCGGAACTGCAGGTCAAAACTGGACGCCAACTCGCGGGCGAGTCCCCTGGCCGACAGCGCGTAGCCGCGGTCCGGGGTGATGTTCACGTCGAAGATGGTGTCCTGCAAACCCAGCAGCCCACGCGCGTCGTCGCCTACCTTGAGGTTGGCGCTGGCCAAATCGGCGTCAGAAATAGTCATGATCCCCGCGTTCTGCTGGCTGGCCAGGCCCACCTCCATCGCAGAACAGATCATGCCCTCGGAGATCTTGCCGTAAGTCTTACGCGCAGAGATCTCGAACGGGCCGGGCAGCACCGTTCCGGGCAGGGCGATGACGACGTTGTCGCCCTCGGCGAAGTTCCGTGCGCCACAGATGATGTGCTGCAGCTCGCCGGTGCCGTTGGCCTGGCCGACGTTGACGTCGCAGTAACGGATCGGCTTCTTAAACTCGGTGAGCTCCTCGATCTTTTCGACGCGACCGATCACCAGCGGGCCGGTGGTTTCGGGGATCGCCTCGTACCCCTCGGTCTCGAAGCCAACGCGGACGAAGCCGGCGTCGAACTCCTCGGCGCTCACGCTCCACTGCGGGTTGGAGGTCTGCAGGATTCGGGTCAGCCACGACTGGGAAATAAGCATGATTTTCGAAAGATCCTTGGTTGGGGCTCTAAATGGGGTGCTCTGGGATGCTCTGGTGCTCTGGGGGAAATTGCTCTAGCGGCGAACGCCGAACGGCAGGGTGAAGCGCACATCGCCCTCCACCATGTCGCGCATGTCGGGCAGGCCGTTGCGGAACTGCAGGGTGCGCTCGATGCCCATGCCGAAGGCGAAGCCGGAGTACTCCTCCGGATCCACGCCCGCGGCGATCAGGACGTTCGGGTTGACCATGCCGCAACCGCCCCACTCGATCCAGCCAGCGCCGCCCTTCTTGTCGGCGAACCAGACGTCCACCTCGGCGGAGGGCTCAGTGAACGGGAAGTAGTTCGGGCGGATGCGGGTCTTGGCTTCCTCGCCGAACAGCGTCTTGGCCAGGTGATCCAGCGTGCCCTTCAGGTGCGCCATCGTCAGCCCCTTATCCACGGCCAGGCCTTCGACCTGGTGGAACACGGGGGTGTGGGTGGCGTCCAGCTCATCGGTGCGGAACACGCGGCCCGGGCAGGCAATGTAGATCGGCAGGTCGCGGGAGAGCATCGTGCGCATCTGCACCGGAGAGGTGTGGGTGCGCAGCACCTGGCCGGAGCCCTCCGGAGCGATGTGGAAGGTGTCCTGTAGCGTGCGCGCGGGGTGGTCTGGGATGAAGTTCAGGGAGTCGAAGTTGAAGTACTCTGCCTCGACCTCCGGGCCGTCGGCGATCTCCCAGCCCATGCCAACGAAGATGTCAGCGATCTGTTCGGACAGGATGGTGATCGGGTGCTGGGCGCCGCGCTGACCGCGGGTGGTCGGCTCGGTGACGTCTATGCGCTCGGCGCGCAGGACTTCCTCATTGCGCTTGCGCTCGAGCTCGGCCTTGACCTGGGCGAAGCGCTTTTCGACGCGACCCCGCGCCATGTTCACCAGGCGACCAGCATCCTTGCGCTGATCCTTCGGCAGGCTGCCCAGGCTACGGCGGGCGGCCGGAATGGGGGCATCGTCGCCCAGGTGCTCGCGGCGAGCGGCCGCCAGTTCCTCCAGATTTGCAGCCTCGGCAAAGGCCTTTTCGGCTGCGTCTGCTGCGGCGTTGAGCCCCTGCTCCGAAAGCTCTACCTGGGGAGTGTCCGCGGAATCCGTCACTTCAGTGCGCTCCTCTTTCTACGTGCACGGCTTAACCTCGTTAATAATACCCGGCTGCCCCACTGCCGCACCGAGTTGGGGCTATCAGTCTTCGGCTGCTCCCCCAGCAGCCTCCTGTGCCGCCGCCTGGATGCGGGACGATTCATACATGCAGATGGAGGCCGCAGTGGCAAGGTTGAGGGATTCCGCGCGCCCACGGATCGGGATGGAAACTCGCAGGTCCGCCTCGGCCAGCAGTTCCTCGCCCAGCCCGTGCGCCTCATTACCGAACAGCCACGCGGTGGGCTTGGTGAGGATCTCCCCGGCATCATCCAGGCTGACCTCACCGTCGGCCGCGGTGGCGAGAATCTGCAGCCCCTGGGCGCGCAGCTGGCCCAACACATCCTTCACGTTGGTGGAGCGGGCCACCGGCACGTGGAACAGTGAGCCCGCCGAAGCGCGAGCGGCCTTGCACGACTGCGGGTCAGCAGTCTCCCCGGCAAACACTACGGCATCCGCGCCCATGGCATCGGCCACTCGAATCAGGGTGCCTGCATTACCGGGGTCGTTAGTTTCCACTGGGACACTCACCAGTTGAGGCTGGGGCGTCAATACCTTACCGACAGACCACAGCACCGGCTTGCACACAGCAAACAAACCTGTAGTCGTGGCGGTATCAGAAAGGTGCTTAGCGGCCTTGTCCGTGATGTAGTGCACGTAGATATTGAGGTAGCCGGCGGTGCGGATAATCGGCTCGAAACGCTCCGCGGCAGCCAGCGTGACGTACACGTCCGTGGCACTTCCGGTGGCAATGGCGGCCTCTACGCTGTTCTCCCCCTCCACAAGGAAAACCCCCGCCTTCTTACGCGCAGCCGCCCGGTGAAGCTTGGCTGCGTTGACAATGCGAGGGGTTCTTTCGGTGAAAAGCTCTTGGGCATCCTGCGGGTTCATACCCCACAGCTTAATTGACCTAGTTTTCGAACAGGGTCATCTGCTCCTTCTCCGTCGTGGTAACGCCGTTCTTGGAATGAGTACGAGTCATCATCCCGTCCTTGGCTTCGTGCGCAATGTCGATGAGGTACTGGCCATGAATGCGAAGCTGGCCGCCGTCCACGACAACGGCAAGGGGCTCCTGCTGACTCGCCTCGATGCCATGCATGTGCATTTCGAGGGAACCCATCGGGAACTCCACCTTCGTACGAGCACTATC
Source organism: Corynebacterium sp. HMSC08A12 (assembly GCF_001807485.1). GTDB lineage: Bacteria > Actinomycetota > Actinomycetes > Mycobacteriales > Mycobacteriaceae > Corynebacterium > Corynebacterium evansiae. The sequence goes on along the minus strand of NZ_KV789190.1, from coordinate 221,649 downwards.
GACCTTTGCCTTCTCAGGATGCGCTGTCACCTCCATCGCGCCGTGGCCACCAAAAAACCGCCAGACACCGTCGAGGCTGTGGTTCAGGCCAACAACTACCGCACCGCGGTCTTCATCGCCCATGTCATCAACCCCCGCGATGAAGTGACGCACGTTGTACACCTTGTCGGCTACTTCGAAGAGTTCATCCTTCTCTTCGTCGGAGAGCTTCTCGACGTTAGCCACCGTGTTGGCCCGCTTGAGCAACTCTTTATCCTCGCCGGGGAGCCTTTCGATTGTCTTGACCAAAGAGGAATCAAAGTTGGTTTGAATGAAATCCTCGACGGTCTTTGCGGCCTTCGCTGCGAAGTCCTCCTCCGACATATCGGCATAGGAGAGATCCTCATCACCGGCCCTTTCCGAGCCACCTGGGCCTTCCGAGGCTTCCTGCATAGCCCGTTCCGCGTCTTCGTTGGTGCTCATGTTGCATGATGCTAGGGAACCGCCGAGAGACAAAGCCAGGACTGCTGCCAGTGCGGCGCGCGTGTAGGTCTTCAATGCGGATTCTCCTTAGCTTTAACGGACTTCTGCCCGGCTATATCCGGGGCTGCCCCTCCAATCTATCGGGAATCGCCGCGTACATACGGCCCCATACGAGAAAACCCCACCCTGGGTGTCCAGGATGGGGTGCGCGTTACGCGTTTAGGGCTGGCTTTAGGAAGCAGCCGGTGCGTTAACGTCCTCCGGCAGGGCAGCCTTGGCAGCCTCGCACAGAGCGGTGAATGCGTCGAAGTCGTTGACGGCCAGCTCGGCCAGGTTCTTGCGGTCGACCTCGATCTCGGCCAGGCGCAGGCCCTGGATCAGACGGTTGTAGGTCATGCCGTTCTGGCGAGCACCAGCGTTGATGCGCTGGATCCACAGCTTGCGGAACTCGTTCTTACGAGCCTTGCGATCGCGGAACTCGTAAGTCTTGGAGTGGAGCATCTGCTCCTTTGCCTTGCGGTACAGGCGGGAGCGCTGACCACGGTAGCCCTTGGCGGACTTCAGTACTTCGCGACGCTTCTTCTTGGCGTTCACTGAGCGCTTGACACGTGCCACGGTGATACTTCCTTTTCTTTAAGAGTGCGCGCCTCGAACCAGCACTTTCTCAAGCGCTGAATCCACTCGATGACGCGGTTGGGTGAATAGGGGTGGAAAAGTGGGCTTTAAGTTATGCCTTGCCCAGCAGACGCTTCATGCGCTTGACATCGGCCGGAGCGACGTCCTCGGTGCCCTTCAGGCGACGGGTGCGCTTGGAGGGCTTGCCCTCCAGCAGGTGGCGGCGGTTAGCCTGCTCGCGACGCAGCTTGCCGGAACCGGAGATCTTGATGCGCTTTGCGGCACCCTTGTGAGTCTTCTGCTTCATTGGTGAAAAACCTCTAACAACTAGTTCTGTTACTACTTCTTGCCCTTGCGGACCGGGCCCAGCACCATGGTCATGTTGCGACCGTCTTGCTTGGCGCGGGTCTCAACTACGCCGTACTCCTCGACGTCGTTTGCCAGTCGCTCAAGCAACCGGAACCCAAGCTCCGGGCGAGACTGCTCACGCCCGCGGAACATGATCGTGACCTTGACCTTGGAGCCCTTCTCCAGGAAACGAATGACGTTGCCCTTCTTGGTCTCGTAGTCGTGGTCGTCGATCTTCGGACGGAACTTCTGTTCCTTCACCACGGTCTGCTGCTGGTTCTTACGAGCTTCGCGGGCCTTCTGGGCCTGCTCGTACTTGAACTTGCCGTAGTCCATGATCTTTGCCACGGGCGGCTTGGCGTTCGGTGCAACCTCTACAAGGTCGAGGTCAGCTTCATAGGCCAGCTTTCGCGCATCGTCTGTTTTGACGATACCGACCTGTTCGCCGCCTGGACCGACGAGTCGGACCTCAGGGACTCGAATACGGTCGTTGATGCGAGCTTCTGCGCTAATGTGAACTCCTCAGTAGCAGTTTTGGTTAATGTCTTACCGACCCCTGCAGTACTGAAGATCCCCTGTGTTCCCCCACAATCACAGCCACTTTGCGCCGGCGGGAACAACTGCCCTGCATCACGCATTACACTTCTGGATTCTCATGAACCCATCCGTGCCTGTGGCTACGACCCGAGCCCAACCTCTAAAGGCGGTCTCAAGGTGGGAGAAGGAATCTCCACTTGCAGCCCGTTTCCGTTTGTTTGAGACGAATTTGAGATTAAAGCGACTCAAACTGCCGGAACGAGACGGTAGTGCTTGGAAGTATAACAATCGTCCGAGCATTTACCAAAACCGATACTGCGCCCCTGGCGCGCCGAATAAGAATAAGCTTTTGAGCCATGAACAACTCTTCTAACGGATCCGCACAGCCCACCAACGACCTCATTAGGCGTATCGATGACCTTGCCCGCTCGCAGGTGCAGGCGCAAACGCAGATGATCGCCATTCTGCGGGAGGTCGCCCTAAATCAACAAAGGCTCTCGCAGGCACAACGAGCCGCTGCTCCTTCTTCTTCCTTAGTGACACCCCCAGCCTCACCTCCCCCGCGCTCCAAACCGGACTTACAAGCTCCGCCGCGTCAGGCTCCAAAAGCTCAGGTTCCACAGAAGCACTCCCCTGCTCCAGCTGAACGGTCGGCTGAACGCAAGATGGAGCAGACTCAAGCTCCCAAGCCTCAGCCTGCACAACCTAAATCCACGCCGGCTCAGCGTCAACAGCAGCCACAACAGGCGCAGCACCACCCGGCGCGCCCTGCACAACCGCCGCGCCACGAGTTCGCTCCGCCAAAGCAGCAAGCGCCAGCGCGTCCGCAGGCGTCGCGACCTCAGGCACCCCGTCCGCAGGCATCGCAACCTCAGGCTCCGCGTCCGCAGGCATCGCGACCAGCTGCCCCTAAGCCACAGCCCCAACCAGCAGCGAAGCAGCAGGAGCCAAAGGAGCCGAACAAGCTGCAACAGTGGTGGGAAAAGGAGGACCTGGTCACTCGCCTGCTGGCGATCATCGGCGGCTCCATCACGGTTGTCGGCCTCACCTTCCTGGCTCTATTGGCCTATGCTTCCGGAATCCTTACTCCGGAGGGAGCGGTCATTCTCGCTGCGGTGATCTGTGGCGGTTTGGCCGTGACGTCGACAATCGTGCACAAGAAGCAACCAGACGGAGTGAGCTCCTCGGCGCTATTGATAGTTGCCACACTGGGCGGTTTGGCGGACCTCTGGGTCGCGGTGTTCAACCTGGGATGGTTCGGTGAGGCGCTCGGTAGCGTGCTGACGGTGGTCATATGTGCCGGCGCATTGGCTCTGGCATATGCCTGGAAGAAGGAAGTCCTCGCGGTGGTCGTCACCGCCTTTGCGCCTCTATTCATCCTGCCGGCGGCAGCGAACTTCCTCTCTATGTTCCCCGCCGACCAGGAAGTGCAACGCGAAATTCACAATGGTTACTTCGCTGGCAGCTTGATCGCCGCCGCTATCTGCGGCTTCGCAGCCCGTTGGGGCCGCCCGTGGTTCAAGCTTCAGACCACCGCGACCATTACTTACATCTGCGCGATGCTGCTGAGTGCACCCTTCATACTTACGACGTTCCTGCTCGGCGTGGTGGGCTTCGCGCTCGTGACGATTATCAGCTTCGTCCCACCGTTTGCATCCCGTCAGCTTCACCTCAGCGGCGTAGTAGCCGTGGTGATCATTCCGTCGGTGTGCCTGTTGTCCAGCAATTCCTGGGCGGCTATTGTCTTTATTTCCCTAGTAACTGCGTGCGCATACATCATCGCTCGCGTCAACGGCGGCATCTTCCAAGCGGACTTCCAGATTCCAGGAACAGAACCGCTTCCACCACAGCTGGCCAACGCGTTCGCTTTCATAATCTCCGCCGGCACTTTCCCCATTGTCTTCATCATCCGCTTCTTCCAGTGGTACGCATTGGATTCTGAACTACGGCATTCCCCCGCTGAGGCCTCGGCGTTTGGCTACGGAAGCATCATCGTCGCTGTGGGTCTGCTGCTATACACCGCAGCCGTTGTATGGGGATTGCCGCGCATGCCTAAGAATGTCGCATGGATCTCGCTAATGTGCTCTTTCCTAGCGGTGTTCACCTACGCACCGCGCAGCTGGGTCGGGGCGGATAGCATGCGTGTTCCGGACTCGGCGATCGTCCTAGTAGTCAGCCTCGCGCTAGCGGTGGCGCTTCTGTATCGCCACCAATACCTCCTCGAGACCGGCCTGCGCGGAATCGCTGGACGCGAGATTCCGGGTAAGCAGTCCAACTCGGAAGTGACGATGTTGGTTATCGGCGTAGTCACCCTTGTGCTCGCCTCCTCCGCAATCCCCGCCGTCGCTATGGCTATCTCCACCACGAAGCTTTCATTCATGGTGGCGCACGTGCTGATCTCCGTCAGCTGGATGTTGGGCGCCGTGTACCTGCTGTACCGCAACAACTCCAAGCCCGGTCTTCTGCTGGCGATCATTGCCACCGCCAAGCTGGTCTTCTACGACCTGTCCGTACTCGGTGGGCTTGTGCAGGCCCTGGCGTTCCTCATTTGCGGCATGGTGCTACTGGTTGCCGCTATCACCCGCGAGAAGCCCAACAAGACTCCCCCGCAGTCGCGAATGCCGCAGCCTCAGCCACCGATGCCACAACAATCTCAACAACCACAGCCGTCGATGCAGCAACAGCCTCAGCAACCTCAGCAGCCCCGGATGCAGGATCAGAGCATGGACCGCAGGTAGCGGCCGGTGTGGGAGGCCTCCACCTCCGCAACCTGCTCCGGGGTTCCCTCGGCAACGACGGTGCCACCGCCGGAGCCGCCCTCCGGCCCCATGTCCACAATCCAGTCGGCAGCCTTAATGACGTCCAGGTTGTGCTCGATAATGAACACGCTATTGCCCTTGTCCACGAGCCCCTGGATCACCAGCATCAGCTTGCGGATGTCCTCGAAATGCAGGCCGGTGGTCGGCTCGTCGAGGATGTACACCGTCCGACCATTGGAACGCTTCTGCAGCTCGGCGGCTAGCTTCACGCGCTGTGCCTCACCGCCGGACAAGGTGGTGGCTGCCTGTCCCAGGCGGACGTACCCCAGGCCTACATCCACCAGGGTGTTCAGGTAGCGGGAAATTGACGTGACGGGCTCGAAGAACTCCGCTGCCTCGGAAATCGGCATGTCCAGCACCTCTGCGATGGACTTGCCCTTGTACTGGACCTCCAGCGTCTCGCGGTTGTAGCGAGCGCCCTCGCAGACTTCGCAGGGCACGTACACGTCGGGCAGGAAGTTCATCTCGATCTTCAGCGTGCCATCGCCGTGGCAGGCCTCGCAGCGCCCACCCTTGACGTTGAACGAGAACCGGCCCGCGGTGTAGCCGCGTACCTTCGCCTCCGTCGTCTCGGCGAACAGCTTACGGATCTTGTCGAACACGCCCGTGTACGTAGCCGGGTTGGATCGCGGAGTGCGGCCAATCGGGCTCTGATCCACCTGCACCAGCTTGTCCAAGTGCTCCGTGCCCGTGATTTTCTTGTGGTGCCCCGGCACCTGGCGCGCCTTGTTCAGGGTGTTGCTCAGAGACTTCGCCACGATGCCGTTGATCAGGGAAGACTTACCGGAGCCCGACACACCAGTGATCAGCGTCAGCACGCCCAGCGGCAGAGTGACGTCCACGTTCTTCAGGTTATTTTCCTGGGCGCCGTGTACCGTCAGCACCCGTTCCTTATCGATCGGGCGGCGCTTCTCCGGGACAGCCAGCACCCTTTCACCGGACAGGTACTGGCCGGTCAAGGAATCCTTCGCCTCGAGGATGCCCTTGGGCTCGCCCTGGTAGACAATCTCGCCGCCGTACTCGCCAGCTCGCGGACCGATATCCACCAGCCAGTCGGCCGTGCGGATCGTGTCCTCGTCGTGCTCCACCACGATCAGGGTGTTGCCCAGATCGCGCAGGTGCTGCAGAGTGCGGATCAGCCGCTCGTTATCGCGCTGGTGCAGGCCGATTGAAGGCTCATCCAGCACGTACAGCACGCCCGCCAGACCGGAACCAATTTGCGTAGCCAGGCGGATGCGCTGGGCCTCACCGCCGGAAAGCGTGCCCGCGGAGCGGGACATCGACAGGTAGTTCAGGCCAACGTCCAGCAGGAACTTCAGGCGCGCCTGGATCTCCCGCAGAACTGCCCCGGCAATCATCTCCTCGCGCTTGCTTAGAGAAAGGTTGTCGAGGAAGCTGCTGGCGTCCGCAATAGAAAGATCAGAGACCTCGGCGATGGACAGCTCCTGCTCGCCCGAGGCAATAGTTACGGCCAGAACCTCCGGCTTCAGGCGCGTGCCGTCGCACGTCGGGCAGGCGACCTCACGCATGTAGCTGCGGTAGCGCTCCTTGGACCAGTCGGAATCGGTCTGGTCGAGCTTGCGCTTCAGGAAGGGCATCACGCCCTCGAAGGGTGCGTTGTAGGTGCGCGAACGGCCGTAGCGGTTACGGTAGCTGACCTTGATCTGCGTCTTGTGGCCGTTCAGGATGGCCTTGCGGTGGGTGGCCTTCAGGTCCTTCCACGGGGACTTCGGGTCGAAGCTCATCGCCTCGCCCAGTGCGTTCACCAGCTTGGTGAAGTACTTGCTGTTCGGGCTAGACGACCACGGCGCGATCGCGTCGACCACGGCTGCGTCCTCGTCCGGGATCACCAGCTTCTCGTCGACCTCCAGGCGAGTCCCCAGGCCGTCACAGGCAGGGCAGGCACCGTAGGGCGAGTTGAAGGAGAACGTGCGTGGCTCCAGCTCGTCCAGCTGGATCGCGTGACCGTTCGGGCAGGCCATTTTCTCGGAGAATCGGCGCGTGCGGTGCGGATCGTCATCCGGCAGTCCCACGAAGTCCAGGACCACGATCCCGTCGGCCAGCTTCAGGGCGGTCTCGATCGAGTCTGTCAGGCGCTGCTTCTGGGATTCCTTTACCTGCAGACGGTCCACCACTACGTCGATGTCGTGCTTGACCTGCTTTTCTAGCGTCGGCGGGTTGGACAGCTGGTACACCGCACCGTCGACCTGCACGCGGGAGTAGCCCTGCGCGGCCAGGTCCTCGAAGAGGTCCACGAACTCGCCCTTGCGGGTGCGCACTACCGGCGCGAGCACCTGGAACTTCAGCCCCTGCTCCATCGCCAGAATCTGGTCCACAATCTCCTGCGGAGTCTGCCGCTGGATCACACCGCCACACTCCGGGCAGTGCGGTATGCCGGTGCGGGCATACAGCAGGCGCAGGTAGTCGAAGATCTCGGTAACCGTGCCGACGGTCGAGCGCGGGTTGCGGTTCGTGGACTTCTGGTCGATGGAAACTGCCGGGGACAGCCCCTCGATCAGCTCCACGTCCGGCTTATCCATGCGCCCGAGGAACATGCGCGCATAGGAGCTCAAAGATTCGACGTACCGGCGCTGGCCTTCTGCGAAAATGGTGTCGAAGGCCAGGGAGGATTTACCCGAGCCGGACAGCCCCGTAAACACGATCATCTTGTCGCGCGGCAGGTCGATATCCACGCCCTTGAGGTTGTGTTCGCTGGCTCCACGGACAATCAGCTGATCGGCCACTATTCACTCCTTATTTGTTGAAGCATCAACCCTGCTAGTCTACGCCATCGCCCGGACATCGCTAGTGTGGTGCCATGCAGCAAATTACTGAATTTAGCCATCTTTCCGCACCGCGCGACGTGCAGGTTCTTAGTTCTGACGCCCATACGTACGCAGTGACGACCGTAGGTTCTATGGACAACAACTGTTGGTTGCTGTGCTGGGGCGGCGAGGCGCTGCTGGTGGATGCCGCCGACGATGCAGAACACCTGCTGGGCCTGGCCGAACAGCTGGGTGTACGTATCACCGACGTGCTCACGACCCACCAGCACGCGGACCACACCCGCGCGCTGGCAGACGTCCTCAAGGCGACAGGCGCCCGCCACCACGGGCCACGCCTGGATGCCGAGGCGCTGCCCGTGGCGCCGGACCGGGTGTACGGAAACGACGAAGGTGAGCGGGAACCGCTGGATCTGGCCGGCGCACAACTTCCGGAGTTGGGGCTGCAAGTAGTCGAACTTCGGGGCCACACCCCGGGCGGCTTGGCAGTGCTGGATCTGGCCGACGGACGCGCGCCACGAGCGTGGGTGGGTGACAGTGTTTTCCCGGGTGGCGTCGGAAAAACAAATAGTCCCGAGCAGTTCCAACAGCTCCTGGGCGACGTGCGCGACAGGATCTTCACCCTTCCTGAAGAAACCCGAATCCACCCTGGTCACGGCGATTCCACCTCCGTTGGGGAGGAAAAGGGCAAGGTCGATGAGTGGGCCGCGCGAGGCTGGTAGATGACCCCGGGTTCCCGCTCCGGGTGGGATTGATTCAGGTAACCTGGGAGATTGTTCGAGCACGACTAAACGCAGTCAAGGGTCGTGCCACCAACTAATGAGGAGTGTGTAGACCCAAATGTTCCGTACCCTTGCCCGCCCGCTGCTGGCTTCCGCTTTCGCCGTTGACGGCGCCCAGATGCTGCTGAACAGCAACGAGTACGCAGAAGATGCAAAGGCTATCAACGGCACCCTGCGTTCCGTACTGCCGCAGGATAAGGCCGGCCTGATTCCCGACGATGCCGAGACCACCGTGCGCGTGGTCGGCACCACCAAGGTCGTCGCCTCCGCCCTGCTGGCCACCGGTAAGGCTCCGCGCCTGGCCGCCGCTACTCTGGCTGCCGTGCAGATCCCGACCGCGCTGTCCCGCCACGCATTCTGGAATGCGTCCAATGGTGCGGAGCGTAAGGAGGAGATCCGCGGCCTGGTCACCGACCTGGCGCTGCTGGGTGGCCTGGTCATCACCTCTGCAGATACCGCCGGCAAGCCGGGCCTGAAGTGGCGTGCGCAGCAGGCAATGCCGGGCAAGACTGAGCAGCAGAAGATGCTGGAGAATGCTCAGACCCAGTCCAAGGCTTTCGCCGCTAACGCTTCCGACCAGGCCCAGGGCTTCTTCGCCAAGACGAAGGAGGTTGCTGGCCAGGTGCAGGATAAGGTTGCCGACTACGTTGACGAGCACCAGGATGAGTGGAAGGAAGCAGCCGAGAACCTGCGCGAGCGCGCAGCTGAGTTCGGCGACCAGGCTTCCGACTACGCACAGTCCGCTGCTGCCAAGGCGCAGGATGCATGGGACGACTTTGACGCCGAGGACCTGAAGAAGGACGTTCAGAAGGCCACCAAGAGGTCCCGCAAGCGCGCCCAGAAGGCGCAGAAGCAGGCCCAGAAGCGAGCAAAGAAGGCTCAGAAGCAGGCGCAAAAGCGCTTCAAGTAAGAGCTAAAAGCACTACGAGCCCCTGGTTAGTTCAACTACCAGGGGTTCTTTGCTATCGAAAGCATCGCGGAGGGAGTAAACTAGCGTGCTCTATACCTAACACCCCACACGCAGAAGGGAATCCCCACCCACCTTGTCGCCCACCGACGACATCGCTGCCGAGCAGCACTACCTCGACGACCTCCTAGAACGGGTAGACCAGGCCCGCGAGAAGCTGGAACAGCGGCTCAAGGCTGTCCGCCTGGAGGCCGATATCGACGACCCACAGGGTTTGATGGTGCGCGACCGCGAGGCACGCGACATTGCTCAGCGCCTGGATTCCTACTCCGCGGCAGAGGTTGGCCTGATGTTCGGGCGCATCGACGTGGAGGATGCGGAGGCGGAGAACCCCGTCCCCGGAAACGAACACCTGGATCGCCGATACATCGGGCGCATCGGCCTGCACGATGACGACGAGCAGATGCGGACCCTGCTGATGGACTGGCGTGCTCCCCTGGCCCGCCCCTTCTACCTGGCCACCACCCTACGCCCCGACGGGGTACACACGCGGCGGCACATCACCACCCGTGGTCGGACGGTGCGCAGCGTGGCAGACGAACAGCTATCCACCACGGCAGGACCGACCGATGCGGTAGGTACTGGGCCGCGAGGTGGCGTCGCCAAAGAAGAAGCGCTACTCGATGCCGTCAATAGGGCGCGCACCGCGTATATGCAGGACATCGTAGAGACGATCGCGGCGGAGCAGGACGCAATCATTCGCGCGGCCCACCGTGGCGTGACCGTGGTTCAGGGAGCGCCTGGAACCGGCAAGACGGCCGTGGCGCTGCACCGGGCAGCGTACCTGCTGTACACATGGCGCGAGCAACTCGATAACACAGGTGTGCTGATCATCGGCCCTAACGACCGCTTCCTTTCCTACATTTCGCAGGTTCTGCCTTCGCTGGGCGAAACCGGCGTGGTGCTGGCAACCCCCGGCACCCTGCTGCCGAACTTGCACACCGTGCCGGAAACGAACCTGCTGGCGCGCGAGGTCAAGGGGTCTGCGGAAATGCTGACGATCCTGGCTGATGCGATCAAGACCTACCAGACCGTGCCGGAAGACAGCATCGACATCAGCATCGACGGGCTCAACGTGCAGCTCACGCCGAAGATGGTGCGGGCGGCCAGGACTCGCGCGCGCCGCTCCCGCAAGCCGCACAACCATGCGAGGGCGGCCTTCCTGGACCACGGGCTGAATTCGCTGGCGGAGGCTCTGGGCGAGAGCATCGGCGCCGACCCGCTGGGAGGCGAGAACCTGCTGGGCAAGGGCGACATCGCCACCCTGCGCGAGGAACTCGGTGCGGATCCGGCAGTCGTGGACGCACTCGGGCAATTCTGGCCCGAGCTGCGCCCCACCCAGGTGCTGGAGCGGCTATACGCGGACCCGGCTAGCATCGCCGTCGACTACGACGAGGACACCTGCCGCGGCCTGGCCGCCCACCCCAGCGGCGAATGGACCGACGCCGACGCGCCGCTCATCGACGAACTGATCGACATGCTGGGCTACGTCTCCGACGAGGAAACCGCCGCCGAGGAGCGAGAGCAGTGGCTGGAGAAGATCACCGAGGCGCAGGAGGCTCTGGACATCCTGACCGGCTCGGCCAGCCAGGATCTAGACGATGGGTTCGCGCCCGAAGTGCTGATGGCCTACGACGTTATCGACGCCGAAACGCTGGCCGCCCGCCAGCGAGTCCGCGACCACCGCACCACCGCTGAGCGCGCGGCAGCCGATAGCCGGTGGGCGTTCGGGCACGTGATTGTGGACGAGGCGCAGGAGCTCAGCGAGATGGCCTGGCGGATGGTGTTCCGCCGCTCGCCGAATAAGTGGATGACTTTGGTGGGCGACCCGGCGCAGACCGGCAATCCAGGCGGGGTGGATAGCTGGACGGAGGCGCTCTCCCCCTTCGTGGCCGACCGCTGGCAGCTGCACCAGCTGACGGTGAACTACCGCACCCCGAAGGACATTGCGGACCTAGCCGCGCCACTGTTGCACGAGATCGACCCCTCCCAGCCTTCTCCCCTGGCCCTGCGCGAATCGGGCACCGGGGTGCGGTACATGCCGGTTGAGGGCGCAGATCTGGGTTCAAAGGTTCAGGCCGCGGTCGAGCAGGCCCGGGAACTCACGGGTGAAGCTGGCCTGATCGGTGTGATTACTGCGGACCCTGCGCGCCTAGAGGACGTTGTGACGGAGCAGGCAGCGGAGCAGTCCATGACGGACAAAGCGGGCGCGGAGGTTGTGCTTGTGGATACCGCCGCCGCGAAGGGGCTGGAGTTCGACGAGGTGATCTTGGTCGAGCCGACGGACATTGTAGAGAGCTCCCCCCAGGGGCTCAACGACCTCTACGTGGCCATGACTCGCGCCACCCAGGGCCTGACGGTCGTGCATGCCCGACCGTTGCCCTGGGATTAGGCGGGTCTAACGCGGATCAGGAAGGGCTAGTCCCTGGTGCCGACGGTGTGGACGATCATCACGTCGCACTCCGCCTGGCGCGCCGCATCGGCAGGCACGCTGCCCAGGAGGCGCCCGGTCAGCGAGTTAATGCCACGGTTGCCGACGACCAGCAGGTCCGCCTCCTCGCTCTTGACGATGCTCATCAGCGCCTCCACCGGGTCGCCTTCCTTCAGCGCCGCGCGGACCTTCTTCGCGCCCTCGCCTTCGGCCTCTTTTCGTGCGGACGCCAACACCTCAGCCGCAGACATCTCCCCGTCCACCGCAGTGGTCTGCTTAGTCGCGGTATCCGCGTGCTCCCCCACATACGCGCTGGCCAGGACGAGCTCCGCGTCCATGGCGGCGGCTACGCCCGCGGCGCGTCGCACTGCTAGAAAAGAAGATTCCGACCCATCGGTTCCGACCACGACTGTGTTGTACATAACTCTAATATTACAACCCAGCTTCGATCATGCCCCGGAGTTCCTTTTTTAGGTCCGCGATTTCGTCGCGGAGGCGGCCGGCGAGCTCGAACTTCAGCTCCTTCGCCGCGGACTTCATCTGCTCTGTCATCTCCTGGATCAGCTTCTCCAGCTGCGGGCGTGCCATGGGTTCGTCGCTGGAACCGCGCACCAGCGCCCAGTCGGCCTCGGGCGATTCACCTCGCCCGCCGGAACTGGAGTCGGCGCCGGCGCCGCCTGCGGCGTCCGCACCAGACTCCGCTTCGAGCTCCGCGACCTGGTCCAAGATATCGGCGATCTTCTTGCGCAAAGGCTGCGGGTCAATGCCGTGCTCTTCGTTGTAGGCGATCTGCTTGGCGCGGCGGCGCTCGGTCTCGTCGATGGCGTACTGCATCGAGTCGGTGACCTTGTCGGCGTACATGATGACCTCGCCGGAGACGTTACGGGCTGCACGGCCGATGGTCTGGATCAGCGAGCGTTCGGAGCGCAGGAAGCCCTCCTTGTCCGCATCCAGGATCGCCACCAGCGAGACCTCCGGCAGGTCAAGGCCTTCACGCAGCAGGTTGATGCCCACGAGCACGTCGAACTCGCCCAGGCGCAGCTGGCGGAGCAGCTCCACGCGCTTGAGGGTATCGATGTCGGAGTGCATGTAGCGGACCTTCACGCCGTGCTCCAGCAGGTAGTCGGTGAGGTCCTCGGCCATGCGCTTGGTCAGGGTGGTGACCAGCACTCGCTCGTTCTTCTCGGTGCGCTGGCGGATCTGTTCGATCAGGTCGTCGATCTGGCCTTCGGTCGGGCGTACCTCCACCTTCGGATCTACCAGGCCGGTCGGGCGAATGACCTGTTCGACGTACTCGCCCTGGGCTGCGGCGATCTCGTAATCGCCGGGAGTGGCGGACATGTAGACGCACTGGCCCTTGCGGTCGTCGAACTCCTCCCACGTCAGCGGGCGGTTATCCAGCGCGCTCGGTAGGCGGAAGCCGTGCTCCACCAGGTTGCGCTTGCGAGACATATCGCCTTCGAACATGCCGCCGATCTGCGGGACAGTCACGTGGGACTCGTCGATGATGGTGAGGAAGTCCTCGGGAAAGTAATCGATCAGGGTGGCGGGCGCGGAACCGGCGGCGCGGCCGTCGATGTGGCGGGAGTAGTTCTCGATGCCACTGGTGAAGCCCACCTGCTGGATCATCTCCAGGTCATATTCGGTGCGCATGCGCAGGCGTTGGGCCTCCAGCAGTTTGCCGCGGTTTTCCAGCTCCTCCAGACGCTGTGCCAGTTCTTCCTTGATGGCCTGCATCGCCTTTTCCATGCGCTCCGGGCCGGCCACATAGTGGGTGGCCGGGAAAATGCGCAGTTCGTCGACCTGGCGAATCACGTCGCCAGTCAGCGGGTGGATGTAGTACAGCGCATCGATGTCATCGCCGAAGAACTCCACGCGCACCGCCAGCTCCTCGTAGGCCGGAATGATGTCCACCGTGTCGCCCTTCACGCGGAACGTGCCGCGGGTAAAGGCGACGTCGTTGCGGGAGTATTGGATATCCACCAGCAGACGCAGGAACCGATCGCGCTCGACCTCCTCGTCGACCTTCAAGACCACAGAACGGTCCAGGTAGGACTGCGGAGTGCCGAGGCCGTAGATGCAGGAGACCGAGGACACAACCACCACGTCCCGGCGCGACAGCAGCGCGGAGGTCGCGGAGTGGCGCAGGCGCTCCACGTCTTCGTTGATCGACGAGTCCTTCTCGATGTACGTATCCGTCTGCGCGATATACGCCTCCGGTTGGTAGTAGTCGTAGTAGGAGACGAAGTACTCCACCGCGTTGTTCGGCAGCAGGCTGCGCAGTTCGTTGGCCAGCTGGGCGGCCAGCGTCTTATTCGGCGCCATCACGAGGGTGGGGCGCTGTTCCTTCTCGATCAGCCAGGCGGCCGTCGCAGACTTACCCGTACCGGTGGCACCCATCAGCACCACGTCGCGTTCGCCGCGGTTAAGGCGCTGGTGCAGCTCTTCGATCGCCTTCGGCTGGTCGCCGGCGGGCTTGTAGTCGCTGATGACTTCGAACTTCGCATTCGAGCGTTCGACCTCCCCCACGGGGCGGAACTCGGAGTACGACAATTCGGGACGTTCTGCTGCAAAGGCCATGCGCACCAGTCTACTTGCCGCCCCGGACAACCCCCCTTCGCCCCGGCTGCCCAGCGCCTTTGCCGGTGCCGCTCTAAGGTAAGTCACATGAAGCTTTCCTCCCGCACTCGCGCCGCTATCGCCCCTGTCATCGCTCTTTCACTCTTGGCTACCCCCTCTGCCGTCGCCGCACCTGCACCGTCTGTGCCCGCCGTCCCGCCGATCGTTGCCGGTTCTGCGCCGATCGGCCCCAACACCGTCGTTATTCCTGGCGAGCTGTTGCCGGTAGGCCCCAGCGGTGCGCGTACTGCTCGTACTGTTGATGACGCCTACTCCGCGGCCGCCATCGCTGCCCAGTATCTGAACCAGAATCCACGCCCGGCGTTGGATCGGCTCTCCCCCGCCCGGCGCACCGAGGTCAGCCACATCCTGAAGGTCTTGGAGGCTCCTGTGAAGGCTCCTTGCAAGGCCACCAGCCCGCGTGCAACCGTAGTGGTGCTGGGTAACGGGCTAAACGCGGATGGTTCCGTGCACCCCAACCTGCAGCGCCGCTTGGAGGTTGCCCGCGATTATGCGTTGAAGCACCCAGCCAGCCCGATCATCACCTCCGGCGGCAAGACCGAGCACGGGCACGTGGAGGCCGAATCGATGAAGCGGTGGCTTGTCCGCGCCGGAATCTCCCCGCAGCGCATCCACGTGGAGGGCAACTCCTGGTCCACCATCAGCAATGCGTGGCACAGCGCGAAGGTGTTCGGAAAGATGAACGAGCAGGCCAAGAACGCTCCCCACGGCAATCCGCTGCCGCGCGAGCTGGTGATCGCCACTACTGATAGCCACCTGCACCGTGGCGTAAGCGACTACCGCATTGCTTTCGGACCGCGCACCACTGTCTACGGCCTGGCCTCCAAGTCCGATCCCGTGCAGCAGCGAAACCTGGCCAAGGAGCGCACCTCCCGTTACCGCGACGCGGTGGGGCTATTCATTTTCCCGGAGACAGTTGTGGCTGACGGTCTGCCGCCGATCTTCGGCGCTGGCATCCCCCGCTTCTGGTAGGGCTCTAGAGGCCGGCCCAGAAGTCGTCGACCTGCTCGAGTAGCTGTTCCACGGTTCCGGAGTTATCCAGAACCGTGTCCGCCACATTGAGGCGGGTCGCGCGGTCGATCTGGGCGGCAATTCGGCGGCGGGCGTCATCCTCGTCCAAACCACGGTGCTGCACTAACCGGTCGATGCGCAGCTCGTCGGGAGCATCCACCACCAACACGTGATCGACCTTGTCCACCTCACCGTTTTCGATGAGCAGCGGCATGTCGTAGACGAGCACCTGCGCGCCGGACTCCCTCCCCTGCTTAAACAGTTCCTCGGTGCGGGCGCGGATGCGCGGGTGGGTGATCGCGTTCAGCTTCTCCGTCGCCTCCGGCGTGGCAAAGGCCTGCCGGGCCAGCTCCGCCCGGTTTAACGTGCCGTCGGGGTTCAGCACCCCGTCAAAGGCCTCCGCCAGCTCGGCCAATGCTGGCTGACCTGGTTCGACGATCTCGCGCGCCACCAGGTCGGCGTCAACAATAAAAGCACCGAGCTCCGCCAACCGCGAAGAGACGGTTGACTTGCCCGATCCGATTCCACCAGTCAGCCCAATTGTGATCATGAGGCCATGCTAGCGCCTAGAGCGAGCCGACCAGAGTGTTTCCGGCCAGGCGGCACTGGTAGTAGCTGGCGGCAAGGTTGCCGAACTCCATGCGCAGGCCGTTGGCCTTGTAGATATCCTGCTCGGCGACTGCTTCGTCCCACTGCTTACGGACCTCTTCGATTTGCTGGTCCAGCTTCTGGCAGGCCTTCGGCACGCGCGAAGAGCTGCCCAGGCCGCTCGACGCAGGAGCCTTGGGGGTCTCAACGGTCGGCAGAGGCTGGAGGGTCTCGGGTGCGGAATCAGCGTCCGCGGCGCCAGCGATACCCGCAGCGCTGGACAGAGTAAGAACAGCAGCGACGGCGATGGAAGCAATGCGAGAGGAATTAGCCATAGCCGAGAATATAGCGGAGCTCGGCGGGCGCCGCAGGGCACTGTATGCAAATATAACTTGCATGCATAAGATTCCCGCCTCTCGCCGCTCGCTTGCCGCTACCCTGACCGCCGGTTCGATCCTGGCCACCGCCACCGCCGTGACCGCCCTGTCTACGGGGCACGCCGCGGCGGATCCATGCTGGACCTACGCTCCCACCACCAGCGATGGGTTGGCCGCCAGCAGCACCGGGTCGCTAGCCGGTAGCCTTGGCCAACCACAGTGGCTGACCGGCAAGCCCGAGGGCATGCCGAAGGTCACCGGTAATACCGAGGCAATGCACATGCTCACCGGCCGCTTCAGCCCCGACCGCACCGACAAGACGGGTTTGAGCTCCACAGACCTGGGCATCATGTGGGATTCCGGCGATGGGCGCGTACTGGCAGCGTTCGGTGATTCCTTCCGCTGCGGTGCCGGAAACAACGGCTGGCACTCCAATGCTCTGTACGAAACCGACGATATGGATCCCTCCAACGGCATCCACTTGGGTGGTCCTGCTACGGGGGCGGACTCCGAGGAGTTCCTGCCTGAATCTCTAAAGATCGACGGTGTGGAAAAGACCATCATCCCGACCGCAGGCATCGAGGTAAATGGTGCGCAGTACGTGGACTTCATGTCCGTGCGCGACTGGGGGCGCCCGGGACAGTGGCGTACGAACTACGCCGCGACGGCGAAATCCACAGATGGCGGGAAGACTTTCTCCGTGGTGCCGGACTCCTACCGCACCAGCTCCGTGGCTTCTAAGGACAGCCGCCTGCCGGACTTGCCAGCACACAGCCGTGGCAACGACTACTTCCAGATGACCGCCTTCGCCAAGGCACCGGAGGGCTCCGCTGCGGGCGACGACGGCTACGTGTACGTCTACGGCACCCCGTCGGGGCGCTCCGGCCAGGCGCGCTTGGCACGCATTAGCGAGGCAGAGTTCCCCGATTTCAGCTCTGCAGAGTACTGGGACGGCAGCGGCTGGACCTCCCGCATGGACGCCGCAAAGCCGGTGCTCGACGGGCGGGTCTCCGAGCTATCCGTGCAGTACAACGAGCACCTCGGCAAGTGGTTGGCACTGTACGAATCCACTCAAGGAATGGTGCTGCGCCAGGCCGATAGCCCAGAAGGGCCCTGGAGCAGCGCGAAAACGCTGATCTCCAGGGCCCAGGTGCCGGATATCTACGGCGGGTATATGTACCCACACCAGACCGATGGGGACTTGTACTGGGTGGCCACCTCGTGGCACAGCTACAACGCGGTGGTGTACAAGACCGATCTGTCGAAGGTGTTCTAGCGGCCGGCGGCTCGCGGCCGCTGGCCGCTAGAAGCTAGCAGCTAACTAGCAGCTAGCGGCTAGCGGCGCTTTAGCGCTCGACGATGGCGACGATGCCCTGACCACCTGCAGCACAGATGGAAACCAGGGTGCGTCCGCCGCCGTTTTCCTCCAGCACCTTCGCAGCGGTGGCGATGATGCGGCCGCCGGTAGCGGCGAACGGGTGGCCAGCAGCCAGGGAGGAGCCCTTAACGTTCAGCTTCGCGCGGTCGATGGCGCCCAGGGCGCCATCCAGGCCCAGGCGCTCGCGGCAGTACTCGTCGGACTCCCAAGCCTTCAGGGTGGCGCAGGTCTGGGAGGCGAAGGCCTCGTGGATCTCGTAGAAGTCGAAGTCCTGCAGGGTGAGGTTGTTGCGCTTCAGCAGGCGCGCAACCGCGTAGGTCGGGGACATCAGCAGGCCGTCCGGGGTCATGCCGTCGCGGCCGTTGATGAAGTCCACAGAAGCAACCTCGGAGTCCACCAGGTATGCCTTGACCGGGATGTTGTGCTCTGCGGCCCACTCCTCGGAGGAGATCAGGACTGCGGAAGCACCGTCGGTCAGCGGGGTGGAGTTACCGGCGGTCATGGTGGCCTTGGTGCCGTGCTGCTCGGCATCCTTCTTGCCGAAGACCGGCTTCAGCTTGGCCAGCTTCTCCACGTTGGAGTCCGGGCGCAGGTTGGTATCGCGCTGCACGCCCAGGTACGGGGTGATGAGGTCCTCGAAGAAGCCCTCGTCGTATGCCTTGGCCAGCTTCTGGTGGGACTCGGCTGCCAGCTGGTCCTGCTCCTCGCGGGTCAGGCCGAATTCGCGGGCGGTGATGGCCGCGTGGTCACCCATGGAAAGGCCGGTGCGGGGCTCGCCGTTGTTCGGCTGCTCCGGGGCTAGCTGAGAGGGGCGGATCTGGCCGACGAGCTTCAGGCGGTCGGTGGTGGTCTTCGCGTTGTTCAGCTTGATCAGGGTCTTGCGCAGCTGATCGTTAACGGCCAGCGGTGCGTCGGAGGTGGTGTCCACGCCGCCGCCGATGCCGGACTCGATGCGGCCCAGGGCGATTGCGTCTGCAACCTGTACAAGGGCAGCCAGGCCGGTGCCGCAGGCCATCTGCAGGTCGAAGGCCGGGGTGGTGGAGGACAGTGCGGAACCGAGGACGGTCTCGCGAGTCAGGTTGAAGTCGCGGGAGTGCTTCAGAACGGCGCCGGCGACGACCTGGCCCAGCTCCTCGCCCTGCAGGCCGTAGCGTGCGACCAGGCCATCGATGGCGGCGGTCAGCATGTCTTGGTTAGACGCGTTCGCGTACTCCTTGTTGGAACGGGCGAACGGGATGCGGTTGCCGCCCAGGATGGCGACCTTGCGGGGTGCTCCGTTAGTCATATTTTTGTGTCACTCCATCGAAGAATGTGAATTGAAAGAACGTATTCCTACACGGTGTGCTCGGTCACACCGTATGGTTATACATGAGAACATACATTGTCTCGGCAACG
Organism: Corynebacterium sp. HMSC08A12; assembly: GCF_001807485.1. Lineage (GTDB taxonomy): Bacteria > Actinomycetota > Actinomycetes > Mycobacteriales > Mycobacteriaceae > Corynebacterium > Corynebacterium evansiae. The sequence goes on along the minus strand of NZ_KV789190.1, from coordinate 202,516 downwards.
CGCGTGTGCGTATCGCCAACAAGACTTGTATATTTCGCGCCGAATTGCCACCCACTGTGGCGAAAATATAGACATGAGGAGTTAAAGCTAGTGCCTGAAAACCAGGATGCATACCTGAAGTTCATCAACTCGGACCTCGGCAAGAAGATCTCCAAGCAGGCTGGCCTGCCGGTACCGACGAAGCTGCGTCGTTACAAGGAGGGCGAGCCCGCACTGGACGGCCGTGTTCTGCTGGGCGGTTCCGGTCGCCTGGTTGGCCGCATCGAGGAGCTGCTCGCCGACGACTACAAGGTCTCTACCTCCGCTGGCGATAACAAGTACGCCGGTCTGGTTTTTGACGCCACCGGCATCACCAAGCCGGAAGACCTCCGCCAGCTGTACGACTTCTTCCACCCGGTCATGCGCCAGCTGCAGCCCTGCGCCCGCCTGCTGGTCATCGGCACCACCCCGGAGCTGATTGACAACGCTGACGAGCGCATCGCTCAGCGTGCCCTGGAGGGCTTCACCCGCTCCGTCGGTAAGGAGCTGCTGCGCGGCGCCACGGTCCAGCTGGTGTACACCGCCCCGGACGCTTCCGCCGACCTCGCTGGCCTGGAGTCCACCCTGCGCTTCGTCCTGTCCGCCAAGTCGGCCTTCGTGGACGCTCAGGTTATTCGTGTTGACGCCCAGTCCGCGACCGCCCCGGCCAACTGGGATAAGCCTTCCGAGGGCAAGATCGCCGTGGTCACCGGCGCTGCCCGCGGCATCGGCGCCACCATCGCAGAGGTGCTGGCTCGCGACGGTGCGAAGGTCATCTGCGTGGACGTTCCGCAGGCTGGCGAGGGCCTGGCAGAGACCGCCAACAAGGTTGGCGGCACTGCCCTGCCGCTGGATGTCACCGCTGCCGACGCTGCGGAGAAGCTGAAGGAGCACGCGGAGGCTCGCCACGGCGGCCCGATTGACATCATCGTCCACAACGCCGGCATCACCCGCGATAAGCTGCTGGCCAACATGGATGAGGGCCGTTGGGATTCCGTCATCGCCGTCAACCTGGCTGCGCCGGTGCGCATCACCGAGAAGCTGCTGGATAACGGTGGCCTGGCCGACAACGGCCGTGTCATCGGCGTGGCTTCCATCGCCGGTATCGCCGGTAACCGTGGCCAGACCAACTACGGCGCCACCAAGGCCGGCGTGATCGGCTTCGTGGATTCCTTCTCCGAGAAGCTGGCTGACCGTGGCATCACCGTCAACGCTGTGGCTCCGGGCTTCATCGAGACCCAGATGACCGCCGCCATCCCGTTCGGCACCCGCGTCGGTGGCCGTCTGCTGTCCTCCCTGCAGCAGGGTGGCGAGACCGTGGACGTCGCCGAGACCATCGCCTACTTCGCAGCTCCGGCTTCCCAGGCTGTCACCGGCAACGTTGTTCGCGTGTGTGGCCAGGCAATGCTGGGCGCCTAAGACGAACCCCGTCAAGCGAACTGTAGAGAAAGGAGCCACGACCAGTGGTTGACTACAAGAAGCTGGATTCCATCCCAGTGCTGATGGACGAGTACCGCAATGCCGTCAAGGATGTTGTTCCGGGCGTGGGTAGCCCCCGCAGTGCCAAGGACAATCCGAAGACTGCGTTCAAGGTTGAGGGCGTCAAGATCAAGGTGCCGGAGCTGGCTGCCTACAACGCGGCAACGGGCCTGCGACTGCGCAACGAGCTGCCGATCACGTACCCGTACGTGCTGAGCTTCCCGATCGTCATGAAGATCCTGACTGCATCGGACTCCCCCGTTAATGCCGTGGGCCTGGTGCACCTGACCAACCGCATCGAGCAGACCCGCGACCTGACCGTGGACGACGTGCTGGACATCCGCGTGCACGCGGAGAACCTGCGTCCGCACACCAAGGGTGTGCTGCTGGATGTCGTCACCGTCGTCTCTGTGGACGGCGAGGACGTGTGGAAGCAGACCAGTGGCTTCCTGTCTAAGGGTGCGAAGCTTTCCAGCTCCTCGCCTTACAAGGACAAGCAGCCGACCGACGGCCGCATTCTGGAGCCGGTTGAGTTCGATGAGTACGACGCGACCCCGTCCGCGAAGTTCCGCGTAACCCCGGCGGACATCCAGGAGTACGCGCAGGCTTCGGGTGATAAGAACCCGATCCACGTCTCCAGCGTTGGCGCGAAGGCATTCGGCTTCCCGGCCGTCATTGCGCACGGCATGTGGTCCGCTGCCACGATGCTGCGCGGCCTGGAGGGCTTGCTGCCTTCCGCTGCACGTTTCAGCGTGGAGTTCGCCAAGCCCGTTACGCTGCCGACCACCGTGGCATTCTTCGCCGAGGCTGCGGGCGACAAGGCCTACCCGCGCCCCAGCGAGTGGGATCTGCAGCTGCGCAAGGCTTCTAAGCTAAAGACCCTGCACGCTGTGGGCAAGGTCGAGGCGCTGTAAAGCACGCCTAGCGCTACACGCCTAGATCAAGGGCGCGCCACCGGAGAGCAACCGGGAGCGCGCCCTTTCTTTGTGTCCGCTCCAAAAAACAGAATCAACCCCCGGCCTCCCAGCAAAGGGAAGTCGGGGGTTAGTCGCTTAAAGCTCTACCGAACTAGCGGTGTCGAGTGGTTTACTCGCCGCCGGCCAGCTTCTCGCGCAGAGCAGCCAGCTGCTCGTCGGAAGCCAGGGTGCCAGCATCCTGAGCCGGTGCCTCAGAGGAAGCCGGTGCGGACTCGGTCTGAGTCTCGGAGGAGTAGCCACCCTCGCCGTTTGCAGCGGCCTCGGCAGCTGCGGCGCGGTTGCGCTCGATCTGAGCGGTGTGCAGGCGGTGGCGACGCTCGGACTCTGCGTAGCGCTCCTCCCATGCCTGACGCTGCTCGTCGTAGCCCTCGAGCCACTCGTTGGTCTCCGGGTCGAAGCCCTCCGGGAAGATGTAGTTGCCCTGCTCGTCGTAGGAGTCGGCCATGCCGTACTTGGACGGGTCGAACTCCTCGGTGTAGTCCTCATCAGCCTGCTTCAGGGACAGGGAGATGCGACGACGCTCCAGGTCGATGTCGATGACCTTGACCATTGCGTCCTGGCCAACGCCAACAACCTGATCCGGAACCTCGACGTGGCGCTCAGCCAGCTCGGAGATGTGAACCAGGCCCTCGATGCCCTCCTCGACGCGGACGAATGCGCCGAACGGAACCAGCTTGGTGACCTTGCCCGGCACGATCTGGCCGATGGCGTGGGTGCGTGCGAATACGCGCCACGGGTCCTCCTGGGTTGCCTTCAGGGACAGGGACACGCGCTCGCGGTCCAGATCCACATCCAGAACCTCGACGGTGACCTCGTCGCCGACTGCGACAACCTCAGACGGGTGATCGATGTGCTTCCAGGACAGCTGGGAGACGTGAACCAGGCCGTCGACACCGCCGAGATCGACGAATGCGCCGAAGTTGACGATGGAGGAGACAACACCCTTGCGGACCTGACCCTTCTGCAGCTGGTGCAGGAACTCGGAGCGGACCTCGGACTGGGTCTGCTCGAGCCATGCGCGGCGGGACAGCACAACGTTGTTGCGGTGCTTGTCCAGCTCGATGATCTTGGCCTCGATCTCCTGGCCGATGTAGGGCTGCAGGTCGCGGACGCGACGCATCTCCACCAGGGAGGCGGGCAGGAAGCCGCGCAGGCCGATGTCCAGAATCAGGCCGCCCTTGACGACCTCGATGACGGTACCGGTGACCGGCTCCTCGTTCTTCTTGAGCTCCTCGATCGTGCCCCAAGCGCGCTCGTACTGTGCACGCTTCTTGGACAGGATCAGGCGGCCTTCCTTGTCTTCCTTGGTGAGAACCAGAGCGTCGATCTCGTCGCCGACCTCAACAACCTCACCCGGGTCAACGTCGTGCTTGATCGACAGCTCGCGGGAAGGGATGACACCCTCCGTCTTGTATCCGATGTCCAGCAGGACCTCGTCGTGATCGACCTTGACGACGGTGCCCTCGACAATGTCACCATCGTTGAAGTACTTGATGGTGGAGTCGACGGCAGCGAGGAAATCCTCAGCGGAGCCAATGTCGTTAATGGCTACCTGAGGGACGTTGTTGGTGGGCATATGTTGAATGTCTTTCGAAACGAATAGAAATAGAAGATGGACAGTTACTCTAGTTCTGCAAACCCTGCTTTTTGACGCCACCACCAGCGTCAATTACCTGGCGGTTAGCCTCTAGTAGCTCCACGTGGGGGCGTCCTAAAGAATCAAAAAGGGGGCGCACAACGGGCATAACGCTACACGACCACAGTGAACAGCGCAAACATGGACTTTCGGCCGCGAGTTGAGGCGGGGTTGTCGGGGGCGTGCAGTACGATAGTGCGCGATGAAGATACTGCAAATACTAGTGAATATGGTCCGCGGCGGGTTGATTGGCATGGCCGAGCTCGTCCCGGGCGTTTCCGGCGGCACGATCGCGTTGGTTACCGGCGTGTACGAGCGCGTCTTGCACCAGGCGAACCTTTTCCTGGATGCCACGAAGAAGCTGCCGAAGGATCGCAAGGCTGCGTTTGCCCAGTACAAAACACTGGACTGGTTGCTGTTGCTGCCGATGGTGGTCGGCATGGCGGCCGTGGTGCTCTCGCTGGCTGGCGTGATGGAAAGCTTCGTGACGGACAAGCCGGTGCACTCGCGCGCGCTGTTCTTCGGCATGGTGCTGCTCTCCCTGGCCGTGCCGATTGGCATGACGGATAAGGAGGACGCACGCCGGCGGCTGCCGATGGCGATCCTCGGCTTGGTTGTAGCGGCAACGGCCACGTTCTTCCTGACCGGCGTTACCAGTGCCCCGCAGTCCGACCCGAACCTGCTGTGGGTTTTCGCGGCTGCGGCGATTGCAGTGTGTGCGCTAGTGCTGCCGGGCGTATCCGGCTCCTTCTTCCTGCTGGCCGTGGGCCTATACTCCGCGACGATGGCGGCGGTGGACGATAGGAACCTGGTCTACCTCGGCGTGTTCTTCCTGGGCGCGATCACCGGAATCGTGTGCTTTGTGCGCCTGCTGGAATACCTGCTTAACAACCACCGCACCATCACTTTGTTCGTAATGACGGGCCTGATGCTGGGCTCCCTGCGTGCGCTGTGGCCGTGGCAGGACGGGGATGCGAACCTGCAGGCGCCGGGCGAACACCTGGGCGCCGCGATCGGCCTGTTCCTGCTGGGCGCGGTGATCGTCGTGGCGATGCTGGCGGCCGAGAGGGCCTCGAACGCGAAGACCACGCAGGCAGACGCCAGCTAACGCGGCTGGCGCGCGTGGCTAGTGCGCTGCCAGGTCCCAGTTATCGCCCGTGCCGGCGGAGACATCCAGCGGTACGCGCAACTGGGCGGCGGCATCCATCTCGCGCTCGACTAGCTCGGTGATCTGCTCCAGCTCGCCGGGCGCGACCTCTACCACGAGTTCATCGTGAACCTGCAACAGCACGCGGGAAGCCAGCTGGTGACGGGTGATCTCCCGATCCACGCGCAGCATGGCCAGCTTGATGATATCCGCGGCCGTGCCCTGGATCGGCGCATTGAGGGCGGCGCGCTCGGCATTCTCCCTGGCCACACGATTGGAGGAGTTCAGCTCCGGCAGGTAGCGGCGGCGGCCGTAGAGAGTCTCCGTGTAGCCGGTTTCCTTGGCAACCTCCACCACGTGGTCGAGGTAGCGCTTCACACCTCCGAAACGCTCGAAGTAGTTGTCCATGATCTTCTTGGCCTCCCCCGCGCTGATCTTCAGCTGCTGGGATAGGCCAAAGGCGGACAGGCCGTAGACCAGGCCATAGCTCAGCGCCTTCACCCGGCGGCGCAGTTCCGGGGTGACCTCATCGACCGGGACATCGAACACGCGCGAGCCGACGTAGTTGTGCAGGTCCTCGCCGCTGGCGTAGGCCTCGATCAGGCCCGCGTCCTCCGACAGGTGCGCCATCACGCGCATCTCGATCTGGGAATAGTCGGCGGTCAGCAGAGTCTCGTAGCCCTCCCCGACCGTGAATGCGGCGCGGATCTTGCGGCCGGCGTCGGTGCGCACGGGGATGTTCTGCAGGTTCGGGTCGGAGGAAGACAGACGGCCCGTCGCCGCGCCCTTCTGGTTGAAGGTGGTGTGGATGCGTCCGTCGTCGCCCACAGCCTCGATAAGTCCGTCGATGGTGGACTTCATCTTCTGATACTCGCGGTGGGCCATGAGGTGCCCCAGGAACGGGTGGTTGGACTGGGCGGCCAGCTTCTCCAGTTCTGCGGCAGCGGTGGAATACCCGGTCTTGGTCTTCTTCGTCTTCGGCAGGTCGAAGGTCTCGAACAGGACCTTCTGCAGCTGCTTCGGGGAGGAAAGGTTGAGCTCCGGCTCCCCCGCCAGCTCGCGGGCGGCGGCGATCTCCTCGTTAAGGCGCGCGCCGTAGTCGTCGGAGAGTTCCTGCAGCGCTGCGTCATCCACAGCAATGCCGGCGTGCTCCATGGCCGCCAGGATCAGGGCCAGCGGGACTTCCAGGTCGAAGTACAGCTCGGACTGGCCGGCAGCCTCGATCTCTGGAGTAAGGGCCTTCACCAGTTCGGCGACAGCCTGAGCACGTTCGGGGCCGGTGGCATTGTCCGACAGTTCGTGGCCCACGTGGCGCTGCACGACGTCCGCCAGGCCGAGCGTACGCACGTCGGGGCGCAGCAGATACGCCGCCAGGGACGTGTCATGTTCCACCCCGTCAAGCTTTAAGCCTTGATTCTGTAGCGTGTGATACGTCTGCTTGGAGTCGTGCAGCCACTTTGTGGCCTGCGGGTTGGCCAGCCACTCCGCCAGCGCCTTCTCATCCTTCGGGTCCACGTCGGCGAGGTCCTGAACGATGGCAACGTTGTCGCGGTCCAGCAGGGTCAGCTGCTCGCCATCCACGTCCACCACCGTGCCGCGGGTGCGCTTCTTCAGCCACGCCCCCAGCTTCCCTGGCCGCGGCTCCTCCACCGTGACGGGGATAGCGGCACTGTCGGCGAACTCCACGCCCATGATCTTGAATGCCCTATTGCGCAGTCCCGTGCCAAACTGCAGCTCCTCGAACATGCCGAGTGCCTCGTTGGGATCGATTTCGTGGGGACTGAGGGCGTCCAAATCATCAACGAGCTTAAGGCCCCGCACCATTTCCGTAATGTCGCGCGCGAGCACCACATTGTCGATGTTTTCGCGCAGGTTGGCGCCGACCTTCCCGCCGATGTCATCCATGTTGTCGATCACGCCCTGCAGGCTGCCGTACTTGGCGATCCACTTCTGCGCGGTCTTCGGACCCACACCGGGCACGCCGGGCATGTTGTCGGAGGTATCGCCGCGCAGCGCCGCGAGGTCCGGGTACTGGGTGGGGGTCACGCCGTATTTCTCTTCGACGGCCTGCGGGGTGAAACGATGCAGCTCAGAGACACCCTTGAGCGTATACAGCACCGTCACATCCTCGGTGACCAGCTGCAACGAATCGCGGTCGCCGGTGCAGATCAGCACGTCCATGCCATCCTTCGCACCCTCGGTGGCTAGGGTCGCGATGATGTCGTCGGCCTCGTAGGACTCTTTATCTAGGGTCGTGACGCCCAACGCTTCGAGAGTGCGACGAATCAGCTCGATCTGGCCCTTGAACTCCTCGGGCGTACTCGGGCGCTGCGCCTTGTACTCCGGGAATGATTCCTCGCGGAATGTGGGGCCGGAAAGGTCAAACGCGGCGGCCACATGGGTGGGCTGTTCCTTATCCATGAGGGTGAGGAACATGCCGAGGAAGCCATATACCGCGTTGGTGTGCTGGCCACCAACGGTGGAGAAGTTGGCTGCGGGCAGGGCGTAGAAGGCGCGGAACGCCAACGAGTGCCCATCGAGGAGAAGGAGTTTAGCCATGCGCTCAACTCTAACGGAGTGCGGTTTTGGTTGGCTGAATGGCCGTGGCGTATTATGCTCCGGTAAGCACTTTTCGCCCCAGTAGCCCAATTGGCAGAGGCAACGGATTCAAAACCCGTCCAGTGTGAGTTCGAGTCTCACCTGGGGCACGATTTCGCCCCCGTCCCCGACCAGCGTAAATGCTATTCAGGCGGGGGTTTGCTTTGTCTACCACCCCCGCTCGTTAAGTCTCTTCAAGCCTGGTTTAGTCCCTTATGTCGTGGGATTGTCGTGGCGAAAACGTGCCACACAAACACAAAATGTCCCCACCGGGGAGCGGTGCTATCCGAGCCGCAGCAAGAACGCTCTCTTGCTTTTCCGCTTCTAGGGCGGCTATGCGTTCCTGTGCTTTCTGCAGTTCACTCTTGCCTGCTTCCTCGGCTTCCTTAGCTCGCTCCGCTAGTGGGCGGAGTTCCTTGTTTTCGGTGCGGTACCGTTCGGACACGCGAAAATCCCGAACCACCGAAGCAGAGCGAGGCTCTCTCAAACGAATTAGTCGTCCGGCCAGAGGAGCATTGGAGCTTTTGCCCCGGCAGGGCGACTCAGAGACTTATACGGGAAATCAGATTCTTCATCCAATCCGTCCCAGTCGAGAGTCAAGGCCCAGTCTGTTTGCGCAATCATCCTTTTGAATAACGCGTTGAATTGATCCAAATACTCATCGGCGAGACTATGCAGGGTGAACTTTCGCTCTCCATCCACGAGCTCCTCAAGCTTAAAGAACCCCTGCGATTCAATTACCGGCGGTAGAAAGCTGGCAAATTCCGCAGTAGAAACATCTGTCTGCAAGAGATTAATCTCTGGGTAGCAACTCATGACGCCTCCCAAAACCCAAAAGTCCTATGGTGCCGCTCTTTTCTCTTGAACCTTGGTGGTCATGACTAGTCACGACCAGCTATTTGGCAGCAGTTTGGAACTCGAACTCTATCTTTGCTTCGGTGTCGATAGCGCGGATGATGCCTTCGTAGAAAGTCTTGGCCTGTTCCTTCAATAGTTCATGGTTCAGCTGGATGTGTTCCTTACGCTTTCCCTCATTCAGGACCTCGTTGATACCCTCCGCGGTATCAATATCCGCCGTAGCGAAGCTCAAAACCTGACCATGCTGGTGCACAGTTTTGAATTCCGGATCAGAGAAGCCAATAAATTTAAAGGGAGGAATGGTGAGCTTGAAGTGACCGGGAGCTGTTTCCTCGACCTTTACTTTCTTGCCATCGAGCCCCAGTTTGGCGGTGAACTTGTACTGCAGGATATTCGTCTTCCGACTTCCGGGGACACCCCACTTGAAGAGTTTCGCAGTGTTTTGCGTGGTGTAGATCCCCTGGGTAGAGGTGGAGAGCAGCACAACCTCTTCACGGCGTTGCACCGCGAGGATAACCTCCGAGTTGTCTGTCTCAGTGACGGTTTCTACCGGAGAATTGAGGATAGTTGACTTCCCCCACAGGAACCCGCCGCCCAGCAAAGCGAGAACCAGGATAAACCCACCAGCGGCGAACGTGATTTTCTTGGCCATAATTAAGTAACTATATACCGACTAATCAGAAAAACAGATTCGCGCGGATACCAGCCTATCCCCAGACAACAGCGCCCCAAAACTACTCCAAGAGGTAATCCGCCTCTTCCCTACTGAGCTTTCCCAGTGCCTGTGCGATGGTCACGTCCTCGAAGATTGACGGTGGCGTCCACTTCACATCGTTCAAATCTGGCTGCCTGTAGGGTGGCTGTTCCTTGCGCATGCCTACCCTCTGGCGCGCAACCTCGGCCTTCACATCCTCCGCAGTCGCCTTACCCGCGAGATAGTCGTGCAAAACACTCATGGTGTTTTCCTTTCCGAGCAGCATTACAGCACTTCCCGTGATTATATTCCACAGGCTGATGCAAGATTAGGAAACTTAGGCAGCCCGCCCTGAATACGTGAGATGACTTTTCGTTCGTTGGAATATAGGCGTCAATAAGAAAAGGGCAGCACCCCCGACATGCCGCGACCATCACCAAACCCGTCGGGCTCGAAGGTTGTCCGTTAATATAAGTCGCGAAGAAATCACGCAGCCCTTTCTTAAGGGGTGCTAAGACAGATTCTTGACGCGAGGAGAACCATGACGGACGAGAACTTCGGTTCCAACGACCCGGCCAACAACGGCAACAACGGTGCACCGCAACAGCCGCAGGGCCAGGACTGGAACCAGAACCCCTACGGCCAGCAGAACCCGGCACCGCAGCAGCAAGGCCAGAATGCATATGGCGCTCCGCAGCAGGGTGCACAGAACGGCTACGGCCAGAACAACTTCCAGAACCAGCAGGGCTTCAACGGCCAGAACCAGCAGAACGGCCAGGGCGCACAGTTCGACATCAAGCAGTACCTGGACTTCTCCAACAAGTCCGTAATCTGGCTGCTCTGCGCCGCAGGTGCCGCTCTGATCAGCTTCATCGGCAGCTTCATGCCATGGGGCAAGGTCTCGGTTCCCTTCTACGGCACCATCACGGTCTCCGGCACCGACGGTGACGGCATTATCACCATGTTCCTGTCCCTGATCATCATCGGCGGAATCGCTGCCTACCTGTTCGTAGAGCAGCTGGCCCAGAAGTGGTGGCGCGCCATTCCAGTGATCGCCATCGGCGCCATCCTTCTGCTGATCTCCATCATCGACTGGGCCAGCATCGGCTCTAAGGCCGGTGATTTTGACGAGGACGTTGTAAACGTAAGCGTCGGCGCAGGCCTGATCCTGATTCTGCTGGCCTCCATCGCCATCATCGCCTTCGGCGTGCTCGCACTGCTCAACGACCGCAAGAACAACCCGCAAGCTCCGAAGCAGGCTTTCGCGCAGCAGGGGTACGGCCAGCAGAACTTCGGCCAGCAGAACTTTGGTCAGCAGGGCTACGGCCAGCAGCCGCAGAACAACTTTGACCAGAACAACTACGGTCAGAACAACTACGGCCAGCAGCCGAACCAGGGCTGGCAGGGCAACGCTCCGCAGAACCCGCAGAACCCGCAGTAGTCTAAACGGCTAAAACGGCACTACAACCGCCCCTGTTCTTTAACATTTAAAGAGCAGGGGTAATTGCTTTTCTTTCCGGGGGCACCTGTTAGCAATATAAATAAAAAATGAACTAATGTTCACTGCATGTCCACCCCGCTTCCCTCAGAAGGAAAACGCCCTCACCGCAAGACCGGCCCGAAGCCCACCTTCGACCGCGAAGACGTCATCAACCAGGCACTCGCAATCGGTCTTGATAAATTCACCATGTCTGAGGTCGCCAAAGGCCTGGGAGTGGCCACGTCCGCGCTGTACCGAATCTACAGCCGCGACACGCTCCTGACCGCCTGCATCGAGCACATCACCGATAGCCCACGGGAGTACCCCGATGGCGATTGGAAGGAACTGCTCCGCGACTACGCCTACTACCTATCGCGGATGTGCTCCACCTACCCGGGCCTCGCACAAGCCCTGCTGAGCCACCCGAACAGCCTTTTCGCCTACCGAAAGCACGTCACGAATCTTCTGGAAAGGCTTAATGACGCCGGCTTCAGCCGCGGACAGGCCCTATTCGCCATCGACGTTGTAACGAACTTCGTCTTCAGCTCCGGGCCTTTCAGACACTCCTTCGAGCTTTTCGCAATGACGGACTCGCTGCCCGCCGACCGCGAGGACGACGAGGAGATGGCGCTGCGAATCCTCGACAAGAAGCTGGACTTCGTTTTCCAGGCGCTAGAGACGAACCGCCCCTCCTACTAGATCCCCCCGGGCGCTACCCCGTTCTTCACTATTGGGAACCGATCCCGCCAAGCATGCGACTAATGGAGCATGTCTCGCAGAATTATTCGCAGAGTCCACACCCTCGCTGGGCTCTTCATCGCACCCCTCATCCTTGTAGCCGCTTTCTCCGGCTTCTTCTACGCACTCGCCCCCACCATCGAAACGTGGGTCTACAAGTCTGAGCTGACTGCCACCTCAAGCAGTCCAGCGCAGCCGGTAGCCAAGCAAATAGAGGCCGCAAAGCGCATCCACCCCGACCTCGATGTTGCTAAGGTGCAGATCCCAGACGAAGAGGGCAAGACCACTCGCGTGCTCTTCACCGACCCGTCACTGTCCTCGGAAAGCTACAGCCGCGCAGTGTTCGTGGATCCGGGCGACCTGCACATCACCGGAGAGCTAACTCAGTACGGTAGCGCCGCTTCCCTGCCGTTCCGCGCCTGGCTATCCGAAGGCCACCGCAACCTATGGCTGGGTGAGCCCGGCCGCATCTACTCCGAAACCGCCGCCACGTGGCTAGGCCCCATGGCCGTCACCGGCGTGGCCATGTGGTGGTTCATGCGCAAGCAGAAAAACCCGCGCAAGCCCAAGAAGAAGTCCCGCCGCCAGGCCATGCAGCGACACACTCTCATAGGGCTGATAGCCGCACCGGGGCTGGTCTTCCTCTGCGTCTCCGGCCTGACTTGGTCCCACTTCGCAGGCGACAACATCGCGACTGTCCGCGAAGAACTGAACTGGATGGCGCCCGAACCGAACACGAACATCAGCGGCGAACAGTCTGCGCAAATCGGCGGCTCTGGTCACGCCGGCCACGGCGAGCACGCAGGGCACGCGGGTCACAGCGGAAATGCAGAGGTCGACTTGGCACAGGCCGATACGGCCCTCCAGGTTGGCCGTAACGAGGGATTGACCGGCACCCTGCAGCTGGCTCCCCCGAGCGAAACCGGCCAGGCGTGGACCGTCAGCGAACCGCGCCAGGCGTACAAGATGCACAACGACGCAATCACGGTGAATGGCGACAACGGCGACGTTATCGACCGCCTGCCGTTTAGCTCCTGGCCCATCGCAGCCCAGCTGACCAGCTGGATCATCCAGCTGCACATGGGAACCCTGTTCGGGCTGGTCAGCCAAATCGCACTGGCACTGCTGGCACTGGGCATCGGCGCGCTCGTGATCTACGGATACATCATGTGGTGGCGCAGGCGCGGCGGCAAGAACAACGGCGCCCGCGTGGATCTTCGGGAACTCACCTGGAAGCACTGGACAGCGCTGGTGATCCTGCTCGGTGGATACAGCGTGATCGCTCCCCTGTTTGCTGTTAGTGGTGCCATCCTGTTCGTCATTGCCCTAGCTCTCGACTTGCGCGGCGGAAACAAGGTCGGCAGGACCAACGCGGAGGCAGAGGGCACAAAAGCCATTAAAGAATATTCACATACTCCGATATAATCCACGGTATGAAACATAGCCACCCACGCTCTGTGGCCCGTACCGTGGCCAAGGGCACCCTTGCGATCCTGCTTTCAGCATCGCTGGCGGGGTGTGTGACCAACGAAGAACTCGGCAACCCGGAAGGCTGGGAGGAAATCCTCCCGGCGAAGAACCCGCAGCTCGCCGCCCTTGTGCCCCCGGACGTCCAGGCCAAGGGAAAAATTACCGTCGGCACCAACCCGCCCTACGCACCCAACGAGTTTAAAGACTCCGACGGAAACATCATCGGCTTCGAAATGGACCTCATCCGCGCCGCCGGTGCCATGATGGGCCTCGACGTCGAAGTCAACCAAATGGACTTCAACCTGATCCTGCCGGCCATCAGCGCCGGATCCGTCGACGTCGGAGCCAGCGCCTTCACAGACACCGAAGAGCGGCAGAAAAACTACGACTTCGTCGACTTCTACAGCGCCGGGATCTCCTGGGCCACCCAGCCCGGCAACGAGGACAACATCGACCCCGACAACGCCTGCGGCCTAAAGGTCGCCGTGCAGAAAGGCACCTACTCCGACACGGACGAAGTGCAGGGACGCTCCGACGAGTGCGAAGCCCAGGGCAAGGAGCCGATTGAGAAGCTGGTCTACGAAAAGGCCGACGCCGCCGCCACCGCCACCATTCTGAAGAAGGCAAACGCCTACAGCTCCGACTCGCCGGTGATCGACTTCGCCATCGCCCGCTCTGACGGCAAATTGGTGCGGGTTGGCGAACCTTTCGATACCGCCCCGTTCGGTATGGGCGTCAAAAAGAACAACCCGCTTGGAAAAGCCCTGGCCGCAACGATGCAGACCATGATGAACGACGGCACCTACGAGGCCATCCTCAAACAATGGGAACTCGAAGATGGCGGGTTAGACGCAGTGACGTTCAACCTCAAGCCCTACCAACTGCCCCACACGCTCGAACCGAAAGAAGGCACCAAGTGAGCACCCCAAACGCCTCCTCCGCAACGCAGCGTAGGCGCCCCACCGAGAACAAAGCGATCCCGCTACGCCACCCCGGCCGCTGGATCGCGGCGGTCATCCTCGCGGCCCTCGTGGTGTGGTTCATCATCTCCGCAGCCCAAAACGAGGCCTACCACTGGGACACTTACTTCCAGTACCTGCTGGATACCCGCATCGTAAAGGCGGCGATGCACACCATCGCGCTGACGATTCTGGCGATGATCATCGGCGTGGTCATCGGTGCGATCGTCGCGGTTCTGCGCATGTCGCCGAACCCCGTGCTGCAGGGTGTGGCGTGGCTGTTCCTGTGGGTCTTCCGCGGCACGCCCGTGTACGTGCAGCTGGTGTTCTGGGGCCTGCTGAGCTCCCTCTACCAGTCCGTGAGCGTGGGCTTCGCCGAAATCGACCTCGAGCAGGTACTGCAGAACGCCTTCATCCTGGCCGTGCTGGGCCTCGGCCTGAACGAAGCCGCCTACATGGCCGAAATCGTCCGCGCCGGCATCCAGGCCGTTCCCGAAGGACAGTCCGAAGCCTCGAAGGCACTGGGCATGACCTGGGGACAGAACATGCGCCGCACCGTGATGCCGCAGGCCATGCGCATCATCATTCCGCCGACGGGCAACGAGTTCATCTCGCTGCTGAAGACCACCTCGCTGGTTATTGCCGTGCCCTATACCGCTGAGCTTTACGGCCGCGCCACCGACATCTCTAACTCACTGTTCCAGCCCGTTCCGCTGCTGCTCGTCGCCGCCACGTGGTACCTGGTGATCACCAGCATTCTGATGGTTGGGCAGTTCTACGTTGAGCGCTACTTCTCTCGCGGATCGTCGCGCCAGCTCACGCAGCGCCAACTCGCCGCCCTTGCTGACGCCGAAGGCGTACCCCCACGCAATATCACCGTCGGGCCGAACGAAAAGAAGGACTAGTAACCACCATGTCTGAAACCAACGCACCGATGATTGCCATCAAGAACGTGTGGAAGCGCTACGGCCGGCTCGACGTTCTGAAAGGCATCGACCTGGAAGTCCCCCGCGGCGGCGTGACCTGCCTGATCGGTCCCTCCGGCTCCGGCAAGTCCACCCTGCTACGCTGCGTGAACCACCTGGAGAAGGTCACCTCCGGACGGATTGAAGTAGACGGCGAGCTGATCGGCTACCGCGAGAAGAACGGCAACCTCTACGAGCTGACGCCGAAGCAGGCAGCGGCGCAGCGCGTGGACATCGGAATGGTGTTCCAGCACTTCAACCTGTTCACCCACCGCACCGTGCTGGAGAACATCATCGAAGCGCCCGTGCAGGTGCGCGGAGAGAACAAGGACGAGGCAATCGAGCATGCGCGCAAGCTGCTGGACCAGGTGGGGCTCGCCCACAAGGCCGACGCCTACCCCGTGCAGCTCTCCGGCGGACAGCAGCAGCGCGTGGCCATCGCCCGCGCACTGGCAATGCGGCCGAAGCTGATGCTCTTCGACGAGCCGACCTCCGCGCTGGACCCCGAGCTGGTCGGCGAGGTGCTGAACGTGATGCGCCGCCTGGCCGATGACGGCATGACGATGCTGGTCGTGACCCACGAGATGGGATTCGCACGCGAAGTCGCCGACGAGGTTGCTTTCATGGACGGCGGCGTGATCGTCGAGCACGGCCCGGCCGCGGAAGTCATTGGAAATCCGCAGCACGAACGCACCCAAGAGTTCCTATCGAGCCTGCTCTAGGGGTGAAAATGAGGGGGCGTCACTAAGAAGGGCGAGGGGTTGTCCGGGGCCGTGTGTAAGGTAAGCGGCGCTCGGACAAGAAGGGGGCAAAAATGGATGCCGACGAGATGCGGCGGATGTGCAACAGGGTCGACGCGGCGTATGCCTACAGCGTGATCGACGCCCCGACCGTGGCGCGGATACAAGCGCTGCGGAAGGCGGGGACGGCGGATGCGATAGTGTTCTCGCACGCGGCGCAGATACTCGCCGTGATGAACATGCTCGGGCTGGCGGCGCTGAAAGCCGGGGTGATCGGCGTGCGGCACCTCGAGCAAGTGTGGCGGGTGCGCAACGCCTACGCGGCACAGCTGACAGAGCCCGACGAGGCGGGGCAGGCGATCATGGACATAGAACAGTTCAACCGCTACCTGGAGAAGCACGCGGTGGACTGCATCAGTGCACGCGAGGAGGGGCCGACGGCGAAGGAACTGGGCGAATACCTGTGCGAAGTGATCGCGCGGGACTTCCCCACCCCATTTGCCGAAGGCGAAAAGGCGGCGGCGGAGGAACGCTCCGCGACTAAAGGATCCGTGACGACGCTGGGCGGAACCGCCGAGCTTTCCCGGTGGACGCTGAACATGCCGAAAGACCAATCGCAGCGCATGTGGGAAGCAGTAACGAAGAAGGCGAAAGTGCTGGCCGGGGAGCTAGACTGCGACCTCGCGCAAGCACGGATGGACGTGATCGCGGGGCTGATCAGCGGCGAAGAAACCAACACGGTAGTGCACGTCCACGTCTTCCGGTGGGAAGGCGGCCCAGGGTTCATCCCGGGAGTCGGGGCAATCAGCACCGAGCAGGCCGACGTGTACGAAAGCTTCGCCAAACGCGTGGACAGCGTGACGGTGCCGCCGGCCGTGGAGCAGTACACGCCAAGCAGGGAAATGAAGGAATTCCTCATCGGCAGGGACGGCACCTGCCGGTTCCCCGGATGCGAACACCCCGCGCCGATGTGCGACAAAGACCACATCGTGCCGTACAACCACACGGACCCCTCGGCGGGAGGCGCGACGGATGTGCGAAATATGCAGTGCTTATGCCGCGCCCACCACAGTTTGAAAACCAACGGGCAGTGGAGAGCCAGCACTAGCGATGGCGGCTGGACGATCAAGTGGGTGAACCACCACGGGGAGCAGTTCACCACCCACGCGAGAGGAGTTATACCGAAGCCACAGTGACGTGCCAAGGCACGCGGGGTGTGCCAGGGTCGTCCTGGACCTGGCGCAGAAGCGGCTCGGCAGGTTCCTTCTCGCGGACCGTGAGGAGCTCGGCGAAGTGCATCGCTAGGCCGGAGACGGAGCCGATTTCATAGCGGACAACGTCGACGGTTAGCTCGGCGCCGGTGGCGGGGTCATTGCCCTCGTCGGGGCTCTCGCCGAAAAGCTCCACCCAGGTAGTGACCAGTTCGGGGTCTGCAGCTTGCCCGGACTGGAGATTTAGCGTGCCCTCGAACGCTTCGCCGAGGGCGGAGATCATGGAGCGGAAATCCTGCTCGATAGCGGCCAGCTGCTCCTGGTTAGCCAGCAGCCTGAAAATAATCTTTGGCATTCCCCTAGTGTGGCAGCACGCAGCAGCGAACAGCAAGCACGGCGGTGGGTCGGCGCAGTGCACGGCGGTGTGATCTTCAGGACATGAAACCTACTAGAATGTTTGCCGTGATTGGTTCCCATGCTTCGCACCCCGCGCCCGTACCGCCCCTGACCACCCTGCCGGACGGAACGATCAAACAGGTCAACCCGTTTTCCGGCACCGAAGTGTGGACCGTACCCGGCCGCGGCAACCGCCCCATCGCCGAGCACCGCCCAGAGGTGCGCACCGTCGGCGACCGCGACTCCGCCACCGCATTCGGCCTGAACCGCAAGCTGGACACCCCGCCGGAGAAGTCCCGCCTCGTGCTCGACGAGGACGGGCAGGCACACATCCTGCGCGGACTGCCGGTTAGCAAGCTGGAGGAAACCGAACCGCTGTTCCGTCGCGTGGCGAACCTTTTCGAGATCCTTACCTACGACTACTGGCTCCTGAACTACGGCTACCGGATGAACCCCGCCGCCGCCAAGCACATGACCGACTACCTGTCCGAGGAAGCCGGCCAGGACCACGTCGAGCAGATCCTGCGCGCCAAGTGGTCCGCCGGCGGCACCACACAAGAAGAACTCGACGAGCTCTTCTCCCCCGAAAGTCGCATGCAAACCCTCTACGAGAAAAGCGCCGGGCTCTTCGCCGGCGGCCACGACGTGATCATCGCCCGCGACCACTACGTCCCCGGCGCAGACACTACCGACCAGTTGGCCTCCAGTGGCACTCTCAGCTGGGAGAACCACCGCCACTTCATCGCCTTCACCGTCGACGGCATGGATCGCCTCTACCGCGCCAACCGTTACGTCCGCTACGTCGCCGCGTTCCAGAACTGGCTTGCCCCGGCGGGCGCCAGCTTCGAGCACCTCCACAAGCAGCTCGTCGCCATCGACGAGCACGGCCTGCAGAACGAGCTCGAGATCGCCCAGGTCCGCGCGAACCCGAACATGTACAACGAGTGGGCCGTCGACTACGCTGCCCGCCACAACCTCGTCATCGCCGAAAACGACCACGCCATCGCGTTTGCTGGTTTTGGGCACCGTTGGCCGACCCTCGAGGTTTTCTCCAAGTCCGCCACGACCGAGCCTTGGCTGATGTCTGACGCCGAACGCGATGCCGTCTCGGACTTGGTTCACGCCTGCCACGTCGCCGCCGGGCCGCACATCTCCTGCAATGAGGAGTGGCTGCACCGTCCCCTCGACGTTGACGTCCCGATGCCCTGGCGCATTGTCATTAAGTGGCGTGTGTCCACCATGGCCGGTTTCGAAGGCGGCACGAAGATTTTCATCAACACCATTTCCCCGGCGGACCTCCGGGAGCGCGTGCTCAATGCCCTGGTTAAGGCTCAGGAGGAAGGTCAGCTGGCCCCGGGTATCCGCCTTGGCGACGACTGCGCCACCCGCCCCAACATGCTGAAGTACAACCCGGCCATCCGCTAATCCGCTAATCCGCTAGAAAGGACAAGTTTCGCTTTGCGCAACGCAGATATTGCAGAGTTCATCGCAAACCACGGCGTGGATCTGAGCTGGCAGGATAGCTTCTACCAGTGGATGCACGAGAACCCCGAGTTGTCGCTGCAGGAGGAGCAAACCGCCAAGCACATTACCGCGCGGTTAGCGCAGATGGATTGTGAGGTGACCACGGGTATCGGGGGTTATGGCGTCACCGCCGTGTTCCGTAACCCGAGCAGCGAGGCAACCAGCGCAGACGAGCCGACCGTGCTTATGCGCGCCGATTTCGATGCCCTACCTGTGCAGGAAACGACGGGGCTGCCCTATGCCTCCAAGAACGACGGGGTGATGCATGCGTGCGGCCACGATATGCACGCCGCGGCACTCATGGGTCTGTGTGCGGTTCTCGACGAGCGCCGCGATGCCTGGCACGGCACCTTCATTGCGCTGTTCCAACCCGCGGAGGAGGTCACCGCCGGCGCCAGCAACATGATCAACGACGGCCTGGCGGAGAAGATCCCCACCCCCGATGTGTGCCTGGGCCAGCACGTCCTACCCGGCCGCCTCGGCACCGTCATGTCCGCGCCCGGTCCGGTGCTGGCAGCCTGCGACACGATCACCATCAAGCTCTACGGTAAGTCCTCCCACGGCTCGCGCCCGCAGGAATCAATCGACCCGACGTTCCTGGCAGCGATGATCGTTGTCCGCCTGCAGGGCATCGTCGGCCGCGAGGTTGCCCCGTCGGACTTCGCCGTCATCACCGTCGGCACTCTGTCCTCCGGGCACACGAACAACACCATCCCGGAAGATGCCACGCTGGTGCTTAACTGCCGCTTCTACGACACGGACGTACGCGACAAGACCTACGCCGCCATCGAGCGGGTCGTCCGCGCCGAGTGCGATGCTTCCGGCTGCGAGCTTCCGCCCGAGTTCGAGTACTCCGCCCACGGCGAGCTCACCGACAATACCCCCAGCACGTTCGAGCACGTACGCCCGGTGTTCGATGCGGTCTTCGGGGAGGATTCTATTGACGCCGAACCCTGGACAGCCTCCGAGGACTTCTCGGAGATCCCCCGTCACTTCGACGTGCCCTACCTTTTCTGGACTATCGGCACCACGGATCCGGAGCTGTGGGCTTCCGGGGATCCGGTGCCGGGCAACCACCACGGTGCTTTCGCCCCGCGCATTGAGGCGCTGGGCACCTCCACCGACGCGGCGTTGGCCGCGACGCTGAGTTACCTCTTCCGCTCCTGACCCAGCAGGTGCACCTGGATCATGTTGGTGTTGCCGGAAATCCCGGGTGGGGAGCCGGCGACGACGACCATCATGTCGTCGTACTTGTACTCCGGCATGGCCAGCAGGTGGTGGTCGACGGTGTCCATCATCTCGTCGGTGGACTTCACGTCTTCGATGAGGAACGTCTCTACGCCCCACGTCAGCGCCAGCTGCGAGCGCACGGCCTGCGACGGCGTGAACACCAGCAGCGGCAGGTGGGAGCGTAGGCGCGCCACGCGCTTGGCGGTATCGCCGGAGGAGGTGAAGGCCACCAGTGCCTTCGCGTTCAGGCGCTCGCCGATGTCCTTGGCTGCGTAGGAAATCACGCCGCGGCGGGTGCGCGGGCGGTGGGTCAGTGGCGGTACTTCCCCGTCGATCTCCGCGGCGCGGACGATGCGGGCCATCGTCTCCACGGTGGTGATCGGGTGCTTGCCGATGGAGGTCTCGCCGGAGAGCATCACGGCATCCGCACCGTCGAGCACGGCGTTGGCCACGTCGGAGGCTTCGGCGCGCGTCGGGCGGGAGTTCTCGATCATGGAGTCCAGCATCTGCGTTGCCACGATCACCGGCTTGGCGTTCTCGCGGGCGATCTGGATGGCGCGCTTCTGCACCAGCGGCACGTCCTCCAGCGGCACCTCCACGCCCAGGTCACCGCGGGCGACCATGATTGCGTCGAAGGCCAGAATAACCGGCTCCAGCGCGTCGACTGCCTCCGGCTTCTCCAGCTTGGCGATCACCGGCACGCGGCGGCCAACCTCGTCCATGATGTCGCGCACCAGCTCCACGTCGGAGGGGCTGCGCACGAAGGACAGGGCGATGAAGTCCACGCCCAGCTGCAGGGCGAAGCGCAGGTCTTCGGTGTCCTTCTCACTCAGCGCCGGCACGGAGATGTTCATGCCCGGCAGGGAGACACCCTTGTTGTTGGAAACCGGGCCTCCCTCGATGACCTCGCACACGACGTCGTTGCCGTCGACTTCCTTGCACACCAGCGCGATCTTGCCGTCGTCGACCAACAGGCGGTCGCCGGGGCGGGCGTCGCGGGCCAGGCCCTTGTAGGTGGTGGATACACGGTCGTGGGTGCCCTGAACGTCGTCGACGGTGATGCGTACGGTCTCGCCGGTCGCCCAGACGGTTGCGCCCTCTGCGAAGCGTCCGAGGCGGATCTTCGGGCCTTGCAGGTCGGCGAGGATACCGACGGCTTTGCCGGATTCATCGGTGGCCTGTCGAACCCAGTTGTAATTCTGCTCGTGGTCTGCGTGCTCGCCGTGGGAAAAGTTGAGGCGCGCAACGTTCATTCCTGCGTCTACGAGCCCGCGAATCTGCTCCTTCGAAGCGACCGCGGGGCCCAGGGTGCAAACAATCTTGGTTCTTCTATTCACGGACTCGAGGATAGTCCCGCACCGTTGTCCCCGCTACTTCGTTTCTTCTTTTGTGACGCCCTCAGCCTTGCGTTGCTGCACTGTCCACCAGACGAACAGTGCTGTCGCGGCGAGGAACACCACTGCGGAAACGACAACGTTGATGCGCACGTCGCCGAATACGGTGGTGGCGGCGTCTGTTCGCATGTTTTCGATGAAGAAGCGGCCGAAGGTGTAGCCCATGACGTAGAGGGTGAACAGCCTGCCCCCGCCAACGCGCCAGTAGCGTTCCGCGACGAGCAGCAGTACGACCACGAGCAGGTTCCAGATCAACTCGTAGAGGAACGTCGGCTGGACGGTGGCCAGCACTTCCCCGGTGGAGCGGCCGGTGATCGGCGCGGTGTAGCCGCTTTCATCCACACGGCGATAGATCTCCAGCGCCCAGGGTGCGTCGCTGGGCCCGCCGTAGAGCTCCTGATTGAACCAGTTGCCCAGCCGGCCGATGGCCTGCGCAAGCGGCACTGTCGGCGCCACGGCGGCGGCGAGAGTGCCCAGCGGCAGCCCCTTGGCCTTGAATAGCAGCCACACGGCCAGGGACCCTAGAACCACTCCGCCCCAGATCCCCAAACCGCCGTTGGTGATGTTGAACACCTGGGTGGGGTCTTTGCCCTCGCCGAAGTATTTGTCGTGATCGGTGATCACGTGGTAAATCCGGGCGCCGATGATGCCCGCGGGCACGGCGACGAGCAGCGCGTCGACGGTGACCTCCGGGTCCCCGCCCAGCTTCGCGTAGCGGCGGCGAGTCCAGAAGTAGGCCACGATCACACCTGTGAGGATGCACAGCGCGTAGGCGCGGATGGGAATGGGCCCTAGCTCCCAGACACCCTGCGGTGGCGAAGGAATGGCCGCCGCGATCATGCGCGAACGCCTCGCGCCAGCTCTGCGGCCAGCTCGCCCAGGTTGCCTTCGGCTGCGGCTTGGATCAGCGCGGAGCCGACGATCACGCCGTCGGCGTAGGAAGCGATGTTCGCCGCGTGCTCGCCGGTCTTCACGCCCAGCCCCACTGCCACCGGCAGGTCCGTGGCCTCGCGAACGCGGGCGACCAGCTCCTCGGCGGAACTGGAGACCTCGTCCTGCGCGCCCGTCACACCCATGTGGGATGCGGCGTAGATGAAGCCGTCGCCGGCGTCAACAGTAAGGGCCATGCGCTCCGGCGTGGTGGAGGGCGCGACGAGATAGACCGGCGATAGGTCGTTGGCCTTGCAGGCCTCCGCCCAACGGCCGGCTTCCTCCGGCAGCAGGTCCGGGATGATGGAGCCCAGTCCCCCGGCGGCGGCCAGGTCGGCGGCGAACTTCTCCGGGCCGTACTGCAGCACGGGGTTCCAGTAGGACATGATGACGGCCTGGCCGCCGGCCTCGGTAACGGCGCGGACGACGTCGAGAGTGTCCTTCACCCGAAAACCATTGGCCAGCGCTTCGTTGGCGGCGGCCTGGATGGTCGGGCCGTCCATCATCGGGTCAGTGAACGGAATACCCACCTCGATCAGGTCGGCGTGCTGGGCCAGTTCGGCGACAAGCTCCTTGGACTTAGCCACCGTGGGATAGCCGGCCGGGAAGTAGGCCACGAGTGCGGCTCGCCCCTCGGCGCGCGCGTCGGTGAAAACCTTAGAAAGCCGGGAGGTCATGGGTTAGCTGTCCTTCTCGCTCTTCTGATCCAGCATGTCGAACCACTTCGCGGCAGTGTTGACGTCCTTGTCGCCGCGGCCGGAAATGTTCACAATCAGCGTGGCGCCCGGCTTCTCCGCGGCCACCTTGATGGCGGCGGCCACGGCGTGAGAGGACTCGATGGCGGGGATGATGCCCTCCAGGCGGGTCAGCTGCTTGAAGGCGTCCATGGCCTCGGAGTCGGTGATCGGCAGGTAGCGGGCGCGCCCCTCCGCGTGCAGCTTAGAGTGCTCCGGCCCCACTCCCGGATAGTCCAACCCGGCGGAGATGGAGTGCGATTCGATGATCTGCCCGTCCTCGTCCTGCATCAGGTCGGCGAAGGAACCCTGGAACACGCCCTGCAGCCCCAGGTTGATCGGCGCGGCGTGGCGCCCAGTCTCCACACCGTCGCCCGCGGCCTCAGCGCCGACGATGTCCACGCCTTCGTCCTCGATGAACGGGTGGAACAGGCCGATCGCGTTGGAGCCGCCGCCCACACAGGCCACCACGGCGTCGGGCAGCTTGCCGGTTTCGGCCAGCAGCTGCTGGCGCGCCTCCACACCGATCACGCGCTGCAGGTCGCGCACCATCTGCGGGAACGGGTGCGGGCCGGCGGCGGTGCCGAAGCAGTAGTAGGTGTCGTCGGCGTTGGAAACCCAGAAGCGCATGGCCTCGTTGATGGCGTCCTTCAGGGTGCGGGAGCCGATCTCCACTACCTCCACGTGGGCGCCGAGCAGGCGCATGCGGGCAATGTTGAGGGCCTGACGTTCGGCGTCCACAGCCCCCATGTAGATCCGGCATTCCAGGCCGAGCAGCGCACAGGCCGTCGCCGTGGCCACACCGTGCTGGCCCGCGCCGGTCTCCGCGATCACGCGGGTCTTGCCCATGCGCTTGGCCAGCAGCACCTGCCCCAGCACGTTGTTGATCTTGTGGGAGCCGGTGTGGTTGAGGTCTTCGCGCTTCAGCCACACTTCGGCACCCACGGCCTCGGAGAAGCGGGCCGCGTAGTACAGCGGCGACGGGCGGCCGGTGTAGGTGCGGTGCAGCTCGTCGAGCTGGTCCAGGTAGCCCTGGTCCGAGCGGGCCTTCGCCCAGGCATCGGTGATCTCCTCGATCACTGCCATGAGGGCCTCGGGGACGTAGCGGCCGCCGAAGTCACCCCAGTGTCCGCGCTCGTCGGGCTCGTGGTGGGTGGCGGTCGCCAGGATCTCGCCTACCGTCGGCAGACGCTTGCCCTGCGCGTCGGCGTTCTTGAAGGTCTTCTCGGTAGTCACAGTTTTATATGCTATCGCTTAGGAATTTTTTTGGGGGCAGGCGGGGTGCTTCCCCGCTGCGGCAAGGTCCCGGCACGCCTGTGCTGGGTTACCTGCGGTGACCAGGCCTTCGCCGACGAGCACTGCGTCCGCGCCCGCTGCGGCATAGGCGTTGAGGTCGTTTTTATTCTTGACGCCCGATTCTGCGATCTTCACTACGTCGTCCGGAAGTGTTGGGGCGATTTTGCTGAACACCTGCGGGTCGACGTCCAGCGTCTTGAGGTTTCGGGCGTTGACGCCGATGACCTTGGCGCCGGCAGCGACAGCGCGCTCGGCCTCCTCGGCGGTGTGGACCTCCACCAGGGCGGTCATGCCCAGGGACTCGGTGCGGTCCAGCAGGGATTCCAGGCGCTGCTGCTCGAGGGCGGCGACGATGAGCAGCACAATGTCCGCGCCGTGCGCCCGGGCCTCGTGGATCTGGTACGGGTTCACCGTGAAGTCCTTGCGCAGCAGCGGGATGTTCACCGCGCGGCGCACCGCGTCGAAGTCCTCGAGGGAGCCCTTGAAGCGGCGCTGCTCGGTGAGGCAACTGATGGCGGTGGCCCCGTTGTCCTCGTAGGCCTTAGCCAGCACTTCCGGCTCGGCGATCTCGGCGAGATCTCCCTTAGAGGGGCTGGCGCGCTTCACCTCGGCGATGAGGCTGACCCCGGGGGCGGCCAGCGCGGCGTGGGCGTCGAGCGCCGGAGGTGCGTCCAGGGACATGGCCTTGATCTCTTTGTATGGGATCTTGGCTTCCCGCTCGGCCTGGTCTTCAAGCACCCCGGCGATGATCTGGTCGAGAACAGTCATGTGTGTCACACCCCTGAGCTTATCGCCCCTGCTTGGTGCGGGAGAAATCGGATTCTTCGGTCGGATCCACCCCCGCATCCAGGGCATCCCACAGAACGCGGGTTGAATCTGGATTCTCCGCGAGGTCCTCCTCCGCGTCCGCGCGGCGCACCTCCGGGGTCTCGTAGCGGCTATGTCCCTTGGATTCCTGGCCGGGTCGCAGAATCAGGATCGCACCACCGATCACACCGATTGCCGCCGCGACAAGCACCAGCACGATGCCCAGCGAGTGCACATCACCGCTGATCACTCGCGCCCATTCGGAGATCTGCACCGGGTCGGATTCCTTTTGCGTGGCCGCGCCGCTTCGCAGCAGGCTCTGCGCGCGAGCCAGGTCCACGTCGCTGCTTAGAAGCTGCACTGCGCGGAAGCTGGCGGTGGCCGCCAGCGCGACGATCACCACACCCAGCACCCGCCGGACCATGGGCTGCACCGCCATCGAGAGGATCAGCGCGGCCACCATCGCCAGCGCCAGCGGCACCAGCGCGGGGTCCCACACGGATCCCACGAGCTCCTTGGTGGAGGCCCCGGCCTTGTCGTCGTCGACGGCCACGGTCACGAATTTCAGGCGGCTCGCGCCCCACAGGCCCGCCGCGCTCAGCACCACGCACAGCAGCGCGATCTGCCGGATGCGCTTGGCCTTCTGCGTTACGTCCCCTTTTATGTCCTCTGCCGTGCTCTTGCTCACTGCTTCTCCCCTGCGTTCTTCATGGTCTCCGCCGCAGCAACCGCCCGCAGCACCGCCGCGGCCTTGTTGCGGGTCTCCAGGTCCTCCGCCTCCGGGTCGGAGTCCGCGACGATTCCTCCGCCGGCCTGGACGTACACGGTGCCGTCCTTGTACAGCCCGGTGCGGATGGCTATGGATTGGTCGGTGTTGCCGGAAAAGTCGAAGTAGCCGACTGTGCCGCCGTACACTCCGCGGCGCGTGTCCTCCAGCGTGTCGATGATCTTCAGCGCCGAGGGCTTCGGCGCGCCCGACAGGGTCCCGGCCGGGAACGTCGCATTGAATGCATCCACCGCCGTCTTCCCCGCGGCCAGCTTGCCGCTGACACCGGATACCAGGTGCATCACCGCCGAGTAGCGCTCCACGTGGCGGAAGTCGTGCACTTCCACCGTGCCGGGCTCGCTGACCCTTCCGAGGTCGTTGCGACCCAGGTCCACCAGCATCAGGTGTTCGGAGTTTTCCTTCTCGTCGTTGACCAGCTCGCGCTCGAAGGCGAAGTCCTGCTCCACCGTCTCGCCGCGCGGCCTGGATCCGGCGATGGGGAACGTCGTGACATTGCCGTCACGGACCTGCACCAGCGATTCCGGGGAGGAGCCGATGATGTGGAACGCGGTGGCGTCAAAACCCTCGGTAGGCACGTTAACCAGGAACATGTAGGGCGAAGGGTTCGATACCCGCAGCATGCGATAGATGTCGATCGGGTCGACGTCGGTCTCCATTTCGAAGCGCTGCGAGAGCACCACCTGGAAAGCATCGCCGGCCTTGATGTGCTCCTTGACTTTGCCGATGCGCTCGCGGTGGTCGTCGTAGGTGCGCTGCCTGCGGTACTTAGGTGTGGGGGTTTCGAAGGTAGTGACGCCCCCTGCCACGCCTGTGGCCAGCCGTTCCACCATGGTGTCTAGACGTGTGACTGCCTCGGCGTATGCCTCGTCCACGCGCTCGTCGGAGTTATCCCAGTTGATCACGCTGGCGATCAGCCAGATGGTGCCCTCGTAGTGGTCGACGACGGCCATGTCCTCCACCAGCAGCTGCACCATGTCGGGAATGTTCAGGTCGTCGGTGCAGGTGTCCGGCACATTTTCGATGTAGCGGATCATGTCGTAGCCCATGTAGCCCACCAGGCCGCTGGTCAGCGGTGGCAGTCCGGGCATCGGGGCGGTCTGCAGGTGTGCCAGCGTGTTGCGGATCGCATCTAGCGGGTCGGTGCCCTCTGGGATGTCCACCGGAGGCTGGCCGATCCAACGTGCCGCGCCACCATCCACGCCACCCTTGGCGGTCAGCGCGCAGCGGGCTCCGGTGCCGATGAAGGAGTAGCGATCCCACGACTGGCCGTGCGCTGCCGATTCCAGCAGGAACGTGCCGGGTCGGCCGTCGGCGAGCTTCCGGTAGGCGGACAGGGCGGTCTCCCCATCGGCGAGGACCTTGCGAACCACGGGCACCACGCGGTGGTTGGCCGCGAGCTCGCGGAAGGTCTCAAGGCTTGTCAGGTCGCCGATGGACTTGCTGGAAGTGTTGTCACCCATGTCTGACATGTTAGGCCAAGCGGTCGGCGTCAAAACAAGTGCGGTCGCCGGTGTGGCAGGCCGCGCCGGTCTGCTCGATCTTCAGCAGCACCGTATCGCCGTCGCAGTCCAGGCGCACCTCTTCGACGCGCTGGGTGTGGCCGCTGGTCTCGCCCTTGATCCAGTAGGACTGGCGCGACCGGGACCAGTAGGTGCCCTTCTTGGTGGCCAGGGTGTGAGCTAGGGCGTGGTCGTTCATCCACGCCATCATCAGCACGTCACCATTCGTGATGTCCTGGACGATGGCGGGCACCAGGCCGTCTGCGTTAAAGCGGACGCGCTCGGCGATGGCGCGGTCTAGCTCGTAGCTTGCCGGGTCTGTGTTGGAGTCTGCACTGCTCACAGCCGTACCTCGTAGCCCGCATCGGCCAGGGCCTGCTTGACCTCGCGGATCTCGACCTCGCCGAAGTGGAAGATGGAGGCCGCCAGCACGGCATCCGCGCCGGCCTCCACGGCGGGCGGGAAGTGCTCCGGGGCGCCCGCGCCGCCGGAGGCGATGACGGGGATAGAGACGGCCTTGCGCACGGCCTGCAGCATCTCGATGTCGAAGCCGGCCTTGGTGCCGTCGCCGTCCATGGAGTTCAGCAGGATCTCCCCCACGCCCAGCTCCTCGCCCTTGCGGGCCCACTCGATGGCATCCAGCCCGGCGGATTTGGTGCCGCCGTGGGTGGTGACCTCAAAGCCGGAGGGGTACTTGTCCGCCTCCGCGGGGTCTTTCACGCGGCGGGCGTCCACGGACAGGACGATGCACTGCGCGCCGAAGCGTTGGGAAAGTTCGCGCAGCAGCTCGGGGCGGGCGACAGCCGAGGAATTGACGCTGACTTTGTCCGCGCCGGCGCGCAGCAAGGCGTCTACGTCCTCCTCGCTGCGCACTCCCCCGCCGACGGTCAGCGGGATGAACACCTGGTCGGCGGTGTGGCGTACGACGTCCAGCATGGTGCCGCGCCCGTCCTTGGAGGCGGATACGTCCAGGAAAGTCAGCTCGTCGGCGCCCAGCGCGTCGTAGCGCTTGGCCAGCTCGACGGGGTCTCCAGCATCGCGCAGGCCCTCGAAGTTCACGCCCTTGACGACGCGGCCGTTGTCCACGTCCAGGCACGGGATAACGCGCACGGTAACACTCATCGGATGCCCCCTCGGTCGCGGATCTCCTGGGCGTTGCGGGCGGCCGTGCCGATCGGCACGGCCTGAATGTGCTGGAGGATGGTGGCGTGCACCTCCGGCTCGCCTGCGACCAGGCCGGAAACGCCCGGGCGCCACGGGTTGCCCGCGAAGTCGGTGGCAACGCCACCGTTTTCCTCCACTGCGAGGATGCCCGCCGCGTTGTCCCACAGGTTCGGGCTGAAGGTGACCGTACCGCCGAACACGCCGGCGGCGGTGAAGGCCAGGTCGATGCCCACCGAGCCGGTGACGCGCATGCGCGGGTAGGACTTTCCGATCTCGTTCAGCATGTCCTGACGATAGGAAATCGGCAGGTTGCCGCGGCGCTGCGACAGGATGGAGCCGAAGCTGATCTGCGTCACTCCCGGATCCGACGGCGGCATGGCGCGGGCCGGGTGGCCGTCCACCAGCAGCCCCTCACCGCGACGGGCGGTGATGCGCTTGCCCAGTAGCGGCATCTCGGTGACGGAGACCATGGTCTGCCCCTGGTGCACCAAAGAAACGAGAATGCAGGCAAAAGGATTGCCCACCGCGTAGTTGGCTGTGCCGTCGATGGGGTCCACGACCCAGAAGGTCTCCGGCAGTTCCTGGTCCCCGGCTTCGAGCGACTTGCGGCGCGGGCCGTCCAGGCCGTCCGCCATCGCGTCATTAGGGTTCGGCTCGGTGATGTTCTCCCCCGGGATCTCGCCGGGGCGCACCGTGCCGAACTCCTCGCCGTGCACGGGCAGGCCGGTGTATTGCGTCAGCAGCGTGCGCAGCTGGCGTTCGACACTCAGGTCCGCCTCGGTGGCGAAGTCGCCGGGGGACTTGATTACCTCCGGCTCCGCGCCGACGGCGGCGGTAAACGTCGTCTCGGCCTCGTCCACCGCCGCCTCGGCGATGGCCAGCAGCGAGCGGGTATCCAGTTCCTCCGGGGACAGTCCGTGGAAGGCTGTCATTAGTTGTCGCTCCCCCTTGCCGTTTCCCGGGCCGCTTCCAGGGCCTCCTCCAGGGTGAACTTGCCCGCGTACAGTGCCTTGCCCACGATCGCGGAGTCCACGCCCTCGTGCACCACAGCCGCCAGCGCGCGGATGTCGTCCAGGCTGGAGATGCCACCGGAGGCCACTACCGGCGCGTCGGTGGCAGCAGCCACCTCACGCAGCAGGTCGATGTTCGGGCCGTTTAGCATGCCGTCGCGGCTGACGTCGGTGACCACCAGGCGGGAAACCCCTTGGGAATCCAGGCGCTCCAGTACCTCCCACAGCTCGCCGCCGTCGGAGGTCCAGCCGCGGCCGCGCAGGCGCCACTCGCCGTCGACCTCGCGGGTGTCCAGGCCGATGGCCACCTTGTCGCCGTAGCGGGAGATGACGGACTCGCACCAGTCCGGATCCTCCAGCGCAGCGGTGCCGATGTTCACGCGGCGGCAGCCGGTGGACAGAGCGCGCTCCAGCGACTCGTCGTCGCGGATGCCGCCGGACAGCTCCACGTTCACGTCCAGCTGGCCGGTGACCTCCTTCAGCAGCTCGAAGTTGCTGCCCCGGCCGAAGGCTGCGTCGAGGTCCACCAGGTGGATCCACTCCGCGCCCGCGTTCTGCCAGGCCAGGGCGGCCTCGATCGGTGCTCCGTAGCTGGTTTCCGTGCCCGCCGCGCCCTGTACTAGGCGGACGGCCTGGCCGTCGGCTACGTCGACGGCGGGAAGCAGGGTCAGAGCACGGGAATTATCAGTAGAAGCCATAGGGAGAATCCTAACGTGTATCGAGGTCGGCGACGATTAAATCAATGAAAACTAGTGCTATTTCTAGAGCTAGAGCGTGTCCACCCAGTTCTGCAGTAGCTTTAGCCCCGCATCGCCGGACTTCTCGGGGTGGAACTGCGTGGCCCACAGCGGGCCATTTTCCACGGCTGCGACGAAGCGGCTGCGGCCGTGGGTCGCCCAGTGCACCAGTGGCGGCTCGGTACGCCCGTCGGTCAACAGCTCCCACTCCTGCACACCATAGGAGTGGACGAAGTAGAAACGCTCGGACTCCTTGATCCCGGCGAACATCTTCGTCGGTTCGGCAGCTGGCTTGCCCAGCGCGCTGGCCGACGAACCATCGCCGACCCCCACGGTGTTCCATCCCATGTGCGGCAGCACATCGGCATCCAGCTTCTCCACGGTGCCGGGCCACTCGCCCATGCCCTCCGTAAAGGCTGCCTCCCCCGCGCCAGCTTCTCCCGTGCCTTCCGCGAACTCCACTCCCCGGTCGAAGAGGATCTGCATTCCCACGCAGATGCCCAGCACCGGGCGCCCGCCCGCCAGTCGCTGACCGATCAGACGGTCCCCATACACGCTGTGCAGCTGCTTCATGCACGCACTGTAGGCTCCCACACCCGGCACTAGCAGCCCGTCGGCCCGCTGTACCGCCTCCGGGTCGCGGGTCACCTCGACCTCGGCGCCTGCCCTTTCAACCGCTCGCTGGGCGGAGCGTACGTTTCCGCTGCCGTAGTCCAGGAGGGCGACATGTGGGCGTCGAGAAGAAAGAGAAGAATTCATAACTGGTTATCCTAGCCGGACTTACCGGAGCGCAGTTCACGCCGTCGGACTCGACGCAATGTTTCGCGCACATTGCCGTACTCGGCGACGCGGTGACGCCCCACAATCCGGTCGAGGATAGCCACAACGAAACCAAACGCGGCGACCACCCCGGCGGTGATGAAGGCCCCCTGGTAGGTCAGCGCACCGGCCACAAAGCCCAGCAGGATCGCGCCCACACCGGTGCCCCCGTCGAAGGTCATATTCCACAGCGCCGATGCCTTGGCGGACTCGGCCCTGGGCAGGCGGTCAAAGAGCATCAGCAGCGCCTCGGTCTGGTTGATGCCGAAGCCCGCGCCGAAGAACGCAGCCGACAGCAGCGACCAGAGCAGCAACACCCCGCCCGTGGGGTGCACGGCCAGCATGATCGCCGCGGAGGCCAGTCCCACCACGCACAGCACCAGGCCCAGCGCGTTCAGGCGACCCGGCTCGCCCACGCGGTCGGCGTACCAACCGCTGAACAGGCGGGAGCCGATCTGCATCAAGCCCACCACGCTCAGCGCCAAGCCGGAGATGGTGGCGGCCACTGCCACGTCGATCTCGCCGGCGGCGGGCGCCAGGAACGTGCTGAACCCGGCGAAGCCCACGGCGGCCGCACCGATGGAAAGCCCCGGCACGGTGGCCAGCTTCCACGTGGCCACGCGCGGCGCCTCCGGCGTGTAGTCCGTCTGCGAGGTTGCATTGTCGGGAATATCGGCGGCCACACCGGGCGAGTTCTCGCGCTCGACCTTCGGCAGCTGCAGCGCAGCCAGGGCACCCACGGCCGAGTACAGCGCCGCGGCCGAGCACACTCCGACCAGGCCGAAGCTGCCGTAGAGCCACATACCCAGCGGGAAGCTAATCAGCTGTGTCACACCCACCGTCGCGCCGAACACGCCAGAGGAGCGCCCCACCAGGCGCGGCGGCACCAGCTCCGCAATCAGCGCGGCCTCCGTCACCGTCACCGCACCGAAGCCCACGCCGCGCACGGCGGCGATGGCCAGCACCGTCACCGCGGACATGTCGGCCACATACGCCAATGCCGGGAAGCCCAGCAGCAGCGCGGCACCCAGCATCACGGGCGCATAGCCCACGGCGCGCAGGAGGCGCGGGGTGAAGGCCTGCGTCAGCACGGTGGCGGCCATGAACACGCCCGTGGACAGGCCCGCCACGCTATCGGTTCCGCCCCCATCGATCACGGCCAGGGGGATGACCGGCAGGAGTAGCGCCCAGCCACCGAACGCACAGAAGACCGACACCAGTGTGGCGATAAGGCCGGGGGCCTTCCACACGGAATCGATCTTTTCTAGTTCTTCAATGGTCAGCGCCTTCGGGCGCGCCATTACAGTGTTCCCTTGGTCGACGGAACCCCGCCCACGCGCGGGTCGTCCTCCACGGCGGCGCGCAGCGCGCGGGCCACGGCCTTAAACTCCGCCTCGGTGATGTGGTGCGGGTCGCGGCCGTACAGGCAGCGCACGTGCAGGGCAATGCGCGAGTTCAGCGCCAGGGTCTCAAAGAAGTGCTGGTTGATGACGGTGGCGTAGTGCCCACCGATCACCGCGCTGAGCATCTGCTCAGGCTCCCCCACGCCCACGTAGTACGGGCGGCCAGACACGTCCACAGCAGCGTGCGCCAGCGTCTCGTCCATCGGGATGAAAGCATCGCCGAAGCGGCGGATCCCCGCCTTGTCGCCCAACGCCTGCGCCAGGGCCTGCCCCATGACGATGGCGGTGTCCTCGACGGTGTGGTGCGCGTCGATCTCCACGTCGCCGCGGGCGTGCACCTTCAGGTCGAAGGAACCGTGCGCGCCGAGGGCGGTCAGCATGTGGTCGAAGAACGGCACTCCCGTATCGATGTCGGTCTTGCCGGTTCCGTCCAGGTTCCACTCGACCTGGATGTCTGATTCTTTGGTGGCGCGCTGGGCCTTCCCGATGCGCGGGGTGGGGTTCGTGGCCACGGTGGCTTTGCACCTACCTCTCTGGTCTCGTTCTCTAAAAGCTCTTGAAACGTCTGTCTAATGTGTCTAATCGTCCATCATCTTGGCGGCGGCGGCAAGAAACGCATCGTTTTCCTCCGGCAGTCCAATCGTCGCGCGCAGCCAGCCTGCCACACCGACGTCGCGGATCAGCACCTCTTGGTCCAGGAATCGCTGCCACACCGCGGCCGAATCGCCGACGTGGGCAAAGCCGCCAAAGAACACGAAGTTCGAGTGCGAGTCGATCACGTCGTAGCCCAGCTCGCGCAGGCGGGCAACCACTCGGTCGCGCTCCTGGCGCAGTTTCGCCACCGTCTGCAGCGTGGCCGCGGAGTGTTCCAGCGCCACTTCCGCCGCTGCCTGCGACAGGGTCGCCAGGTGGTACGGCAGGCGCACCAGCATCACGGCCTCGATAAACGCCGGGTGGGCCACGAAGTAGCCCAGCCGCCCGCCGGCGAAGTCGAAGGCCTTGGACATGGTGCGGGAAACCACCAGCTTCGTCGGGTACTGCTCCAGCAGCCCCACCGCGCTCGGCTCGTCGGAGAACTCCGCGTAGGCCTCGTCCACAATCACAATGCCGGGGGCTGCCTGCAGGATCCGCTCGATGTCGGCCAACGGTGTGCTGTTGCCCGTGGGGTTGTTGGGCGTCGTAATAAAGATGACGTTCGGCTGGCGCTCGTCGATGGCGGCGAGTGCCTCGTCCACGTCGATGTCGAAGCGGTTCTCGGCGCGGCGCTCGACCGTAACAAACTCCGTCTGCGTGCCCGCCGCCAGGATCGGGTGCATGGAGTAGCTCGGCACGAAGCCCATCGCGCTGCGCCCGGGCCCACCGAAAGCCTGCAGGAGCTGCTGCAATACCTCGTTGGAACCGTTGGCTGCCCATACCTGTTCTTTAGTGACGCCCACACCCGTCTGCTGGCTAACGTACGCCGCCAGGGCCTCGCGCAGCCCCACTGCGTCGCGGTCGGGATAACGGTTCAGCTGCTTGCCCAGCTCCGCCACGCGGCGGGCGATGCCCTCGACAATCTCCGGCGACGGCGGGTAGGGGTTCTCGTTGGTGTTCAGCTGGTTGGCTACGGAAAGCTGCGGGGCTCCGTAGGCGGACTTGCCGCGCAGCTCCTCGCGCAGTGGCAGGTCGGCCAGGGAGATCTGGTTGTTCTGCTCGGCCATGGTCTAGACCTCCGTTCCGTTGGTGTTTGCGGTGCTGGTGCGTGCACTGATGGCTTCACCGTGGGCGGGCAGCCCCTCGGACTTCGACAGGGTGATTACCGTGTCGGCCACGCCCCGCAGGCCTTCCTCGTTGTAGTCGATGACGTGCACGGACTTCAGGAAAGTCAGCGTGGACAGCCCCGAGGAGTGCCGCGCCGTCCCGGAGGTCGGCAACACGTGGTTGGAGCCAGCGGCATAGTCTCCCAGCGGTACCGGGCTGAAGCGGCCGATGAAGATCGCGCCGGCGTTGGTGATCTGCGCTGCTACCCCGTGGGCGTCCTCGGTGTGGATCTCCAGGTGCTCGGCGCCATAGGCGTTCGCCGCGCGGATGCCCGCGGCGATGTCGTCCACGAGCACCACTCCGGACTGCTGTCCGCTCAAGGCCTCGGCGACGCGCTCGGAGTTTTCGGTGATGTGGTAGCGCTCGTTCATCTCCGCCACAACCTCGTCGGCCAGCTTCTCGCTGTCCGTAATCAGCACGGAGGCCGCCATCGTGTCGTGCTCCGCCTGACTAATCAGGTCGTAGGCGATCTCCACCGCGTTGGCGCTCTCGTCGGCCAGCACGGCGATCTCTGTCGGGCCCGCCTCGGAGTCGATGCCCACCACAGAGCGGCACAGCCGCTTGGCAGCGGTGACGAAGATGTTGCCCGGGCCGGTCACCATATCCACCGGCTCCAGCTCCTCGCCGCCTTCTGCCGCGGAGCCGTGCGCGAGCAGCGCCACGGCCTGCGCACCACCGACGGCCCAGACCTCGTCCACGCCCAGCAGCTTGCAGGCCGCCAGCACGGTCGGGTGCGGCCAGCCGCCCTCCTGCGGCGGGGAGGCCACCACGAGGGACTCCACCCCGGCCTCCTGGGCCGGCACGACGTTCATGATCACGCTCGACGGGTACACCGCGTTGCCGCCCGGCGCGTACAGGCCTACGCGCTGTACGGGGATGAAGCGCTCGGTCACAATGCCGCCCGGCGCGACCTCCACCTGCGTATCTTCGGGCCGGATGGCGGAGTGGAATGCACGCACCCGCTTGATGGCCTCTTCGAGTGCAGCGATGACATCTGCGGCCAAAGTCCCCACGGCGGCGTCAATAACCTCGGCAGGAACCCGCACCGAATCCGGGGTCACGCCATCGAAGCGCTGCCCGATCTCCAGCGCCGCGCGTGCCCCGCCCTCGCGCACCTGGTCGACGATCGGTGCGACGGTGGGGATCACCGAGTCCACGTCCGTGCCACCGCGCGGCAGCCGATGGCGCAGCTCGGCGGTAGTCGGGGCCTGACCCCGCAGATCGATCCGGCTAAAGTCCAGCTGGGCGCTAGTCATCGTGTACGCAGCTTCCTTACTGAATGATTATGTGCGGTTATGTACTCGGCTAAAGTTTACGCCATGGCCCAGACACTCCTTTCACTGCTCCGGGACAGCCGCACCGCCGCGCAATCGGGGGCTTCCGCGGCGACGAGTTGGCGCCTGGCCAGCGACTTCGCCCGGCAGTACTGGCTGGCCACTCCCGACGAGGTGCCGGACGAGCTGATGGGCGAGTTCTACAGCATGCGGGCCAGCGCCGCGGATCACCTGGGTTTTGCCGACGAGGCCATCGCCGCCTTGCGAGATCTGCGGGTTTGGGCGCGCAGTAACGACGATCACGCGCTAGCGCTGGAGGCTTTGGCGCTGCTGACTCACCAGTCGCTGACTCTTCAGGAGCGCCCCGGCACCTTGGCCGAGCTGCATTCACCGCGCGAAATGTTGGCACAGCTGGCCCAGGGCTTCGCCGACTTTCGCCCGGACCCGGATTCCCCCACCCTCGCCGAGGCCCCGCACATCACCCACCGCGACCTGCCCAGGTCGATCGCCGCGCGGTTGACCTCGGCCGCTACGACGGGCTTTGCTGTGGCCACGAATCTTTCTGGTTCTTCTGATGACGCTGATAATGACGCCACAGCCTTCGACTTCGCCGACACCTTTGCCCAACTCGTGCGGAGGTTCGGCTCGAAACCCCCGAGCACGGCCGACCGCCAGCTGTGGTTCGCGCAGGAGGCCTGGTTCCGCGGGCGGCGCGAGGAGGCCTACGACCGGGTGACGGCGCTGATCGACCGGTTGGAGGAGGATTCTCTGCTGGGCGGCAACACAGACGCGCAGATAGTTTCCCTCTACGAGGCGCACGACATGCTGGCGCACTTCGAGATGTTCCGCGCCACCGAAAGCGTCGGCGATGATTCCTCCCTGGCCGCCGTGGCGGATCACTGGAAGGAGTGCGTGCGCTTGGCCGGGAAGCTGGACGCGGAGGTCATCGCCCTGCAGTGCGCAGGCCTGGCGGCGATGGCCCTGCTTGGCGAGGGGCGCGAGGGCGAGGCCTGGGAGCTCGCCAGCGCGGAGCTGGCCGCCACGGAGGGCTGCCCCCTATCTCCCGCCATCCTGAACCTGCGCTACACCCTGGCAGAGGCGGCCCTGAACTGCGGACTTTTTGAGGAAGCCCTGGCGAACGCGCGCCTGGTGGCGGAGTGGTCGGAGTTCAGCGCCGACGACGAGCGCACCATCGGCGGCTATTCCATGGCGCTGGTCGCCGCCGCGGAGCTGGGCTACGCGGAAATAGCCGCAGAACTCGACGAGCGCCGACGGGCGGCGCTGGAACGCTGGGAAGCCTAAAAAGCCAGGACCCTAGTCCAGGCCGATGTCCAGCGCCCGCACGCTGTGGGTCAACCCGCCCACGGCCACGGACTCCACGCCCGCGGCGGCGTAGTCCCCGGCGACGTCCAGAGTGAGCCCGCCGGAGGATTCCAACAGCACCTGCGGAGCCAGCTGGTCGCGCAGCTCCACGGCCTTGCGCGTGTCCTCCACCGTGAAGTTATCCAGCAGCACCTGCGGCGGGCGAGCCTTGCCCTCCGCCAGCAGGTCGGAGAGCTGATCCAGGGTATCCACCTCGACCTCTACCCACGTGGTGGCGTCCTCCCCCAAGAACTCCCGCACCCGGGCATACGCCTCGGCTGCATTCGAGAGCTCCACGTGGTTGTCCTTGACCATCACCTGGTCGCCCAGGTTGTAGCGGTGCGGGTAGCCACCACCGTGGACGATCGCGCGTTTTTCCAGCATGCGCATGCCGGGCAGGGTCTTGCGGGAATCGCGGACCTTGCAGCCGCGCGGGCTGGTGGCCGTGGCCTCGACCGCATCGACCCACGCGCGGGTCTGCGTGGCGATGCCGGAGGCGTGGCTCAGGATGTTCAGCAGAGTGCGCTCGAGCATGAGGATGTGCTGGATCTTGCCCTCCACCCGGGCAACCTCGTCCCCGGCCTCCACGCGGTCACCGTCAGCGACCAGCGGGACGAGCTCCACGTGCCGCTCGTCCGCGACCTCCGCGACGATGGCCAGCGCATCCAGCCCGCTGATCACACCGGCCTGGCGGGCGCGCATGACCTTCGTGCCGGTAGCGTCGGCGGGTACGGTCGCCAGGGTGCTGACGTCCGCGCCGTCGCCGAAGTCCTCCTCCAACGCGACCTTCGCCATGCGCAGATACGCTGCGCGGATGCGGGTGGGATCGGTCAGCTGTGCCGGGTAGGGAAGTTCCACTGCTTGCTCTTCCACGCCTACTCCCCGCTTCCCGGGTTGCCGATGGCGATCATGCGCTCCACGGAACGACGAGCCGCTGCGGCGGTCTCCTCGTCCACCGTCACCTCGTCCTCGCCCAGCGCCAGGCAGCGCAGCAGGGCCGCCGGGGTGATCATCTTCATGTACGTGCAGGCCGCCCGGTCGTTCACGGCGCGGAAGTCCACCTCCGGGTTGGCCTGGCGCAGCTGGTGCAGCATGCCGACCTCGGTGGCCACCAGCACGGTGGACTGGTTAGTGGACTTGGCCTGGGAGATCATGTCGCCGGTGGAAAGCATCTTCACCCGCTCCGGCTCCACAATGCCCTCGCCCGCCAGGTAGATGGCGGAGTTGGCACAGCCGCACTCCGGGTGGATAAACAGGTCCGCCGTCGGGTTGTTGTGCGCCTGCTGGCTCAGCTCCTGGCCGGAGATGCCGGCGTGCACGTGGCACTCGCCCGCCCAGACGTGGATGTTGTCCCGCCCGGTCTCGCGGCGCACGTGAGCGCCGAGGAACTGGTCGGGGCCAAACAGCACCTCCTGGTCCTCCGGCAGGCTTGCCACCACGTCCACCGCGTTGGAACTGGTGCAGCAGATGTCCGTCAGTGCCTTCACGTCGGCGGTGGTGTTCACGTAGCTGACCACCACGGCCCCCGGGTGCTCGGCCTTCCACTCGCGCAGCTCGTCGGCGCTAAGGGAATCGGCCAGGGAGCACCCCGCGTTGGCGTCAGGAATAAGAACAGTCTTTTCCGGCGACAGGATCTTCGCCGTCTCGGCCATAAAGTGCACGCCGCAGAAGACGATCACGTCAGCGTCCGTCTCCGCCGCGATGCGCGACAGGGCGAGGGAATCGCCGGTGTGGTCGGCAATGTCCTGGATCTCCGGCAGCTGGTAATTGTGCGCCAGAATCAGCGCATTCTTCTCTTCCTTCAGCCGGCGGACTTCCGCGGCCCACTCGTCGGTGGAGATGCTATCCGGCATGGTCCAAAGGCCATCCACGCGAGTAATACTCTCTATGGTTTTGTTAAGCATTCCCCCACTTTAGTCCCTAGCAGCGCGTTTCTACCTAATCCTCAAAGTCCTCCGGGTCGGCGAAAGTCGCCGCCATCCAGTAGACAATCAGCGCCAGCGCCGGGGCCACGACCATCCCCACAGAGGGGCCCGCGGCGTCCAAAATGTGGAAGACATCGCCCACCTGCGGGTGCTCGGGGAGCGGGTCGGCGTGCAGCCTCTCGGCCACGCTGACGCCCACCGTCCAGGCCGCCACAGCGCCCCACAGCACAGCCAGGGTGGTCCACAGCATCATCAGCAGCCCCCGCATGCGCGTGCGAAACGCCCACAGCGCCACTGCGATGCCACCCAGCGCCGTCAGCGCCACGTAGTAGGTAAACCCGCGGAACGAGGCATCCTCGGTTCCCGGCGCGATCTCCGCACCGCCGTCGGCGGTCACCACTAGCTCGGAGGTCGGGTGGATCACACCCCACAGCACTCCCAGCAGCAGGAAGCTCACCAGGGTAATAAAGAGGACCTGCGCCGCCTCCCCGATCGGGCGGGGGATCTTGAAACTTCTGCTCAATGCGCTATACCTACTCGCCGTCCTGGGTTTCCGCGGTTTCTGGCATGCCCACGGCGTGACAGAACTTCCACTTCTCGTCCTCGCGCTTGAAGTACATGCGGTTGGAGTCCTCGCGCTCGGCCTCGGAGATGGTGACCGTGGCGTGTGCGTTGTCGCCCTCGGCCATCACTTCCTCGATGTCGGTGATGTTCGGGGTGCGGCCCGGCTGTTCGTCGAAGTTGCCCTGCCCAGCGGAGGCATCGGCCTGTTCGCGCGCAGCTTCCTCGCCGCCCTGCTGCTCGATGTCGGCTCGGCAGGTGTTGTCGATGGTCCAGTGCAGGTACTCGTCCATGGGGCGGGCACCGTTGCTCAGCTCGTGCAGCAGGTTGACGATCTGCTGCTTGTCTTCGTCGCTGGCCGGGGTTGCGTAGACCGGCCCTTCGGGCATCGCTTCTTCGGCCTGGCTAGCTTCGTTCGCTGGACTCGACTCGCCGCTGTTATCCCCGTCGCCCGACCCACACGCCGTGAGTGCGAGGGGCAGGGTGCACAGGGCAGCTAGGCATGTCTTCCGAATCTTCATGTCGCTCACCCTACGGCAATGTAGTCCACTACCCTTGGACACCGTGCAGTTAAACCGCAAGAAAATCGTGAGCACCGCAGTCGACATCCTGCAGCAGTACGGCCTGGCCGACCTCACGATGCGGCGGCTCGCCCGCGCTCTCGACGTCGCCCCTGGCGCCCTGTACTGGCATTTCCCCAACAAGCAGGCGCTTTTGGGAGGTATCGCCGAGTCGATCCTCACCGCCGTGCCCGCCCACCCCGGCAGTGCAGCGGATTATTGTTCTTTTCTTTTTGACGCCCTCACCTCCCTGCGCGACGGTGCCGACATCACGCTGGCGGCGGTGGCCAGCGGGACGCTTGACCGGGACTTGGCCGAGGAAGTAAGTGCAGAGCTCAGCGCGGAGCTGGGCGCAGAGCACAGTGAGGAACACAGCGCGTTGGACGGCGCGAAGCTCCTCCTGCGCTTTGTTTTCGGTTCTGTGCTGGAACTCCAGGCACGCCAAAGCGTCGCCGTGAATTTGGGGGCGTCAGTGGGCGAACAGAAACAGGATAAAGACCAGGAACAAGGTGTACCTTCCGAAGCTCGCGCACGCCAGGAAGTAGTGCTGGGAGTAGAAACAATACTGCGCGGTCTTAGCCGTTAGAATGGTGGCCATGACTTTCGGACTGTCAGATAAAAGTGGATTGCGTGCGCCCGGCGAGCCTTTGGTCGGGTGGCCCGGAAAGCCCTACCCTCTCGGCGCCACTTTCGACGGCAATGGCACCAACTTTGCCCTATTCACAGAGGTTGCGGAATCCGTCGAGCTCTGCCTTTTCGACAGCCAGGGCGCGGAGACCCGGGTGAAGATGGAGGAGGTAGACGCAGACATCTGGCATTGCTACCTCCCCGGAATCGTCCCCGGCCAGCGTTATGGCTACCGCGTCGACGGTCCGTGGGACCCGGCGCGTGGCCTGCGCTGCGATCCCTCCAAGCTCCTGATGGATCCGTACGGCAAGTCCTTCGACGGCGCCTTCGACGGCGATGCCTCCCTGTTTAGCTACGACATCAACGATCCGGATAACCCGGAGAAGCGCAACCAGGAGGATTCCGCCCCGCACGCGATGCGCTCGGTGGTGATCAACCCCTACTTCGACTGGCACCACGACCGCCGTCCGAACCTTGAGATGCACAAGACCGTCATCTACGAGACCCACGTCAAGGGTCTGACGATGACCCACCCGGACGTCCCGGAGCACCTGCGCGGCACCTACGCCGGACTGGGCCACCACTCCATCGTGGAGTACTTCAAGGACCTGGGCGTCACGGCCGTGGAGCTGATGCCGGTGCACCAGTTCGTCCACGACGACCGCCTGCGCGAGCTGGGTCTGCGCAACTACTGGGGATACAACACCCTGGGCTTCTTCGCCCCGCACCGGGACTACGCCGCATCCCCCAGCGCCGAGGGCGCGATCGCGGAGTTCAAGCAGATGGTCCGCAGCTACCACGAGGCGGGCATCGAGGTGATCCTGGACGTGGTCTACAACCACACCAGCGAGGGCAACCACATGGGCCCCACCCAGAACTTCCGCGGCATCGACAACGCCGCCTACTACCGCCTGGTCGACGGCGACGAAGCGCACTACATGGACTACACGGGCACGGGTAACTCCCTGAACGTCCGCCACCCGCACACCCTGCAGCTGATCATGGATTCCCTGCGCTACTGGGTGACGGAAATGCACATCGACGGCTTCCGCTTCGACCTGGCCTCCACCCTGGCCCGCGAGTTCCACGACGTGGATCGCCTCTCCGCATTCTTCGACCTGGTGCAGCAGGATCCGGTGGTCAGCCAGGTCAAGCTTATCGCCGAGCCGTGGGACGTCGGCGAGGGCGGCTACCAGGTGGGTAACTTCCCGGCCCTGTGGAACGAGTGGAACGGTAAGTACCGCGACACTGTGCGCGACTTCTGGCGCGGCGAGCCCTCCACTCTGGGCGAGTTCGCCTCCCGCCTCACCGGCTCCTCGGACCTGTACACCGGCCGGCGCCCGACGGCTTCCATCAACTTCATCACCGCCCACGACGGCTTCACCCTCAACGACCTGGTCAGCTACAACGAGAAGCAAAACGAGGCCAACGGCGAGGACAACCGCGATGGCGAGAGCCACAACCGCTCCTGGAACTGTGGCGTGGAAGGCCCGACGGATGACGAAGAGGTTTTGCAGCTGCGCGATAAGCAGCGCCGCAACTTCCTGACCACCCTCATGCTCTCCCAGGGCACTCCGATGCTCTCCCACGGCGACGAGATCGGCCGCACCCAGGGCGGAAACAACAACGTCTACTGCCAGGACAACGAAATCGCCTGGATGGACTGGGAAAACATGGATAAGGATCTGCACGCCTTCACGCGCTACCTTATCCACCTGCGCCAGGCGCACCCGGTGTTCCGCCGCCGTCGCTTCCTGGCGGGCGGCCCGCTAGGCCAGGACGTGGCCAAGCGCGACATCGCGTGGCTTACCCCGGACGGCGACCTGATGTCCGATTCCGATTGGAACGCGGACTTTGGAAAGTCCCTGATGGTTCACCTCAACGGCATGGCCATCGAGGAGCCGGATCCGCAGGGCCGCCCGGTGGAGGACGATTCCTTCATCTTCTGCTTCAACGCCCACCACGAGCCGATCACGTTCACGCTGCCGCGCCGCCACAAGGTGATGCACGTGGAGCCGAGCGAGGAGGAAAGCTGGACCGTCGTCGTGGATACCGCAGAGCCGATGGGCGTGCCGGAGGAGACCCGCCGGTTCGCCGGTGGCGACACCCTGGAGGTCGACGCGCGCAGCACTGTGGTCCTCCAGCGCCCGATCACCACGGAGGTCAAGCTCTAGGCATGGCTGCCGCTTCGTCCCCCTCCCCCGCAACCTTCCCCGCCCGCGGCGCGGAAGTCACCCTTACCACCGAGGAGATCCGGGTGACCCGCTCGCCGCTGGCTTCCTCGCTGTACCCGGATGTCGCTCGCCCAGCCGACGAGCTCATCGGCTGGTACAAGCAGGCGCCCGAAGGCTGTTCGCCGGGGTACATCCAATTGCTTTTTGACGCCGAACGTCCCCGCGTGAACTTCTCTCCCTCACAAGCCGAGGAGTTCGCCGCGCTGGATCTTCAGCTCACCAACCTGCAGGCGGGCTACCCCCTGGAAGCCGGGTCTGGATCTGCCGGGGCAGACACTGCAGACGCTGCTGGCTCTGCAGACTCTGCGAACACTGAGAACACGGAGATCTCCGCCGCGGAATGGGTCAGCTTCGCTGAATCCGCCGGCGGCGGGAACGAGGGGGCGTCACCGAAAAAGACACCAAAGAAGCAACAACAGCGCGCGCCGGCGCCGTGGGCGAAGGTAGCCACTCCTGACGAAGTCCCCGAGACGAACGAGGAGGCGGACATCGACGGGCCCATCTACGGGCAGACGGTGTGCGTGACCGGCGACGTGGAGCCCTACGACAAGGGCGAGGTGTGGGACATGATCGCCTCCCGCGGCGGCGTGGTGGCCAAGAACGTGACGAAGAAGACGACGATGCTGATTGTCGGCGAATGGCACTCCATGACCTCGAAGGAAAAGCGCGCCCGCGAGCTGCAGGATAAGGGCCAGGAGCTGCAGATCATTGGGTTCCAGGAGTTCCTGCAGCTAATCAAGTAGGCAAGTAGCCTAGAGGGCATGTCAGCGACCTATCGCCTTCAGCTCCGCGGACCCGGATCCGACCCC
Source organism: Corynebacterium sp. HMSC08A12 (assembly GCF_001807485.1). GTDB lineage: Bacteria > Actinomycetota > Actinomycetes > Mycobacteriales > Mycobacteriaceae > Corynebacterium > Corynebacterium evansiae. The sequence continues at coordinate 158,664 of NZ_KV789190.1, read as the reverse complement.
ACCCAAGCCTTCACTTTCGCAGATGCGGAAGAGCACCTGCCCTACTTTTCCCGCCTCGGCGTTTCGCACCTCTACCTCTCCCCGGTGATGCAAGCGCCGAAGGAATCCACCCACGGCTACGACGTCACCGACCCGTCGGTCATCAACCCCGAGCTCGGGGGCATCGACGGTCTGCGGTCCCTGGCCGAGAAAGCCCACGAGGCAGGCATCAAGCTGCTGCTGGACATCGTGCCGAACCACGTTGGCGTGGACGATCCGCAGCTGAACCCCTGGTGGTGGGATCTGCTGAAAAACGGCAAGGAGTCCGAGTACGCGGAGTATTTCGACGTCGACTGGTCCGAGGACAACGGCGCAGGCGGACGGCTGGGCCTGCCGGTGTTGGGCAGCGAGGACGATGTCGCAGAACTGCGGATCGAAGATGGCACAGAAGGCACAGAGGGCACAGAGACAGAGCCGATGCTGTGCTACTACGACAACCGCTTCCCCATCGCCGAGGGCACGCTCGGCGGCACCCCGCAGGAGGTGCACGATCGCCAGCACTACCGCCTGATGTACTGGCGCGACGGGGTGATCAACTACCGCCGCTTCTTCAGCATCAACGGGCTGGCGGGCCTGCGGCAGGAAGACCCGGTGGTGTTCGAGCACTCCCACCGCATCCTGAACCAACTGATCGCGGCGGACATCATCGACGGTGTGCGCGTGGACCACCCGGATGGCTTGGCGGACCCCTTTAACTACCTAAAGCAGCTGCGCAAGCTGATCGGCGACGAGCGCTGGCTGCTGGTGGAGAAGATCCTGGGGGTCCCCGAGCCGCTGGATCCCCGCCTGACGGTCGACGGCACCACCGGCTACGACGCGCTGCGCGAGCTGGACGGCGTGTTCGTTCACCGCCCGGCCGTGGGCACGATGGCTAACCTGGCGCTGGACATGACCGGCTCGGAGTGGGACGCAGAGGCCTTTGAGAAGGCCGAATACGAGCTGAAGTCCGAAGTCGCCGGGCAGGAGCTCGCGGCCGAGGTGCGCCGCCTGGCCCGCGCCGTGCGCAGCGACAACTGGTCCACCTCCGGCGAGGCCGTGTCCGACGAGGAGCTGCGCGAAACCCTGATCGAGCTGATCGCCTCTATGCCGGTCTACCGCGCGGACTACGAATCCCTATCCCGCGTAACCAGCACCGCGATCGCCCAAATGATCATCCGCTACCCGGAGCGCGCCGACGCGCTGGACCTGATCGCCACCGCCCTGATCTCCCGCGGCGAGGCGAACGTGCGCTTCGCGCAGGTCTGCGGCGCGGTGATGGCCAAAGGCGTGGAGGATACCGCCTTCTACCGCGGCTCCCGCCTGGTGAGCCTGCAGGAGGTCGGCGGCGCGCCGGGCCGCTTCGGCGTGTCCCCCGCCGAGTTCCACCTGCTGCAGGCCGAGCGCGCCCGCCTGTGGCCGAAGGCGATGACCGCGCTCACGACCCACGACACGAAGCGCGGGGAGGACGTGCGCAGCCGCATCAGCTGCATCACCGAATCCGCGGAGCGCTTCGCGGAGCTCTGCGACGGCATCGATTACGTCGACGGCGGCACCTGCCACTTCCTGCTGCAGAACATGATCGGCGTGTGGCCGGTGGACGGCAACGTCACCGACGAACTGCGGGAGCGCCTGCACGCCTACGCGGAAAAGGCCATGCGCGAGGCCGGCGTGCACACCACCTGGTTCGACGTGAACGAGGAGTTCGAAGCCTCCATCCACCAGTGGATCGATTCCACCATCGACACCCAGGGTGAAGAGATCACCGCGTTCGTCGCGGAGATCGCCCCGGCGGCGGAGGTGGTCTCCATCTCCAAGAAGCTGCTGCAGATCATGGGGCCGGGCATTCCGGACATCTACCAGGGCACGGAGTTCTTCACCGACTCGCTGGTGGACCCGGACAACCGCCGCAAGGTGGACTTCGCCGAGCGCATGGAGGCCCTGGATCGCGTCTCCCGCGGCGACGTGCGCAGCATCGACGACGAGCGCCTGTACGTCATCGCCACCGCCCTGCAGATCCGCAACCAGTTCGAGCTGGACGAGGCCAGCTACCTGCCCGTCATGGCCACCGGCACCATGGAGCGTCACGTGCTGGGCACCCTGCGCGGCGAGGACGTCATCACGCTCGTCACCCGCCGCCCGCTGGACATCCTCCGCGACGGCTGGGCGGACACGACGGTAGCCCTGCCCGAGGGCGTGTGGGAGGATCGCCTCTCCGGCAGCATGTGGGAGGGCGAGGTTCCGCTGGACAGCCTGTTTAGCGAGCGCGGCCAGGCGATCCTCACGCGCATGGGGGCTTAAGCCTTGGCCAAGAAAGCCCGCCGGGCGCTGCAGGACTACGACACCTGGATTCAGGCGCACCCCACCGTCGCCGCCGACCTGGAGGCGCACATTATTGATGTTCTTGATGACGCCGGCCTCACGTTTGACCGCGTGAGCGTCCGCATCAAGGACCGGACGAGCTTCGCCCGCAAACTCGCCAACGAGGCATACCCGGACTACGACTCGTTTACGGACGCCCACGACGTGATCGGCGTGCGCGTGATCACCTTCCACTCCTCGGAGATCCCGCAGCTCAAGGACGCGCTATCCGGCCTATTCACAGTGGTGCGAGTGATCGACAAGGCCGCCGAAACCGCCCGCGAGGGGCGCTTCGGGTACGCCAGCCAACACCTGATTGTCTCCGCTAAGGATGAGCCGTGGGCGGCTGAAGACGGGGCGTCACCAAAGTACATAGAGATACAACTGCGCACCGTGCTGCAGCACGCATGGGCCGAGTTCGAACACGACGTGCGCTACAAGAACCAGCAGCATCCAGAGACCAGCTCCCCCGAGGTGCAGCGCGCATTCACCCTGGCCGCGGGGCTGATCGAGCTGGCGGATGAGCAGTTCGACAAGATCGCGGGCATCATCGGCACCTCCGGCGAGGAGGTCGAGGGGACGCTCGACGAGGAGTCGCTGCCGCGCGTGCTGAGCCGCATTGTGGGGTCGAAGTACCCGACCTCGCGCGTGGACTACTACCACTACGCCATCGAGATGCTGGCCGCCCACGACATCACGACGGTCGCGCAACTCCGCGAGCTGCTGGCGCCGAAGCGGCTGAAGGCGCTGCGCAAGGCGATGAACTACCCGTACAACCCCGGCCAGGTGCGACTGGTGGACGACATGCTGCTATTCGCCTACGGGCGCGAGCACATCCGCAAGACGGTACACATCGGCGACAATGCGCAATCCCGCCCTGGCAGGCTGGGCAACAGGTGGCAGCAGCTGGGGCAGAAAACTGGCTAGCCCCGAGAAAGAGCCAGCTAGAGCTCGCCGCGCTTGAAGCGCTCCAGCTGGCGGCGCTCCCGCTTCGTCGGGCGGCCCGCTCCCCGATCCCGGCGCGGCATGGCGGGGATCACCGGCGGGGGCGGCGAATGGTCGATATAGGCCTTGCGGGCCAGCTCCGCGCCCACGCGCTTGGAGAGCAGCTGCGTGACCTCCACGATGTGTTCGCGGTGGTGGATCCACACGCGCACCGTGTCGCCCACCACGACCGGCTGGGCGGGCTTCACCGAAACGTCGTTGATCTTCACGTGCCCGGCGCGGCAGGCAGCGGCGGCCTGGGCACGGGTCTTGCACAGGCGAACGGCCCACACCCAGGCATCGATGCGGACCTTACTGGGAGCGCTGGAGGTGCCGGAAGCGCTAGAAGTTGCGGGGCTGGCCAACGGGATGCGTCACCACTGATCTTTGTGCTCGACGATGCCCTTGATCTGAAAGCCGCTGTAGGCGATAAACGCCACCGCCAGGATCGGCACGATGATGGCGAAGAAGGTGGTGGGCAGGATCGTCAGGCCACCGATCAGACTGACCGCGCCGATGCCACCGGCGATCTGGATGTTCCGGGAGTGCTTACGAACCTCCGCCTTGCGCTGGGCGATGGGATCGTTGCCCGGGCGATTGGCGGGCAGGTTGCCATAGTTGCTCATGCTTAGACAGTGTAGTTAATCGGCGTGTAGTTAATCAGCTACAGCGCGTCCTCGATCCAGCGCTGCCCCTCCAGGTGGGCCTCCACCGCCCCGCTGGTGATACTGGCCAAGAAGTCCGGCAGCGGCGCGCCGGGTTCGCAGGCGATCGCCAGCTCCGCCGTGGCCTTGTATTCCACTCCCACCACGGTGTATCCGGCGGCGCGGACCTCGGCTTCCACGCGCCCGGCGTCTGCGTGCGGCACCTCGCAGGTGTACAAGTCCAGCTGGCGGCGCAGCACCAGCGGCACCTGCTGCAGAACCTCGCGGGTGGCCTCCTGGTAGGCACGCACCAGCCCGCCGGTACCCAGCTTCACTCCGCCGAAGTAGCGCACCACCACGACCGCCACGTCCTGCAGCGGCTCCGGGTCGTGCCAGCCCTTCAGTACTTCCAGCATGGGCTGGCCCGCGGTGCCGGCAGGCTCGCCGTCGTCACTGGAGCGTTCGATCGGTTGCGCGGAATCCACCTGCACCACGAACGCACTGCAGTGGTGGCGTGCGTCCGGGTACTCGCGCCGGATGGCGCCTATGAAGTCGCGCGCCTCGTCCTCGGTGGCGCAGCGCGCGGCCAGGCCGATAAAGCGGGAGCGTTTGATCTCCACCTCCGCGGAATACCTGCCCGACTGCGGGCGGACGTACGAGGGTTCCGGGTGGGAGGCGCTCTGCGGCGCTGTATCGTCAGGCATTCTCCCATTATCGCAGCTAGGGTTGAACCCATGTATTCCGTGTGGGCTCCCCTGGCCGAAAACGTAGAACTAGTCCTGCAACCTGCGCAAACAAGCACCGGTGCCGAACAACGCATCCCCATGACCCGCGAGGCGGATAACTGGTTCCTCGCCGACGTTCCCGCCAACCCCGGCGACCGATATGGCTTCTCCGTCGACGGCTCCCCCGTCTTCCCCGACCCGCGCTCCAAGCGCCAGCCCGACGGCATCCACGGTCTGTCGGAGGTGTGGCAAATCGACGAGCCACGCAAGCAGCTGGGTCGCCCGCTGCGCGGCGAGGTTCTCTACGAGCTGCACATCGGCACATTCACCCCGGAGGGCACCTTCGACGCCGCGATTGAGAAGCTCGACGAGCTTAAAGCTGTGGGCGTCACCGCCATCGAGCTCATGCCCGTGCAACCCTTCGGCGGCGAGCGTAACTGGGGCTACGACGGCGTGATGTGGCACGCGGTCACGGACGTTTACGGTGGCCCGGACGGACTGTTGAGGCTTATTGACGCCGCCCACGACCGCGACCTGGCCGTGGTGTTGGACGTGGTGTACAACCACTTCGGCCCCGACGGTAATTACACCGGGGTGTTCGGCCCCTACACCGCCGGCGGCTCGACCGGCTGGGGTGACGTAGTGAACCTGCAGGGCCGGGACTCCGACGAGGTGCGCACCTACATCCTGGAAGCCGTGCACCAGTGGACTCAGGAGTTCGGGGTGGACGGCCTACGCCTGGACGCGGTGCACGCGCTGGACGACACGGGCGCGGTGAGCCTGATCGAACAGATCCGCGATGCAGCCGAGCCCGCCTGGATCATGGCCGAATCCGACCAGAACGATCCCGTGTACACCGAGAGCTACAAGGTCGCGCAGTGGAACGACGACATCCACCACGCGATACACACCGTGGTCTCCGGCGAGGATCACGCCTACTACTCCGACTTCGGCACGGTGGAGGTGCTGGCCACGGCGTTCCAGCGAGTGTTCTGGCACGACGGGCGCTATAGCTCCTTCCGCGGGCGCACACACGGCAGGCCGGTGACGGACCCGGAGCTGTGGCGCTTCGTGACGTACACGACCACCCACGACCAGACCGGCAACCGCGCGGCGGGCGACCGGCCGAGCATGAACCTGTCGGTCGACCAGCAGCTGGCGAAGGCCACGCTGGTGCTGACCAGCCCCTTTACCCCGATGCTGTTCATGGGTGAGGAATGGGGTGCCTCCACCCCGTTTGCGTTCTTCGTCGACCACGAGGACGAAGAGCTCAACCAGGCCACCCGCGAGGGCCGCATGCGCGAGTTCGCACGCGCCGGGTGGGACCCGAAGGACGTGCCGAACCCGGCGGCGGAGGAAACCTTCCGGAACAGCGTGCTGCAGTGGGCGGAGCGCACGGAGCGCCCGCACGCGGAGGTGCTGCGCGGGTACACGGATCTGCTGGAGTTCCGCCGCACCCACCGCCTGGCCGAGGCGGAGCTACTGGACATCCGCTGGTGGGCCGATGGCGAGGAGCCGGTCAGCGAGGCCCTGGCTGGAGTAAATCCGACGGTGCCGCCGGTCGACGCGGGCGACGAGCTGGCGCACGGCCGCTGGATCGAGCTGACCTATCAGGCCCCGGAATCGCTGGTAAAGGTAACCGTGAACCTGGCCGACGCGCCCCACGATCGCCTGGGGCTCGGCCCGTGGGAGGCACGCTACAGCGCCCAGTAGCCGGTCGCAGTTGGCCGGTTATTGCCAGCTGCGCACGTGGTGCAGCAGCATGCGGTTCTTGCGCTGCGAGCGGTCCATCTTCACGCCAATCTCCCGCAGGATCGCGATGGCCTCCGGAATGTGCGGCCCCTTGTTCAGCATGATGCACTCGGCTCGCAGCGCCCACGCCACGTCGGTGATCTCCGCGCGGGTCGGCAGCCCGGACTTCGCCATCGATTCCAACACCTGGGTGGCGATGATCAGCGGCACGTGCGCGGCCTCCACCATCGCCATCACCTGGCCGGGCACCTCCGCCATGCGGGCAAAGCCCATCTCCACTGCCAGGTCGCCGCGGGCCAGCATCACGCCGAACTTCGCGTGCCGCATGCCCTCCAGCAGGATGGTGGTCAGGTTCTCGAAGGCCGGGATCGTCTCGATCTTCAGCACCAGGCCCAGGTCGTCGGCGCCCAGCTCGTGGAACTTCTCCAGCACATAGGCCACGTCCTCGCGGGAGCGGATGAAGCTCACCGCGGCCATATCCGCGTGCTTGGCCACGAACGCCAGCGCGGCCTCGTCCTCCTCGGTCAGGCTCGGCAGCGGCAGCTCCGTGTCGGGCAGGTTGATGCCCTTGTACTCCGCCAGTTTCGCCCCGCCGCGGGTGACCAGCAGCTCCGCCTCGACCGTCTCCTCTGTGCTCTCTGTATCCAGGGTTCCCCGCTTCCCCACCACCTTCGCCGCGATCGCGCCATCGTCGAACAGCACCTGCTGGCCCACCTCCAGTGCCCGCACTGCCTCCGGCAGCGTACAACTGATCTTCGGGATGTCACCGTCCTGCGGGTCGCACACCACATCGGCGCTGGTAAGCACAATCCTATCCCCGGTTTGCGGCCGCAGTTTCTGCAGCACCTGCGGCACCGACCCCACCGCCGTCTTTGCGTTCTCCGTTTTCAGCTCCGCGCCGAGCTGCAGGTAGATGTTCTGCTGTCCCTCCGCCAGGGCGCCCTCGCTGTCTTTCTTAATGACGCCCAGCTTCCGCTTCTTGCCGCGTGCGTCCTCCACACGGATCGTCTCTCCAACCTCCAGGGCATCAAAGAACTCCCGGGAGACGTGCACGCTCACGATTGGGCGCCCCAGCGTGTTCTCCGCCATGGGGGCCTCAGCCAGCTCGCGATCCTCCGGGATCATCCACAGGCGGCAAGGCTGGATGACCGTGCCCGCGTCGTCCCGCTGCACACGCACGCGCACCACCGCCGGACCCGGCGCGATGCGGCCAGTGCGGATCTTCGGCCCGGCCAGGTCCATGCTGACGGGGATGTAACGCCCCGCGGCCTTACCGGCCGCGCGGACGTTGTCGATCATCCGCTTCCATACCTCCGGCCCGTCATGGGCGCAGTTGATGCGCGCCAGCTCCATGCCGGAATCCACCAGCCGGGCTACCAGCTCCTGGTCGTAGGCGGCCTCGATCGGCAAGGTGACCATGATGTACGAGGAGTCCCCTGGCAAAGCCTCTACCCCGAAGAGAGCCTCCGTGTGCTGTTCAAGCAGCTCATCGGCCCCCACGATGGCGTCAGAAACGTCCTCCTCAGCGAACTGCGGCGAGCGACCATCCAGAGCAGAGACCACGTTGTGCGCGGCTTGCAAGCGCGCCTTGACTGCTGGCTCCGCAGTGGACAGGCGCGTGGCTCCCAGGCTCTCCAGATTCCCCTGCAGGCCGCGGCGGTCGCTGGTGCGCAGCGTAGTGTAGTGCACCAGGTTGCGGGCGCCGACGAAGTGGGTCGGCGCGGTGGCGCTAATCTCCGGGTACCAGTGCAGGGTTTGGCTATCGAGTTCGTCGAGGAGTTCCTCGATCGCTTCTAGAACGGCTTGCTTGTTGACCTGCATGGTGAAGGGACATCTCCTTGAGAAGTGCGCGGCTGTGTCGACGGCCTCGCGAGCGTTGTGTCCCTTCTATCGTGTCAGGTTGGCCGGGGTTGCGCTCGGCAACTGCTCTAGGAGAAGATGCCCTCCCACGTGGACGCCTTCAGCGCCCCCATGAGCGACGGAGACTTGTTCACGCGCATCTCCGGGGCCAGCAGGAACTGGACCTCCTCCTCGCCGTCGATGAGGGTGAGGTAGACATCCGAATCGCCCTTGTTCTGGCTGAGCACGCGGCGCAGATTGGCCATGTTGTCGGGAGTTGCCTGGTCTACGCGGATGTTCAGGCGCAGCGGCACGCCGGAGCCCGCGCCGACGGTGAGCTCTGCCGACTTGATGTCCTGGCAGAACAGGCGCATATCGTCTTCGCGGTAGTTGATCTTCGCCTTAGCCAGAACGATGGCGTCCTCGACGATCTGCGGGGCCACAATCTGGTAAGTCTTCGGGAACACCAGTAGCTCCACCTGCGCGCCGTGCTGGTCCTCCAGCGTGGCGATCGCCCAGGGGTTGCCGTTGCGGTCGATACGGCGCTCGACGGCCGAGATGATGCCACCGATCTTCAGGTCCTTGTTGTTCGGCAGTTCGCCGGACAGCACGGTGGTCAGGGGCGTGTCGACCTGCGCATCCAGCGCGTCCTCGAAGCCGTCCAACGGGTGGCCGGAGACGTACAGGCCCAGCATGTCGCGCTCGAGGGCCAGCTGGTGCTTGCGCTCCCACTCTTGGTCGGGAACCTCCACGCGGAAGACATCGCCCGCGCCATCGTCGCCGCCCAGGCCTGCAAAGAGGTCGAACTGGCCCTTCGCAGCGGCCTTCTTGGTGGCGGTGACGGCATCCACCGCGTCCTCGTGGACCAGCACCATGCCCTTGCGCGGGTGGCCCAGCGAGTCGAATGCTCCGGCCTTAATCAGAGACTCGGTGACGCGCTTATTCGCCGCTACCAGGTCGATCTTGTCCAGGTAGTCGGAGAAGTCGGTGAACGCACCCTTTTCCTCGCGGGAGGCGATGATGGAATTCACCACATCCTCGCCCACGTTGCGCACCGCGCCCAGGCCGAAGCGGATGTCCTCGCCGACGGACTGGAAAGTGTAGCGCGAATCGTTGACATCCGGCGACAGCACCCGAATGCCCAGGTGGCGGCAGTCTGCCAGGTAGATCGCGGACTTGTCCTTCTTATCCGCCACGGAGGTCAGCAGCGCGGCCATGTACTCCGGCGCATAGTTGGCCTTCAGGTACGCGGTCCAGAAGGAAACCAGACCGTAGCCTGCGGCGTGGGACTTGTTGAAGGCGTAGCCGGCGAACGGCAGGATCGTATCCCACAGCGTCTTGATGGCATCGGCGGAGTAGCCGTTGGCCTTCATGCCGGATTCGAAGGTGACGAACTCCTTTTCCAGCACCTCCGGCTTCTTCTTACCCATTGCCTTACGGAAGCCATCGGCCTGGCCGGCGGTGTAGTTCGCGACCTTCTGGGAGATCTTCATGATCTGCTCCTGGTACACGATCAGGCCGTAGGTTTCCTCGAGGATCTCGTGCAGCGCCTCTTCCAACTCCGGGTGGATCGGCACAATCGGCTTGCGGCCGTTCTTGCGGTCGGCGTACTCCCAGTGTGCGTCCACACCCATGGGGCCCGGACGGTACAGCGCCAGCGCGGCCACGATGTCGTTGAAGCCCGTGGGCTTCATGCGCTTCAGCAGCTTCTGCATGCCCGCGGAGTCCAGCTGGAACACGCCCAGCGTCTCGCCGCGCGCCAGCAGCTCGTAGGTGGGGTCATCCACCGTGTCGAGGTTTTCCAGGTCCAGCTCGAAGTCGCGGTTGGTCTTGATGTTTTCGAGGGCGTCACCAATAACCGTAAGGTTTCGCAGGCCCAGGAAGTCCATCTTCAGCAACCCGATGGCCTCACAAGCGGGGTACGGCCAGCCGGTGATCAGCGCGCCGTCCTGCTTGCGCTTCCACATGGGGATGCAGTCCAGCAGCGGCACGCTGGACATAATCACGGCACAGGCGTGCACACCGGCTTGGCGGATCACGCCTTCCAAGCCGAGTGCGTCCTTGTAGATCTTCGCCACGTCAGGGTCGGTTTCGATCAGCTGGCGAACCTCGGCGGCCTCGGGGTAACGCTCGTGCTCGGGGTCGGTGATGCCGTGGAGCGGAATGTCCTTGGCCATGATCGCCGGCGGTAGGGCCTTGGTGATCCGGTCGGCCATCTGGAAGCCCGCCTGGCCGTAGTGGGCGCGCGCGGAGTCCTTAATGGCCTGCTTCGTCTTCACCGTGCCGAAGGTGATCACCTGGGCGATCTTGTCCTCGCCCCAGCGGTCGGAGGCGTAACGGATCATCTCGCCGCGGCGGCGATCGTCGAAGTCGATATCGATATCGGGGGCGGACGGGCGCTCGGGGTTCAGGAAGCGCTCGAACAGCAGACCGTGTTCCATCGGGTCGATGTTCGTGATCGTCAGGGCGTAGGCGACCAGCGCGCCGGCGGCCGAACCACGGCCGGGCCCGACGCGGATGCCAACGGAGCGAGCGTACTTAATCAGCTCGGCGACGATCAGGAAGTAGGACGGGTAGCCCTTCATGTCGATCACGCTGATCTCGTACTTCGCGCGGTCGATGTACTCGGCGGGCACCTCCTTGCCCGGGAAGCGCTCCTCCAGGCCCTTCATCACCTCGTGGGTCAGCCAGGTCGTCGGCGTGTGACCTTCCGGCACGTCGGCGATCGGCATGCGGTCGTGCGGGTGCTCCTCCCAGATCTCGGAGTAGTCCTGCACGCGCTCGGCCACCCACAGGGTGTTGTCGCAGCCCTTCGGCACTTCCTTATCCCACTGCGCGCGGATGTCTTCGGCGCTACGCACGTAGTAGCCGGTGCCGGAGAACGCGAAGCGCTTACCGCCCTGGTCCAGGGTCGGCTCGTCCAGCGTGGAGCCAGTCTGCACGCACAGCATCACCTCGTGCGCCGGAGCCTGCTGCTCCAGCACGTAGTGGCAGTCGTTGGTTACCAGCGGCGGCAGCTCGAGCCTACGGCCGATCTCCAGCAGGTCGTCGCGCACCCGCTTTTCGATCTCCAGGCCGTGGTCCATCAGCTCCAGGAAGAAGTTGTCCTTGCCGTAGATGTCCTGCCACATTCCGGCGGCCTCCAGGGCCTTGTCGAACTGTCCCAAGCGCAGGCGGGTCTGCACGTCGCCGGAGGGGCAGCCGGTGGTGGCGATGATGCCCTCGGAGTGCTGGGCGATCAGCTCTGCATCCATGCGGGGCCACTTGCCCAGCTGGCCTTCGTAGCTGGCCATGGAGGACAGGTAAAACAGGTTGCGCAGGCCCGTCGCGTTCTCCGCGATCATCGTCTGGTGCAGGTAGGCACCGGAGGCCGACACGTCGTCCGACTTCTGCTCCGGCTTGCCCCAGCGCACGCGCTGCTGGTTAAAGCGGGATTCCGGGGCGATGTAGGCCTCGATACCGATGATGGGCTTCACGCCAGCGTCGGTCATCGCCCGGTAGAAGGCATCCGCACCGTACATGTTTCCGTGATCAGTCATTCCGACGGCGGGCATCCCCTGCCGCACCACCTCTTTAGCCAAGAGATCGACCTTGGCCATGCCATCGAGCATGGAGTACTCGGTGTGGTTATGCAGGTGGACAAAGGAGGAACCGCTCATGATTGGCCATCATAGCGCGTCGCAAAAATCGCATTTTTCGGCACATGCGATTCCTTATCGCTATACAGTTATTTTTCATGAAGAAAGATATTCGCCTCGCAGTGGCGCACCTGGACGCACCCTTCGCGGTGTTGGATCTGGATGCCGCCAGAGCCAACGCCCAGGACATGGCACACCGTTCACGCGGTACCCCGATTCGGGTGGCCAGCAAGTCGCTCCGCATCCGCTCGCTGATCTCGGAGGTCCTCACCCTCCCCGGCTACCGCGGCATCTTGGCTTATAACCTCAACGAAGCCCTGTGGCTGTGTGAAGAGCAGGTCAGCGATGACATCCTCGTCGCCTACCCCTCCGCCCACCGCGAAGCCCTGCACCGCCTGATCCACGATGCGCGCGCCATGGAGTGCGTGACCCTGATGGTGGATTCGGTGGCTCACCTGGATCTTATTGACGCCGTGGTGCCGCCCCACGAACGCGGTGAGATACGGGTCTGTATTGATATTGACGCCGCACTGCGCGCCGGCCCCGTTCACATCGGAGCCCTGCGTTCCCCCCTGCACACGGCTGACGAGGTGCGTGAGATCGCCCGGCAGGTCCGTCAGCGCGAAGGCTTCCGCCTGGTCGGTTTGATGGCTTACGAGGGCCAGGTGGCGGGCACCACCGACACTTCCCCGGCGATCGCGGCGATGAAGGCGCTGTCCGTCCGCGAGCTGGCCGGCCGCCGCGCGAAGATCGTCGCCGCCGTCGAAGAGGAACTGCGGGTGGCGGGTCTGCCTCCGCTGGAGTTCGTCAACGGCGGTGGCACCGGCTCCATCGAAACCACCAGCGCGGAGGCCGCGGTCACCGAGATCGGCGCGGGCTCCGGCATCATCGGCCCGGCCTTGTTTGACCACTATCGGCAGTTCCAGCCCACTCCGGCGGAGTGGTTCGTCGTGCCGGTCGTGCGCCGTCCCGCGGAGGACACGGTGACGGTGGCCGGTGGCGGCCGCATCGCCTCCGGCCCGGCTGGCAAGGACCGACTGCCGGTCGTCGACTGGCCCCGCGATCTGAAGATGGCACCCCTGGAAGGCCCGGGTGAGGTGCAGACTCCCCTGACCGGCCCTGCCGCGCGCAATCTCCGCCTCGGCGACCACGTCTGGATGCGCCACGCGAAGGCCGGCGAAGCAACTGAATACATCGATACCGTGCTGGTCGTCTCGGCTGGCGAAATCATCGCGGAGTGGCCCACCTACCGCGGCGAAGGAAAGAGTTTTGTCTAATGAGCACCACCACTAAGAACCGCAAGCCCGCATACAACTCTCGCTGGGTGAACTGGTCCGGTGTCTCCACCGCCCAGCCGCGCAAGCAGGTCGCCCCGCGCGACGAGGCCGAGCTGATCCAGATTATTCAGCGGGCAGCTGCCTCCGGCGAGAGGGTCAAGCCCATCGGCGCTGGCCATTCCTTCACCTCCGTGGCGGCCACGGAGGGCATCCAGGTGAGCTTGGACAACCTGGCCGGGCTGATCCGCTTCGACCCGGAGAGGATGACCGCCCGCCTGCGCGCGGGCACCCGGCTGCGGGACGTGCCGGGCATCCTGGCTCCCCTGGGCGTGGCGCTGGCCAACCAGGGCGACGTGGATCCGCAGTCGCTGGCAGGCGCGATCGGCACTAGCACCCACGGCACGGGGCTGGGCTTCACCGGCTTCGCCGGTATGCTGCGCGCCTTCCGCATCATCACCCCGGACGGCCAGGCGCACGAGTGCTATCCAGGCGCAGACGGCATCGCCGGCGAGCTGTACGACATCGCGCGCGTTTCCCTGGGCGCCTACGGCATCATCACCGAGGTGGAGTTGGACGTGGTGGATACCTTCGTCCTCCACGCAGTGGAGCGCGCAGAGCCGAACGACGATGTGGTGGAAAACTTCGCCGAACGGGTGCGCGGCAAGGATCACCTGGAGTTCTACTGGTTCCCCGGCACCGACGTAGCCCACGTGAAGACGAACACCCGCCTGCCGGGCAACACTCCCACCAACCCCATCCCCCGCTGGAAGGAGGTGCTGGACGACGAGCTGCTGAACAACGGTGCATACCGAGTGATGAACGATCTGGCTCACCACTTCCCCTCCCTTAGCCGGCCTTTCGCCAAGCTGAGCGCGAAGACGCTGGCGCAGCGGGAGTACTCCAACGTCGCCCACGACGTGTTCGTCAGCGCCCGCCGGGTGCGTTTCAACGAGATGGAGTACTCGGTGCCTTTGGCCGATGCCCGCGAGATCCTGCGGGACGTCCAGCACACCATGAACACCTGCGGCGAGCAGGTGCTCTTCCCCATCGAGGTTCGCGCCACGGCGGCGGACGATGTGCCGCTATCCACGGCTAAGGGCCGCGAGTCCTGCTACATCGCCATCCACCGCTACAACAAGGACAGCCATCAGTCGCTGTTCCGTCACATCGAGCCGATCTTCAAGGCTGCCTCCGGGGGCCGCCCGCACTGGGGCAAGCTGCACACCCTCACCCACGAGGATCTGCTGGAGCGGCACGAGGATCTGGCGCGGGCCTGCGAGATCCGCGCGAAGGTGGATCCGCAGGGCGTGATGCGCAATGCGATGATCGATCGCGTTTTCGGGCTGGCCTAGCTCAGCTTCTTCACCCGCCGCACGCGCGGCGGGCGGTTGCGCACCATGTCCACGATGAAGACGATCACCGCGATCCAGATCAGCACGAACCCGACCCAGCGGGCGGGCTCGATGTGTTCGTTGTTCACGAACACCGCCCACAGCATCTGGATCACGGGCGTGATGTACTGCACCATTCCCAGGCTGGTCAGCGACATTTCCTGCGCGGCGCGGGCGAAGCACAGCAGCGGCAACGCGGTCACCACGCCCGCCAGCATCAGCAGTGCTGCGTGGCCTGCGCCCAGCTGCACAAAAGTGTTGGTGCCCTGGGATTGCAGGAATCCCAGGTAGATCAGCCCTACCGGCGCCAGTACAAGAGTCTCGGCGGTCAGGGACTGAATGGGCGTCAAACGAACCTGCTTTTTCACCAGCCCGTAGAACCCGAAGCTAAAGGCCAGCCCCAAAGAAATGATCGGCGGCGAACCGAGCGCGACAGTCAGAACAATGACGGCGATGGTGGCGATGCCGACGGAAACCAGCTGCAGGCGGCGCAGCTTCTCCCCCAGTACGATCACTCCCAGCAGAACGCTAACCAGCGGGTTTACAAAGTATCCGAGGGCGGCGTCCGCGACGTGGTTGTTGTTCACCGCGTAGATGTACAGGCCCCAGTTCACGCTGATCAGCACCGCGGCGGCCGAGACGATCCACCACTGACGCGCCGTGATCTCCCGCAGCTGCTTGTAACCGCGCAGCGCCGCAAGCAGCAACAGCATAAACACCAGAGTCCACACAAAGCGGTGCGCCAGGATCTCCATCGGCGTTGCCGGCTGTAGAAGGGGGAAGAATGCGGGGAAAAGCCCCCACATCAGGTAGGACAGCAGGCCCCAGATCACTTATCTAGCTCCCATCGGTCGAATTCCAATACGCCCGTAGACCGCCTCGGGGTCGGCGGGTTCCACGGCGTAGGCGCGCTGTGCGAGCTCGCGGAGCTGCTCGGGCGTGGCATGGACCAGCACACCGTCGATCCGGAGTTTGTCCGGCTCGGTCTGCGCACCGCGGGCCATCCGCCCCACCGTCTGATTAATTACATCCGCGCGGGTACGGCCCACCGCCGGCTCGGGCAGAACGGCCTGCGCAGTCGCTCCGAAGTAAAGGGTACTCACACGCATATCGAGCCCCTGCACCAGGTCGATCACCCCCTTAGAGTCCCAAGGGTGCTCCGGGTCGGGGGAAACCAGCGCCCAGCGGGGTTCGTCCCCGGTCATCTGATCTAGCTGCTCGCGTGCATGCTCCCGGTACTGCGCCGGGGTGCCGTCGAAGGGGCCGAGCTGGTCGCCGTTGATGTTCGGCGGTTTCGAGGTCAGGTCCGAGGTGCTCATGGCGATGACGCCCAGCCCCATCGCAATCAGGCACAGCCCGGAAAGCCAGGCCACCCAGGCGGGCCGGCGCGTATCTTCCCAGTCCAGCTGGCGCTGCCGCTTCTTATTCGCCTTCAACTGCTGGGGGCTGCGCCCCCGATACTGCTGCTCCTGGCTCACGGGCGTGCCTCTTCACCGGAACCCGGCGCGGCAATGCCGTTCGCATCCCGCAGCCTGTCGAGGGCCAGCTGCAGGTCCTCCGGGTACGGCGAGCGGATGGTCTTCCACGAGCCATCCGGGTGCGGAAAGCCCAGCTCCACGGCGTGCAGCCACTGGCGGGTGAGCTCCAGCTTCTCCGCCAGCTTCGGATCGCTGCCGTACATCGGGTCTCCACACAGCGGGTGGTGCAGTGCAGAGAAATGCACGCGGATCTGGTGGGTGCGGCCTGTCTCCAGCTTCACCTCCAGCAGGCTGGCCTGGCGGTGCGCCTCCAAGGTGTCGTAGTGGGTGATGGCATGTTTGCCGTCTTCACGCACGCTGAAGCGCCAACCCGCGGACGGGTGGCGGCCGATCGGCGCGTCGATAGTGCCGGAGGTCGGGTCCGGATGCCCCTGAACCAGCGCGTGATAGGTCTTGGAAACCTCCCGGTCGCGGAAGGCATTCTTCAGCACGGTGTAGGCGCGCTCGCTGGCGGCGACGATCATCACCCCGGAGGTGCCGACGTCCAGGCGCTGCACGATCCCCTTGCGCTCCGGTGGGCCGGAAGTGGAGATGCGGAAGCCCGCGGCGGCCAGGCCGGAGGTCACGGTGGGGCCCTCCCAGCCGACGGTGGGGTGCGCGGCCACGCCGACGGGCTTATCCACCACGATCACGTCCTCGTCGGAGTAGAGGATGTCCATGCCCTCCACGTGACGGGCGGGTTCTGCGGCCAGGTCCCGCGGCGGGGCGGGCAGGGTTACGTCCAGCCACGCGCCGGCAACCAAGCGGTCGGACTTCCCCACCGGCGCCTGATCCTGCAGGATGTCGCCGTCGGCCGCCAGCTCCGCCACGGCGGTGCGGCTGAGCCCCAGCAACTTGGACAAGCCGGAATCCACCCGCATGCCGGCCAGGCCGTCCGGCACGGGCATCACTCGGTTCTCGCGGGTCATCGGATCACCTCCTCGCTGGCGTCCTCCTGTTCTTCCTGTTCCTCCCGCTCTTCCCGCACGTGATTCGCCGGCTCAATGAAGAACGCATAGATCAGGTAGCAGACAACACCGACGGTGATGGCGGCGTCCGCAACATTAAAGATCGCGAAGCTACCGAAAGAAAGAAAGTCCACAACGTGCCCGTGCATGCCCCCGGGCTCGCGAAAGATGCGATCCAGCAGGTTGCCCGCCGCACCGCCGCCGATCAGGCCGATCGGTAGCGCCCCGGCCATGTAGCGCGTGCGCAGGGCCAGAACAATGCAGGCCAGGAACGCGACTAGCTGGAATATGGAGAAGATGATGGTGACGTTCGTCCCCATCGAGAAAGCCGCACCGGGGTTGCGCACCAGATAAAGCCGGAAGAACTCGCCGATGACGGGGTAGGCCCGTTGCTCCTCTAGTTTTTCGACGACCGCCCATTTAGTGATCTGGTCGACGACGATGATCCCGAACATCAGGGTCAAGGCGGCGAAAGATGCACGTTTTGAAGTCACGCTTATTCAGTCTAATGTCCGCCTGTTACGCTGTGAACTTGTGGGTATTTCTAGCAAGTCCGCGCTGGCTATTTGCAGCGCCATAGGTCTGGCCTTCACGACCGTCGCATGCTCTGAATCCGAGCAGCCGCAAGCTAAGCCGGCAGATGTGGCCGTGCCGGGCGTCAAGGTGGAGCTTCAAAGCCGCGGGGCTTCTCCCCAGGAGCCGATCGCCTGGTTCTCGCAGGAGGGCAGCCAGGAGGTCACGTACCACGCTACCCAGGGGTTCGCTCAGCACACTGTTGGTGCTGCTAAGGATGATGACGCCACCGCGTCGGCCACCGACGCCTCAGAGACGGCGAAGGAAGACGAGCAGCCGGATGTTGACGAGCTGGACTACGACGAGGTCACCATGAACCTGCCCTTGTCCGCCGAGGTCACTACCGACGGGAAGGGGCGTCAGACCAATGTGACCGTGGGCGAGCCAACCGGCACCAACGACGAGCGGAACGAGGACATCGCCACGGCCGAGGGCTTCAAGATGACCACCGAGCAGGAGGTGGACGGGCGCGCGACCTCCCGCAGCTACACGGCCCCTGACGAAGCCAGCGCCACCGCCCGCGCCAGCGTGGAATCCGCGCTGAACCAGATGAACGACTTTCCCCTGATCCTCCCCACCGAGCCCGTGGGTATCGGTGCGAAGTGGACGGTTTCCAACCGTGTGGACGGCGACATTTCGATGACCCAGAAGGTCACCTATACACTGCTGGAGCGCGAAGGCCAGGCGGTCTCGCTGAAGGTGGAGGTCTCCCGCAAACCAGCGGTAGCGACGTTGGCGCAGACCGATCTGAAGGTGCTGGACGTCGAAACTGAGTCCAGCGGGCAGATCGCTCTGGATCTAAACAAGGTGCTGCCCACTCGGGGCCACATCAACGTGGAGACAAAGGTTACCTACGGGCAGGATGATTCCCCGGTCCGCGTGGTGCAAACCTCCACGTCGAAGTCGAAGTGGACCCCTGAACAGTAATCCCCCCCAAAGAACAGTGACCTAAGCGACCTAGAGGTCCTTGCACATCGGCGGTACCTGATCCGGCAGGACGTTTTCCACCAGAGTGCAGGCCCAGCCCTGATCCAGCTTCCACTTGCCGTCCTCGCTGACGAATTCCACGTCGCTGACCACGTGTGGCTCTTGGTCGGGCACGGTCAGGTTCACGGTTGCGTTGACGTTGCCGGGGGTCAGGCTTGGCAGCACGGGGTCGACGACCTCGAGGGTCGCGCCGGACTCGGTGCGGGACTTCGTCAGGGCGTCAAAGAGCTCCGGGGCCTGGTCGCCGTTTACGACCGTGTCCACCTTTTCCTCGGTCGGAATCTCCGGGTCGACGGCGCGGTTCAGCACTCCCGACAGCTCCTCCGCCGTCGGGGTCTGGTCCTCCGCCGCCTCAGAAGACTCGGCGGTGGTGGCGGAGGAAGAGGAGGTGTTGTCGGAGGAATCGTCGTCGTTGCCGCAGGCGGAAAGGGTCAGCCCGGCAGCCAGGACGGCGGAGACAGCCGTTGCGCGAGTAAAGATCTTGGTGCTGCGAGAGTGGCGCTGGGTAGAACGCACGAGAATGCTCCTTCGATGGTTGGACAATGTGATGCTAATGATCGTGTGCAATTAACCGAGTAGGAAAATGGTGCTCGGTGGCACACTGCCGTAGACAGCTGTGCACATGGAGTACACATCCCAAAATTTGGGGAACCAGTTTCCGACTATACAAGCCATGCTGTTGCAGATGTTATTCGTGTGATTTGCGCCCGTGCGCACATGGTCCTGTCCGGGCCGTCACGTACATTGGTCACATGACTTCCAGCCCCTCGCAGAGCTACTTGCAGATCCCCGTCCTCGGCACCGGCGGCACCATCAGTTGCACCCACTCCCCCGAAGGCGACCTTGTACCAACCCTGACCTGCGCGGACATCGTCGATCAGGCTCGCGTGCCGGAGGGTTTCCAAGCCCTGCCGCACGACATCATGAGCATCGACTCCAGCTCCATCACCCTGCCCCAGATCGACGAGCTCGTCGCCCACATCGCACGCTTCTGCTCCCCCGCCCCGGCGGGCATCGTGGTACTACACGGCACCGACACGATGGAGGAATCCTCACTCGCCGCCGCGTGCGCCCTGGAGCTGCCCTGCCCTGTTGTGTTTACGGGCGCCCAGCGCCCGGGTGATGACGCCGCACCGGACGGCCCGGCCAACCTTTCCCGCGCGTTCGCCGCGCTTGCATCGGGGGAGCTTTCTGCGGGGGTTCACCTAGTTTTCGGGGATACCATCCTGCCCGCCCGCGGGGCTTACAAGGCCCACACCACCGCCGAAACAGCCTTCCGCAATGCACTGATTGACTCCGGGAAACACGATGGCGAGTCCCCCGAAACGGATGGCACCCCCCTCCCTCCGCTCCAGGTAGCGGGGCTAAACGTGCCCATCATCGGCACCTTTGCGGGCGATGACGGGCAACTCATTCGGGCGCTGCGAGAGCAGGACAAGCGGGAGCAGGGCACAAAGGTTGGCGCCAAGGTAGGTGCCGTGGACGGCCTGGTGCTGGCCGCCATGGGCTCCGGCAACATTCCCACGGCTGTCGCCGAGGAATTGGAGGCCTGGCGCGCGGAGCGCTACACGGAGCTGCCGGTCGTAGTGTGCAGCCGGGTGCCAACCGGCGGGGTTTCCTTCGTCTACGGAGGTACGGGCGGCGGTGCTCAACTGGCCCGCGCCGGTTTCCGTAGCGGCGGGGCAATGCGTCCCAGCCAGGCACGCATCGAGTTGCTCTACGAACTCGCCCGCGCTCGCTAGTCCCCTCTCAGTTTCTAGTCCTCCGCCAACCCGTCGAGATCCCAGGCCAGACTGTCCAGCGGGTTGGCAGGGCTTAGGTCTTCGTCGTCAATGCGGAAGGTGCGGGTCTTCCCCGGGCCGGTCGCGGCGGTCTCGAAACGCACGCTGACCACCCCGTTGCCGGCTCCCTGCACCCACCCGTGCCCGAACTCCACGTGCGATACATCCTGGGTGGCGTGCCACACGGGGCGGGCCGTGGTGGCGTCATCGCCCAACGAACTAAACCCCACATCGCTATCGGTGGGCGCGGCGATGGGCACCGGCGGGCCGTCGAGTTCGGGGAACAGCAGCTCCTGGCGGTCGGCCACCAGCCCAGACACGCTCACCCCGACCAGGCGAAAGGCACCGGCCTGCTCGGGACGTGGCATCAGGCGCTGAGCGAGGGCGAAGATCTTGTCGAAGTCCTCCGTCGGCGCGGGCAGCCCGGCGGACTTCGTGTGCAGCTGAAAGTCGGTGGTGCGCGTCTTGACCGTCACGGTACGCGCGGCGCGGCCATCCTTCAGCAGGCGGCGGTGCATGGCCAGGGCAGTCTCGTGCAGCACGCGCATGGCCTCGGCGGTGGTGCGCGCGTCCACCTGCAAAGTCCTTTCCGCACTGACCTGCTTGGCGGGCGCGCGGGGAGCAACAGGCCGCGGGTCGTCGCCGGCAGCCATGCGCTGCACCTCCACCCCAACCGAGCCCAGGGCACCACGCACGTCCGTGGTGTCGGCGGCAACGAACTGGCCGATCGTGTCGATCCCCATGGTGTGCAGCTTGCCCTGTGCGACCTTGCCGATCCCCCACACGTCGCCGACGGGACGGTCGGCAAAGACCTCCATGCGTGCCTCGGGCGGCACGACGAACACTCCGTGGGGCTTGGCCAGGTCGCTGGCCATCTTCGCGTCCAGCTTGGTGGCGGCCATGCCGACGGAAGCGGGCAGGCCGGTCTCCTCCTCTACCCTGGCCTGCAGGTTCTCGGCCCAGGCGCGGGCCTCCTCGGTGCTTTCCAGCCCCTGCGGCTCGGCGAAGCCCTCGTCCACGGATAGCTGTTCCACCACGCCCGCGTGGGCGCGGATGACTTGGAAGATGCGGCGGGAGGCGGCCGCGTAAACCTCCTTGCGCGGCCGGACCACCACGGCGCGGTTGTTGCACAGGCGCACGGCCTGCCCCATCGGCATCGCCGAGCGGGCGCCGAAGGCCCGGGCCTCATAGGAGGCACCGGCGACCACCCCACGGCCACCCAGGCCGCCAACCAGCACCGGCCTATCGCGCAGGGTCGGCCGGGTGAGCTGCTCGACGGAAGCGAAGAACGCATCCATGTCGATGTGAGCCACCCAGCGCATGCGCTTACCCTGCGGGTCTTTCTTTAGGACGCCACCGCGATGTCAGCCGAGCAGCCGTCGGCGACGTCGTGGCTGAGCTGCTCGCCGACGACAACCTTCACGTCCGTGGCCAGCACTTCCTTGGCGATCGCATCCGCGTGGGCGCTCGCCCACTCTTCCTTGTCTGCAGGCACGGAAAGGGTCAGGTGGATCCGGTCGCTGATCTGCAGGTCGGCGGCCTTGCGGGCCTCCTGCAGGCCGCGCACGCGGTCGGCGGCCCAGCCCTCGGCCTCCAGCTCCGGGGTGGTCTGGGTGTCCAGCACCACCAGGCCGTCCTGGCCGGAGACCTCTGCCGTGTGCTCCGGCTCGGCAGCCACGAGCTTCCGAGTGAACTCGCCATCCTGCAGCTCGATGCCGTCGGCGGTAACCACGCCCGCGTCGTCGACGGTGTAGTTGCCGGACTTCACGGCCTTGATGACGCGCTGGACGTCCTTGCCCAGACGCGGCCCTGCCACGCGGGCATTCACCACGACCTCGAAGCCGCCGACCTGGGCGACGTCCTCGGTCAACTCGACCTGCTTGACGTTCACCTCGTCGGCGATGATCTTCGTGAAGTCCTCTAGCGCGCTGGCGTTCGGCAGTGCGACGGTTAGCTTCGGCAGCGGCAGGCGGTTGCGCAGCTTGTGTGCCTTACGCAGGGAGCTCGTCGCGGAGCTGACGGCGCGCACGGCATCCATAGCGGCGACCAGCTCCGCATCGGCGGGCAGGTTCTCGGCCTTCGGGAAGTCCGCCAGGTGCACGGAGCGCTCTCCGGTCAGGCCACGCCAGATCACCTCGGTGGTCATCGGCAGCAGCGGAGCTGCCGCACGGCACAGGGTCTCCAGCACGGTGTACAGGGTGTTGAAAGCCTCGGGGTGGACGGCGTCGCCCGCCCAGAAGCGGTCGCGGGAGCGGCGGACGTACCAGTTGGTCAGTGCGTCGCAGAACCAGCGGACCTCGTCGCAAGCGGTGGCGATGTCCGTGTTGTCCAGCGCATCGGTTACGCCCTGCACCGTGTCGCGCAGCTTCGCCAGGATGTAGCGGTCCAGCACGTTAGTGGAAGACGTATCGTACTGCGCGGGCTGGGAGGCGTAGAGGCGCAAGAAGGAGTACGCATTCCACATGGGCAGCATCGCCTGGCGCACGCCCTCGCGGATGCCCTGCTCGGTGACGATCAAGTTACCGCCGCGCAGGATCGGCGAGCTCATCAGGAACCAACGCATGGCGTCGGAGCCGTCGCGGTCGAAGACCTCGTTGACGTTCGGGTAGTTGCCCTTGGACTTACTCATCTTCAGCCCGTCATCGCCCAGCACGATGCCGTGAGCCACGACCTTCTTGAAGGCCGGGCGGTCGAACAGCGCGGTGGACAGAACGTGCATGGTGTAGAACCAGCCACGGGTCTGGCCGGAGTACTCCACGATGAAGTCCGCCGGAGAGTGAGTATCGAACCACTCCTTGTTCTCGAACGGGTAGTGCTTCTGCGCAAACGGCATGGAGCCCGACTCGAACCAGCAGTCCAGCACCTCCGGCACGCGGCGCATGGTGGACTTGCCCGTCGGGTCGTCCGGGTTCGGGCGGGTCAGCTCGTCGATGTCCGGGCGGTGCAGAGAGGCCGGCTTGCGGCCGAAGTCGCGCTCCAGCTCCTCCAGGGAGCCGTAGACATCCATGCGCGGGTACTCCTCGGAGTCGGAGACCCACACCGGGATCGGCGCGCCCCAGTAGCGGTTGCGCGAGATGTTCCAGTCGCGCGCGCCCTCCAGCCACTTGCCGAACTGCCCGTCGCGGATGTGGGAGGGCATCCACTCGATCTGCTCGTGGTTCAGCTCCACCATGCGGTCGCGGAACTTCGTCACGGCCACGAACCAGGACGGCAGAGCCATGTAAATCAGCGGCTCGCCGGAGCGCCAGGAGTGCGGGTAGGAGTGTTCAATCGTCTGGTGGCGCAGCACGCGGCCAGCGGCCTTCAGATCCTTGATGATCGCCTTGTTCGCGTCGAAGACCAGCTGACCCTGGTATTCGGGAGCCAGGGAGGTGAACTTGCCGTCCATGTCCACCGGGATCTCCAGGTCGATGCCCGCTGCCTCGCAGGTGAACATATCGTCCTCACCGAAAGCCGGAGCCTGGTGAACCACGCCGGTACCGTCGGCGGTGGTGACGTAGTCGGCGCACAGCACGCGGAAGGCACCCGCCTTGAACTGGCTGCCTACGCCGCCCTCGCTACCCTCGCCGGCGCCGGCCTTCTCGCCCGCACGCTCCGCGAAATACCCGAACAGCGGCTCGTAGGTCATTCCCTCCAGCTCCGCGCCGGTGAACGTTCCCAGAACCTCGGCCTTCTCTCCGAGCTCCTTGGCGTATGCCCCGCGCAGGTCGTCGGCCAGCACCACGGTCTTGCCGTGCATGCCCTCCGCGCCGTCGGCACCGGCGGCGTCATCCCCAATCCGCACCGTGGCGTAGGTCACCTCGGGGTTAACGGCCAAAGCGAGGTTCGCCGGCGTGGTCCACGGGGTGGTCGTCCAGCCGATAAATGCGGCATCGGCGAGCTCCGGGTGCTCGGCCAGGGTCTTCACAGAGGCCGTGCCCTCGGTCGCACCGGTGATCGGGAAGGTCACCGTGATGGTCGGGTCCTGGCGCATCTTGTAGGAATCATCCAGGCGGGTTTCCTGGTTGGACAGCGGCGTGTGCTCCGCCCAGGAGTACGGGAGAACGCGGAAGCCCTGGTAGATCAGGCCCTTGTCGTAGAGGGTCTTGAAGGCCCACATGACGGACTCCATGAAGCCTGGGTCCATCGTCTTGTAGCCGTTGTCGAAGTCCACCCAGCGCGCCTGGCGGGTGACGTATTCCTTCCACTCGTCCGTGTAGCGCAGCACGGAGGTGGCGCAGTACTCGTTGAAGGAGCGCATGCCCATCTCTTCGATGCCAGCGCGGTCCTTGATGCCCAGCTGCTTCTCCGCCTCCAGCTCGGCGGGCAGGCCGTGGCAGTCCCAACCGAAGACGCGGGCGACCTTCTTGCCCTGCATGGTCTGATAGCGCGGAACAATGTCCTTAACGTAGCCCGTCAGCAGGTGGCCATAGTGCGGCAGGCCGTTGGCGAAGGGCGGGCCGTCGTAGAAGACGTATTCCTCGTTGCCCTCGCGGGAGCTAACGGATTCGTTGAAGGTGCCGTCCTTCTCCCAGTACTTCAGCACGTTCTCTTCGAGTGCGGGGAAGGCGGTCGAACCGCCGTTGGACATATCGACGCGCGGGTAGGCGCCGCCTGCTGGGGTTGCTTCGCTCATGGTGTGCTACCTGTTTCTTCGCTCTTTTTAGTGACGCCCACAGTTTCACTGTCGGCGACGTTCTCGCTAAAAAAACAGGGACGCATCGGCTAAAAAGCCTTGCGCGGTACCACCCTGATTGGCGTAATTCATGATACGCCCTCTTCGTCTCTTACGGCGATGACGTGCCGCGACTCCGCCTGGGTCTAATAAGTGCCCGCCCCAGCCTTCGCGTGTGGAGTGCGGACACCGTTCTTCCAGGAACGCTCCCCGGTGATAGCCGGATCAATGCGTACTTTTGAAGGATATTCAGTTACGGCTCCCACCTTACACTGCCGTGTGCGGGAACAGAGCCTTAGCCCTTAGCGAACCTTTAGCGCTTGCGATGGCGGATCAGGTCGTAGACAAACAATGCCACGCCGATCAGGGCTACGGTCACGCAGATCCAGGCCCAGGTGGTGGATCCGACCGCGAGGCTAACGACAAGGGCCGCAAAGCCGAGAACCGCCAGGAGGATCGCTGCAGCGAGCATCGTTACTGTTTCCTCCTGGCGGTCGGTACTGGGCCGTTACTAAGGCGCTGGCGCTATTAGTTGTCTTCGCCCTCGACCTCGATGGAGCCCGCCGGAGCGGCGGTGCCGCGGCTGTTCAGCTCTTCCAGCTGAGACTCCAGGAAGGTCTTCAGGCGGGTACGGTACTCGCGCTCGTAGGTGCGCAGCTCCTCGATGCGTGCCTCGAGGGTGGTCTGCTGCTTCTTGACCGTGTTCATGATCTCGGTGTGCTTGCGCTCTGCGTCCTCCTGCAGGGCGTTTGCCTTCTCCTGTGCGGAGCGGATCTGTGCCTGGGACTGAGCAGTAGCGTCGGAGATCATGACCTCGGACTTCTGCTTTGCGTCTGCCAGCTGTGCGTTGGACTTCTCCTCCGCGTCTGCCAGCATCTTCTCG
Organism: Corynebacterium sp. HMSC08A12; assembly: GCF_001807485.1. Taxonomy (GTDB): domain Bacteria; phylum Actinomycetota; class Actinomycetes; order Mycobacteriales; family Mycobacteriaceae; genus Corynebacterium; species Corynebacterium evansiae. Next base: position 132,675 of record NZ_KV789190.1, on the reverse strand, counting down.
GAGCGGGTCTTCGCATCCGCCAGCTGAGCCTCGGAGCGCTTCTGTGCGTCCGCCAGGGTGTTCTTGGAGCTGCTGTCGGCGTCGTCGATGGTCTTCTTCGCGGTGGCGCGAGCCTCTTCCAGCATGGTGTTGGACTCTGCCTTCGCATCGCCGGTCAGGCGGTCGGCCATCTCCTGCGCCAGGGACAGCACGCGGGCTGCCTGCATGTGGGTCTCGGCGGTTGCGACGCCGGACTTGCCGTCGCCGGAGGCGGCCGGAGCGGCAGCAGCTGCGGAAGCCTGGGCCGGAGCCTGCTTCTTGGCATCCTCAGCGGCCTTCTCAGCCTTAGCAGCGCGATCCTCGGCTGCCTTCAGCTTGGCCTCGTAGTCAGCCTTGACCTTCTTCTCGATCTCGGCGACGTTCGCCTGGGGAGCGGCCTGCGGCTGCGCCTTGCCCTGCTGTGCCTGAACCTCAGCGCGGGCGTCCTTGCGAGCCTGCTCCAGCTTCGCGGAGTACTCGGACTCGAACTGGCCACGCAGGTCGGACTCGATCTGGCGACGCAGTGCGGCCTCGTCAACCTGGGAAGCGCCAGCAGCGCCTGCCGCACCGGCGCCAGCAGCACCAGCGCCCTTCGCAGAGCCGGACTCCAGCTGCTCGACCTTCAGCTTGAGGTCGGAGTTCTCGTCCTGCAGTTCCGCAAGAGTGTCCTCCACGAGATCCAGGAACTGGTCGACCTCGTCCTCGTTGTAACCACGCTTGCCGATCGGCGGCTTGCTAAAAGCTACGTTGTGCACATCAGCCGGAGTGAGTGGCATAGGTTGTCCCTTTCCCTTTCGGATTGCCTCAAAGTGCTCGAAGGCGTTCGCAACAGTAATGAACTATTGATGGTTTATGAAACAGCTACAAAGCATACCAGCATAAGCTGGTTCAGTCTCAACTTTAGATCGAGATTAGCCGCTTAGCGCGGCATAACACCGTATAGCTCAGCCTCAACAATAATTTACTGCAGCCACATCAACACCACAGACTGAGCCTCACCCCCTGGTTTCACCCCCCATACGAAAGTTTTCCAACTTTCTAGCTTGAACACGTAACGCCAGAAACGCGCTGACGATGTAACAGGTGAAGGGAATGAGAAAACCGCCACCGGCCAAGACCCACATTCTCGACCGGCAGCGGCTTTCGTCACTACACACGACATCTCCGCAGCCTCACTCACTTACCGCGAAGATGTCTCTAATCTTAGCCCCGTGAACGGATATTCACAACAGCTTGCTGAATATCCGTTTCATTCGTCTCCCCCCGGCATCCACCCCCTTAGTTTTATAACTTTAAGGATGCGCTGATATCGGCCTCGCTAGTGAACTTCTAGCGAACTTTGTAGCCGAAAATCCCCCCACAATCTTTTAGCTGTAACGTCGCTGCACCCCGCACTGCACCGGCTTTGTATCGGCACCATACCGTCGCTGTACGGTCGCTGCACTCTCCCCCGTATTAGCGAATGAATGCCCCCAAGAGCATGCTCAGCAACTGCAGTCCGAAGAACAAAACCAGTACGGAAACATCCAGCCCCACGCCACCGAGCTGCACCGGCGGAATCAACTTCCTTAGCGCCTTCACCGGGGGATCTGTAACCACAAACAGCGGCTCGGCCACAATGCTGAACCAGCGCTGCGGGCGCCAGTTGCGGGAAAAGGACTGAATCATTTCGATAATGATGCGCAAGATCAGAATCAGAATGTAGAAGCGAATCAGCCACATCAACAGAAGCAGGATTTCGTTCACTTAAGAGCTCTCTATTGGTTAACGACCTTTTAGGGGTTAAAGACTTCTAAAACGGCTGGCGCGCAGACTAGATAGTCTCCGCGATGGCATCCAGCTGATCCTGCGCCAGGGTTACGCCCTTCGGCAGCAGAATGAAGTTACGCACACCCTTAAGCTTCTTCAGCTGTGCATCCAGGCCGCGGCTCAGGCCAGCGGCGAAGTCCAGTACTCGCTTTGCCTCGCCCTTTTCCATTCCGCTGAGGGAGAACACGACAACCTCGCGAGCCTTGAGGTTTTCCACCAGCTCGCCAGCCTGGGTGTAGGAGCTCAAGGTAAAGGACACGAAGGCCGAAGGATCCTTCTCCTCCACCGGAGCCTCCGCGTAGGAGGAGGAATAGTGGCTTCCGCCGCGGGAAGAGTAGCGATCCTCGCGGTCGCCCCGCTCTGCGCGGTCAGCGTACTCGGAACGGCCATAACGGCCGCCGCGCTCGGCGCGGTCGCCAAAGTCACGCTCAGAACGGGAACGGTAGGAAGGTTCGTGGGCATCACGCTCAACACGGTCTGCGCGATCAGCACGGTCGCGCTCGCGAGAGCCGTAGCCGTCGCTGTAGTAATCCGTGTTGTAGGTTTCCACGGAATCAAAACCGAAGAAACGCTTGGTCTTGTCCATGAAGTTTTCTGACATTGCTCTGTAGGAACCTTCCGTTGGTTGAATCTCTTAGCTTGTTAAGGACTGCATGCAGCTATGTGGTTTAAAGTACTGGTCGCGCGCCCATTATATCCGTACCGACACGCACCAGCGTGGAGCCTTCCGCGATGGCAATCTCCAGGTCGCCGCTCATTCCAGCGGAGTACACGGGAGCGCCCGTCACGCGGTCTGTGATGCGCTCGACGAGCTGCCGACCCCGGGCAAAAACGGCTGCCGGATCGGCGTCCAGCGGCGGTACCGTCATCAGCCCGCGCAGCTCGAGGTTCTCGGCCGCGGCCACGGCATCGGCCAGTTCGTCGATGTCCGCCTCCACTGCCCCGCCGCGCTGCGGATCACCGTCGGCGCTGAATTGCAGGAGCACCGGCAGGCGCTCGCTTCGATCGCCGCGCTCCAAAGCCAGGCCCGCGCCGCGATCCAGCGCATTCAGCAGCTTCAGCGAATCCACGGTGTGCACGGCGGCTGCCCACCGCGCAACGGAGTTCGCCTTCTTCGTCTGCACCTGCCCCACCATGTGGAACTGCAGACCTGTATCTGCCAACTGTGCGTGCTTATCGCGCGCTTCCTGTTCGCGGTTCTCGCCGACGGCGGTGACGCCCAGCTGTGTCAGCAGCTTCACGTCCTCAGCAGGGTGGAACTTGGTGATGGGCAGCAAATCCGCTCCCCCGGCCACCGCAATGCGGCGCCTGACGCGCGCCAGGTTCTCGGCGATCTCCTGCGCCCGGGGGCTCAGGTTCGCCGAGCCACCGGGAAGGTCATCGGCCACCTGGTTTTCGCTGTTCACGCTCTTCTGCTCCGTCATGGCATCCACACTACGCCCGCCTGACGGCCAGTCGTCCCCTCCCGGCGGTAGGAGAAGAAGCGATCGGCGTGCTCCGGGTCGATTGTGCAGCGCGGGTCCGCATCAATGCTGCGCACTCCGAGCGAAAGCAGTTGGCGGGTCAGACCAGCACGAATGTCCAACCCATGGGTGCCCTGGGCGGTGGTGGTTGCCGAGCCGGGAAGCTTGGACTCCACATCCGCGGCCATAGCCTGTGGCACTTCGTAATTCTCCCCGCTGGCAGCGGCGCCGAGCAGCGCGTGAATGTTGCTGGGCACAGCTCCCAGGTCTTCCATGCGGGCAATGGTGCGGCGCAGGATTCCGTTGCGGGCTCCCATTCGCCCAGCGTGAACCGCAGCGATCACGCCCGCGTCCTCATCGGACAGCAAAACCGGAACGCAGTCAGCGGTGAGGACGATCAGCGCAGTTCCGCGCAGGGTGGTAATGAGGGCGTCAGTAGCCTCGATGACGGGCGACGCAGGAGCCTCAGCGGGCGCAGAAGCGACAAGGTGGTCGGCGGTGACCTCCGTGACGTTCGGCGAGTGGATCTGCTCCATAAACACCAGGCGCCCCACGTCCAGGCCCAGCACATCCGCCAGACGCTGGCGGTTGTGAGCCACAGCCGCCGGGTCATCGCCCACGTGATCGCCCAGGTTGAACGAGGCGTAGGCGCCCGTAGAGATCCCACCGTTGCGGTCGGTGAAGACCTTCCGCACCTTCGGGCTCTGGTTGTGGCTCAAAGCAAGCTCCTTAGTTTGGCATCTGGCTGCATCTGGCTGCATCTGGCGAGGTGGTATCCGGCGGACTAGTTGAAGTCCGGCAGATCCAGGTCGTCCTCTTCCTCAGTCAGATCCACGCCAGAGTTGGTGGAGTTCTGCGGCTGTTGCGGAGCGGAAGTGAACAGGCCACCGCCCTGGTTGGACTGCGGCTCCGGCTGCGCGTGCTGCGGCACGGTGCCACGGCGCTGCGCGAAGCTGGACTGGGTGCCAGCCTGCGGTGTGGCCGGATCGGCCTGCGCGGAGCCCGCCTGCGGGGCTTCCTGCCCCTGCACTGCGTACTGGGAGTTCTGGCCAGCCTGCGGGGCCTCCTGGCCGCCGAACAGGTTGGTCGACTGTGCAGCGCCGGCGCCTGCAGCCGCGCCCGCGCTCTCCTGCGCGTGGTGCGCACCGGAGCGCTGGTTGTTGGACGTCGCGGACGGGGAATCGTCGAAGCCGGTGGCGATGACCGTCACGCGGACCTCGTCGCCCAGCTGGTCGTCGATGATGGTGCCGAAGATCAGGTTGACGTCCTCGTCGGCCTTCTCCTCCACCAGGTCCGCGGCCTGGGAAACCTCCAGCAGGCCCAGGTCGGAGCCACCAGCGAAGGAAAGCAGCACACCCTTCGCACCCTCCATGGTGCTCTCCAGCAGCGGGGAGTTAATAGCCGCCTGGGTGGCCTTTACCGCACGCTGGTCGCCGCGGGCGGTGCCGATGCCCATGAGGGCGGAGCCCGCGTCGGTCATGACGGAGCGCACGTCGGCGAAGTCCACGTTGATCACACCCGGGGTGGTGATCAGCTTGGTGATGCCCTCAACACCGCTGAGCAGCACCTCATCGGCCTTGCGGAAGGCCTCCATCATGGACAGCTGTTCCTCGGACATCTTCAGCAGCGAGTCGTTGGGGATAACGATCAGCGTGTCGCAGACCTCGCGCAGGGCCTCGATGCCCTCCATGGCCTGCTTGCTGCGGCGACGACCCTCGAAGCCGAAGGGGCGGGTAACCACGCCGACGGTCAGGGCGTTCTGCTTCTTCGCGATGTTCGCCACGACCGGGGCTGCACCCGTGCCGGTGCCGCCACCCTCACCTGCGGTAACGAACACCATGTCGGCACCGGCCAGGATCTCTTCGATCTGGTCCTTGTGGTCCTCGGCGGACTTACGGCCAACGTCCGGGTTAGCGCCAGCGCCCAGGCCGCGGGTCTCCTCGCGGCCGATGTCCAGCTTGATGTCCGCATCGGTCAGCATCAGAGCCTGTGCATCGGTGTTGATGGCGATGAACTCCACGCCCTGCAGCTGCTCGTCGATCATGCGGTTGACGGCGTTTACTCCGCCGCCGCCGACACCGACCACCTTGATCTCAGCGAGGTGGTTTCCAGGATTCGTCATGTGCGTTTGTCCGCCTTCCTAAAGAATTTTTCGTGCTTTGCGGTTTACCGGTTTGCTGTTGCGTCCATCTTCCTAGCCGTCAAGCATTTAGCGGTGCACATTTTTGGTGGCGTGTCGTATCCTTAAAGTTCAACTTAAAGCTTAAACTGGGGTTTCATCCCCACTTCAGCCCTGCCTGACGGTGGGCATGGCGGGGTTCGAAACGTTCCAATTTCCCTCGCGTCCCAACACAATTCGGGTCGCCTCGGCCTTCTCATCCGCCCTATCTGCCGAGCCCCAATACACAGCCTGATTAGGGAAGAAGAGGCGAATGCTGTCCGCCGACTCAGCCTCGATCCCCTCCAGCTTCCCGCGCAGATCATCCGAAAGCGCAGTCAACGCCTTCGTCGCCGCGTCGATAGCCCGGGCATCATCGGCCTTGGTCTTCTTAAACTCGAAAGCCCCTTCAGGCTTCACACCCGTCAAGAACACCTGCCCATTCTCGTCCACTACGTGTGGCGTGTCGCCATCCATGACGTAGCCGATGGCCTGGTGCTCGGTCACATCGACCGTCACCGTGGTGGGCCAGGAGCGCTTAACGGTCACCTTCTCCACCCACGGCACGGCAGATACGCCCTTGGCGGCTTCTGCCATGTCCAGGCGCAGCATGTTGTCGCCCGCATTAATGGCGCTGGCCTCCCGGATCGCCTGTGGATCAGCGTTCGTCGTGCCCTGCACATCGATCTGCGACACCTTCACGATGGGCGCCGCATACGCAACCACGCCCAGCAGCACAACCAACGCGATGATCCCCGCGACGAGCCACTGCAGGCGCTTACGCGGCGTGTTGCGGCCCTTCTGGCTCTGCTGGTTCCTCTTGTTCTTTGTTCTTGACGCCCTACTCACCCGCGATCACCACGGTCCAGCTCCAGCAGAATCTCGTCCGCCAACATCGTCACGGTGCCCGCGCCAATCGTCAGCACCATGTCGCCACGCTGCACCAACCCGGTGACTACGCCGGCCACGCGCGAGAAGTCGGGCTCAAATACGCACTCGGTGGAGGCATCGATCTTGTCCCCAATGATGCGCGAATCCACGCCTTCCACCGGCTCCTCGCGGGCGCCGAAGATGTCCAGCAGCACCACCTGGTCGGCCAGAGACAGGGCATCGGCGAACTCGTCGGCGAAGTTGATCGTGCGGGAGTACAGGTGCGGCTGGAAGACGGCCACGATGCGCCCACCTCGGGCTTCCACCCGCTGACGTGCGGCCGACAGGACGGCCGCGACTTCGGTCGGGTGGTGTGCGTAGTCGTCGTAGACCTCCACGTCCTGGCGAGTGCCGTGGTATTCGAAGCGGCGGCGCACGCCGTCGAAACCACCGATGCCCGCGATGACCTTCTCCACGTCCGCGCCCAGCAGCGCGCTGCCCAGCACGGCCGCGGTGGCATTCAGCACCATGTGGATGCCCGGAATGGCCACGCGCAGCGAATAGGTGCCAGCGCCCTTGCCAGCACCCTGCTGCGCGGCTCCGTTCACGGCCTCAGTCAGCCGCAAGGCAGAAACGGTTCCCTCGGCAGTCACCTCCGTGCTTTCGATGATCGCTGCTGGGGGCACGGAAGAGTGGGCGTCACAAGCTTCGGCAGTGCCATAGCCAACAACGCTAAACGGCAAAGGTTCGCCGGCCTCGGCACCGGCGATAAGCTTCTCGGCGAGCGCGGCCGAACCCGGATCGTCCAGGCACGCGACCAGGAAGCCGCCCGGCACGATGCGGTGGGCGAACTTCTCGAAGACCTCCCGGTAGGCCGCTTCCGTCTTGAAGTAATCCAGGTGGTCGGGCTCGATGTTCGTGACCACCGCGATCTCGGGCGAGTAGGACAGGAAGGAGCCATCGGACTCGTCGGCCTCGGCCACGAAAATCTCACCGGTGCCGTTGTGGGCATTCGTGCCCGCGCGGTTCAGCTGGCCGCCGATGGCGAAAGAGGGATCCTGCCCCGCGGCCTGCAACGCCGCCACGGCCATCGACGTCGTAGAGGTCTTGCCGTGCGTACCCGCCAGCAGGAAAGCACGGCGATCCTGCAGCAACAGCGCCAGAATGTCGGAGCGGCGGAGCACCGGAATGCCTGCCTCGCGGGCGCCGACGAGCTCCGGGTTATCCTGCGGAATCGCGGCGAAGGAGGTGACGACCACCGTGGGTGTCTCCCCCAGCAAGCGCAGGTTATCCGCCGCGTGCCCCACCTGAATCTGCGCGCCGGCCGCGCGCAGCGCCATGATGCTGCGCGACTCCTTCATGTCCGACCCGCTGACCTGGTAGCCGCGGTCCAGCAGGATGCGGGCGATACCGGACATGCCGGCACCGCCGATGCCCACCATGTGCACGCGGGAGAGGTCCGTGGTCTGAGGCTGCTCGCTCATCGTGGAAGAAGATGCCTTTCTAGAAGGGAGGAATGGTTTGTACTGGGGCTGTACTGGGGCTAAGCTTCGGCGGCTGCGATGATCTTCTCGGCGATCTTCTCGGCAGCGTCCCTGTGGCCCGCGGCCAGCGTTGCCAGGCTGGCGGCGTGCCAGCGGGTTTCGTCGCGCAGCAGCGGGATGACTTCCTGGGAAACGCGGTGGCCGGTGAGCTCTGCATCCTTGATGATCACTCCGCCGCCGGCGTGGGTGATCGGACGGACGTTAAGTTCCTGCTCGCCGTTGCCGTGCGGCAGCGGCACGTAGATGCCCGGCAGGCCGACGGCGGAGACCTCGGCAACGGTCATTGCGCCCGAACGGCAGAGGATCGCGTCCGCGGCGGCCAGCGCCAGGTCCATGCGCTCGATGTACGGGACGGCCACGTAGGGAGGCGTGCCCTCCTTGACCTCCGCGGGCAGCTCAATTTCGTTCTTCTTGCCGTAGGCGTGCAGCACCCCGATGCCCGCGTCCTGCAGGGTCTTCGCCGCATCCACCACCGCGTTGTTGATGCTGCGCGCGCCCTGCGAACCGCCGGTGACCAGCAGCAGCGGGGCTTCCGGATCCACACCGAAGAACTCGCGGGCCTCCGCACGCAGGGCCTTGCGGTCCATCTTCAGCACGGATTCGCGCACGGGGATGCCCACGATCTCGGCGTCCAGGCCGGAATCCTCGACTGCCGCCAGGCCAGTTCCGCCCAACTTCACTCCCAGCTTGTTGGCCACGCCCGCGCGGGCATTGGCCTCATGGACGAAGAAGGGAATCTTGAGGGAACGCGCCGCCAGGTAGGCCGGAGCGGAAACATAGCCGCCGAAGCCGATCACCACGTCGGCCTCCACCTCGCGCAGCACCCGCTTCGTCTCCTTCAGTGCCTTGCGCAGGCGCAGCGGCAGCGTAGCCAGGTCCTTGTTCACCTTGCGCGGCACCGGCACCGGCGGGATCAGCTCCAGGTCGAAGCCGCGTGCCGGCACCAGGGTGGTCTCCAGACCACGGGTGGTGCCCAGCGCGGTGATGCGCGCGTCGGGGCGCTGCGCGCGAACTGCCTCTGCCACGGCCATGGCGGGTTCAATGTGCCCGGCCGTTCCGCCGCCGGCAACGACGACTGATAGCTTCCGGTCGGCTTCTGGCTTCGGGTTCACTTTGGCTAGCGCCTCCTGTGTCGGTTATCGATAGTTCTGCGAGTCTTGCGAGCCCTCGGCGGCCCCGCCTCGTCCGCCCGGTGGCGGCTACGCGGGATCGGCTTCGGGGTCGCGGTGGGCGGCAGGTCCTGCCTTCGCACTCCATCGTAGCCACGCAGACGCGACTCGCCGCCGACGCGACGGATGGACTGTTCCACCCGGTCGCGTTCGCGGCGGACGTCCTGGCTCCCCCGGCCAGCGCTCGCCCGCTGCCGGGTAACCGGCTCGCCGTAGCTATAGGCCGTCTCGCGGCGCTCGTTCCGGCGCTGCTCGCCCGCCTTGTAGCCTTGCGGTTCCGGCAGCAGAAGGATGCGGTCGATGAGTGGGCGCCCTTCGTGCTGCATGGAAGAGACCGTCTCCGGCTCATTGCGGGCGCAGTTGCACAGCAGCCCCATGGAAATGAGGGTGATGATCGCCGACGAACCGCCGGCGGAGATCAGCGGCAGCTGGATGCCGGTCACCGGCAGCAGGCCCACAACGTAGCCCATGTTGAAGAAAGCCTGCACGGTGATACCGATGGTCAGCGTTGCAGCCAGCAAACGCAGGAAAGGGTCCTTTTGTGCCAGGGACGTACGGATGCCGAACCAGGCGAGCACTCCAAACAGGATCACAACGATTGACGCGCCGAGCAGTCCCAGCTCCTCGCCCACGATGGCGAAGATGAAGTCGTTCTTCGCCTCCGGCAGGTAGAACCACTTCGCACTGGACTGTCCCAGCCCGGCACCGAAAACCCCACCGTCCGAGAGGGACAAGATGCCCTGGTGGGACTGATAGGACGAACCTTGGGTCGTCGAATCACCGAAGTTCAGGGTCAGAGCGTCCTTCCACGTCGTAATACGCGCGCCGCGGAAGCTCTGACGGGTAATCGCAAACACGCCCAGCACCGCAACGACTCCCAGCACCGCGGAGATGACCTGACGGCCAACACCGGCGAAGAAGATGAGCGCGGCGACCACAATGCTCACGGAGAACACCATGCCTAGGTCCTTCTGCAGGAGCACCAACACCAGAATCGCAGCACTCACGCCCAGGAAGGCGCCGAGGGCACTGTCAAGGCGCCTTGTGGCGCGTGCCCTGTAGGTGACCGTGGCCGCTCCCCAGACGGCCAGCGCCAGCTTCGCCACCTCGGAGGGCTGCACACCGATGGGGCCAATGCGGATCCACGAGTTCGAACCGACTTCTTCGCCACCGATACCAACGCCGGGGATCAGCACCATGAACAGCATCACAATCGCAACTACCAACAGCCACGGGGAATACTTGCGGATCGTCTCCGGGCGCATCCGTAGCGCCACCCACATAGCCACCAATCCGAGGAATACGACCACGGCTTGCTTAATAAACTCACTGAAGACGCTCGCGCCGCTAGCGTAGGAGGTCACCATCGACGATGACAGCACCATAACTAGCCCCAGGAGGGTCAAGCACGCCGTGACGACCATCAGCACCTTGTAGTTCATCTGCGGGGTGGCCAGCTGCGCGGACAACTTGCGTTGCAGGGATGCCAAGCCGCGCTCGGCGCCAGATTCCTGGTTCGCGGCCTTGCGCTCCGGCTCGGGTCGCTCGCCGTGCGGGCTGTTCTCCCTTGCGCCGGGGATGCGCCGGCGCTTCGAATTGGACGTCGGAGTGGACATCGCGCGCCTATCCCCTTTCCTGTGTTGCTTGAGTCTCTTGGGCCGCTTGGGCTTCTGGGGCCTCTTGTGCCGTCTGTTCGGCTCTATCGGCCCCAGCATATGCCACCGCATACTGGGCGAACAGGTCGCCACGCTGGCTCATGCCGGTGTACATATCCAGCGACGCTGCCGCCGGGGCCAGCACCACGCTGTCGCCGGGTTGCGCCAACTCGTGGGCGGCGCAGGCGACGGCACGCATCGCTTCTTCTGGATCGGTGGCGTCAATAACAGTGACCGGCAGGTCGGGCAGCTGCCGCGACACTTCGGCGACGAGCTCCGCGCGATCCACGCCCAGGGCCACCACTGCCTTGAGGGCGCCGCCGATCGCCCGGATTAGCCCGTCGACCGCCGCGCCCTTCAGCTGCCCACCGGCAACCCAGATCACATTGCGCTGGCCCCGCAGCGCGGCCTCGGCGGCGTGCGGGTTGGTGGCCTTCGAGTTATCGATCCAGGTAACGCCTCCGTGCTCCAGCACAACCTGTCCGCGGTGCGCCTGCACCTTGAATCCGGCCAGCGCGGCTTCGATGGCCGCCGGAGCCACGCCCAGCGCACGCGCCATCGCCGCACTCGCCGCGGCATCGGCAAGCCCTGCAGGCCCGGGAGGGCTAATCCCCTGCGCCGGAGCGAGGTCCGTGGTTTGGCTCGGGTCGTCGATGACGACCTCGATCAGCCGCCCGTCGCGCACCCCGACTACTCGTTCCGTGTTTTGTGACGCCACCTCTTCAGGGTCGTGAATCGTGTACCCACGGCGCGCCGCGACCTGGCGGGCGCGTGCGGTGGCCACAACGTCTGAGTCGTCCAGGGCCAGGACAGACTCCTCAGCGGTCAAGACCTGTGCCTTGTCTGCGCAATAGTTGTCGTAGCTCCCGTGCCAATCCAGGTGGTCTTCGGCAAGGTTCAGAATGCAGCCGACGGTGGGCTCGAACATGGGCGCCCAGTGCAGCTGGAAGCTGGATACCTCGGCGACAAAGACGTCGGAGCGGGGTTCGCCGCGGTGCTGGCCAGCCAAGGCGGCGGAAGGGGCGATGCCAATGTTGCCCACGGCCAGGGCAGCGCGCCCATCGGCGATCAGCATGGAGGTCAGCATCGCCGTGGTGGTGGTCTTACCGTTCGTTCCCGTCACCGCCAGCCATGTGCGGGGCTCACCGAAGGCCCCGGCTTGGTCGGCCAGCCAGGCTGCGGCAATATCCCCAATCACGGGGATTCCCAGCTCGGCGGCGCGGGCCAGCAGCGGGGATTCGGGCTTCCAGCCCGGGGAAGTCACGACGAGCCGCGGGGCCAGGTCTTCTAGGGAGTCGATGGCCTCGGAGACATTCAGCAGCCGCAGCTCCGTCTCCCCATCGTCGGCGATGTGGCCAAGTGCCTGCGCATTATCGTCTGCAACCAGGACCAGCCGGGCGCCGAGGGCGCAAAGCATGGAGATCACGCCCCGCCCGGCCACGCCCGCGCCCGCGACCAGAACGGTCTGGGTGCGCATGGTTTCTAGGGCGTCTGCGGGGTGAAGTGCGGATGTCGATTCCACGGCTGGGTTGTCCTTACATTGCTAGCGAATTGTGGGTTTGCGGGGCTGCCACCGGCAGGCCTAGAAGCTGGCGCCGTTGAGCCACTCCGCGTAGAAGATCGCGAAGCCGGACATCGCCGCCAGCGCGGCCAGCAGCCAGAAGCGGATAACGACGGTCGTCTCCGCCCATCCCTTGTTCTCGAAGTGGTGGTGGATCGGCGCCATGCGGAACACGCGCTTGCCGGTGGCCTTGAAGGAGACCACCTGGATCACCACGGATGCAGCCTCGATGACGAAGATGATGCCGACCAGGATCATCAGCAGCTCGGTCTGGGTCGTGACGGACAAGCCTGCCACCAGGCCACCAAGGGCCAGCGAGCCGGTATCACCCATGAAGATTTTCGCGGGAGCCGCATTCCACCATAGGAAGCCCAGGCAGGCACCCAGGCCAGCGGAGGCGAGCATCGACAGGTCCAACGGGTCACGCACCGCATAGCAGGCGGCCTGTGCACTGACGGCACAGGAGTTACGGAACTGCCAGAAGGTAATCAGCACGTAGGTGCCCATGACCATCGCGGTCACGCCGCTGGCCAGACCATCCAGGCCGTCGGTCAGGTTCACTGCGTTAGACCAGGCGGAGATGACCACGTAGATGAAGATCAGGAACAGAACCATGCCCACGATGGCCGGCCCGATGGCGATGTCGAACGTCGCAATATCGCGGACAAACGACAGGTGCGTGGAGCCCGGGGTGAGTCCGTGCGCGTTCGGGAACTGCAGGATCAGCAGGCCAAAGACAATCGCGGTTACCAGCTGCCCCACGAGCTTCGCCTTCGCGTTCAGGCCCAGGTTCCGGCCCTTGACCAGCTTGATGTAGTCATCGGCAAAGCCCAGCCCGCCCAAGGCAAGCGTCAGCCCCAGCACCAGCCAGCCGCTGACGCCCGGCCCGGCGCCGGTGGTTATAAGACCCACCAGCACGGCCACCAGGTAGCCGAACACGATGCCCGCCAGCACGGCGATGCCTCCCATGGTGGGGGTGCCGCGCTTCTTGAAGTGCGACTTCGGGCCTTCCTCGCGGATCTCCTGGCCCAGTCCTTCGGCGGAGAACCAACGGATCAGCACCGGAGTCAGCAGTACGGACACAAGGAAAGCGACCGCACCTGCGATAAAGATTTGCAACATGGGATTGTTAAGCTCCTTGGTCCTCGCCGATCAGCAGTCCTTCTGCCACGGCCCATAGTCCGTCCGAATACGATGCCTTGATCAGCACCACATCCTGCGGGTTCAAACTCATGTCTAGATAGTTCACCGCGCCGTCGATGTTCTCAACAACGTGGGTTTCCACTCCACTCTCCCGGGCGGCGTTGGCCAGCGCACGCTGGTTCACCCCGTTGCCCACGATGACCGCGTGGTCGATGCGCCGTTGCGCCAGCACGTGGCCGAGTTCGGCGTGCTCGTCGCTCGCGTCCTCGCCCAGCTCGCCCATCTGCCCCAGCACGGCCCAGCTTTCCGCCTCGCGGCGTCCCTTGGCCGTGTAAGCCAGCGCATCGATTCCCGCACGCATGGATTCGGGGTTGGCATTGTAGGAATCGTTGATGATGGTCACCCCGTCGGATTCGCGGGTGCGCACGTCCATGCGGTTCACGCTGGCGGCGACGTGAGAGCTCAGCAGAGATGCCACCGTGGCGGCGTCAATACCCAACTCGATACCAACCGCCGCGGCGGCGAGCGCGTTCGAGACCTGGTGGGCGCCGAACACCGAAAGCTCCACGCGCACCGGCTGACCTGCCGGGTGGTGCAGCATAAAGCTGGCGCGGGCCACGGCATCGAGCTCGATGTCGGTGGCATAGTAATCCGCCGGAACACCCGCGGCTCCCGTCGCGCCCTCCGTGGAGAAGCGCACAACGCGCGCCGCGGTGCGCTTATCCATCGCCGCGACCTTGTCGTCGTCGGCGTTCAGTACGGCCAGGCCACCCTCGGCGGCGGCTGGCAGTGCCTCCACGAGCTCGCCCTTCGCCTGCGCGATGGCCTGCCGGGAACCGAACTCGCCCAGGTGGGCGCTGCCGACGTTCAGCACCACGCCCACGCGCGGTGGAGTGACGGTCGTCAGGTGCTGGATGTGGCCCACGCCACGGGCAGACATCTCACTGACGAGACAGCGCGTGTCGCGGCTGGCACGCAGGGCGGTGTACGGCAGGCCGATCTCGTTGTTGAAGCTGCCGGGCGGGGCGACGGTCTCCCCCGCCTCGCGCAGCACCGCGCCGATCAGGTCCTTAGTGGAGGTCTTGCCCGCGGAACCAGTAACGCCGACGACGACCATGCCTTCCTCGGCGGCCAGCACGTCGGTGTTGTAGCGCGCGAGCTTGTCCACGGCGGCCAGCACTGCGGCGCCGTGGCCTTCCACGTCGAATTCGAAGGCGGTGGCGTTGGAGGTCTGCTCGTTGACCTCCACCGGTGCGGCCAGCAGCGCGGGCTGCTCCACCTGACGGCCGACGATCAGTAGCGCGGCGCCGTTCTGCAATGCAGCGTCGGCGAAGTCGTGCCCGTCGGCGCGGGCTCCGGGCAAGGCCATGAAGATCGCGCCCGGGGTGATCTTGCGCGAATCGAACTCCGCAGGGCCGGTCACTACGGCCTGCGGATCCACGTCGTTAATCAGCGTGCTGCCCGTTACCTCGGCGATTTTCTGGGTTGTTAGTTCAATCATCGCTTCTGCCTACCTTCACCATTATCTGCCTCACGCTCTTGCCGCACCCGGTTCTGCAGAGCTGCCGCCAGCTCCTCCACATCGTCGAAGGGGTGCATCGTGCCGGCCACCAGCTGCCCCTTTTCGTGCCCCTTACCGGCCACGACCACCGCGTCTCCGGGGCGTGCCCACGCCACAGCCGCGGCGATTGCCTCTGCACGGTCGGGCACGATCTCGCATACGGTCTCGCCGTTTGTTGGTTGTTCTTGTTCTTTCTTCTGGACGCCCTCTCGCGCCCCCGCGTAAATAGCCTCCCTAATCGCGGAAGGTTCCTCATCCCGGGGATTGTCATCCGTGACGAACACCGCATCGGCCAGCTCCGCGGCGATGCGGCCCATGATCGCGCGCTTGTCGTGATCGCGGTTTCCACCGGCCCCGAGGACGATGCCGATGCGGGCTTCCGGATCCGGCAGGTAGTCGTGCAGGCTACCCAGCACGGCCTGAACCGCGCCCGGCTTGTGCGCATAGTCAACCATCGCCAGGAAGTCCTGGCCCTCCTCGACCAGCTGCATGCGGCCGGGCACCTGCACGTCTTGCAGGGCCTGTACGGCGGCGCTGTCGCTGGTCAGCGCGTCTCCCGTGGCGGCCTCGATGCAGGCCAGCGCCACCAAGCTGTTGGCCTGGTTGAAGGAGCCCGCCATGCCGATGCTGTAATCCAGCTCGCCGGGTTCGGCGCCGCCTGCGATGTCCAGGCGAATGTGCTGGCGGCCGCTGGGGGCCACTTCGGCGGAGGCAATGGACCATACCGGGCCGCCTGCTTCGGTCGTGTGGTCACCGCCCTGGGGGTACAGCGCCACGGTCGGCGAGTGCTTCGCGGCGATGGCGCGCATGCGCTCGCCCCACTCGTCCTCGCAGCAGATCACAGCGGTGCCCGGAACCCTCCCGTCCTCAACGCGCTCGAATAGCAGCGCCTTCGCCTGGAAGTAGTCCTCCATCGTCGGGTGGAAATCCAGGTGGTCCTGGCTCAGGTTCGTAAACGCCACCACGTCGAAGTGCACTCCGCGCACCCGGCCTAGCTGCAGGGCGTGGCTGGAAACCTCCATCACTAGGTGCGTGGCACCCTCGGCAACCATGCGCGCCAGCAGCGCCTGCAGCGTGGGCGCCTCCGGGGTGGTCAGCGAGGTCGGAATCGGCTGGCCGTTGATGCGGGTGCCGGTGGTGCCGATCAGCCCCACCTGCAGCCCCGAATCCAGCAGAGCCTTCTCCACCAGGTAGCTGGTGGTGGTCTTGCCAGACGTGCCGGTGATGCCAATGGTCTTCAGCTGGCGTGCCGGGTGGCCATAAACCTCCGCAGACACCGCGCCCATCCACTCGCGAACGTCGTCCACAACAATGCACGGTAGCGGCGTAGGGGCGTCATCAATAATGCGCTGGCCTGCGGCGTCGGTAAGAACGGCGGCCGCCTTGCTATCCGCGGCGAAGGTCGCGCCGTGGACCTTCGAACCAGGAACAGCACAGAAAAGGCCGCCCGGCTGCACATCATTAGAACCGATCGCGGCAGAGCTTACCTCCACACCCTCCCAGGGGCCGGTGAGGGTTCCTCCGCAGATTTCGGCGAGCTGCTTCAGCGATGTCATTGATTTGCCTCCAGCATCAGCTTTGGTCCTGCTTCCTTGGACAGCGGCACGTTGTAGTGGTCGAGCATCCACGCCATGATGTCGTGGAACAGAGGCGCCGCGCTGCCACCCGCGCCCCCGTCAGTACCGCGCTCGGGGTCATCCAGCATGATGCCAACCACGAAGCGGGGCTTGTCGGCGGGTGCGATACCCGCGAAGTTGATCCAGTACTTGGAGTTCGAATAGGCGCCCGTGTCCGGGTCGACTTGCTGAGCCGTGCCCGTCTTGCCGGAAACCTGGTAACCGTCGATGGCCGCCGGCGCACCAGAGCCCTGCTGAACTCCGGTTTCGTCCTTCTGCGTCACCGCACGGAACATGTCCACGGTCGTGCGGGCAGTCTCCGGGGAGACCACGCGGGTCTCCTTCGCCGGGTCGGAATCCAGCTCCGCGCCGTCGGACGTGGTGATCTTGTTGATCAGCCTGGGCTCCACGCGCACGCCGTCGTTGGCCAGCGCCTGGTAGATGCTGGTCATCTGCAGCAGGCTCATGGACATGCCCTGGCCGATCGGCAGGTTGGCGAAAGTGCCGCCGGACCACTGGTTCAGCTCCGGCATGTAGCCGGCAACCTCGTACGGCAACCCCACGCCCGCAGTCTGGCCTACACCGAACTTGCGGAAGTATTCGTACATCTTCTCCTCACCCACGCGCTCGGCGAGCATCAGGGTGCCGACGTTCGAGGACTTACCGAAGATGCCGGTGGTGGTGTACGGAACCTCGCCGTGGTCCCATGCATCCTTCACTGTCACGCCGGACATCTCGATGCTACCGGGGACCTTAAGCACCTCATCCGGGGTAGTCTTGCCCTCCTGGATGGCTGCCGCGGCGGTCATGATCTTGGCCACGGAGCCCGGCTCGAAGGAATCTGCCGTGGCGCGATCGCCGAAGACCTTCTTGCGCTTCAGCTGCTTTTCGATGTCCCCGTTCGGGTCGATGGAATCGCTAGAGCCCATGGCGATGATCTCGCCGGTCTTCGAATCCAGCACGACGGCCGAGGCGGATTTTGCGCCCGACTTCTCGCGCGCCTGTTGCAGTGCCTGCTGTACATAGGTCTGCGCGTCCAGGTCGATGGTCAGCTCGTAGGAATCGCCGTTGACGGCCGGGTGCACATCGCGGGTGGAGCCCGGAATCTGGTAGCCATCGCCTCCAATGTCCACGGTGCGCGAACCGTTGATGCCCTGCAGGCGCGCATCCTGGGACAGCTCCAGGCCGAACTGCCCCTGGTTATCGGTACTGATCTTGCCGATCATGTTCTGCGCCACCGCGCCGTTGGGGTATTGACGCAGGTCCTGGCGTTCGACGGTGATCTCGGGGAACTCCTCGCCAACCTTCTCAGCAACGTCCGGGTCGACGTTGCGCACCAGCACCTCGTAACTTCTATCGCTGGTCAGTTTGTCGCGGATATCGTCTTCCTCGATATCGTCGCCTTCTTTATTGATCATCTCGGGCAGACGCTTGGCGATCTCTTCGATGCGCTGCTTGGGCTCGGGGTTCTCCTCGGGATTTTCTTCATAACTTTCCTGCATGAGCTTTTCGGCCTGCTTCGGGAGCACAGCGAGGCTGCGTGCGTCCATGGTGTAGGCCAGCACCTGGCCATTGCGATCCGTAATGCCTCCGCGCAGAGCCGGTTCGGTAATCACCGAGGTACGCTGCATCTGCGCTTGATTAGACAGCGTTGGGCCGGCGACCAGTTGTACCCAGGCGAGGCGCAGCAGCAGGGCGAAAACCGTCAGGAAAATGACTAGGAACACAAGGCGTACGCGCTTGTTAAAGCGCGCGAAGGAGGTATCCAGGATCAACCACGAGTTAGAGTCAACCGTCCGCGGGGAGCGGCGGTCGTTGGGTGTGGACACGTGGTTGCCCTCCTTTCTATTCACTCTTGGTTATTGTCCCCGTAAATACGAAAACAGGCCGGGGTTGGCCCCGGCGTGTCTGAAGTTTTCGGTTTGCTGTCCGCGGTGACCTAGCGCGGCGCCGGGGCCGGCGCCTCCGCCGCGGGCGCTGGAGCAGGAGCCGGTGCTGGAGCAGGTGCTGCCGGAGCCGGCGCGGGCGCTGGTGCAGGCGCCTGACCCGCCGGGTCGCCGGAGTACGGCAGACCACCGTTGCCCTGTGGGTTGTTGCGAGGACCGCTGACGTCTACATCTGGGGCGCGGTCACCTGCAAGGACCGGGTGGTCCGGGTGCAGCCCCTCGACACGTTCGGTCTTGTTCGGATCACTGGTTGCGCCACGACGCTTAGTTTCGCCGTTGACGTCGACGACTTCCTTGCCATCTTCAGCGTTGGCCGGGCGGGTTTCCTCGATCTTGCCGCCGCGATCCTCCAGAATGCCGGACTGCTTCGGGGTAACCATGCCCATCTCGCTGGCTTCCTTGGCGATGTTGGCGGAGGACTTCGCGTTGGCGACGTCCCGGTTCAGACTCTCGATCTCGTTTTCCAACGTGGTGCTTCGAGACTGCGCATCGGAGATCTGGAACGACTGCTTAGTCGTGACGGCGGACAGCGCCATGATGGAAACCACGCCGAGGATGAAAACAGTAACCGCCAGCACGATGCGGCGGGTGAGCTTCGGGTTCCCGCGCTCCAGGGCAATGATGCGCCGCCCGCGGACCGAGACCTGCTGGCGCGAGCCCACCCGGCTACCGCCGAAGCGGCGAGTGCTGCGCCCCGGGGCGCTGGTGCGGTTGGCATCCCAGGCACTTCCGCGGCGGGTCGGCTCGGCGGTGCGCTGGCTAGAGCGCGCCGGGCGAACCTTGGCGCGTGAGCGGTCGGCAACGCCGCGACCGGCTACGGTGGTGCGATCGCGGTCGGTGTGCTGGCCTCGGGTGCGGATGGTGCCTGGTGCTGTCATGTGATTCCTTCCGAATTATCGGAGGTCCGGGTTTGTTTCTATCAGTGGTTCTAAGGTGTTTTGTCTAGCTAACTGGGCGTGTCCAGCGGAAATGTTGCTTTTCCTCTGTCGCTGACCCTGCTGTAGGCCCTCACCCTCACGGGGGCGGCCCGGGAGTTCTGCTCGATCTCCGCCTCGCTAGCCTTCTCTGCCCCGCGGGTTTTGAGCTCGAACTCGGCTTCCATGCCGGGCAGCTCCATCGGCAACCCCGGCGGGGTCTTTGATGTGCTGAGCTGCACCAATGCCTTCTTGACGATCTTGTCTTCCAGCGACTGGTAGCTCATGAACACGCCGACGGCGCCGACATGTAGCCAGCGGGAGATCTCGGGGATCAGGTTCTCCAGCGACTCGAGTTCCGCGTTCACCTCGACGCGCAGCGCTTGGAATGTGCGCTTCGCCGGGTGCCCGCCGGTGCGGCGCGACGCTGCCGGGATGGTTGCGTACAGCAGCTCCACCAGCCGCGCGGAGTTCTCGAAGGGTTGTTTCTCGCGCTCGCGGACGACCGCGGAGGCGATCTTGCCCGCGAAGCGCTCGTCGCCGTAGGTCTTCAGGATGCGCGCGATCTCGCCGTGGCTGTAGGTGTTGAGGATCTCGGCGGCGGTCAGCGGGCTGCTGGGATCCATGCGCATATCCAGCGGCGCGTCTACCGCGTAGGCGAATCCGCGTTCCGGCTGGTCCAGCTGCATGGAGGACACTCCGAGGTCGAACAGAAACCCGGAGATGCCGTGCTCCCGCACGCTGGCCGGGAGTTTGCCCTGCTCCATCAGGTCCTCCAGCGCTTCGGTTACTCCATCGAAGCGGGTCTGGTAGGAAACGAAGCGGTCCCCGAAGCGCACCAGGCGCTCATTGGCCTCCGCCAGTGCGTTGGGGTCGCGGTCTAGGCCGACGACGGTTGCGTGGGGAAAGGCGTCCAAAAAGGCCTCGCTGTGACCGCCTGCGCCGAGGGTCCCATCGACGATGACCGGGTGGGCGGGCGCGTTTTCGCTGTTCACGCCCAGCCCCACGAGCTCGACCATGCGGTCGCGCATGACTGGGGTGTGGCCGTGCTCTTCGCGCTGCTCGGCTCCACGTTCTTCGTTCATCGGTGTTCCCTCCTTCCCTCACTGCGTTTCTTGGGGCGCTATGTAGTTCATGTGCCACATAGCTACTTATGTGACTCAAAAGCTAAAGGAGTGCGTACAGGGCCTCACCTGCGTGGGTGCGGGCTTGACATTGGGGAAGTACGTCAAGATTTCGCGTCGTCCACGCAGGTAAGGGCCTGCGCACACTCCGTTTTCACTATGAATTTGTCTTATCTGGTCAAGCGCTAAGGCCTTCGGGGCTACAGGAATGTCGCCAGCACTTCGTCGTCGCCGTCCGAGAAATCCTCTTCGTGCTCCGCGCTGTACTCGGCCCAGCTTTCGGCATCCCAGATCTCGATGAAGTCGACGTTGCCGATCACAACACATTCTTTCGTGAGACCCGCGTAGCTTCGGTGCATCGCCGAGACCGAGATGCGCCCCTGCGAATCGAGGGTTTGCTCGTCGGCGCTGGCCGCCAGGTTGCGCACGAAGGCGCGAGCTTTCGGGTTCGTGCGCGAGGCTTCAGCCGCCTTCTTCGCCCGTACCAGAAACTCTGCCTTGGGGTACACAGCCAGGCTGCGATCCTGCCCTTTCACGACCATCAGGCCGTCACCGAGCTCCTCCCGAAACTTTGCCGGCAGAGTCAGTCGACCCTTGTCGTCCAGCTTCGGCGTGAAGGTGCCGAAAAACATGCATCGGCCCCTTTCCATTGGAAGATCTCTTGTTTCGTTTTGCCGTCTATGTCGTGGATGGCGGGCGATTTCTTGCCCTGACCAGTGGTTTCGCTATGAAGTTTGGAGTTGTTGGCACAGCTTTGCTCCAACGAGCCCCACTTTACCCCACTCTCCCCCACAAACTCCACAACACGAGGTGTTTTTGCGCACCTTTTCTCAATATTCTTCACATCAACAACGTTCAAGCTGGACTTTACCCCTTCGCCCCTCGCCCCTTCACACACAGCCCCTCACCCTTCTTTCTTTGTGACGCCATCATTCCCCCACCCCCTTATCTCAGCCAACTGAGCCATTTGCGCAGGTAGGAATATTCAAGCCACCCCTCCTCCGACGCTTGGATGCGCGCGCCCGCAACACCAGAGGGATCAAAAGGGCTTGAGGTGGGGCGAAGTGGGGAGGCTCCCCCTAGTTTCGACTAGATACGACAAAACCACCGTCCTCCATGCGTGGAGGACGGTGGTTCCTTAAGTTAGATCTAACTGGTGGGCTTGACTAGCGCTCGAAGCGGCGACGGAAGCTATCTTCCATCTTGTCGCCGATGCCACCGGAGTGACCCGAGCCAGCCTTCCTCGCCGCACCGGGCTTGCCACTCTTGGAAGACTTGGAGCGCTTGATAGCTGCGGTCTCCGGATCATCGTTGGACTGGAATGCCAGAAGGCCGCCGCCGAACATGATCAGGAACCCGAGCACGCTCAACGCTACGAACCACAGTGAAAGCTGGGCCGCAGCAATGCCGCCGACCATCACCGCAAGACCGAGGACAATGAGCGCAATCGAGCGGATGTTGAAGCTGATCGTCTGTTCGCCGCTATTGGAAGCCTGCTTTGCCAAGCGTGGATCCTCGGCGATCAACGCCCGTTCGATCTCCGCGAGCATCCTCTGCTCTTGCTCCGATAGAGCCATCGCGACCTCCCAAATGTTTGCGGCTACTCTTCCTAACGCTTTAGGCGTAAAGAAAGTTTCCAGCCTGGGCGAACTCCGCCCACTTCTCACCCATCCACCCTACATCAACCTGCGGTTTTCAAACAACGCCCACTTTTCGCCCTAGGCAACCTCCGGCAGGTAATTTACTGCCCCGCGGGCGAAATCCACCAGATCGCAGGCATCGCGATAGATCGCGCCACGCGCATTCTCCGGCAGTCCTCGGTTAAGCCCCAACCCCGCCCTACTCGCTACCCGCGCGTGCACCTCAAAGGTCTCTGCCCAACCCTCCAAGTCGGGGCGCAAAACCCGCAGCTTCGCCCACGCACTCCCGGAAGGGCGACGCTTTCGCGTGGCCATCTCCCACTCAATCAACGCACCTGCCGCCCGCAGGGCAGCTCGGTAGGCATAGACGATCGCCTCGGGCTCACGCAGTTCCGATCGAGATAGCTCCAATTGGCGCTCCGCCTCGTCCAGGAACCCCCGCGCCCCGCGACTGCGACTGTAACGAGCCCGCGCCCCCAGCTGCTTGGGTTGGGCCAGCATGTTCTCGTTCATGGTCTTGTCCCCTCTTCCTTTTGGCCTATCGCCTTGTTGGCCTATCGCCTTGACTGTTAGACCTCACTCTAGGAAGCGCCTCGGACATCTCACCGAGAACACAACTCAAAATAGAACACCTGTTCTAACAGGCATCTTTCGCGCCAATCTTCCTCCAACGCCTCCCCCGGCAGTGGCACTATTGAAGCCATGCCCCAGGACACGCCCCGCACACCCTCCGCCGCCGATTCCCCCATGCGCGTGTCCGTGGTTCCCGCCACCAATCGCCACTTCATCACCCGGCTCGACGAGCTCATCGATATTCACCTGGCGGCCATGGACTATCCAAACGAGACGCACGCCCAGCGCAAGTCGCTGTGGTTCTACAACGGATCCCAGCCGGACTTCACCTGCAGCATGGCCCTCCTCCACCGCGCGGAGGAACAGCCGGATCCGGGTAACGCCCGCCAGCGCTGCGTGGGCATCGGCTTTACCTTCCGCGGCTCCCCGAACACCTGGTGGTATCGCCAAGTCGCCCGCGGCCTAGTGCTTAACGGGCACTCCCGCGCGGAGGCCACCCGGATACTGCATGCCTACGCCGAATTATCCGAAATACATGTGCTTCCACCGGCGCAGGGTGAGGGCGTCGGCACCACAATCCTGAACGACCTGCTAGAGCGAACGCCACAGAACACGGTGATGCTCTCCACACCCGAGGTGGAAGGCGAGGCCAACGCAGCCTGGCAGCTTTATCGCAAGGCCGGGTTCACCGATGTGCTGCGGAACTTTAAGTTCCCGGCGGACCCCCGGCCGTTCGGTATCTTGCAGCGCACACGCAGCTAACGCACCATGTCGTGCCCCAGCCCCGGCCCCCACGCCGGAGCCATGCCCAGGTTGTGCAGGACCTCCTGGGTGGCGCGCACGTTATTCATCGTCATGAAGTGCAGATCCGGAACTCCCTCGGCAATGAGGCGCTCGGCCATCTCAGTGGTCACCTCGATGCCGACCTCGCGGATGGCGTCGCGGTTTGCGACCTCGTCGCCGGCTGCAGCATCCAGCAGGCGTTTCTCCAGCTTCGGTGGCAAAGCAGCACCCGCCAGCTCCATCTGGCGGCGCACACTTCGCAGGGATGTGATCGGCATCAGCCCCGGAATGATCGGCTTCTGCCCATGCTCCGGATCCGCCTTCGCCAGACGATCGCGCAAGCGCAGATAGTGGTCCACATCGAAGAACATCTGCGTGATCGAGTACTGCGCCCCGGCGCGGAGCTTGGCCAGAGTGTATTCCGTGTCCTGTTCCAAAGAACCCGTGCGGTAGTGGCCTTCGGGGAAGCTGGCGATGCCGATATCGAAGTCGGCGCATTCGGGCATCTCGCGGATCATGTCGATCAGTTCCACCGCATAGTTCAAGCCACCGGGGGTGGGCACCCACTCGGCATTTGGATCCCCCGGCGGGTCGCCGCGCAGCGCCAGCAGATTCGTCAGCCCCAGCGAGGCATAGGTGCGCAGCATGTCTTGCAGCTCTTCCTTGGTGTGCTGCACCAGCGTCATGTGCACCAGGGTTGTCAGCGGCTTCGTGCCCAGGCGCTCGGCGACACGCAGGGTGCGCTCGCGGGTACTGCCGCCGGCGCCATAAGTTACCGAGGCGAAGCTCACACCGAGGTCGTGGAATGCCTCGGCCGCGTTCCACAGGCGCTCTTCGGCCGCGTCGTCGCGCGGCGGCATGAACTCCACGGAGAACGGAACGCGCCCGGGAGTGTAGAGCGAAAGGGACTGGGATACGGCAACCTGCCTGCGGATACTAGCCATACCCAAAGATCATATAGACAGAGCTGTCCATTTCAAGACTTTGGCCTACATTTGGCATTTTCCCTGCGCGCGATCACCCCCGCGGCCTGTCCGTTCGCTCACCCGTTTCGCCGGCCCGCCACGGTGGCGTCACCCCAGCACTACCGTTGTTCGCACTTGTCGCGCGAGCCCTTAGAATAGAGAGCCATGAGTACCGATGAGCTGGCCGCGCACCCCTGGCGCCTCGATTCCCCACTGTCCGCAGTTCCGTCCGCCGTCGATGCCCAACTAAAGGAGTACCTGAACCGCTCCCAGGAGGAGTTCTCCCACATCGGTCCCCTCGTCGGCGGCGCCATCACGGTGCTGCGCGACTTCATCGTCAACGGCGGCAAGCGCGTCCGCCCTACTTTCGCCTGGGCAGGCATCCGCGCGGCGCTCGAAGGCGGTGGCGGTTCATCGCCGGCTGCGGGTATCGACCAGGGCGCCATCTTGAATGCGCTGTCCGCCTTCGAGTTCATCCAGGCCTGCGCCCTCATCCACGACGACATCATCGACCGCTCCGATACCCGACGCGGCTTCCCCACCGCCCACCGCACCTTTGAATCGAAGCACCGCGAACGCGGCTGGCTGGGTTCCTCCGAGCACTACGGGATCAGCCAGGCAATTCTCATCGGCGACCTCGCCTTTGCCTGGGCGGATGACCTGTACAACGGCTCGGGGCTGAGCACCACCGCGCTGCAGCGGGCACGCCCGGCCTGGCGGGCAATGCGCACCGAGGTGATCGGGGGCCAGATCCTGGACATTGCCCTGGAAGCCAACGGCAGCGAAGACGTTGCGGATTCCTTTGCCGTGATCAAGTACAAGACGGCCTCCTACACCGTCGCCCGCCCGCTGCACATCGGCGCCGCACTGGCGGGCGCCAACGAACAGACTCAGACCATGCTCCGCAATGTGGGCCAGGACATCGGTGAGGCCTTCCAGCTGCGCGACGATCAGCTGGGAGTTTTCGGCGACCCGGAGGTCACCGGCAAGCCCTCCGGCGACGATCTGCGCACCGGCAAGCGCACCACCCTCATCAACGAGGCATTGCAGCGGGGCGATGAATCCCAGGTCGCGGCCCTCCGCGAGGGGCTGGGCAAGGGCGAGGAGTCCGCGGAGACGGACATCGAGCGCCTCCGCGACATCATCTACGACACCGGCGCGCAGGCCGAAGTGGAGAAGCTGATCGAGGCGCGCACGCAGCGGGCCATCGAGTCCCTGCGCGCGGGTGGTTTGGGTGCCGACATCACTGCGGAGCTGACCCAGCTGGCGGAAGAACTAACGCACCGGAGGTTTTAAATGAAGCTATCCACCCGCTCTGCCGACGGTCGCCGTCACCTGAGCCTGCCCAGCCCCTTGGTTCCCATGACGCGCCCCACGATGCGCAAGCGCCTGCCCGGCAACGGCGAGCGCGTGGTCGTGATCGGCGCCGGGCTGGCAGGGCTCTCCGCTGCCCTGCGGTTGCGTTCCGCGGGGCGCGAGGTCACCGTCATCGAGGCCGCCAACGCCGTGGGCGGCCGCTGCCGTAGCGAGCAGCTGACCAGCGCACACGGGGACTTCGTGGCCGACACCGGTGCCACCGTGCTGACGATGCCCGGCCTCATCGAATCCGCCGTGGCCTCCGTGGGCATCGACTTGCGTTCCGAGACCGCCGCCGAGCAGCTGGGCCTGGAGCGCCCGTGGGCACCCCAGCGCCTGGCCCCGGCCTATCACGCGCAGTTCGCCAGCGGCCGCCACGCCGAAGTCTTCGCCGACCGCGATGCGATGGTGGCGGAGATCCGCCGCTTCGCGGATTCCAAGGGTCTGGATCGCACCGCCACAGACGAGCTGGCCGCCGGTTATCTGGCTCACCGCGAATGGTCGCAGAATGTCTTCAGCGCCAGCTTCGAGAACTTCCTAGCCGCCGACTTCGACGGTGCGCTGGATCTGCTGTCCACGCCCGCTGCGGCGTCCGACCTTAGCCACCTCGGCTCCCTCGGCGCCTTCGGCAGCCTCGGCAAGGCCGCGGCACGGCACATCCCCGACACAGAGCTACAGCGGTTGTTTACCTTCCAGGCGCTGTACGCGGGTGTGGCGCCGAAGAATGCGCGTGCGGTCTACACCGTCATTTCACACATGGATACCTCCATGGGCGTGTTCTACCCGGGCTTTTCGATGAGCGAAGTGCCGGAGGTCATGGCCGCAGCATTGCGGGCCGCCGGCGGGCGCATCATCACCTCGGACGCAGTCGAGCACGTGGACTTCTCGGAAGACCTCATCACAGGCGTGCGCACCCGCTCCGGCGAATACATCGGCTGCGACGCAGTTGTGGCCACCCCGGATCTGCCGGTGGTCGGCGAGCTGCTCACCCGTTCCGGCCGGGAAAGCGCGCTGATCTCCCGCTCCTTCGCCCGCCGCATGTGGCGCAAGGTCGCCCCGCTGCGCTGGTCCCCTTCTGCCGTGGTGATTCACGGCAGCATTCCGACGGAAGTCTCCGGCCGGTGGGAGTCGCAGCGCCACCACACCATCAGCTTCGGCGAGGCATGGGACGAAACCTTCCGCGAGATCACCGCCCCGCACGGTCGCGGCAAGCTAATGAGCGACCCGTCGTTGCTGCTTACTCGCCCGGCGCGCACCGTTGCCGGCCGTACCTTCGGCGGTGTTGTTGAGGGTGACGCCACGTCTCCCCGCGCGGGCGTGAGTACGGGCACTGGCACGGGCGCCTACGAACCGCTGAGCATCCTCGCCCCGGCGCCGAACCTGCGTTCGGCGGATATCGACTGGGAGAACGTCACGGATCCTTACGTCCAGGAGCTCCTGGGGGTGTTGGAGGCCCGCGGCTACACGGGCATTGCCGAGCACTTCCGCGCCGCCCGGGTGGATACCCCGGCCTCGTGGCAGGACGACCACGGTTTCGGCGCGGGCAGTCCGTTCGCGTTGGCGCATTCCTTTACCCAGACCGGCCCCTTCCGGCCTCGTAATGCCCGCGCGTTCGGCGTGGATAACTTGGTGCTCGCCGGCTCCTCGACCACACCGGGCGTGGGTGTGCCTACTGTCATCCTCTCCGGCGCGCTGGCTGCCCGCCGCATCACCGGCGGTGGTGTGCTGTGACGGCGGCCGCGGAGGGCTTTGCGGACAAGGCTCGTTCCTGGCTGCAGTCGGTGGGCTACAGCCGCGCCGTCTGGATGGGGCTTATCGGCAGCATCGTTTTGACGATCACCTCCCACAGCGTCGGTGCCGTGCGCTCGCGCGGTGGCATCATGCAGGTCATCGGCCTGAGCTCCTTTACCTTCGGCCATGCCGCAGGCATGGTGACGGTCGTGATGTGGTTCGCCCTGGCGGCGATGGTGCTCAGTTGGATCATCGTCGGGCGGCACATCCTCGTGCGTGGTGAGCCGCTGCGCCGCTCTGCCATCGCCGCCTGGATCGGCCCATTGGTGCTGGCCGGGCCACTAATGTCGCGGGACATTTACTCCTACCTCATGCAGGGCACGCTGGCCCGCGATGGCTTCAACGCCTACGAGGTCGGCGCGGCGGCCAACCCCGGCCCCCTGCTGTTCGAGGTCAGCGCCGACTGGCGCAACACCACCACGCCCTACGGCCCGCTGCACATGGGAGTGGGCCAGGCCATCACTTCCGTCACCGGCGATAACATCACCGCCGGCATTTTCGCCTTCAAGTTGCTCTCCATCGCGTCCGTGCTGGTGATGGCCTGGGCAGTAGCGAAGCTCGCTACGCATCTGGGCATCCGGCCGGACGTGGCCGTCTGGCTGGGTGTGTTTAACCCGCTGAGCGTGCTGCACCTGATCGGTGGCATGCACACCGAGAACATGATGATGGCTTTGGTGCTTCTCGGCTGCCTGTGCGCGGTGAAGCTGCAGCCGGTTCGTGGTGCCCTGGCCGCATCGGCGCTGATCGGTGTGGCGACTGCCCTGAAGGCCACGGCGTTTATTGCCCTGCCGTTCGTCGTATGGATTCTGGTCGCCCGGGTGGCAGGGGCACTGCCCTACTCCGCGGGTAAGGCCCGCTGGCTGCGCCTTGCAGATACGTGGCGCCGCTTCGGCACGCTGGTGTGGGCGGGGCTGGTCAGCGTGCTGGCATGCGTTGGCATGCTGGCGCTCGTGACCATCCTGACCAACCAGACGTGGGGCTGGGTCACGGAGGTCACCGGCAACTCCAAGGTCATCAACCCCCTGGCCCTGCCGTCCTTTATCGCCTCCTCATTGGAGCCAGTACTGTCGCGCATCAACGACGACCTGACTTTCAACGTGTTGGTGGATGCGATCCGCCCGGTCAGTAGCGCCCTGATGCTCCTCGGCCTGGTCGCCACCTGGTGGCTGTTCCGCCACGACGAGCACACAGCGTTTACCGGCATGGCCGTCGCCTATGCGATCACCTGCGTGCTCAACACGGTGACGCTGCCGTGGTACTACACCGCGCCCCTGGCGCTAGTGGTGCTGGCCAGCCAATCTCGCATGGTCATCTACCTCACCAGCGTGTTCTGCATGTGGGTGACCTTCATGTTCGACGGCGGCGGCAACAACCGCTTGTACGCACTGTGGTGGGTGCTCGCCTTCGCGGCGATCTTCGCCTGGGTGGTACAGGCCTGTCTGGAATTCCCACCCCGTCGCCAGCCGCAGGCTAAGCAGAGTCAGCCGCAGGCTAAGCAGGGCCAGCAGCAGACACAGTGGGCTATAGAATTGCCATCGCCTGCGCCCGACGCATCACCTCGCGGGCAAGGTGACCGTGCAGAGCGTCCACCGGGCGCCCCGGCAGAGAGTCGTCCTCAGTAAAGAGGTAATCCAGAATCTCCGCGTCGGAGTAGCCGCCGTCGCTCAACAGGGCGATCGCCCCGGGGACGAAGCGGTTCAGCTGCCCGTCCTCGTCCAGGAAGCGGGCGGGAACGTGCCGCACGCGGTCGATCTCGACTGCCAGCAGCTGCTTCTTGCCCAGCATGTCCATGACCTTGGTGACAACCAAGTTCATTCGCTCCGCGACTTCTGGTAGGGTCAGAACCTCTTCACCAGCGGGAACGCCGTTCACTGGCTCCGCGAGCACGCGCCCCTGCCCCTCCTGGCCAGGGCGTGCGCCAGAGCGTGTAAAGGTGCCGTGATCTTCTGCGTGCTTGTTTTCTTTACTCACGGTGGCCACTGTAGCGCGTGGGCGTCAATAAGAGTCAATAGGAAACGAGTAGGGCGCGCACCAGGCTAAACGTATAATGACACGAGTACCACTAGAATAATTCCGTAACACTGAGCACAACTACACACAAGAACATCTCTTGTAACCCCACGCTTAGACCGAAAAACCGCTAGACAACCGCTAGAAAACGAGGCTGAAACTAGACGTGAGCGAGCTACACCCCGGAGACCTGCTGGAGTGGCGCTACCGCATCGGCGCCCAGATCGCCCGCGGTGGCATGTCCACAGTCTATGCAGCCATCGACACGCGCCTGGACCGTGAAGTGGCGGTCAAGGTGATGGATCCGACGCTCGCCCGCGAACCCGCCTTCCGCACCCGCTTCGAGCGCGAGGCCCGCGCGGTGGCGAAGCTCAGCGACCCGTCGCTCGTGAATGTCTTCGACCAGGGTGTGGACGACGACTATGTCTTCCTGGTGATGGAGCTGGTCGAAGGCGGATCGCTCCGCGAACTGCTGAAAGAGCGCGGCCCCATGCCGCCCCACGCCGCCATCGCCGTGATGCGGCCGGTGCTCACCGCGCTATCGATCGCCCATGCCAAGGGCATGATCCACCGCGACATCAAGCCGGACAACGTGCTGATCAGCGACCGGAACCAGGTCAAGCTCGCGGACTTCGGGCTGGTGCGCGCCATCAACAAGGCGATGGGCGACCCCACCAACGCCACAACATCCGTCAACGGGCAGGTCATCGGCACCGTCGGCTACCTCTCCCCGGAGCAGGTGCGCGGCGAGAATCTGACCCAAGCCAGCGACGTGTACTCCGCCGGCATCCTGCTGTTCGAGCTGCTCACCGGGCGCACGCCGTTCAAGGGCGGCACACCCATCGAGACGGCCATGGCGCGCATCAACCGCCCCGTCCCCGCCCCCAGCACGCTGATGCCCGACATCCCGTCGGAGATCGACGAGCTGGTCTTGCGCGCCTGCCACCGCGACCCCACGCAACGCTTCGTGGACGGCGCCGAGTTCCTGGAAGCCGTAGAGCAGGCCGCCGAGGACCTCGACGTGCCCGATTTCCAGGTGCCCGCCCCCACCGAGTCCGCCGTGCGCAGCGCATTGGCGGGGACCGACTTCGGCGAGCGCACCCCGTGGGACGACGAATCCATGTCCACCCGCGCGGTCGTCCTACCCCAGGAAAATCGCGCCCGGCCGGGGACGCACCACACTGCCGTCACGCAGTTCCAGCCGGAAGGCCGGCCGGGGTACGCGGAGCGGCCGGGCGAACCGGGCGAAGGGCTGCTCCCCCACAACGCCAACGCCCCGCACACCAACCCGACGCGCACGCAACACCAGCCGCACGCGCCGTATGCACAGCACGGCCCGGCGCCACATAACCCGGCACCACATAACCCGGCGCCGCACGCGCAAAACCGTCACGCAACGCACCGCCCGGGGCCAGCACGGCAGGTGCCGAAGCTCAGCAACAAGTCCCCGGTGGCGACGGTCTTCTGGATCGTCCTCCTCATCGCACTGGTCATTGGCATGGCCCTGGGCGGATGGTGGTTCACCACGGGCCGCTACGGCGAGATCCCGACTGTCATCGGCATGGATCAAGCCACCGCGCAGGCCACTGTCGAAGAAGCCGGCTTCAGTTCCACCTTGGACGAGCGCTACGACAACCAGGCGGAGAAGAACACCGTCATGGGCACCGATCCCGCCAAGGGACAGAAGGCCGTGCGGGGCTCCGAGGTGGCGGTGCTGCTTTCCCTCGGCAAGCCGACGGTGCCGGACCCGGGCACCAACTCGAGCCTGCAGTACTACACGAATAAGCTCACCGACCGCACTCTCAAGGTGAAGAAGGGCGACGACGTTTACTCCGACAAAATCGCAAAAGGCCACGTCGCGGAGGTTCAACCCGCCGCCGGAACCGAGGTGAACACCGGATCCACCGTCGAGGTGCGCATGAGCAAGGGCAAGCGCCCCGTCACCGTGCCTGGCGTGAAGGGCCAGGAGCGCGACCGCGCGAAGAAGACCCTGGAGAAAGCCGGGCTGCAGGTCGCGGAGGAAACCGAGGAGTTCGACAAGGACATCCCCGCCGGCCAGGCCATCCGCACCGACCCGAAGGAAGGCGCGGAGGTCGAGTCCGGCACGGAGGTTACCCTGGTGCTCTCGAACGCGATCGAGGTGCCGGACGTTAAGGGTCTTTCTGTTGATGACGCCCGTAAGGCTCTGCGGGAGGCCGGCCTCAACCCGGTCGATGGCGCCCCCGTGGAGGACTCTTCCGAGGATTCCGGCGACGTGGCAGAGCAATCGCCTGGCGCAGGGGAACTCTTGGATCCATCGAAGAACACGGACGTGGAGATCCGCGAGTCCACATCCCAGCGCGTGCCGTGGGTTCTGGGCCTCACTGGGGAAAGGGCTCGGGAGAAGCTGGAAGACGCGGGCTTCGAGGTGGAGATCAAGGGGGATCCCAACGGCTTGGTTCTGGGTCAATCCCCCGGCCCCAGCTCTCGTAGCCACCGCGGTGCCGTGGTGACGCTGACCACGGTCTAAAAGCTCGCGCGCGGCCGGAGCGTGCGCGCCAGCTGAGTGCTGGCTTGGGCACGCCCGGGGCTGATACCGGCGCCCGGGCGCTTAGCGCTTTAGTTGCGCAGCATCTCTGCAACCAGGAACGCCAGCTCCAGCGACTGCTGGGTGTTCAGGCGCGGGTCCACGGTGGTGGCGTAGCGCTCCGGCAGATCCAGGTCCGTGATGGACTGGCCGCCGCCGACTACCTCGGTGACGTCCTCGCCGGTCAGCTCCACGTGGATGCCGCCCGGGTGCGAGCCGATCTTGCGGTGCACCTCGAAGAAGCCCTGAACCTCGTCGATGATGCGGTCGAAGTCGCGGGTCTTGTAACCGTTGTTGGAGGTGTAGGTGTTGCCGTGCATCGGGTCGCACTGCCAGATGACCTTGTGGCCGGTGGCCTCCACTGCCTCGACAATGGGCGGCAATGCCGTGCGGATCTTGTCGTAGCCCATGCGGGTGATCAAGGTCAGGCGCCCCGGGGTGTTGTTCGGGTCCAGCTGGCGGACGTAGCCGACGGCCTCCTCCGGGGTGGTCGTCGGGCCGATCTTCACGCCCACCGGGTTGGCGATCAGGGAGGCGAAGCGGATGTGCGCGTCGTCCAGGCCGCGGGTGCGCTCGCCGATCCACACCTGGTGTGCGGACAGGTTGTACAGCGCGTCGTTGCCCTCTTCGTCGTGGGCCAGGCGCAGCATTGCGCGCTCGTAATCCAGCACCAGCGCCTCGTGGGAGGCGAAGATGTCCGCGGAACGCAGGCTCTCGGAGGTCACGCCGCAGGCGGACATGAATTCCAGGCCGCGGTCGATCTCGGTGGCCAGGGCCTCGTAGCGGGCACCCGCCGGGGAGTTCGTCACGAACTCGCGGTTCCACTCGTGCAGCTTGTACAGGTCGGCGGTGCCGGAGTTGGTCAGCGCACGCACCAGGTTCATCGCCGCGGAGGAGTTTGCGTAGGCGCGCACCATGCGGGACGGGTCGTGGGCGCGGGCTTCCTCGGTGGCCTCCACACCGTTGACCAGGTCGCCACGGTAGTTCAGCAGACCGTTGGAGTCGCGGTCCGCGGAGCGCGGCTTCGCGTACTGGCCGGCGATGCGGCCCATCTTCACCACAGGGGTGGAGGCGCCGTAGGTCAGCACGACCGCCATCTGCAGCAGGGTCTTAACGTTGCCGCGCAGGTGCGGCTCAGTGTTCGTCTCGAAGGTTTCGGCGCAGTCGCCGCCCTGCAGCAGGAAGGCCTTGCCCAAGGCCACGTCGGCCAGCTGCTTCTTCAGCTTCTTAACTTCCGGGGCCACCACGATCGGCGGCACGGATTCCAGGATCTTGCGCACGCGACCCGCGTGGTCCGGATCCCAGCTGGGCTGCTGCTTCGCGTCGCGGGACAGCGCGTCTTCTAATTTCTCCGCCATGTCCGCGGGCAGCGGCGGCAGATCGGGGAGTTCATCTAACGGTGCATCAATAGTCCAAGCCATAGGCAGATCATACTGTATGTGGCCTGTTCTATTGCCATTTAGGTCTCTTTCAGCTGCGCGGGGCGCCACGGCTGCGGCCCTTGCGCTGAAGCCCCGACGGCGCGATTAGGACTGCAGGGCCTCCATGGACAGGCGGTACTTCACCACGTTGAAGCGGGCGTCCGCCAGCGCGTCGTGCGCGTTGCTCGGGCTCTCGGGTAGCCGCGGGCGCCCGGCCATCTCCCACAGTTGCTTGAGCTCGTGGGTAAAGCGCGGCAGGTCGGAGGGCAGGCCCGTCATGTCGCCCCACAGCTGAGCCAAGGCAACGTGGTCGTAGGCGCCCACCCAGGCCCACAGTTCGGGCCGGTCACTGGGCTTAGTGCGCCCGCGGCCAGCACGCTCGGGCACCAGGAATTCGTGCAGCTTAGTGCGCAGCGTCGCGCGATCCATCCACGCCTTGTCGGAGCGCGGCGGCAGCAGTGGCAGCACGTTCTTCTTCACCCACTGCCCCGCCCGGTGTTCGTTGAATTCGGTGGAGACCGCGTAGAACTCGCGGCCGTCCTCCGCCACCACGCCGATGGAGATCAGGTCGATCGTGGAGCCGTCTTCGATGAATTCTGTGTCGTAGAAGTAGCGCACGATTGTCCAGTGTAGATCCCTTTGGGCCGCGCTAGGCCGATGGGGCTCGGTCGCCGCCTGCGGGCGCATTGTTGCGGGATTGTTGCTGCTTTTCTTGTGGACGCCGCAGTGCCGGCGGGAACAGTACCCAGCCCAGGTAGGGAGTCTTGCCGATCGCATAGCCGATTGCGGAGGCCACCACGCAGGCGCCGATGCCCCACCACAACTGCCCGGCCACGGTGCCCAGGAAGGACAGGGTTTCCGGGTGCGCCTCGGCCAGCGAGCCTGCAATTCCGCCCAGCAGGAACAGGCCCAAGGGGTGGAAGACGTAGACCTGCAGAGTATTGCGGCCGACGAACAGGAACAGGCGGTTTACAACTGGGATGGCACAGATCCAGACGGCAACCACAATGGCAAACGGCAAGGCAGCCAGGGAGCTCACGAAGCCCGTACCCAGGGTCTGGGCTGCAACCGTGGGCGTCCACTCGCTAAAGATCGTCTTGGACAGCGTGCGCGACAAGAACTCGGAGCCGAAGAACAGTGCCGCGCTGCCAATAACCACCCAGGGGCGGAAGGCCTCTCGGGCGAGGCGGAAGAAGAAGTCACGGCAGTGTAGGCCGATGAAGAACATCGGGGCGTACGTCAGCACCTGGCGGAAGAAGATGTCCTCTCCGCCGCCCAGGAAGGCTCCGACGACCAGCGGGATGCAGGAGACCAGGATCGCCAGCCACGGTGGCTGCTTGCGCAGCGTCCAGGCGAAGATGTTGTAGAGCATCAAGGCGTAGAGGAACCAGAGACCCACGTTGCCCAGCACCATAGCTTTGACCAGGCCGAACCAGGAGAAGTTGTTGTCGATGCTCATGCGCGTCAGCGCATGGAACGGATTGAAGACCAGGTAGGGCACCAACAGGAACCACAGTCGGCGGTACCACAGGTCGGCGAAGGTGCGTTCTAGGATGCGGTGCGCGAAAAGCCCGGAGACCAGGAAGAACAGCGGCATCCGCAGCGGGTCGAGGAAGCTGGAGAATTGGCCGAGTCCCGTGTCCTGGCCACCGGGAACACCGGTGACGACGTGCATGATGCACACGCCAATGATGGACAAACCCTTGGCTGCATCAGCCCATTCGACTCTCGCTTTAGTTGCCATAATTCTTATAACAGAATCAGGTTCACGCCCGTGAAGTCAAACCAATGAGGGGGCGCAAACGCCTGGTGAAAGCCCTACCGAGTTGCTACCGAGTAGCTACCTAGCAGCTACTGAATAGCTAGCTGCGCGGCTCGGAGCCCGGCGGGTAACCCTTGCCGGCCTCGAGAGACTTCTTCACGTCGGCGGCGTAAAAGTCCTTGACGTACTCCTGGCCGGACAGCTCGTGGAGAGCCTCCATAATCGCGTCGGTCAGAGCCCTGGCCTGCGCGTAGTCGTCACCAGCATCGCGGAAATCATCCGGGTCGATCGGGTCGCCGACGTACACCCCACAGCGGGCCGGGCGCGGGATCCAGGTGCCGATCGGGTTGGCCTTGTTCGTGTTGATCATGGCCACCGGGTAGACCTTCTGGCCGGATTCCAGGGCGATGCGGGCCAGGCCGGTCTTGCCGCGGTATAGGCGCCCGTCCGGGGAGCGGGTGCCCTCCGGGTACATTCCCAGCAGATCCCCGCGCTCCAGTACCTTCAGGGCGGTGCCCATGGCGGCGTTTTGGGATTCCTTATCCTCGCGGTCGATCGGCACCTGGCCGACAGAGCTGAAAAAGAACTTCTGGATGCCACCGACCAGGCCCGGGGTGGTGAAGTATTCCTTCTTAGCCAGGAAGGTCAGCTGGCGCTTGGATACCAGTGGCAGGTAGAACGAGTCCATCACCGCCAGGTGGTTGGAGGCCAGGATGCCCGCCCCCTCCTTCGGCAGCTTATCCAACCCCTTGGTGAAGGGGCGGTTGTACACGCGCAGCCACGGGCCGATGAGGATGTACTTGAAAAACCAATACGCCTTGTTCTGCATGTTCTAAAACTTACCGTCCCTTGGTGGCTTCCCTATTCAGCGCCACGCTCAAGCTGCTTGCGCGCCAGCAGCGCCACGCCGATCATACCGGCATCGCCACCCAGCTGTGCGGTTTTCACCTCGGCTACCGGGCGGTGGCCTGCGCCGACGATGCTGTAGTTCATCATCGATTCCGCCTGGTCCAGGAACAGGTCCGCGTCGGAGCTGACTCCCCCGCCGATCACGATCAGTTCCGGATCCAGCACGTCCTGCACCAGGGACAGGCCGCGCCCCAGCCACAGCCCCATGTCCTCGATAGCGGCGCGGGCCAGCGGATCACCCTCCCGAGCCAGGCGCACGATCGCCCGGCCGGAAATCTCCTCCGGGTGCTGCGCAAACTCGCGGGTGATGGCCGAATCCGGGTAGCGGCCGGTTGCAATCAGATCCTGCGCCGTCAGCGCCAGCGCCGAGCCGGAACAGTAGCGCTCCAGGCAGCCCTGCTTGCCGCAGGGGCACGCCCGCCCGCCGGGCATGACGGTCAGGTGCCCAAACTCCGGGGCGGTGCCGAAAGCTCCGCGGTAGATCTCCCCGTCCACCATCACGGCACCACCGATGCCGGTACCCAGTGCGAACAGGACCCACGTCCCCGCGTTCTGCGCTGCCCCCAGGTAGTACTCCCCCAGCGCGGCCGAGTTTGCGTCGTGCTCCAGCTCCACCGGCAGCCCCAGCTTCGCGCTCAGTCGCTCGGTGACCTTCGCGTTGCGCCACGGCAGGTGCGGGGCGAAGCGGACCGTATCGCGCTGGGAGTTAATGAACCCCGCCACGGCCAGGCCCACCGCCACGAT
Source organism: Corynebacterium sp. HMSC08A12 (assembly GCF_001807485.1). Taxonomy (GTDB): domain Bacteria; phylum Actinomycetota; class Actinomycetes; order Mycobacteriales; family Mycobacteriaceae; genus Corynebacterium; species Corynebacterium evansiae. The sequence goes on along the minus strand of NZ_KV789190.1, from coordinate 95,604 downwards.
CCCCTCGTTACGGCGTTGCAGGCAGCCGATGGCATGCACCAGCGCGGTTTCCAGCGCGTACACGTTAGAGGGAGTGGGCAGCTTCTCGATGTCCAGGATCTTCCCGTCCGCGTCCACTACGGCGGCGCGCAGGTTCGTGCCACCGATGTCCACGCCCACGGTTAGGGTCCCAGTCACTAGGCGTTCCACCCTCTCTAGCTTCTTCTGTACCGATTAACCCCCTCATTCTAGCCAGCCGGGCAGCGCATAGAAATTCTGCGGTTGCCGTCCCCCGGCCAGCCGGGTCTCAGGCGAAGCTGTGGCGCGGCGGAATGCCGCCGGTTCCGGCCATCACCGCACGGCACTGGTGGCCGAGGACCTCCCAGGTCCACTTCCCCGTCACGTACTCCCTCGCTGCGGTCGATAGGCGCTGGCGCGTGGGGGCGTCACCAAGCAAAGAAGAGATACGCCCCGCAACGTCGTCCAAGTTTCGAGAGTCCACGACCAGCCCGGTCTCCCCGTCGATCACCGTCTCGGGTGCACCGCCGCCATTGCCGGCGACAGTGGCCACACCGGCGGCCTGCGCCTCCAGGAACACGATGCCGAGGCCTTCCACCGACAACCCACCCAGCTGCGTGCGCACCGGCAACGCAAACACGTCGCCGGCCACGAAATGGCCCGGTAGCTCCTCTACATCGACGGCGCCGGTAAAGGTTGTGTTCTTTAGGACGCCCAGCCGACGCGCCAATTTCTCCAACTTCCCGCGGTACGTACCGGGTCCGACGATTAGCAGGTGCGCATCCGGGTGCTCGCGCAGGATGGCGGGCATGGCCCTTACCAGCGTGTCCTGGCCCTTGCGCGGGACCAGGCGGGAAACGGCGACGACGACCTTCTTGTCCCCCAGACCGTAGCGGGCGCGCAGGGTGTTCCGCATGTCAGGATCCGGGCGGAACAGGTCGGTGTTCACCCCGCCGGGCATGGGTTCCCAGGCAACAGTAGGGCCGAACGCGGCGGCCATGCGGTTGCGGGCGTAGTGGGAAACATACGTCAGGCAGTCCACTGTGTTGCCGATACGCCGCAGCACCTGGCGGGAGCCCGGGAACATCGACCAGCCGACCTCGTGGCCGTGCGTGGAGGCGACCACGCGCCGAGCGCCCGCCGCACGTGCGGCCTTCGCCATCAGCGCCAGCGGCGCGGCGGCGCCGAACCAGACGGTGTGGATGTTGTGCTCGCGGATCAGCTGCTGCATCTTCCGCGCGGTGGCCGGGGTGGGCAGCATCACGCTGCGCGGCCAGCGCACCACCTGGTAGGGCTGCTGCGCGTCGAAGGCGCGCGCGTCCTCTGTGTTTTGCGTGGAGGCGAAGACAACGACGTTCTCCGGGTTCAGTGTGGAGAGGTAGTCGCGCACGTAGGTCTGAATCCCGCCGAGGGTCGGCGGGAAGTCGTTAGTTACGACGAGGACGCGCGGGTGGCTCTGCCGGTTTTCTTGGGGCTGGTCTTCCTTTGGCATACGCAAGGATGCTACCGCACGCGCCGGTGCAGACAGGCGGCCTAGTAGCGCGCCGCGCCCTGGATCGGCATGGAGTCCACCGGAACAACCTGGACAGGGATGCCGTAGTCGGAGGCGTGGACGATCTTGCCGTCGCCAATGTACATGCCGACGTGGGTCACGCCCGGGTAGTAGCCGACGATGTCGCCCGGCTGGAGGTCGTTGATGGAGACCGACTGACCGCCCGCGATTTGAGCGGAGGAGGTACGCGGAATGGACTTGCCCTCCTGCTGGTAAGCCCAGAACATCAGGCCGGAGCAGTCAAAGGCGTCCGGGCCGGTGGCGCCCCAAGAGTACGGAGCGCCCAGCTTGGACAGGGCGGCCGCAACCACGCCGGTGGCGTTCACCGGACCGTCGGAGCCGGCCTTCTTCTTCAGGTCGCCGAGGAACTGCTTCACGTCCACGTCGATCGGGCCATTGCGGTCGACCCAGCGGCGACGATCCTCCGGGCTCAAGCCGTCGACGGCCTTCATGACCTTGTCCTTCAGCGCATCCAGCTGATCGTTGCGCTCTTCCAGGTCCTTCTTGCGGTCGTTCAGAGTGCGCAGCTGGAAGTCGGCGGTGGCCTTGGAACGGCTGGCCTTGTTCTTCTCGCTGGCGGCTTCCTTGAGCTGTCGGGTCAGGGCGGTAACGGTCTCTGCACGCTTGTCGCCGATGGATGCCAGGTAGGAGGAACGCTCAACGGCTGCCTGCGGCCCCTGCGAGCCAACGAAGGCGGAGACGGGATCCACGGTTGCGCCACGGTACATGGCCTTGGACACGCCGGAGACGTTCTTGCGGGAAGCCTCTACGTCGATGTTGAGCTTGTCGGCCTTCTTCTGCGCATCTTCGGCGGACTTATTGGCCTTGTCCAGGTTCCCCTGTGCCTGGTCGATGTCGATCTTCAGCTGCTCGACCTCGTCGGAGGTCTCGGAGGCGAAGCCGGAGATCTTGTCCACGTGAGCCAGCAGGCCGTCCACGTCCTCCGGGATCGGCGCGTCCAGCAGGCGGCGGATCTCGTCGGCGCGCTTCTGCTCGGCCTTCTCGTCGTCCTTCTTCTCTTCACGCTGCTGCGGGTTGCCCTGCTGCTGTTCCTGCTGCGGATCCGCCGCGGCCTGCGGGAGGGAGGCGCCAACGGCGAGGGTTAGCAGAGCCGCGGTGGCGGCCTTAGCGACGGTGCGGGTGCCGACGAGGCGATCACGGGAAGAGGAAGACAACACGTTCACGACTGGACTTTCTTTAATTCTCAACTAATCTAGGCCGCCGAACGGCCAGGCAACGTTTATCAACGTTTGATAACGATAGACATTCTGCCACAAGAAAGGGCAAAAGTGGGACTGGCCCCAACCGGGTTCCAGCCCCACTTAATCACATGCTCACCAGCTGTAACACCAGCCCCGATTACATCTGTCGAGCTGGCGAAACGCCGGGTGGGCGTCACTAAGAAATTTAGAAACGCACCGCGTTGTAAACCGGCATCATGTGCAGGTTGTCGATACGCACCGGGTTGGAGGAGTTCAGTGCGTGGACGATCTTGCCGTTGCCGATGTAGATAGCAACGTGGGAAGCACCGCCGTAGTAGGAGATGACGTCGCCCGGCTGCAGAGCGTTCAGGGAGACCTTCTTGCCTGCGTTAGCCTGTGCGGAGGAGGTACGCGGGATGTTCTTGCCAACCTGGCGGTGAGCCCAGGAGGTCAGGCCGGAGCAGTCGAAAGCGTTCGGGCCGGATGCGCCCCAGGAGTACGGAGCGCCAACCTTGGACTTCGCGATATTAGCGATGCGCTGGCCGACGGAGGAAGCAGCAGGCTTCTTCTTAGCAGCCGGCTTAGCTGCAGGCGCCGGAGCGTTGTTGCCACCGGTGGTCAGGTTTGCCTGCTTGAAGTAGGGCTTGATGGTCGGCAGCAGGTGGTCCGGAACGTCAACGGTGACGCCGGACGGGGTGTGGGTAACCGGAGCAGCCTGGGCTGCAGCGGGGTTCAGTACAGCGGCGCCCACACCGACAGCGGCGATCATTGCTGCGTTGCGGGGTGCGTTGTTCTTCTTCAGGCTGTGCTTGCCCATATAAGTCCTCAATTACCTTTCAATCCGTTGTCTGGGGTTCGGAACTCTTCCTTCTCCCCTCGCCCGGTAGCTCCTGTGCGCTACCGCGGTGCGGTGAACTCTTTGTCGCTCACCCTTAAGGTCTCGAAAAGATTACGAAATGAACACAAGCCGTGTCCAGCTCTTCGCCAAATATCCTGCGATTCAGCCGCCGACGTGCCGTTGTTATAAAACTGAGATTTTCTAAACCCTAAAGGCGAACGTGAAAGTTACCAAAGCTTTATAATTCGTTGACCTGCGAATTTGGAGAACGCGGCCCTAGCGACTGTCAAAGAAGCTCGTTTAGGGACTTTTAAGGAACTCATTTATGTGATCCTCCTCACATACGCCGTTTCTGGCGTGTTTCTGTCCTGTTATTGACGCCCCTACGACCCCGCGGCGCACCACTTCAGCCACCGCTGTCCTACCCGCCCGCTAGACTTACTCCCCGTGTCCCCTACCCAGCCTCACTCTCCAGATGAATCGTCAGGTCTGCACAGCGGCAAGCTGCGCCTAGACCTGCAGCAGACCCTTGAAAACTGCATCGTCATCGACATTGAAACCACGGGGCTACGGCCGCAGGATGAGCGAATCATTGAGATCGCCGCCTTGCGCATCTGCGACGGCGAGCTCCAGGATCAGTTCACTACCCTGCTCAACCCGCATCGCGACGTGCCTCAGGAAATCACAGACCTCACGGGCATCTCCGACGGTCTGCTGGCCGACAAGCCCAGCTTCGCCGAGATTCTGCCGGGCTTGCTGGCTTTCCTCCGGGATACGCCGGGCCTGGAGGCTCCGCGCCTTGTGGGGCACAATGTTTCCTTCGACTTCTCCTTCCTCCAACACGAGATCCTCCGCGCCCAGCTGGGCGATGTCGCCCTAGCCCCGGACCCCGTAAGCCCTCCATACACCCCGCGCCTGGTTTGCACAGCGGAGGCTTCCCGCGCGCTCATCCCTAGAGAGTCGGTGGGGCGCTATCGGCTGGGAAACGTGGCGTCATACCTTAAAGTCCCCCACCGCCCGCTACACCGCGCAATGAGCGACGCCCTAGCCACCTACGACGTCCTGCGGGCGCTGTCGACGCACTAAAGCCTTCCGGGCGCTGCGGGCAGCTACCTAACTTCTAACAGCAAAAATCCCGCCCACCGGATGGTGGACGGGATTTTCTCGAGCCTTATGTGAGAGCAGTTGAGTTAGCTCGAACGGAGACTACTTGTCGAGCTCCTCGTGGCGGCGACGGTTCTCCTCGTTCAGACGCTCGAACATTTCCTTCTGCTCCGCGTGGTTGGCCTTCTCGATGTGCTCCGCCTTCTCCGCGATCTCCGGGGAATCCGGAGTGAAGAAGCTACCGCGACCAGGCTGGCCGGCTGCGCCGAGCTCGTTCATGGTCTTCGGAACGTATGCACCCTGGTACTCCAGCGGGATCGGGTGGCCGTGCTCGTCGACCGGGCCCAGCGGCTGGTGGACCTCGATGAAGCCACCGGAAGGCAGCTGGCGAATGGTACCGGTCTCGATACCGTGCTCCAGAACTTCGCGGTCGTTGCGCTGCAGGGAGATGCACAGGTGGTAGGTGATGAAGTACGCCAGCGGCGGCAGCAGCACCAGGCCGATACGGCCAACCCAGGTCATCAGGTTCAGCGAGATCGTGAAGTGCAGTGCAACCAGGTCGTTACCACCGGAGATGGTCAGCAGCACGTAGAAGACCAGTGCCATGACACCCAGTGCGGTACGAACCGGCACGTCGCGCGGACGCTGCAGCAGGTTGTGGTGGGCGTCATCGCCCGTCATCTTCTGCTCGATCCACGGGTAAGCGAACAGCAGCACAACCAGGAGGCCCAGCAGCAGAGCTACCCAGAACACAGCCGGAATGGTGTAGTTACCGAGGTAGAGCTCCCATGCTGGCATGACACGTGCAGCACCGTCAGTCCACAGCATGTAGATATCCGGCTGGGAACCAGCGGAGACCTGCGACGGGTTGTACGGGCCCAGGTTCCAGATTGCGTTGATCTGGAAGATGCCGGCCATCAGGGCGACGACACCGAAGGTGATCAGGCCAAAGGAAGCAGCCTTCAGACCGAAGACCGGCAGAATACGAACGCCGACGACGTTGTTCTCCGTGCGACCCGGTCCTGGGAACTGAGTGTGCTTCTGGTACCAAACCAGTGCCAGGTGAGCGGCGATCAGGGCCAGCAGGATACCCGGGATCAGCAGCACGTGGGCGATGTACAGGCGAGGAATGATGATCTCACCCGGGAAGTCACCAGCGAACATGATCCAGTGCAGCCAGGTACCGATGATCGGCAGACCAACGATGATGGCGGACATAATGCGCAGACCAACACCGGAGAGCAGGTCGTCCGGCAGGGAGTAACCCATGAAGCCCTCTGCCACGGACAGCAGCAGCAGGACGCAACCGATAACCCAGTTAGCCTCACGCGGCTTGCGGAATGCACCAGTGAAGAAGATGCGCATCATGTGAACCATGATGGACACTGCGAACAGCAGTGCAGCCCAGTGGTGGACCTGGCGGATGAACAGGCCACCGCGAACCTCGAACGAGATGTCCAGGGCGGTGTGGTAGGCGGCGGACATTTCCACACCGTTGAGCGGTGCGTAGGCGCCGTCGTAGATCACCTTCGACATGGACGGATCGAAGAACAGCGTCAGGTAGACACCGGACAGGATCAGGATGATGAAGGAGTACAGCGCGATCTCACCGAGCATGAAGGACCAGTGAGTCGGGAATACCTTGTTGATTTGCGGGCGGATCAGGCCGGAGGCAGTGTACCGCTCGTCGATGTTGTTGGCCGCTTTAGCAGCGCGGCTCTGTTGTTTAGTGGTCATGAACGACGCTCCCAGAATGCCGGGCCGACAGGCTCGATGAAGTTACGGTCGGCGTACATGTATCCCTCTTCGTCCACCGAGATCGACAGCTCAGGCAGTGCACGGGCTGCCGGTCCGAAGATCGGCTTACCGTACTGCAGTGCGTCGAACTGGGACTGGTGGCACGGGCAGAGGATGCGATTAGTTTGCTGCTCATACAGGGACGTAGGGCAACCGATGTGGGTACAGATCTTCGAGTAGGCGAAGTAGTCGCCGTAGTGGAAGTCCTCCTGACCCTCGCGCAGGATGGCCTTGTCGCCATCCTCCGGGCGCAGGCGGATCAGCATGACTGCGTTACGCGAGCCGTGAATGGAGTGCATGTGCTCCTCGTAGACGTCGCGGTCCTTGTCGAACTTGTCGCCATCGTTGACCATGTCCTCGGTCAGCGGGAAGACGGTCTCCATGGAAGCTGCGTCCAGATCCTCCGGGCGCATGCGGATCAGGCGAGACACGCCCTTGGTGCTGTAGTGGCCGTCGTGCTCCTCGGCGATAGCGCCGGTGTCGCGACCCAGGTAGACCTTCTCGCCCTGCTCCACCAGCGTCCAGCCGGTGGTCCAGAGGGTACCGTCACCCTGAATGCCCATTGCCTTGGCCTTCCAGGGGTTCTTCACGATGCCGCCCAGCGGCAGAGCGATAACCAGACCAGCCAGGACCGCACCGGTGCCAGCCAGGCCGGCGATAACCGGGCGGCGGCCCAGGGTGGAAGTCTTCCAGGAGTCGTTCAGCAGAGCGACCAGGGTACGGCGGTCAACTTCCTCGGACGGGCCGTCGTGACGGGTCTGAACCGAAATCTCTTCCGGAACGAAGTTCTTGGTGTAGGCAACGATGGCCGCACCGAGCAGGGTGATGCTCAGGCCGGACGTGATGCCCAGCAGCGGGGTGTAGACCGAGTAGAGCCACAGGCCGTCCTCTTCCAGCCCCTTGTGCTCCCAGGGCCAGAACAGGTAGACACCGATGAAAGCGATGCCGAACAGAATCGACAGGGCCAGCAGAATGGTGACCTTGCGGCTCGCACGCTTCTCAGCGGGATCGTTAGCGATCGGGAAGCGCTCCTTGCGGTATGCAACCGTCACGCCGTCAAGCTCGGTACCCAGGCGGGCGAGCTCGTCGTTATTCATCTTCGACAGCTCTTCGTTGCTGTACTTCTTGTTGTTCTCACTCATGACCGCGATCCAATCCACATAGCGAAGGCAACGAGAACCACGATGCCGATAAACCACATGACCATGCCCTCAGTCACCGGGCCGATACCGCCCAGGCCGAAGCCACCCGGGTTCGGGGACTCCTCAGCCGACTTGATGTAGGCAATGATGTCCTTCTTCTCGTCAGCAGTCAGCTGGCGATCGGAGAACTTAGGCATGTTCTGCGGGCCGGTCAGCATGGCCTGGTAGATCTCCTGCTCGTTGGCCGGAGCCAGCGGCGGAGCGTACTTACCACTGGACAGTGCGCCACCCTTACCGGTGAAGTTGTGGCAAGATGCACAATTCAGACGGAACAGATCGGAACCACGGGCAACGTCGGCCGGGTCGATCTTGCCCTCCTTGTTGTTGGCGCCACGCAGGGACTCCATGGCGATCTCGCCGTTAGCATCTCGGACGATGCCCGGGCCGCCACCGTTAGCGTTAACGTATGCGGCCAGTGCCAGAGCCTGCTGCTCGGAGTAACGCGGAGGCTTACGGCCTGCCTGCGCCTCGTTGCGCAGCATCGGCATGCGGCCGGAGTGCACCTGGAAGTACACGGAGCCCTCACCGACGCCGATCAGGGAAGGACCGCGGTCCTTCACGCCCTGCAGGTTTGCACCGTGGCAGGTGATACAAGCAACTTCGTAGATTTCCTTACCCTGCTGTGCCAGATCCTCCGCGCTCTGCTCTGCAACGGCGTTCTGTGCATCGGGGGTCAATGCGTTGGCGAGGAAGCCCGCGCCCGTGAGCGCGAACAGCAAAGCCAACGCGCCGGCGAAGGCCTTGCGGACCTTCCGGCGGCGGCGTGCCTTAGCGGCACTGCCCTTCGAACCACTGGAGACTTGCTCCGTGGTTGCGTTGGTGGAGTTGATATCCATCTTGTTCCCTTATTTGTTAGTCAATGGAATTGCGATGGGCTGTAGGCCGACTCTCTTCTTGGGGGAGAAGAACCGACCTGGCCGGCCTACTGAATGAAGTAAATGGTGATCCACAGGCCGATCCACACGACGTCGACGAAGTGCCAGTAGTAGGACACAACGACGGCGGCGGTGGCCTGTGCCGGGGTGAACTTCGACTTCGCGGTCCTCAGCAGCACCACGAGGAAGGCGATAACACCGGCGAGCACGTGCGCGCCGTGGAAGCCTGTCGTGATGAAGAAGACCGATCCGTAGACGGATCCGGGGATGGTGGTTCCGTGCTGCACCAAGTGGACATACTCGTAGCCCTGGCCGATGAGGAAGATAGTTCCCAGCAGCGCGGACAGTGCGTACCACTTGCGTAGCGCGAAGACGTCACCCCTCTCCGCTGCGAAGACGCCCCACTGAGCAGTGAACGAAGAACTGATCAGGATGACCGTAATCGTTGCCGCGAAGGGCACGTTCAGCTCGGTGGGCTCAGACGGCCAATTGCCGCCAGAGTTGGCCTTGGACACGAAGTACATCGCGAACAGGCCAGCGAAAAACATCAATTCCTGAGACAGGAACACAATCGTGCCGACACTGACCATGTTGGGTCGGTTCAGTGTCGCAACACGTTGTGGTGCTGCCATACCTGGGTTTTCAACTGCGCTCGTCACGCATAACAGTATGGCCGTTTAAAGCTCGATAGTCGATTCACTTCGGCGGTTTTCTGGAAGCAATCTGTAAAATCGCAGGTGAAACCTTGGATAAACCTGAAAGCCAACCCCGTTAGGGGTTAGTGGGAACTTTTCCAGCCCCGTATCCGACGAGTCACATAACGACAGGTCACATGCCACTTTCGTCAAGGGCTGACACACCAACCACCCCACTATGGGGTTAGCCACCCGGTATCCCCGGGAACTCCCCCGACGGCCAATCTCTCGGAGCCGATCCCTAGGGGCGTCACTACCCAAAGGCTTCCGAGCTCCCCCGCACCTAATAGACTGGTTAGTACAGCAACCATATGCAACCATCTACTTCATTGTGCCGATGCGCGGCACAGGTCCCTGACAGAGAGGTGCGTCGAAGCAGCCATGTCCCCCACTACCCCACGTTCCGCAGAAACCAGCGGCCTTAGCCCCGAGCAGCTACCGCCGAGCTACTTCACCTGGCCCGGCCTGCTCGGGCGACTCGGCAAGGGCCAGGAGCTCAGCGAGGCTCAGGTTCGCTGGGCGATGAACGAGATCATGGAGGGCAACGCTACCGACGCGCAGATCGCCGCCTTTTCTTTCGGCATCCGCGTGCGTGGCATCACCGCCGCCGAGCTGGCCGCCGCCGCCGAGACGATGACTAGCTTCGCCACCCCGGTTGACTTCTCGGACGTCCCCAACTGCGTTGACATCGTGGGCACGGGCGGCGACGGCCACCACACTGTCAACATTTCCACCATGGCTTCCTTCGTGGTCAGCGCCGCGGGCGTGCCGGTGGTTAAGCACGGCAACCGCGCCGCCAGCTCCAAGTGCGGCGGTGCAGACATGTTGGAGGCCCTGGGCTTGGACATCGAGCGCTCCCCCGAGGCCATCCGCCAAGATGCGCACGAGACGGGCTTCGCCTTCATGTTTGCAAAGACTTACCACCCGGCGATGCGCTTCGCCGGCCCCGTGCGCAGCCAGCTGGGCGCCCCCACCATCTTCAACCTGCTGGGCCCCATGACCAACCCCGCGTACCCGAAGTTCGGCCTGATCGGCTGCGCTTTCAAGGAGTTCATGCCCATCATGGGCGGCGCGTTCGCCCGCCAAGGCAGCCGCGTTCTCGTGGTGCGGGGCATGGATGGCATGGACGAGATCTCTGTGTGCACTCCTACCGAGGTCGTTACTGTGGACGCCAACGGCCGCACCGGCGAGGAAGTCATTAACCCTCGCAACGTCGGCCTCGACTTCTACGAGGACGGCAGCCTGGTCGGCGGCGACGCACAGTACAACGCGGACGTGGCCGTGCGCCTGATGAAGGGCGAGATCTCCGGCGCTATCAAGGATGCTGTCTTGATCAACGCCGCTGGCGCCCTGACGGCCGTGCGAGGCTGGGAGGAGAAGGGCTTCCAGGAGACTCTGCGCGAGCAGGTGCAAATCGCCCGCGAGGCTTTGGAATCCGGTGCCGCCCTCAAGCAAATGGAAAAGATCGTAGGCAAAGAGTTCTAGCCAGGTGGCGCCCGAGGGCGTCACCAAATAGAAAAAGAACTCCCCCTCCGTTCCCAGTCCTAAAGACTGGCGGAGGGGGAGTTTCTAGTGAAGTGTGAAGTTTTAGTGCTTCTCCGGCGGCAGGCCGTACTGCAGGTTCAGCATCGTGGTGGCCCAGATCAGCATGACCGCGCCGAAGGCAACCAGCCACAGGTGCCACCAGGCCAGGCCGGCGCCCATCACGACGATGGAGACGGTCATCCAGAAAGGCCAGATGGAGCTTGCGGAGAAGAAGCCCAGCACGCCAGCGCCGTCCTCGATCTCTGCCTCTTCCCAGTCGTCCGGGCCGATGTCGGTCTTGGAGGCGGTCAGGTGGAGGTAACCACCGAGCATGAAGGCCAGCAGGGTGGCCATGACCAGGCCGGTGCCACCAGCCCACTCAACGCCCATCACGTTGCCCGCGTCCTTCACGGAGGAGGTGACGATGAAGTAGAACACCGTGACCACAACGAAGAAGGTACCGAGGCCGTAGAAAAGCTTTGCACCAGAGTTCATTTGCTTATCTCTCTTCCTTAATTAACCTTGCGCTCCGCTTCCTAAGCGGCGTTGCGGTCCTTGTAGTTCTCGTTCGGAGTACGGGTGCCGGTGCGGTCGGACTCGAACGGGTGGGTGGAGGTTGCGTAGCCTTCCTCGCCGATGGCCTTCAGAGCCTCAGAGTTCGGAGCCTCCGGGTTGTCCTTGCGGAACTGGATGTACTGCTCGAACTTCTCCGGGGAGACGACGCGCAGCTCGAAGTTCATCATTGCGTGGTAGGTACCGCACATTTCAGCACAGCGGCCGACGTATGCGCCTTCCTCGTCGATGGACTCAACCTGGAAGCGACGCTCGGAACGGTTCTCGCTCGGGTGCGGGAACACGTCACGCTTGAACAGGAACTCCGGGATCCAGAAGGAGTGGACAACGTCAGCGGAAGCCAGATCGAACTCGATGGCGGTGCCGGACGGAACGACCAGAACCGGGATCTCCTGAGTGGTGCCCACGGTCTCGATCTTGTTGTAGTTCAGGTAGCTGAGGTCATCCTTGGAGTTGCCGTGGATCGGGCCCGGGATCTGGTCGCCGTGCTCGTCCAGGTTCTCCGCAGGCTTCTTGGACTCCTCTGCGCGAGCCTGTGCCTTCTCGTCGACACCCTTGTACTCCTGGCCACCGTTCAGCTCTGCAGCGATCTCCCGGTAGCCGAACTTCCAGTTCCACTGGTAGCCGGTCACGTCGACGACGACCTTCGGATCCTTGTCCAGAGCCGTTGCGCGGTCCTGCGCCTGAACGTTGAAGAAGAAGAGGCCACAGACGATCAGAACCGGCAGGGTGGTCAGAACCAGCTCCAGCGGAACGTTGTAGCCGGTCTGGCGCGGGAACTCGTCCTCGCCGCGCTTCTCAGCCTTCTTGGCGCTAGACCTACCCATGTTCACAAACAGCAGCACCCACATGATGATGCCGATGATCCAGGCGACGACCCAGACCCACACCCACAGGTTGCCCATTTCCTTGGACTCCGGGGTGATGCCCTTCGGCCAGCCCATGCGCAAGAAGTTAAAGAAACCGTTCTCCGGCGGGGCGACAGTACAGCCGGAGAGAACCAGGCCAGCTAGGCCCAGTACACCGGCGAGGCCAATACGGCGAGTCAAACCGTGCTTATTTCGCTGTTCCACGCGAGTTTGCCTTCCTCATTCACACGTCACTTTGCGTTGTAGGCCTTGAGGTCTGCCGCGCGCCTGCAGTTCGCGCGCGATAGATAGACCTACAACCACTTCACTTAAAGAACCTTAGACCATTAACAGGACATTGCCACCATCGCGGAAGCGGAATTTCCCTTTTCGGGGTTGGCAGCTACCCACATTGCCCCCACACGGGTTAGGCGGGAGCCCGCGCAGTGCGTGACTCCCGCCTTTGTGGGGGTTTTGGGGTGTTCTAGAACTTGTTCATCTCGATCACTCCGGCACCACCGATGTTGCGCAGGTTTGCGCGGGCCAGGTCGACCATGCGCCCCACGCCACCCTCGAATACGGTGCGCGTTGCGGAGCGGGAGAAGCCCATCATCATTTCCCAGGTGATGTTCGGCGGCAGGCTCAGCGCATTCGGGTCGGTAACCACGTCCACCAGCACCGGGCCGTCGTAGGCCAGAGCTTCCTTAATACCGCTCTCCACGTCCGCCGGATCCTCGATGCGGATCGCCTTAATTCCGATGGCTTCCGCGATCTTGGCGAAGTTCACGTGCTCGTGGTCGGTTTCGTGCTCGGGCAGGCCGGCGACCATCATCTCCAGCTTCACCATGCCCAGCGAGGAGTTATTAAAGACCACAATGTTGACTGGCAGGTCGTGCAGCTTGGCGGTCAGCAGCTCGCCCATGAGCATCCCCAGGCCGCCGTCGCCGGAGAAGGAGATCACCTGGCGGTCGCGGTCCGCGGCCTGCGCACCCAGCGCCTGCGGCAGCGCGTTGGCCATGGTGCCGTGGCGGAAGGAGCCAATTTCTTCACGCTTGCCGTTCGGCGTGATGTAGCGGGCACCCCAGACGTTGCACATGCCGGTATCGATGGTGAAGATGGCATCCTCGGCGGCCAGGCGGTCGATCGTGTCCGCCACGTATTCCGGGTGGATGGGCTTCGACTTGCCTGCCTTCTTGGTGTAGGCGTCCACCACGTGGTTCAGCGCCCGCGCATGGTTGCGCAGCTGCTTATCCAGGAAGCTGCGGTCGGTCTTCTCCTCGATGTGCGGCAGGATCGTGTCGATCACCGCCCCGACGTCGCCGACCACCGGGTAGTTGATGGTGGTGCGGCGGCCGATGTGGGAGCCGTCGATGTCCACCTGCGCCACGTTGCCGGTCGGCAGGAAGTCTGTGTACGGGAAGTCGGTGCCCAGCAGAATCAGCAGGTCAGCGTCGTACATCGCCTCGCGCGCCGCACCGTAGCCCAGCAGCCCGGACATGCCGACGTCGAACGGGTTGTCGTACTGGATGTGCATCTTGCCGCCGAAGGCGTGGCCGACTGGGGACTTAATCTTCTCTGCGAGCTCGAGCACTTGCTCTCGAGAATTTTTGACGCCCTCACCGCAGAACAAAGTAACGGTCTCGGCATCGTTAATGGCCTTGGCCAGGCGGGCTGCTTCCTCGGCATCCGGGTACAGCACGGGGCGCCCCTTGGCGTACACCGAGTCGATGAAGCCTTCCTCCTCGATTTCCTGGGAGGATACGTCGCCGGGAATGACCAGCACGCTAACGCCGTTGCCGGCCAGCGTGGACTGGATGGCGTGGTGCAGCACCTTTGGCCCCTGTGCTGCGGAGTTCACCATCTCGCAGTAACCGGAGCACTCCTGGAAGATCTGCTCCGGGTGGGTCTCCTGGAAGAACTGGCTGCCGATCTGCACGCTCGGGATGTGGGAGGCAATGGCCAGCACCTTCGCACCGTTGCGGTGGGAATCATAGAGGCCCTGGATCAGGTGGGTATTGCCCGGGCCGCAGGAGGCGGCGCATACGGCCAGTTCGCCGGTGACGAGGGATTCCGCACCGGCGGCGAAGGCCGCGGCTTCCTCGTTGCGCACGTGGATCCATTCAATGGAGGACTGGCGAACCTCGTCGACGATCGGGTTAAGGCTATCGCCCACCAGCCCGAAGATTCGCTTGACGCCCTGCTTCTCTAGAGTCTTTACCAGCTGTGATGCGAAATTTTTTGCCATGGCTCCCAGGCTACGCGGAGCTACGGACCAGCGCATGGATCGCTGTACAGTCTCACAGAAGCGGATCTATGTAATGCACATCACTCAGTCGCTAGATGGCCCGTGTGCTCAATAACTCAGTCTTAAAACGGTCTGCTCCCCGCCGTGGCAACTAGCCCACCTCTACCCCTCCCGCGTAAAGTCAGAACGCATGTGTGGATTGCTTGGAATCATTGCGGCGAACGGCGCCGCGGAAAATTTCGTTGAGGCTGTAGAGGGCGCACTCCCCTGCATGCACCACCGTGGCCCGGACGACAGCGGCACGTGGCACGACCAAGATGTTGTTTTCGGCTTCAACCGACTATCCATCATCGACCTGGAGCACTCGCACCAGCCCCTGCAGTGGGGCCCGGAGGGCGAGGCGGACCGCTACGCGCTGACCTTCAATGGCGAGATCTACAACTACGTCGAGCTGCGCGAGGAGCTCAAGGAAGCTGGCTATACCTTTAATACTGAGGGCGACGGCGAGACCATCGTGGTGGGCTTCCACCACTGGGGCGCCGACGTGGTGAACCACCTGCGCGGCATGTTCGCCTTCGCGGTGTGGGATTCCAAGGAAAAGAAGCTGTTCCTGGCCCGCGATCAGTTCGGCATCAAGCCGATGTACGTCGCCACCACCGAGGCGGGCACCGTCTTCGCCTCGGAGAAGAAGTGCATCCTGTCGATGGCGGAAGAGCTGGGTCTGAACCTGGATCTGGATATCCGCGCCATTGCGCACTACACGGATCTGCAGTACGTCCCGGAGCCGGAGAGCCTGCATAAGCACATTCGCCGCCTGGAATCCGGCAGCTACGGCTTTGTAACCCCCGGCGGGAAGATCGAGGAAACCCGCTGGTTCGAGCCGCGCTTCCCGGTCAAGAAGGTCGCGGCCGGCGACGAGGAAGCCGTGTTCCAGCGCATCGCCGAGGCCCTGGAGGACTCCGTGGCCAAGCACATGCGCGCGGACGTCACGGTCGGTTCCTTCCTCTCCGGCGGCATCGACTCCACCGCCATCGCCGCGCTGGCCAAGCGTCACAACCCGGATCTGCTGACCTTCACCACCGGCTTCGAGCGCGAGGGCTACTCCGAAGTCGACGTGGCCGCGGAGTCTGCCGCCGCCATCGGCGCCGAGCACATCGTTAAGGTAGTCAGCCCGGAGGAGTACGCCGAGGCGATCCCGAAGATCATCTGGTACCTGGACGATCCGGTGGCCGACCCGTCGCTAGTTCCGCTGTACTTCGTGGCACAGGAAGCCCGCAAGCACGTCAAGGTGGTTCTCTCCGGCGAGGGCGCCGACGAGCTCTTCGGTGGCTACACCATTTACAAGGAGCCGCTAAGTCTGGCGCCTTTCGACAAGGTCCCCTCCCCACTGAAGCGCGTGCTGTCCAGCGTGGGCAACGCACTGCCCGAGGGCATGCGCGGTAAGTCCCTGCTGCAGCGCGGCACCATGCCGATGGAGGATCGCTACTACGGCAACGCGCGCTCTTTCAACTACCAGCAGCTGGAGCGCGTGCTGCGCGAGATCCGCCCCGAGTGGGATCACCGCGAGGTCACGGCGCCGATCTACGCGAAGTCCAAGGACATGGACCCGGTCGCCCGCATGCAGCACCTGGATCTGTTCACCTGGATGCGTGGCGACATCCTGGTGAAGGCCGACAAGATCAACATGGCAAACTCCCTGGAACTGCGCGTGCCGTTCCTGGATAAGGTCGTCTTCGACGTGGCGGAAACCCTCCCCCACGAGCTCAAGATCTCCCACGGCACCACCAAGTACGCGCTGCGCAAGGCACTGGAGCGCATCGTTCCCCCGCACGTTCTGCACCGCAAGAAGCTGGGCTTCCCGGTGCCGATGCGCCACTGGCTGGCCGGCGACGAGCTCTACGGCTGGGCCAAGGAGAACATCGAGGCCTCGCAGACCGACCACATCTTCAACAAGGCAGAGGTCCTGAAGATGCTGGACGAGCACCGCGTGGCGATGAATACCGGCTCCGGCCCGGACCACTCCCGCCGACTGTGGACCGTCATCGCATTCATGGTCTGGCACGGCATCTTCGTCGAGGATCGCATCGATCCGCAGATCGACCAGCGCCAGTACCCGGTCAACCTCTAGAGCCCGCCCCTAGAGCCCACGTCTAGAGCCCGCCGCCCCGCTCTAGACGCTAGAGACCCGAAAACGCCCCCGAGGGAATTCATCCCTAGGGGGCGTCACTAACTAAAAGGGCTCAGTTCCGCTCGATCCGCTAGAACTGCGAGAGCCGCTTAGCTGAAGGAATCGCCGCAGGCACAGGAGCCGGAAGCGTTCGGGTTGTCGATGGTGAAGCCCTGAGACTCGATGGTGTCCGCGAAGTCGATCTTCGCACCCATCAGGTACGGGGAGGACATGCGATCCACAACCAGGTTCACACCCTCGTACTCGTCCACCAGATCGCCGTCCAGGGAACGATCATCGAAAAACAGCTGGTAGCGCAGGCCAGCACAACCGCCCGGCTGCACTGCGATGCGCAGGGAAAGATCGTCGCGGCCTTCCTGTGCCAGCAGGGCGCTTGCCTTCTGCTGGGCGGCCTCGGTCAGCTCCACACCGGTGACCTTCTCTGGAGCAGTCATGTTGGTCCTCCTCAATAAATGACCGAATTCTTGAAATGGCTTTGCTCACAAGCTACGCCTCATTGTTCCACAACGCCACTGCCCTCTTGGGTTATTCCCGCGCCAACGATTTTTCTCCGCGTTCCCGCGCCAGCGTTGTTAGTTTTGTTCCCCTGCCCTCCTGCTCTAGCCTGTTACATGTGAAAATGCCATGGAAGAAGCAGGAAACGGTCGCCGACTCAGCCGAGGATCAGGCCTCGCCGCAGGATGCCAATGCGTCGGCTGAGGTAGACAGCGACGCAGACGGTGGCGTCACTAAGGAAAAGAACTCCAAGGCCTTTACCCCGAAGAAGGGCAAGGCCACCCCGAAGCGCAACGAGCAGGAGCGGAAGCACGGCGTGCGCCGCAGCGCCTACACCGCTCCCGCCACCCCGGGCGAGGCGCGCAAGCAGCGCAAGGAGCTCAAGGCCT
This sequence comes from Corynebacterium sp. HMSC08A12, assembly GCF_001807485.1. Lineage (GTDB taxonomy): Bacteria > Actinomycetota > Actinomycetes > Mycobacteriales > Mycobacteriaceae > Corynebacterium > Corynebacterium evansiae. The sequence goes on along the minus strand of NZ_KV789190.1, from coordinate 78,080 downwards.
CCATGTCCAAGGAAGAATACAAGGCCATGAAGCAGCGCAAGAAGGACGAGGCGAACCGCGAGCGGCGCCGCGCCAACCAGCGCATGATGGCCGGCGACGAGGATTACCTCATGGATCGCGACAAGGGCCCGGAGAAGCGCTTCGTCCGCGACTGGATTGATTCCCGCCGCTACATGATGAACTTCTTCCTACCGCTGGCGCTGCTGGTCATCGTCATCATGATCTTCGGCATGTCCAACCCGAACATCGCCAACCTGGCTTCGCTGGTGATGATGGTCGTGTTCCTCATCATGATCGGCGAGGGCATTTGGCTCGGCCGCCGCATTAACCGCGAGGTCAACGAGCGCTTCCCGAACAACCCGCACGGCAAGTTCAGCCTGGGTCTGTATGCGTTCACCCGCGCCACGATGATCCGTCGCCTGCGCACCCCTGCCCCGCAGAAGCAGATCGGCGACAGCGTTTAGACTAAACCCCATGGCTTCTACGACCTCCGCCCCGAACTTCCCGTCTATCGTCCCGCCGGACGAGGCCACGCGCAGTCGAGCCGAGCAGCTCCGCACCACCGCGCCGACGAAGGCCGGCATTCCGGTTGGCTCGCTGGGCAGGCTGGAAGAGGTCGCCACCTGGATCGCCGCCTGCCAGGGTTCCGCCCCCGCCGACGTTTTGAACGCGGCGCGGATGGTTGTGGTTACCGGCGAGCACGGGGTGGCCGAGGCGCACCCGGAGATCTCCGCCCTGCCCGCCGACTTCAATGCCCAGGTGCGTCAGAACTTGGCCGATGCCGCCGCCCCGGTTGTGGATGCCTGCAGGTCGGCACGGGTTTCTCTTTCTATTATTGACGCCACGTTGGGTACCCCCTCCGGTTCCATCGACACCGCGGACGCCTTAAGCCCCGAGGACTATGTAAGGCACCTGCAGCGCGGCATGCGTTTCGCCGACCAGGAGGCGGACAAGGGCACGCAGGTGCTGCTGCTGGGTGATCTGGGGCGTGGGCTGACCACGGTGGCCGCTGCGGTGATCGGCAGCGTGTGCAGCGTGGAGCCGGTGAAAATCATCGGCCGGGGTTCCGGCATCGACGACGAGGCGTGGAAGACGAAGGTGGCGGTGATCCGCGATGCGATGTTCCGCGTGCGCGATGACAAGGCGGTGGCCTCGCGGGTGCTGCAGCAGATCGGCTCGGCCGACCTGGTGGTGATGGCGGGGATTCTGGCGCAGGCGGCGGTGCGCCGCACGCCTGTGATTTTCGACGGCGTAGGCGCCGCCGCGGCAGCGCTGTGCGCGCAGATGCTGGCGCCGGGGGCCGCCGCTTGGTGGCTGGCAGCTTCGGCGGGCACGGAGCCCGCTGCCCTCCCCGCGCTCAATGCGCTGGGCTTAGAGCCGCTGCTGGATTTGCAGCTCGGCACCGGCCAGGGGCTGGGCGCAGTCCTGGCCCTGCCGATGGTGCGTTACGCGGTGGCTGCCTGCTCCACCAGCGTGTAGAGCCAGCCGTGCTTGTCGGCGACGCGGCCGTTCTGGATGCCCGTCAGCTGCTCGCGCAGGCGCATGGTCACCGGGCCGGTCTGGCCGCCGTTGACCTGGAATTCGCCGGACTCGTCCTTCACGGTGCCGACCGGGGTGACGACGGCTGCGGTGCCGCAGGCGAAGGCCTCGGTCATGGCGCCGGACTTCGCGGCTTCCTTCCACTCGTCAGTGGAGATGCGGCGCTCCTCCACCTTGTAGCCCAGGTCGCGCGCCAATTCCAGCAGGGAGAGGCGGGTAACGCCCGGCAGTAGCGAGCCGGAGAGCTCCGGGGTGACTAGCGTGACATTTTCGGCGCCTGCGCCGGCGGCCTCGCCTTCGCCCTCATCCTCGCTGCCGAAGACGAACGCCAGGTTCATGCCGCCCATCTCCTCGATGTACTTGTGCTCGGTTGCGTCCAGCCAGACAACCTGGTCGCAGCCTTCCTTCTCCGCGGAGGCCTGCGCCGCCAGGGAGGCCGCGTAGTTACCGGCGAACTTCGCCGCGCCGGTGCCGCCGGGGGCAGCGCGAGTGTACTCGGTGGACAGCCACACGCTCACCGGGTTGATGCCGCCGGAGAAGTAGGCGCCCGCCGGGGAGGCGATCACGAAGAAGGTGTAGCTGCTGGCCGGGTGCACGCCCAGGCCGACCTCGCGGGAGATCATGAACGGGCGCAGGTACAGGGATTCCTCGCCACCGCCCTGCGGAACCCAGCGCTGGTCGATGTCCACGATCTGGCGCAGGGATTCCAGGAACAGCTCCTCCGGCAGCTCCGGCATGGCCATGCGGGCGGCGGAGTTCTGGAAGCGGCGGGCGTTCTGCTCCGGGCGGAAGGTGACGATCTTGCCACCTTCGCCGCGGTATGCCTTCAGGCCTTCGAAGATGGCCTGGCCGTAGTGGAACACGCTGGATGCCGGGTCCATTTGGATCTGCTGGTAGGGCTCCACGCGGGCGTTGTGCCAGCCCTCTTCTGTGTTCCAGTCGATGGCGACCATGTGGTCGGTGAAGTACTTGCCGAAGCCCGGGGCAGCGAGGATCTCAGCGATCTTGTCGTCGGTCACCGGGTTCTCGGTGCGGGTGACGGTGAACTCCACCTGGGAGCTCTGCTGGGCCTTTGGGGTCTGGGGGTTTGCCTCTGGAGTAGTCATGAGTCCCAGACTACTCTGCCGCTACGAAAAAGTGTGAGGGGGCTAACAATTTCTCGGGGGGGATCACTCCCGCCGGTCTGCCAGCAGGCGAATCTGGGTAGAGTGAAACCAGCAAACAACCATTTCAAAGGAGCAGTCGATTCCCCTATGACCGCCACCAACTCTTCCTCCCCCATCGCCGGCCTGCCATCCCGCGGCTTCGTCCCGCAGATGTCGCTGGTCCACACCGATTCCACGCTCGAGGACAGCGGCACCGTCACCCCGTCGGTCATCGATACGCTGGTCATCCCGGTCTTCGAAGGTGAGGCCGGTCTGGAGCTCACTGGTGCTCCTATTGACGCCCTCACGGCCGAGCAGCAGCTGGAAATGTGGAAGCTGCTTATCTCCGTCGGCGCCAAGGGCACTGCTGGCGAGGTGACGGTGGTCCCCAACCTCTCGGCCGAGCGCCGCAGCGAGGTTGTCTCCACCGGCAACCTGTCCGCCCAGGTGCAGGAATCCACCGTAGAGCCGGAGACTGCCGAGGGGCTTGTCGAGGCCGGCTCTGGATCCACAGGCCCGGAGAAGATTCTGGCAATCGGTATGGGGCCAGCCGATGAGGTGTCTGCGGAGGACGTCCGCGTGGCCGCAGGCGTGGCGTCCCGAAGCATCAAGAAGCCCGAACAACAAGAGGGCCAAGATAAGGGCGAGCCGCGCGGCGCGCGAGTGGTGAGCACCCTGGGCCTGCTGGGCGCAGAGGCCGCCCTGGTCGGCCACGCGCTAGGCGCCTACGAGTACCGCGGGCTGAAGACGGCCGAGCATACGCCGGCGATCGAGTCGATTGAGGTGCTGACCGGCGAGGATCCGGCGGACACTCTGGAGCACGCGCAGGCCACCGTGCGGGCGGTCGCACTGGCACGCGACCTGGTGAACACCCCGTCGAACGTGCTGTACCCGGAAAGCTACGCGGGCATTATCGCGGAGGCTGCACAGCACACGGACGTGACGGTGGAGGTGCTCGACGAGGCCGCTTTGGAGGAGCAGGGCTTCGGCGGAATCCTGGGCGTGGGCCAGGGCTCTGCGCGCGGGCCGCGCCTGGTGCGCCTGGACTACAATCCGGACAAGATCGCCGAGGATTCCCCGCGCGTGGCGCTGGTCGGCAAGGGAATCACCTTCGATACCGGCGGAATTTCCCTGAAGCCGCCGGCGAAGATGTGGAACATGATCTCCGACATGGGTGGCTCCGCGGCCGTCGTCGCAGCGGTGATCGCCGCAGCTGAGCTGAACATTCCGGCGCGCGTGACGGCCACCGTCCCGCTGGCGGAGAACATGCCCGGCGGAGAGGCCACCCGCCCCGGCGACGTGCTGCGCCACTACGGCGGGACCACCACCGAGGTGCTGAACACCGACGCGGAGGGCCGCCTGGTGCTGGCCGATGCCATCGTCCGCGCCTGCGAGGACAACCCGGACTACCTCATCGAGACCGCCACCCTGACGGGCGCGCAGATGGTGGCTTTGGGCGACCGCACGCCGGGCATCATGGGCTCCATGGATTTCCGCGACCGCGTGGCGATGATCTCCCAGCGCGTGGGCGATGCCGGCTGGCCGATGCCGCTGCCCGCGGAGCTGGGCGAGGCGCTGAAGTCGGATGTGGCGGACATTAAGAACATCTCCAGCAACCGCTGGGGTGGCATGTCCGTGGCGGGCCACTACCTGAAGAACTTCGTGGCTGAGGGCGTGCAGTGGGTGCACATTGACGTTGCTGGCCCGGCCTACAACGACGGCGCTGCGTACGGCTACACCCCGAAGCGGGCCACCGGCTCGCCGGTGCGCACGATCATCGCCGCGCTGGAGGATATTGCGCTGAAGGGCTAGGCAGGCCGGGCTGCGCTTGCCCGCGGCTCGCGCTCACCTGCGCGGGGCGGGCCGGGGCTAGGCGCTACTCCCCCTGCTCGGCGCGGCGCTGCTCAAACTGCGCGCGCCGTTCGCGCTGCTCCAGGCGCTTCTTGATCAGCCGATCCCGCTCGATGCGGTCTCGCATGCGCTGCGGGTAGCCGGTCTCCTCCGCGAAATAGAGGGGAATGCCGACCGACTGGGCCACCTTGTCGATGCCCTTCGGCCCGCCGATGCGGCGGCGCGTCCACTCCCCCTCGCTGTCGACCAGCACCACGGACATCTCGTTGACGATGGTTTCCGGCTCCACAAAACCCTCCACACCCTTGCGGGTTCCGGCCCACTGCTGCAGGTAGGCCAGGTCCTTGGGGCGGATGGTCTCCCCCGGCGCACGCGGCGGTCGGGTGGAAGTATTCTTGTTCCGGCCGAAAAGATTAAACACGTTAGCCAATTCTAGTTGACATACCCGGCGGTTCCCCAAAGGTGCGCGGAGGCGGTGAGGGGGGCGTCATGAAAAAGGCACGGAGGTAAAGGGCGAGGGGGCGCTCGGCGGAGCAACGGCAAGGCGCGTAGACTTATGTAGTATTTCAACCAAATAACCACAGCTGATTTCCGTTTAGCTTGAGGAGCTTCAAACACCATGGCGTACTCCGTCGAAATGCCCGAACTGGGCGAGTCCGTAACCGAGGGCACCGTTACTCAGTGGCTGAAGAAGGTCGGAGACAAGGTCTCCGTCGACGAACCGTTGCTGGAGGTATCGACCGACAAGGTTGATACGGAGATCCCGTCCCCCGCAAGTGGTGTGCTGCTGAAGATCATCGCAGAGGAAGACGACACTGTGGACGTCGGCGCCGTCATCGCCGAGATCGGTGAGGAGGGCGAAGAGCCTTCTGGTTCTGACGCCGACAGCTCCAGCGACGACGATTCCAGCGACGCTGCCGAGGAGTCCGGTGAGTCCGGTTCTGCGGAGTCCGAGTCCGGCTCCGATGACTCTGAGTCTGAGTCCTCTGACAACTCTGGCTCCGGTTCCGGCTCTGGTTCCGGCGAGGCCGAGGACGTCACCATGCCGGAGCTGGGCGAGTCCGTCACCGAGGGCACCATCACCCAGTGGCTGAAGAGCGTCGGCGACAAGGTTGAGGTCGACGAACCGCTGCTCGAGGTCTCCACTGACAAGGTCGACACCGAGATCCCCTCCCCGGTCGCCGGCACCCTGGTAGAAATCCTGGCTAACGAGGACGACACGGTCGACGTCGGCGAGGTCATCGCCCGCATCGGCGACGAGGGCGCCGCTGCTTCCGGCTCCTCTGGCTCCGGCTCCGATTCTTCCGAGTCCGATGAGTCCGCTGATTCCTCCGATTCCAGCGAGTCCGAGTCCGACTCCAGCGAGTCTGACTCCTCCGACGACTCTGAGTCCAAGTCCTCTGACAACTCTGGTTCTGGCTCCGCTTCCGGCGAGGCCGAGGACGTCACCATGCCGG
>NZ_KV789190.1:19576-72068 GCF_001807485.1 Corynebacterium sp. HMSC08A12 | reverse complement strand
AAGAGCGTCGGCGACAAGGTTGAGGTCGACGAGCCTCTGCTGGAGGTCTCCACCGACAAGGTCGACACCGAGATCCCGTCCCCGGTCGCTGGCACCCTGGTGGAGATCCTGGCCAACGAGGACGACACGGTCGACGTCGGCGAGGTCATCGCCCGCATCGGCGACGAGAACGCCGCCAAGTCCAGCTCCTCCGATTCCTCCGACTCCGGTTCCTCCAAGTCCGACGAGTCCGCCTCCGAGGACAAGACCGAGAAGTCTGAGAAGTCCGAGGACAAGGCCGAGCCGAAGGCGGAGGAAAAGAAGGCTGAGGCTAAGCAGGCCGAGGAGAAGGCCGAGGTCAAGACTGAGGCAAAGTCCGAGTCCAAGTCTGACTCCAAGTCCTCCAAGCCGGCTGCAAAGCAGTCGAAGCCTGCCGAGGGCAACCTCCCCTACGTCACTCCGCTGGTACGCAAGCTGGCTGATAAGCATGGCGTCGATCTGTCGAGCGTCGAGGGAACCGGCGTCGGCGGCCGTATTCGTAAGCAGGACATCCTGGCCGCAGCAGAAGGCACCTCCGCTTCCGGCTCCTCCGCGAAGTCCGCTTCCCCGGCTGGCCCGCGCGCTTCCTCCTACAAGGTGGACCCGGCCAAGCAGGAGCTGCGCGGCACCGTCAAGAAGGTCAGCCGCATCCGCGAGATCACTGCGAAGACGACCCTGGATTCCCTGCACGCTGCAGCTCAGCTGACGCAGGTCCACGAGGTCGATATGACTCGCGTTGCCGAACTGCGCAAGGCCAACAAGCAGGCCTTCGCCGACAAGCACGGTGTGAACTTGACCTACCTGCCGTTCTTCGCGAAGGCAGCGGTCGAGGCTCTGATCTCCCACCCGAACGTCAACGCTTCCTACAACGCGAAGACCAAGGAGATGACCTACCACGAGCAGGTCAACCTGGGCATTGCTGTCGACACGGAGGCTGGCCTGCTGAGCCCGGTCATCCACGATGCGCAGGACATGTCCCTGCCGGAGCTGGCCAAGGCCATCGTCGACATCGCTGACCGCGCGCGCAACAAGAAGCTGAAGCCGAACGACCTGTCCGGCGGCACCTTCACCATCACCAACATCGGTTCCGAGGGCGCCCTGACCGACACCCCGATTCTGGTTCCGCCGCAGGCTGCCATGATCGGCACCGGCGCCATCGTGAAGCGTCCGGTGGTGCTGAGTGAGGACGAGGGCGAGGCTATCGCCATCCGCCAGATGGTCTTCCTGCCGATGACCTACGACCACCAGGTCATCGACGGCGCCGACGCAGGCCGCTTCATGTCCACCCTGCGTGACCGCCTGGAGAACTCGGACTTCACCGAGGACCTGGAGCTCTAAGTTGGCCCCTAGCTGCAGCTGGGCTGGCTGGCTAGTCTAGCTGCGCTGGTATCCGGCGCGAGCTTGCCCGGTCACGCTGGGCTGCAGCCAGCTCGCCACCGCTTCAAGCCAGCTGACCAGGCGCCAACTGACCTAGCACAACGCCGACCCCGCTTCCCGCGGGGTCGGCGTTCTGTGTTGTTGGGTGCAGTAGCCCCAGGCAGGAGCTCCGGATATTATCCCCGGGCAGCGGCTCCGGATATCCCCCCCGGAGGCTTCCATTCCACCAGCCTCAAACCCAATACCCGTCTCCAAGCCGCCCTCTCACCTCAAAAATCCCTCTCGAGCAGCCTCCCAGTCCCTCAAATGTCGCTAGATCGAGAAGACGTTAAAGACAATGAGTTGCATCTGCACAAAAATGCAGGTCAGAGAGTTTCGCCAAAGCTGATTCCGGCTTCAGTTTTGACTAATTCCCGATTCAGCGACATTCGAGGGTATTTGGCGCGCGCCAGCCGCCGGAGGCACCAGTATCAACGTCACCACCTGACACATCCAGCACCATCAGAAACTTCAACCTCAGCGGCGGTAGCGCCCGGAGGCTGCGGAACAGCGCCCAGCACCACCATCTGGCACCGGGGCGCCAGCATCAGCACCACCATCTGGCACCCGGCAGCACCCAGCAGCACCACAGAACCACTGGAGTATCATCGTCACCATGGGATTCCAGCAAGGCAGCATCCGCAAAGCAAACATTGGCGCCAACACCAGCACCCCAGCCGCAGACATCGACATCCGCGACCTGGGCACCGTGGACTACGAGGACACCTGGCACCTCCAGGCAGACCTCGCTGCCCAGCGCGCCGAAGAGAAAATCCCAGACACCATCCTCCTACTCCAGCACCCGCCGACGTACACTGCCGGCAAGCGCACCGAGGATTCCGACCGCCCCACCAACGGCCTGCCAGTCGTCGACGTCGACCGCGGAGGCCGCATCACCTGGCATGGTCCTGGCCAGCTGGTCGCATACCCCATCATCAAGCTGGCCGACCCGGTGGACGTGGTCGATTATGTCCGCCGCCTGGAGCAGGCGCTAATCCAGACTTGTGAAGATCTTGGCCTGCACGGCACCGGCCGCGTAGAGGGGCGTTCGGGCGTGTGGCTGCCTGCGGGCGTCATTAATAACGAGCTTAAGCCCGCACGTAAGATCGCCGCGATCGGCATCCGCGTAACGCGCGGCGTGACCATGCACGGAGTGTCCCTGAACTGTGACAACACCATGGAGTATTACGACCACATTGTGCCTTGTGGGCTGGCTGATGCGGGTGTCACGACGCTCACCGAGGAGCTGGGGCGCGATGTTAGTGTTTCTGACGCCTACTCGTCCCTCTCCCGCAACCTCGTTGACGCTTTGAACGGCGACTTGCCGGTGCATTCTTAGGTGAATTCCTAGGGAAAAACCCGAGGTGGATTCCTATGCGGCACCCAGCGTAGGCTAGTCGGCATGAGTGTGACCGCAGATGGACGCCGGATGCTCCGCATCGAGGCGAAGAATGCCGAAACCCCCATCGAGTCGAAGCCTCGGTGGATCCGCACGACCGCGAAGGTCGGCCCGGAGTATCGGGATATCAAGAACCGTGTGAAGGGCGCTGGCCTGCACACCGTGTGCCAGGAGGCTGGTTGCCCGAACATTAACGAGTGCTGGGAGGACCGCGAGGCGACGTTCCTCATCGGCGGCGATACGTGTTCCCGCCGTTGCGACTTCTGCCAGATTAAGTCCGGCCGCCCGTCCCCGCTGGATATGGACGAGCCGCGCCGCGTGGCGGAGAATGTCCGCGAGATGGGTCTGCGCTACGCCACCATCACCGGTGTGACGCGCGACGACCTGGATGATGAGGGCGCATGGCTGTACGCCGAGGTTGTGAAGAAGATTCACGAGCTGAACCCGAACACGGGTGTGGAGAATCTGACGCCCGATTTCTCCAACCGCCCGGAGCTGCTGAAGGTCGTGTTTGATTCTCAGCCGGAGGTATTTGCCCACAACCTGGAGACGGTTCCGCGCATCTTTAAGCGCATCCGCCCGGCCTTCAAGTACGACCGTTCCCTAGAGGTCATTCAGGCAGCGCACGACTACGGCCTGGTGACGAAGTCCAACCTGATCCTGGGCATGGGCGAGGAAAAGGAGGAGGTCCGCGCTGCCATTAAGGACCTGGCGGACGCTGGCACCGACATTCTGACGATTACCCAGTACCTGCGCCCGTCCTCCATGCACCACCCGATTGAGCGTTGGGTGAAGCCGGAGGAGTTCATGGAGCACTCCGACGCGGCCTACGAGCTGGGCATCAAGGCTGTTATGTCCGGCCCGTTGGTGCGTTCTTCTTACCGCGCTGGCCGCCTGTACGCGCAGGCCAAGCAGGCTCGCGGCGAGGCTATCCCGGAGAACCTGAAGCACCTGGAGGAGACTCTGGATTCCACCACGTCGCAGGAGGCCTCTACCCTGCTGGAGCGCTACGGCGCTTCGGAGGACACGCCGGTCACCGCGTCGCGCCGCTAGCTCGGCGGGGCACTTTCGCCCCGCCTTTATTCATGCCTTATTGTTGAATCCATGGCGAAGGATAAAAAGGACGTAAGGGTCAAGGAAGAAAAGAAGGCAGCTAAGGCCGCGAAGAAGGAGCAGCGCAAGCAGACGCGCTCCCAGCTGTGGCAGGCCTTCAAGCTGCAGAAGGGCCGGGATAAGAAGCTTATCCCGTTCATGGTTCTGGCTTTCCTGATTCCCATTGTGCTGATGCTGCTGCTCAGCCTGGTTTTCGGCTGGTGGTGGCTGAACCTGATCGTGGGCATCATCATCGGCGCGATGGCGGCGATGTGGGTGTTCTCGCGCCGCCTGCAGTCCGGCGTGTATGACCAGATTGAGGGCGAGGCCGGAGCCGCCGCATGGGCTTTGTCCAACTTGCGTGACGGTGTGGGCATGAAGTGGATTACGGAGAACGGCGTGGCGTCCAACACCCACATGGACGCAGTGCACCGCGTGGTAGGCACCCCCGGCATTGTGCTGGTCGGCGAGGGCGCACCGCACCGCCTCAAGCCGATGATGGCGCAGGAGCGCAAGAAGCTCGCGCGCATCGTGGGCAAGACCCCGATCTACGACGTGATCGTCGGCGACGGCGAGGGCCAGGTGCCGGTGAAGAAGCTGCAGAACCACCTGATGCGCCTGCCGCGCAACATCAAGAAGAATGAGGTAGACGCCCTTAACTCCAAGGTCGAGTCGATCTCGCGGCTAAGCAACCCGAACAACAACATGCCGAAGGGTCCGATGCCGAAGGGCGCGAAGATGTCCGGCATGAACCGCCGCGCCCGCCGCGCGGCACAGCGCGGAAAGAAGTAACGCTTAGCGGCTGCGGATAACGGCCGTGCCAGTGGCGCGATCGTGCATTCCGCGGCCGTCAGTGTCTTGAATAATTGGGGGGAAGAGGAAGACCGTCAGCAGCGTGCGGACGACCGAGCGCCACAGACCCACGCGCTCGTCGGGCTTGTCGATGCGACCCACACCGATGCCCACGATGGCATGCCCTGGGGATTGGGCGAACAGCCAGACGGTCAGGATGCGCCAGATGATGAAGAAGATCATCGCGGCGGTGGCAGAATCGCCCAGCGCGTCCGTCGTGGAAGTGACGAACCAGGCCAGGGCGTAGCAGGCCAGCCAGTCGATCAGCAGGGCACCCAGCCGGGGGAACAAGGGGGACAGTGAGCCCGGGCCGTCTTTGGGCAACCCCAAGCGGGCGCCGGGGTACGGGCTGAGTTCGGCGAGGTCTTCGTTTTCGCCTGGTACAAGGGGGCCTTCAAGCCAGCTACGCGATTCACTCATGATGGTCTAGAGCCTAGCTGGCTGTTAGTTTGTGGCACAATTTTGCAAATTTTTACCTGAATCGGCGCCCAGTATGCGTAGGATCGATTGTGTTGCTTTTATATATTGTCGCAACAGTTTGAGATTCCAACTGCAAGGAACGGAAGAAATACAGTGTCATTTAAGACCGCAGAAGAAGTTGCCAAGTACATCAAGGACAACGACGTCGAGTTTGTGGACGTTCGCTTCACCGATGTGCCCGGTATCGAGCAGCACTTCAGCATCCCAGCTTCGGAATTCGATGAGGACGCTATGGAGGAGGGCCTGGCTTTCGACGGCTCGTCTATCCGTGGCTTTACCACCATCGAAGAGTCGGATATGAACCTGCTGCCGGACCTGGCGACGGCCAAGATCGATCCGTTCCGCAAGGCCAAGACCCTGAACGTGAAGTTCTTCGTTCACGACCCGTTTACCCGCGAGCCGTTCTCCCGCGACCCGCGTAACGTTGCCCGCAAGGCAGAGCAGTACCTGGCCTCCACGGGCATTGCGGATACCTGCTTCTTCGGTGCGGAGGCAGAGTTCTACCTCTTCGACTCCGTCCGCTACGAGGCGGAGACCAACCGTGCTTTCTACGAGCTGGATTCCGTCGAGGGCTGGTGGAACCGTGGTGCTGAGGTCAACCCGGACGGTACCCCGAACCTGGGCTACAAGACCCGCATGAAGGGCGGCTACTTCCCTGTCGCTCCGTACGACCACTACCAGGATCTGCGCGACGATATGTCCCGCAACCTCGCGAACGCTGGCTTCAAGCTGGAGCGCGCGCACCACGAGGTCGGCACCGGCGGCCAGCAGGAGATCAACTACGAGTTCAACACCCTGCTGCACGCTGCGGATGACCTGCAGTCCTTCAAGTACATCATCAAGAACACCGCTTGGCAGGCTGGCAAGTCCGCAACCTTCATGCCGAAGCCGCTGGCTGGCGACAATGGTTCGGGTATGCACGCTCACCAGTCCCTGTGGAAGGATGGCGAGCCGCTGTTCTACGACGAGTCCGGTTACGCCGGCCTGTCCGACATCGCCCGCTACTACATCGGCGGCATCCTGAAGCACGCTGGCGCTGTGCTGGCCTTCACGAACCCGACGCTGAACTCTTACCACCGTCTGGTTCCGGGCTTCGAGGCTCCGATTAACCTGGTGTACTCGCAGCGTAACCGTTCCGCTGCCGTGCGCATCCCGATCACGGGCTCCAACGCGAAGGCGAAGCGCATTGAGTTCCGCGCTCCGGACCCGAGTGGTAACCCGTACTTCGGCTTCGCTGCGATGATGCTGGCTGGCCTGGATGGTGTGAAGAACCGCATCGAGCCGCACGCTCCGGTCGACAAGGACCTGTACGAGCTGCCGCCGGAGGAGGCTAAGGACATTCCGCAGGCTCCGACCAGCCTGGAGGCTTCCCTGAAGGCTCTGGAGGAGGACAACGAGTTCCTGACCGAAGGCGGCGTGTTCACCGACGACCTGATCGACACTTACATCTCCTACAAGTACGACAACGAGATCGCACCTGTTCGCCTGCGTCCGACGCCGCAGGAGTTCGAGATGTACTACGACTGCTAAGGGCTGCGGGCACTTTCGGACTTCTGAACAGCAGATATTCGGAAAACTCGCCTCGCACGACGAAACCCCGAGATTCCACGCGGATTCTCGGGGGTGGCGCTATTTCAGGGCCATTTTGGCCGGGATTTCACCTCCGAATGAGCCGTTTTTCAGCACCCAACAACGGCTTGTAGACCACGACCCCTTGAGGGGTCTCGTGGCCTCCTATGCCGCTTGGTCGATCTTCGGCGGAGCATTCGCTGCGGCGACATCGAGCAATTTGTCTTCCTCAGCCCGCTTCTTCTTCGGGCGCCCGCCACGCGGCGGCGGACGCAGCGCTTCGTCGCGCTGCCGCTTGAGGTATTTCTGCGCAGTCCCCCAGTTGGTCACAACCGCAGCAACGCCGACGAACAATACGAACGCCGCGTAGCCTCGCATGTACCTCTTGGTCGCTCCCCCAGTCCGATAGCGACCTCGGACTTGAAGACGCCGTTCTTAGACTCGATCGTCGCGCGGAGCGGACGGTAAGTCTCCTCCCACTCGCGGGAGTAGGTAGCCGGACCTGGTGTGTAGTACTTTCAGAACGTCTTCGTCTCGTCACTGACATCAACGAGCACGGTCTTCTGCGAGCAAATCTTTCCCTCTGCCGCTGTCGTTGGCACGTTCTTCACGGTAAGTGGCAGAGGTGTCTTTCCTGCAAGCGTCTTCTTGGCCGCAGCCTTACGCGCCTTGATGTCAGCCTTGTGTTTCGGGCACTGCACCGCTCCGCGAAGAGCCGGGCACGCGAAACGAATCGACCGGTCTTCACGTACCTCGTGAACCGACAGCTCGAACGCTTTTCGCCGTTGAATGCGCTCGTCAAAAACTTCTCTCGAAATGACCTTTGCGTCCAGCTCAGACTTCGGGTCCAGTAGGTCAGGAAACGATGTAATCGCCGGAGAGTAGGGCTTGCCTTCGATGAGAACCATGCCCTCGTAGCTAAACGAGATACTACGCGCTTCTGGTCGCTTCGGGGTTTGTCCCATCACAGACCAACCAGCCAGCCACATGGGGATTTGGTAGGACTTTTCATCCGAGCCTGGGGAGTACGCCATGTCACCGATAGCAAGCCCGCGCGGCAACACGAGGTGTTCTCCGTTGTCAGCAGAAACTACCGCGTTTTCGTACACGGCAAAAGCGGCACGAGCGTTGCAGCCGGGTTGCACACCGGGGTTGTCCAGTGACAGGCTAATAATTGGCTTGGGCATATCACCGGTGAAGTAACCACCTGTGGCTTCGACGACGGTCAGGTCGTAGCCCCACAGCTTCTTCCTTACCGTCGGCGACTCGCCGCCGTTGTGGTCTCCGGTGCGAATGTAATACCCAGCGTCGGCATTAGACGGGCGCAGGTCGCCTTTCCGGTTGCCGTAGGTGAGCGTTTCGATAGGAGTTGTGTCAGCGACAATGTCTCCCTCGTAAGTGCCGTCGACGAAGTACTTGTCACCCATCTGTCGAGCTGAGGCGAATGCAAGAAGCGAGGAGAAGATCGACCCGCGGAGCTTCCGTGCTATTACATAGTCTGGGTTGCGAGGGTTCTTAATCGCCTCGTAAGCCTCTTGCGTGAGCCGTTTATAAATAGCCATCTCGGGATACGGGTCGAGAGGCGTGCGCACCTTGTGCCTGATAGTGTGCCAAATTCTGTCGTACCACTGGGTGGCGTGGCGGTTTTTGTACTCCGCCATGTCTAGGCCTACGACCTGCCAGGCTTTGCCGTGAAGCCGGAACCTGACAATCTCCGCTGCATTCGTAACATAGAGCGGCTTGCCGAGCATTCCGACGAGAACAATGAGGATGAGAGCGGCTCGGATGGAGACGTACGGCGGCCTGCCCCCAGCGTGCTTCTTAACCCTCGCACGGTCAGCGGCAATCCAATCTTCAAGCTGTGTGACCGCACCCGATAGATCGACTATTTTCGCAGCACGCTCCACAAGATCAAGTGGCACAAAGCCTTCGTCATCTAGCTTCATTGGCTCGCACCACGTCACTTGCTTCGCCATACGTCTCACCTCCTCTCCCGCGCTCGGGGTTTTCAGTTCGCTTTAAGAACGTCCACCGTCAAGGAGCCGCAGGCCCCGTACGTTGTGCGCGAGCCGCCGCGCAGCATGAGACGTGCCTGTTCAGCCGTGATGTCACCTGGGGTGAGCCACTTGGAGTAATGCTTCAAACTGGCAAGGCCTGCTGCCTTTGCGATAACGCCCTCTGGCCCGTTTTCGCCCATGAGACCGACGATCCAGGTGGTGCACAGCCTGCGGGTGTCCAGGTCGATGCGCTGCGGCTTTCCGATCCGGGTCATAATCGCTGCGACAGACTCTGTTGTGGCTTTCTCCCGCTTCGGGAAGAGAACCAATGCGTCAGCGCACGCACCGTCAACGGCGGCGGCAACCGTGTCCTCCCATTCGGCGCGGACTTGAATTTCGCGCGGTGCCGCGCCGCGGAACCCCGAAGCGGTCACCGTGACGCCAAGCGGGTTTCTAGTCACTTTTTTGGCTCGCAGCGTTGCCATTTCGCCGATGCGAAGCCCCGCTCCGAGTCCGAGCGCGAGAAGAAGTCGAGAGTTGTTGCGTTGGTAGTCGGTGGAGTGGCTGGCAGCCCAGCCGACAAGAAGTCGCACTTCGCTGTCGGAATACGGGCGTCCGGGGCGGTGTAGCCGTAGCGCACCGCGGTTTCGCCGAACGGCCAGTCGGGGTTAAGTTCCCGGCCCAGGCGTATGAGCACGCTTCTTCTCGTCCCTCGTACCCGTGTTGTCCACGGCGAAGTGTTCACTGCGTACTCAATGACGTCGGGGGCTAAAACACCGTCGTGGGTGAGTGTTCTGCAGAGGACCGTTGTTGCAACGTGGACAGTCCACGTCAAAGCGAGCATGTCGTTGCGTAGCGTTTCGCGCGAGCTCGCCCACCCAAGGAGATGACTGTCGTTCAGTTCCATGACGTATGGGCGCACGCTGATCCAGTCCTCGGTCCTGAGTAGGCGCGGTACATAGGCGTGGGCGATGTTGGTGAGGTTGTCGATGTCGGGCATAGCGAAGCAGCTCCTCCGATACCTCCTCCACGTCTGGTCGCTCAAGGGCGGTGGTCCTTGAGGTCGCTGGTGGTAGGTGGAGGTGGTGCCGCTATTCTGTGGTGGTTTCTTGAAATAAACGCTATGTCGACCACAGTTAAGTCGTCCAGGCACTATGGCCTTGAGCAGGCACTTTCGGGAGTACGTCATGCCAGTCCCCCGTCGATCACGCGCAACGGTGCGTGTGCTTGTGGTGTCGGAATCTCAGCATGCGATGAGAGAAACGCCTCGACACGGCGTGCCGTTTGGACTTTCAGTGGAATACCCAATTCCGACACCGTTTTCGGGTCTCCGAAGTTCTCTACAAACGCTGCTGCCCTCGCCGCTGCGGATTGCCCCAGCCTGTCGGACACGACAGAAAACGCAGTTCCTGTTGCCAGCTCCACTACACCCCAGGTTTCTGCGAGCCGGTGCGGCGCAATTGAGACGCCAGCCGGGTAGTTCTTGGCCAAACCGAATAGGCGCGATTCATTCAGCGACAAGGCGCCGCTGCGGTCTTTGACCGAAAGAAGTGCGTTTGACACTTCGGGGCGGACCGGTAATTCCGCATCACCAACCCGTACTCGCACACAACCCGAGCACTCGAACACATCAACTGCTTTCACCCCCAGCACTTCTTGGCGACGGAGCCCCGCGCCGAAGTAGAGGCCAATCGCGGCTACAGCTCGGAGCCCTCGAAGCTCTGTTCGCAGTGCGCAAGTCCAAGAGAATATGCGATTGAGCTCATTTGCTGTGTAGGGCCCAGCAGCGGTGAAGGTGGGCCGGCCCTCGATCCGGGCGAACGGTGTGGATTGGTCTTCCAGCCACACCAACACGGGGTCATCAGCCACCCATGCCCGAATATGGCGAAGAACAGATCTTTCCTTTCGTTGCGTCCCCAGGTTGGGAATGTGACCGGAGTTGATCCACCACTCGATCAACTCACGGACGAAGAACTCTGATACCGCAGGCGACTCTTCGCCGACATCAACTAGCTCACGTACCCGCGGCAGGTAACGAGCCATCACCGCCCCGGCGTTATGGAGAGTCACATCGTTGTAGATTCCCCGGACACAACCCCCTGCCCCATGACTCTCAACTCCGCGCTCCAGTGCGAAGCGAATGACATTCAGATCCTCGTCGTCGACGGGGTTGCGAACCGGTCGATAGCGAAGCGCTTTCGCCAGCAGCGCCGGCCTGTCTTCTTGCAGCGGGATCATGCTGGTACCCCCGAAGTCGCCACTGAACCGAATGAGTGGCCTTCACCGAATACAGTGTCTGCATGCCCCAACGCGCAAACTCGCCACGGACTCTTTACAAGAACTGGCCAGTTGACACCGGCATCACTGATCGTGCGCACATGCGGGCCCAGAACTTTTGCGCGGACCTGCACCGCTTCATGGACAACAATCACCTCAGCCAAGCGGAGGTTGCCCGTCGCTGCGGCTTGAGCGACCGCACGGTCTCCGACGTGCTCTTGGGCAACGTCTGGCCGACCGCAGAGACCATCGCGCGACTCGAAGTCGGTCTGAAATACCGACTGTGGCCGTAATGGAATCCGGTTCGGAAGAAAGCAATCTCGGTTCATACAACAACCGTCTCGCCATCCGTCGCGAGAACCACCGCAAAAAGCCACCCCTCCCCGGCATGCCGGGGACTTGCCCGTAACCGCGACCCCCGCCTCGCTTCTGCGCTGCGGGAACCGTAACGTGAAACCTATGAGCCACCAGGACACGCCGAAAGGTCGCGGGCGCACTTCTCGCCCGTCACCCCGTGAGCTCTACCCCGAATGGCCCCATGACATTCGCGTCGCGGAAGAACCGGCTGACGGCTTCGTCCAAGGTTTCGTTGCAAACCTCACCGCGTTTGTCGAGGCACAAACAGGCGCAGGAGTGTCACAAGCAGAGGTATGCCGACGCGCGGGGGTGGCTAAAGCTACGCCCACCAAAGTGCTTCACGGCGACGTGTGGCCCGATTCGAGGACCGTTGCGAGGTTCGAGACGGTGGCCGGCGTGCGTTTATGGAAAGGCCCTGAGAGACAGCCTTACCGAATGAGGTGACTTACGTTTGCTAGGTAGTACAAACCATCTGCTTTGGCCGTTTCTCTCTTCTCGGCCGAGCTCCGTAGTTCTTCGCGGAAAGAGTCCGTACCCTGCTTCAAGGATTTAACTGCTTCGGTTGCCGAAAATGCGCCAGCGGTAGCTGCGGCGATTCCGGACGGGTCAGAAAGGTCGAGGTTCGCAAAATTACTGACCAGAATGCCAAAGAAGCCCCATCCGAATGCTTCTGCGGTACTAGCCGACGCCGCCACCACCGCGTCCTTATAACTCCCGAGTTTGCTACTGAAAACCGCTTCCCGCAGTTCCTCGACCTGTGGTGCTACTTCTTTATGCCACAGGTGCTCTATCTCTTCGTCGAGGTCAGGGGAGAATGCGGACTCACGGAGGCGTTCATTGAGGTGAGTTATTGTTCGCCTGTACTGCGCTAGGTCTCCGTCTAGTTCCTCTCGAACTTCCAGTAGTTTCTCCACGTCAACCTCGGACATGTTGGGCAGGGCGAGCAACATCTTGTTGCCCAGCCTTGTTTCTCTGATGTCGTCCAGGCGAAACTGTGGAAGTCTCAACCGGTTCTCCTTGTGCATGGCGTTCGCTAGGCCACCCGCCATCGAATCGAACATCACTCCCCCACCCTTGAACTGGATAGCAGAGCGCATAAGAGCTGTGGCCTGATCGAGGTCATTCGCCTCCATGGCTTTGCTTAGATCGTCGGCCCATTCGGTTTTGATACTTAAAATCCCGGATTCCACAGCGGCCTCAATCTCAGCACCACCGTGTGCTCGCCACATCTGATTGAGGTTCGATTTCATGGCTCCGCCGTGTGTGCGGATCAACTTGGTGAGATTGTCGTACGCGGCGCGCTTTTCCTTCAACCGCTCCTCGGTGCGCCATTGTGAACGCGAATACATATCGCGTTCTCCTTTCAGTTGCATGTACCCAACGATCAGCATTTCCATCTGCTCACGAGTAGCTGCATCTGTCGCCTCCGCACCTGCAATGACAGATAACATCCACACAACCATCTCATCGTTGTTTAGCGTTGAAATCTGTCGAATCTGGTTGAACATCGAAGTACCGAGCGCATACATCTCAACCTTGTCCGCGTAAAACAACGCAGAGCGCACCATAGCCACGTCCTCGGAAATGGAGCGACCGTCAAGATCGACTTCTTGAATCCCAGAAATGATCCGGATTTTGGTATCGCCTTGTTTTGTTAGCTTCCTTGTCACCGGTTGTCCTCTACTTGCTACTTGTAGGCGTATCCGAGCTTCTCGTATACGGCCTCTGCACTGGTCGCCTCGGCCACCGCAGCGCGAACCGCTTCGGACTTCAAGTCGAGAACTCGAAGCGACTCGGCGTCCGTACCGGAGACCGACTCGATGCGGACAAAGTGCTCCCCGTACTGCTCCGCGTAGCGGGTAAGCCCACGTAGCTTCCCGAGTGCATCGCCGAGGTAGGCGCCGTGCGGGTCAACAATGGACGCTCGCATGGCGCCTTCGCTGTCACGGAGGAAGAAAATGAAGTCCGGCTGCACAGAACGCCAGCGACCAGTGGCCTCGTCGTAGTAGACCGCAGAAAGCGCGTCGCGGCCTGGACGCGACGGGTTGCGGTACCAAAAGGCCGCACCATTTCGCTCCATTTCGGTCGCGACGACCTTTGCCTCCCAGTCGTTCAGGTTCGCAGGTGCTGAACCGTCTTCCGCGACGAGTACCCGATTGTCGTAACGGGGGTACGGGTCGAGCTCCTTCTTCTCCGAGTTCCACACGCCCGGGGACTCCATGCGGTTTTTGGGCTTTTCCAAAAACACGGTGCTCGGTGCCTCGGCCATCTCACGCAGCACCGTGTACTTCGCCTGCCGGCTGTCCGGCAGCGCGGAGATGTCGGCCCGGTGCTGGTCAAGCCAGGACTTCGCCGTCTGATCGGCTTCACGCCACAGAGAGTCTTTGGCTCCTTCGACTTTCGCCAGAGCGCCCAGCGTCAGGTGCGCTTCGATAATGAGGTCTTCGTCGGCTTCACCGTTGTCTAGTCCTGCGACCAGGAAATCGTTGACCCACATGTTGGCGAGTGCCCGGCTGAACACGGGGGTCGCCAACTCAAACGACTCGGTGATAACCCTGTCGTCGGCGACAAGTTCGATGGAGTCTTCGTCTTTCAGCCCTCGGTCCGAGTACCGGTACGTCAGCCGCTGCGTCTCAACTTTCAGAATGTCTTTCTTCTTAGTCTCAAGCTCGTCCTTGTGGCGAACGAGCAGTGCGTTGACTATCGACACGAGCTCCTTCTTAGCCCTCGATTCGCCGTCCGGCATGAGCCCGTCAACTTCCAGTTCAATGCCGGTATTGATGAGGCGTGAAATCGGCTTGCCGGATCGTTTCGGGGCAACCTCGGTCGGAAGAGCAGTAAACGCTGTCCACAGGTCGTCGTTGTCCACAGGCAGCAGCGTTTCCGGTTTCACCACGGGGTTGATGAACGGCGGCGGGTCAATCTCGCCTGGCTTGTTGATGCTCATTACGACCCGCTCAGCGGCCGCGCGGTTGAACTTCGGCAGCAGGCACAGCACGGAGTTAAGGAGGTCATCGCCTGGGATTCGACGCGCCAGCGGAGAGCGCACCATACGGCCAATGACCTGGGTAATGAAGTCCTCGTCATTGGCTGGGCGGTAGGACACCATCACCTCGGCACGCGGACAGTCCCATCCGGTTGAGATTGCAGTCTTCGCGAACAAAACGCGAATCCACTCGCGATCCTCGACGTGCTGTGGCTCGATGTACGGGATCACCGTATCGCCGGCTTGGATCGCAGCATGTTCGCCGAAAACATGGGCAAAGCAATCGTGCGGTAGCTCCGGCCAGCCCTCGCGCAGAGCCGTGATGACGCGGTACATGTCCTCCGGGGTCGCCAAGTCTTGCATCTGCACCACCATGAGAGGTACGACCCGCTTGTCGCCTGTGCCTTGCTCAATGTGGTACTCGCTCCAGCGCTGCGTGGATTCAGCGAGCAGACGGGCCGCCTGGCGGACAAAGACGTTCTCGAACGCTGCACCTTCTTCACCGGGAATCTGGAGCTCAACAATGTCTTTGAGCAGGCCCGATTCTTGTACCTCGTCGGTCGGGACGTCCACGTCCTCTAACACCATGCGAGCACCGGGCATATCGTTGAGCATTTTCTTGAACTTGCCCGGTGTGGCGGAGATACCCACGACCACTGGCATCGGCGGCACCGGCGCATTGGCGCCGTCCGGAGTGTGGCCGGCGATAAGGCGATGAAGAATTGTCTCACGGTCGGTCTGTGTGCCGGAACCTCGGTGTGCCTCGTCAACGATGAAGTAGACGTTGTGGTCCGGCGATTCCAGTGTGTTTCGAAGCGTGTCCCAGATTGTCACCTGCGCCATGTCAGGCGCATTGTCGAACAGCTCGAAGTTCGAGTCGTTTTTCTTTCGCCCACCAGTCAATATGGTGCCCTTGGACAGCTTCTGGGTGTTGAGAAAGTAGATTTTGCCCGGCTCAAATTCGTTTTTGATGAACGAGTTGTCGATTTCGACAGTACGACCATGCAAATTGCTTGACGCACCCTCGATGCGGTGGCGAGACTGGCGGTTCAGGTCCGGGTTGTCTGAGAACCAGATAATGACAGCCTTCTCATCCGGCACTCGGTCATCTGACGGCAGAAGGAGCTTCTCGAACGCGTCGGTGGCAATCACGGTCTTACCGGCACCTGTCGGCGCGGAAAGCGCGAACGCGGCCTGCTTGCCAATCGCACGAACCTGGTTGGCATCATCTAGGCGTTCAAGAATCTCGCGCGAAGCGGTCTCTTGGTAGGGCCTGAGCGTGTACTTCATGGCTAAATCGCTCCTCCGGACTGGGTAAAGGCGAAGTTGGTGAGGTAAGTGCTGTAGAGCTGCACACATTCAACGTCGAGGCCGTCGAGTCGGCTCACTGTGGACTGGAACGCCAAGTCGTCGTCGGTGACGATGTACGCGGTCGTCACGGTTTTCGCTTCGCGGATCGCTTCGGCGAACGACTCGACCGCGGCCAAGTTTTTGATGACGCCGTGTGATTCGGCCACGTCCCAGCCGCCGTCGGGGATGGATTCGATAACACGTCCGAACTGACCGGCTTTCAACCACAGAAGCGGCGCGATCTGTTTGTAGGCCAGGCCGTGACGTACCCGCGTCGGCGGCTCGTAGGTGAGCGTGAAGAACCTGGTATTGGTCTCGAAGCCGTCGGACATAGGGAACTCGTCGGTGAACTTGTAGTCGCCTTTGACGGGGTCGCCGGATGGGGTCTTGCCGGTGATTGCAGCCTCGATGCGTGGCTTCGTGACGTAGTCGCAAATACCGAGACGCTCCCATTCGGGGTCGCCAGGGCGGAAGCCGTCTTTGGTTAGTTTCTTGGCCTCAGCAAAGCTCACTTCATTGTTCGTAACTGAGATTGAGCGGCGTCTGCCACCGTCCTGTTTGTTGAGACGCATCACTGCATGAGCTGTCGTTCCCGAACCGGAGAAGAAATCGACGACCGTTGCTGTGGGCTTGCCTTTGACAAAGAAGCGCAGCATGTCTTCGACCGCGTAGAGGGACTTCGGGTAGTCAAACCTTTTCTTGCCATGGAAGCGATTCAAAAGGTCGCTACCAAAAGACCCCGCATTGTGTGATGTCAGGTACCAAACGGTTTTCGGCGTTCGAGTCCTCTTGTTGGAGGGGTTGTGTTCCAGTATGACGGTGTCATTTATAGGATCTCGGCCAGAAACGAGAATCGTTCCCTGCTCAATTGCAGAAATTGTTCCTTCTCGAATGTATGTCAGAGAGAATGAACCCCGATATTTGGCGACGCGGATATATCCGAGCGCCAGCCTCCTATCGAACTCCTCGCCAGTCATTTGCCAGACTCCCTCTGCACCGCTTTTGGAGATCGGCCAAATTACATGGCTCGCTTCTTCTGGTGCCACAACACTTGACCTTGGAACCCCCGGCCCAGGTGGGTTGCCACGACCAACAATCCTTCCCTCGTCATCGAGGTAAACAGGGAAGAAACTATTTTCACCTCGGGCCCGAGTGGAGTTCGAGCCGCCGCGAATTAAAGAGAACCAAATTCTTTCCTTTCCAGGTTGAGACTGGCTGTTCTCGGATTGCAACGTTTCGATGTGGGTTTGGAATAAGGACGCCTCGCCGATATAGACAATGAAAGCGTATTCCTCCACTCGCCTCATCTGGTTGCTACGAGATGTCCCCTGGCTGTTGATTACGATGGTCACCATTTGAATGTTCGCCTCCGGGAACGTCTGCTCTAGTAGCATCCCCAGCCGTAGGTACTCCCTCTCATCAATCGTAACGATGAGCACCGAGTCCTCGGGGTTGAGCAGCTCCTTGGCAAGCTCCAGTCGCTTTTCCATCATCGACAGCCACTTGGAGTGTTTGTACTGGTCATCTCCGTCTACATAATCGTTGTTGTACTTCCAGTCCTTATCGCGGGTGTTGTACGGCGGGTCGATGTAGATGCAGTCCACCTTGTGACGGTGCGTGTAGGTCAACAAGTTCAAAGCGTGCAGGTTTTCAGCGTTGATGACCGTGTGGAACGGCGCCTCTTGGTCGTCGGAGTTGATGACCTCGCCGGTCTGAACTAGCCCAGGGTAGATGATGTCGTCGTGCTGGGCGACAACGACAAGGTCATCTACTTTCACCCCGTCTCGCAGCCCCGGTTCGTTGCCCTGTCCGGGTTCCGCTTCGATGACCGTTGCGGTAGCTCCACCTTCGGCCTTTCGGTCAATCTGCACAACCTTCCACAGTGTTGGGTCTGTGGGCGCCACTGTGCCACGGGGAGGCAGAATATGGACCATGTCGCCGCGGCGAACAGGCCGGGTTGGCAGCTCGACACCGTCGGGCAGGTGGCGCTCAAAGACAAGGCCGAAGGATCGCTGGTTGGTGGCGTGGCGAATCTCGCGTTCTAGCTCCTGAGCCATCCGCGGGTCATAGCCTCGGGCCTGCGCAAGCAGGTCAGTAAGTCGTGACATGGGTGTCCTCTCTAGTGCTGTTCCAAGGTTAACGAACCGGAACGAGATTTCGGTTCGGGACTCGAAGCGAGCAGCGAACAACGTTTGAGAACTAGCTTGCCCGAATCTCTCATGTTCCCGATAAAAAATCGGGTGTTAATCGCAGGTGCGCGGCCCTACCCCCGTACGAACAGGAGGAAACCGGCGAATTTTTTGTTTGTTTTCGCAGCTCATCACCCCCGCGCGACCGAAAGCTCGACGCGGAGAGGGGTAAGCCACCTCATTTTCTGAGTTTTCGTCTACACTAGAGCCAAGTTCCGACTTGGGTGGACTACAGCTGGGTTCCCGAAATGGGAGTAGGGCTATTAGCCTGAGAAATCCCTTGCTCCTGGGGTCGGAACTTCAACTTTTCAGTGCTCTTGAACGCGTCGCTTCGCCTCGTCAAGAGCACCTTCTGGGTCAGTCTTCAATAGCTCGTACACGAACTCAATCGCCTTGGGCGAGTACGAATACTTGGAGTTCCGCTCGTTCTGTAGCTTGTGGTCGAAAGACATTTCAGCATCGTTCTTGAATCCGTAAGCCTTGACAAAGTTCTGCCAATGAGATCGGTTGATTCTTGCCACCGGCTGACCCTTGAACTTGACCTTCAACCCGTCCCTGTCGATGCGCTTATTTAGAATCTCCAGTGCGTCCATCTGCCGATACGGAAAAAGGGCACTCGTATCACGAGTTTGTTTTAGTACAACTCCACTTTGCTCTGCCGCGGGATCAAAGGCGAGCTTCACGTCGGCTCCCTTTTTCACGATCTGAACGTCTACTTGGTACGTCACTGCGAATTTCCCCTTAGAGTCACCCCCGGAGAGGTGTTGGACGCGGTTGTAGTTCTGGAAGAACCGGTTTGCAGTTTCAGGGTCGTACTTCTCTTTGATCGCCTGTTCATCGAGGGTTCGACCGCTGACATCCAAGATCAATGCCCGAGGCGGAAGGGTTTTCGTGGCTGAGACACCGTGAAACTCCTCAAGTTTATGGGCGAAGTTTCTCACTGTAGCTTGAAGTACAGGCCCGTAGATGATGTCGTACTCGTCGACGATGTAGTGAACCGAGTTATTTCGTAGTCTGCCCAACTCATCGAGATTTCGACGTATCGGATCAGTTTCGTTGTCAAAGACGTACCGCACGCAGTCCGATAACGCCCAGGTGCGGTCTTTGTCCTCCGAGAAGTATATTTTGGCCAAACCCTGTGTTTTCACGATGTGAGACTTGAGCATGAGCTCCCAGGCGTTAGCGAGGAACACGGAGCACGCTTCAACACGGTTCGGAAGTGAAGGACGGTTGTACAGCTCGATCCCAAGTTGAAACGAGTCCTGAGACTTGGCAACCAGACGCTCTGCTAGATCGAGCTCGTCCTTACTCGGAGTGTACTTCCTATTTTTCGCCACGTTTGAACAGTTCCTTCTGATTAACGGCCAAAGCGACTGAATTTCAGCGTTGTTATTTGTTGAGTTTAGCTGGCCGGCGTGGCTCATTGCGGCACCAAGTCCTGCTGCGACGCAGCCTTTAGCCCGCGAGGAAGGGGTTGCCTCTTACCTTCAGGGCACTTAGAGGCATTCGAGACTGACTACGAACCCCGAACCCCCGCGCTGGCGCGGTTGAATGTTCGACGACACACTGTTTTTCCATAACCACCCCACCACAGCCAGCAGACGACACCTGGGCAGCTCAAGTCGCTCCGAGCACCTTCTACGCTTTGCACGCAACCAGCAACACAGACACGTACCCCGCGACGGGCACCCGTCTCGAAGTCCGGGACCATGACTTCAATCTTCTCGCCGTCCACT
Organism: Corynebacterium sp. HMSC08A12; assembly: GCF_001807485.1. Lineage (GTDB taxonomy): Bacteria > Actinomycetota > Actinomycetes > Mycobacteriales > Mycobacteriaceae > Corynebacterium > Corynebacterium evansiae. The sequence continues at coordinate 52,350 of NZ_KV789190.1, read as the reverse complement.
GGAGCACTCATGCGGCGCTCGGCCACGTAGGTGAACTCATGGCTACCGGAACAAAAGCCGCTGCGTACCTCGTGACGTGGGAGCGAATCGAGTCGGAAGACGACCCGCGGTTGAAAGCCGTTGCGGGAAGGTAGGGGCGACTTCGGAATGGGCTCGAATAATCCAGTCGAACGGATCAAAGCAGAAGAAGAACCTGTGCTGCTCCACCTCGACTTGCACCTTGACCGGGACAGCCGGGCGCAGCTCCAAATCTTCATTAGCCGCAACCAGGAAACGGTGCGTCTCCTAGATCCCGACGGTGAGCACCTCTCGATTGATGCCGAGGCCGCCCACACATTCCTCAAAACTTTGCTTCGTTGCACCGACCGCCCAACAGGCCTGTTGTGCCTTGAGGTCGAGGCAGCATTCGGTGACCTGTCGCTCTGGGAGCGGGGAGCCTTGATCGCCGAGGACCATTTCGAACAGCATGTCCTAGAGCGTGAGGGACAGTACCCCTACGAGGACCAGAGCCGGGAGCCAGAAGAAACCTGTTTCCAAGAGAAGGCCTACGAGGTGTGGAACGAGTGCGGGTCGGAGTTTTATGGTCGAACTACCGACCTCGAACGAGCCAAACGCAAGGTTGACGCACTGCGAGGTGTGGGTATTCCGGCTGTGGTGTGTCTATCAACCCGCACTGTGCTGCATGACTGAGACTGATCGAGTCGACCATCAGTGGGGACTCTTGAATAATCGGGGCTATGATGACGACCCACCATGAAGGCAACTTGGACCCACGCTTGGGCGAGTTCAAGAATGAGATGTTCAATCTTTGCACCGGACTCGCGAATATCGCCAACGAAATAGGAAGATCGCAGCCCTCGTGGGGGTTAGACCTAACCGATCAGGTCAACGCGAAACTGGACAAAGCGATTGACAACGTGGCTCGACTTCCGGATGAAGTAGCCGGAAGCATCCTTCAAGTTGCTGGAGCACAAATTCACACCGTCGGCCGTCTTATGACGGACTCATTTACTTCTCCAGCCATCGTCGCACCCTTAGCTCGCAGCGGTGTGGAATACTGCGCGTTGTTGCTGTTCATCACGCGAGACGAAGAACCTGAAGTTCGAACAGTCCGTGCCGCCAGAGCACTTCGCGTCGGCTTGAAAATTGACAAAGCCTATAAACAAAAGGACCTGGAAGGTTTGTATTCGGGGCTGAACCGGATAGTAGAACGCTATACACGAAATCACGTTATTCCAGAGCTAAAGCACGACGAAGAAACAATCTCTCACATCGTGAGAGAAACATCGGGTGAACTGATCGGGGAAGATTTCTACGGCATGCTGAGCGCTTACGCCCACTACAACGCATGGAAAGCTCTATTTCAACTTTCCGCAGCCGACGCTAATCCAACTGTGCTGGAACTAGATTCGCTCTACTTCGCCCAGAAATCCGCGCTGGCCTTAGCCGGCGCATCTCTCACCATCCTCAACTACCGCGATGAAGCCTCGACCGAAGTCCTGCGCGAGGCGCTGAACCTTCAAACGGAGCAGTTCCTCAAAATCGGCGAGAGAATCAACGATTTTCAAAGCTCCCTTTAGCGCTTCCAACACTGGGGAAGGATGTACAAGACGAGCGAGCTGACCGTCCCGTGGGAAAATAGGTGGGGGTTTCGTAGGAGAGGGCATCGAGATAGCCCGAGTTACCCTTGATCAAAGAGTTGTCCGAAAGTGCCGCTGCTTTTAGCTGCTCTAGCTGTTTGACGCCGCCGGTCTCTAACCGGCTGGTGGCACAAGCTAAGCGGTGATGACCTGCTAGTTGGCAGGTTGTCACCGTTTTTGTTTTTTTAAAACGCCACCTCGTGAATGTCGCTCGGGGGATGCTATTCGCTCGCCCTCTCCCCTACTTAACAGAACCGGTTGACTTGAAAGTCTCGGCGAGGGAAACCGATTGCGTCGAACTGAGAATCAAGATGAGAAGTGGTGGGTGCGACCTTAAACTGTGCTTGTCACTCCACGAAAGGCACCACATGATCACTACTCGTCGTCGCACACTCCTCGCTCCAGTTTTTGCTCTCAGCCTCATCGGCGCTTTCAGTCTCACCGCTTGCAGCGGTGAGGACACACCCGCCGAACCGTCCACCACTACCGTCACTAGCGCTCCTTCGAGCGAATCCGAGACCTCAGAACCGGAGACCACCACGGTCACCAGCGCCCCCGAAGACACACCACCCCCGCCCACCACAGTCACCAGCACGCCGGAACCCACACAGCCGAGTAGTCCTGTCGCTGAAGAAGACAAAAAGCCCGCGCAGCAAGCTCCAGCTAATCAACCCAGAGCCACTTCTCCAGCGCAAAAGCAACCACCGATGGGTAATCAGGGAGCAAGCCCCAACTGCCCCGCCTACCTCTGCGGTTACAGCACTGCTCCTAATGGTGCGCCGAACTTGACCAGTGGCGAGACGCAACTGCTCGCTCTCTGCAACTCCGGCGAGTATAACGCTCCCCAGGTCTGTGCGAATCTTCGACTCAAGGCCCAGCGGGCGGGACAGAACTAACTGGATACATCGTACAGCTGCCTCCGCGATCATCAGAGGCCGAACTTGGCCGCTCTAGCGGCGATGTGCTGTGTGAAGGTCGCACTCGCCAACTGACGCTCTAATCCTCGGAATCGCCCCCTAAAATAAGGTCACCCTTAGTAACGGTATGCTTCTCTAGAAGGAGTCGCGCGCCAGCGCGCAGACCTACACACAGGCGATCCGAAGGAGGGCACGCACCACCGTGGCTGACAAGAGCACACAGGCCGCAAACCCCCGCCCCGGCGCGACGGAAGCCACGATCCAGTCCCCCGGCACCTATCCCCCGGGTGAGGATCCGCGCCGCTGGAAAGTTCTGGGCGTCATCCTCACGACGATCTTCATGTCGCTCATCAGCGTGTCCATCATCAACGTCGCCCTGCCCTCCATCCAGCAGGGGCTGGGCGCCACCGAATCGGACATCCAGTGGGTGCTCTCCGGCTACACGCTGACGTTCGGCGTGGTTCTCGTTGCCGCGGGACGTGCCGGCGACCTGCTCGGCCGGGGCGGGATGTACCTCCTCGGCCTGACGGTCTACACTCTGTCGGCCATCACCGCTGGCTTTGCTCCCACCGCGGAAGCCTTGAATGTCACCCGCTTCATTCAAGGCGTGGGCGCGGGCATGCTCAACCCGCAGGCTGTGGGCATGATCCAGCAGTTCTTCCGCGGCAAGGAGCGCGGCCGGGCCTTCGGCTGGTTCGGCACCGTCGTGGGCGTGGCCGTGGCCATCGGCCCCACCCTGGGTGGCTTCCTCATCCGCCTCGGTGGCCCGGAGCACGGCTGGCGCTGGACTTTCCTGGTCAACGTTCCCTTCGGCCTGCTGGCCTTCGTCCTCGCACTCCTGTGGTTCCCGCGCCCGCTGATGGGCCGGGTTAAGGATCCCGTCACCGGCCGTAACGTGGGCGTCATCCGCGCAGTGCGCAGCCTCGACCCCTTCGGCTCCCTACTACTGGGCTTGGCCGTCCTAGCCTTCCTCTTCCCGTTCGTGGAATCCTCCGGCAGCGCGCGCACCTTTCTGCTGCTCCCCGTCGCCGTCGCCCTTCTGGCCGGATGGTTGGCGTGGGAGCGCCATGTGAAAAAGTCCAAGCCCTTCGACCCGATGGTGGACATGCAGATCTTCCGCTTCCCCAGCTTCCGCCTGGGCACCATGCTGGCAGGAGTGTACTTCATGGGCATAACCAGCATTTGGGTGCTCGTGGCCCTGTACTTCCAAAACGGCCTGGGTTACAGCGCGCTCGTCGCCGGTAGCGTTGGCATTCCTGCCGCGATCAGCAGCTCTTTCGCCGCTAACTGGGCCGGCAAGCGAGTTGCCGACCGGGGCCGTCGCGTCGTCATCGACGGCATCACTGTGGCGCTGACCGGCATTGTGCTGACCATCCTCGCCCTTGTGCTGCACCACGTTACGGGCCTTTCGGAGTGGTGGATGGTCCTCACCCTCTTCCTCGTCGGCACCGGCCAAGGCGCGGTTATCGGCCCGAACCAAACTCTCACGCTCGCGGACGTGCCCCTCAACTACGCGGGCAGCTCTGGCGCGGTCTTGCAGACTGCACAACGCATCGGTACTGCCATGGGGCTCGCGCTGATCACCGCGATCGTCTTCGCCAGCTCGCGCGCCATCAACTGGACTCTCGGCACCGCCATCGGCTTCGGCACCATCGGTTCGCTCATGGCCGTCGCCCTCGTCATCGCTCTTTATGACAATCGCCTGCGCGCCCGCCGATCCGCCCGTTAGTTACTGACGCCACCACGCCTCCCCAACCCCAGCCTCACCTAATGAAAGGCATCCTGACCTGCGTAAAGGTAGCCTTTCAATGCTTGCGGAAGGTTTCAAACCCGGCGATACTTGAGTCATGAGCACTTCAGTATCTTGCCCCTGCGATCGCTACTACGACGGCAGCTGCACTGCCGTGGCTACATGCGAACGCGGGGTTATCACCATCCCGACGGCTGAAGTGACCGCACACGCAGAGGTTCCGCCAGCCACCCAGGCCGAACACACGCCGACCGTTCCAGCCGAACACCTCGAGCTCGCTGCCCCAGCTGAGCACGCCGACGTCGATGACAACCACGGCGAGAGCCTCAACCGCCTCCGCGCGGCTGTCCTCGGCGCCAACGACGGCATCGCCTCCACCGCCGCGGTCCTCGTCGGCGTGGCCGGCGCGACCAGCAACCCGCAGACCATCGCGATGTCCGGCCTGGCCGCCGTCATCGGCGGCGCCGTATCCATGGCACTCGGCGAGTACGTTTCCGTCTCCTCACAGCGCGATTCCGAGCGCGCCATGGGCATGAGCCAACTGGTGAACCCGTGGTCGGCGGGCATCGCATCCTTCATATCCTTCATCTTGGGTGCCGCACTGCCGTTTGCCGCTGCCCTGTTCGCCCCCGTCGCCGTAATCTTCGGCGTGACCTTCGTAGCCCTGGCGCTCACTGGCGCCCTGTCGGCTCACCTCAGTAATGTACCGAAGACCCGCGCGGTGCTGCGCATCGTTATCGGCGGCATGGCGGCCCTGGCGGTCACCTTCGCCGTCGGCTCCGTATTCGGGGCGGCGATATAGCCCACCCCCTTCCCCAATAGCGCTGCAGCTTCCCTGCAAGATTCCTTGTAGATTCGGGGGCTGTAGCGCTATTTCACAACGCCACTGCACCGCGCCGCGAAGGAAATTGACGAAATCGTCAAAATCTACAAAGATGTCCAGGGTGTCTGTTGAAATAGACCGAGCTTCCCTCCTCACAGAAATTAGGTAAAGCCATGTCTTCCCTAGCAGTAGAAGCCCAGGATCTCGAGCTAAAAGGTGACGAGGGCCGAGTGTTCGGCCCTCTTTCTTTCGCTATCCCCAACCAGGGTCTAACCAACCTGCTTGGCAAGGGTGGCTCCGGCCGCACGGCCCTGGCTCTGGTTCTTTCTGGCCGAATGAAGCCCACCGGCGGCTCGCTAAGCGTGCTCGGCGAATCCAAGCCAAAGCCGATCCGCTCCCGCGTAGCCATCGCGGGCGTGGAGCAGATCGACCTGCTGGAGCGTTCCGTCACGGTCCAGGACGTGCTCACCGAGTCTATGTCCTGGTCGAAGCCGTGGTTCATGCCGATGCGCAAGGCCACCCAAGAGGACCTGGAGCGCTTCTGCAACTACGTCTACGGCGACCGCGACCTGCCCCCGCTGGATGCCTACATCTCCCAGCTGGACAACCTGGACAAGATCATGCTGCGCATCAGCTTGGCCCTGTCGCCCGCCGACAACAAGCCCGTCGAGCTGCTGATCATGGACGACATCGAGCAGGTGCACGAGAACGACGACCGTGCGATTCTATTGCAGGTGCTCGAGCGCCTTTCGCGGGACATTCCTGTGGTCGTTAACTCGTCGAACCCCATTGTCGGCCCTGTGGCGCCACACAAGGTTATTGAAATTGACGCCAACGCTGGCCACGCGCACCCGATTCATACGGGACTGCGCGAATACCCTGACCCGGCCGAAGCCGAAGCAGACCAATACGACCCTGCACTGGACGACCCAGAGCTCGACGACCTGGACATCCCCGAAGACCACACCAACACCACAGAGCAGAAGGAGAACCGTTAATGCTCGCCGGTTTCAAACTCAACAGCGAAATCCGCAGTTTCAAGCGCAACCGGCTCACCCGAGCCGCACTCGTCATCCTTGTGCTTATGCCGCTGCTGTACTCCGCCCTATATCTCTGGGCATTCTGGAACCCCTTCGGGAACCTGAACAGCCTGCCCGTCGCACTGGTTAACAGTGACAAGGGAACCAACGTTGAGGGCGAGGAACTGCGCGCCGGCGACGAGGTGATTCAGGGACTAAGGGACAACGACCAGATCAGCTGGATCGAAACGGATGCCGAAGATGCCCGCAAGGGCGTGGAATCCGGTCGGTATTACTTCTCCCTCGAGTTGCCGGAGAATTTCTCCGAAGCCGTGGCCTCCCCCACCTCCGATAACCCGGAGAAGGCCAACCTCATCAGCACTTACAACGACGCCAACGGTTTCCTATCGACCATGATCGGCCAGAACGTCATGCGTGAGGTCATCAGCGTGGTGGGCGACAAGATCAGTGCCGAGGCCGTGGACAAGGTCCTCGTCGGCATCGTGGACGCCGGCTCCGGCATGCAAAAGGCCGCCATCGGCGCCGGCAAGCTCGCCGACGGCACCGCTGAACTGAAGGACGGGTCTATCCAATTGGACGACGGCGCCAACAAACTCGCCGACGGCCTGGCCACCGCCAAGGATGGCTCCGGCAAGCTGCGCAAGGGCGCAACCGATCTGGACGACGGACTCGTCAAGCTCCACGACGGCTCGGGCAAACTAGCCGACGGTACTGACGAGCTCGCCACGAAGGTGAACGCTGCGGCCGACAAGATCAACGGCAAGGCCGGAAAGCTCAACGAGCTGGAAGATGGCGTCAATAAACTCGGCGACGGAGCAAGCCAGGTCAACGACGGAGTGCAGAAGCTCAACACCCAACTCGGTGGCGTGACCAAGGCCCAGGGCGACCACGCGGCTAACCTGCGTGGACTCTCCCGCGACCTGCGCGGCACCGGCGTGCCCGCCGCCATCACCGCAGCCGACGAGCTGGACAAGGTCGCCTTCGCCCTGGAAACGCAGGGCCTCGGCCCGAAGTCGCAGAACGCATCGGACTTGAAGCGCCTGGCCGACGGCAGCGCACAGCTGTCCTACCAGCTCAACGACCCGAACGCGCCACTGCGCAACGGCGTGACCGAGCTGAAGGGCCTGCCCGGACAGTTCAAGCAACTGCAGGACGGCGTAAACGAGCTCAACGACGGTGCGCAAACGCTCAACGAAAAGATGGGCGAAGCCTCCGACGGCGCGGGCAAGCTGAAGGACGGCGTGATCAAGCTGGACGACGGCAACACCAAGCTCAAGGACGGTGCGGATAAGCTCGTCGAAGGCACCGGCAAGGCCAAGGACGGCACCGCCAAGCTGGACGACGGCGCCTCCGAGCTGCACACCAAGCTCTCCGATGGCTCCAAGCAGGTTCCGAATTGGAACGAGGGCCAGCGCCTGGCCACCGCCTCCACCATCGGTGGACCGGTGGATCTGAAGAGCGATAACGATTCCGGCAACCACACCTTCGGCGCCGGCATGGCACCGTTCTTCTTCAGCATGGCGCTGTTCATCGGCGGCATCATGGTCTACGTGATGATCAAGCCGCTGCAGGCTCGAACCGTCAACTCTGGTGTGCACTCCTGGCGTGCGGCGCTCTCCGGCTTCCTGCCGACCGGCCTACTCGCCATTGGCCAGGCAGCTGTCGTGGTCGGCGTGACCGTCTGGGGCGTGGGCATGGAAGTCGATAACCTGCCGGGACTGTTCCTCTTCGCTGCCCTCGTGGCACTGGTATGGATGCTGATGAACCAAATGTTCATCGCGTTCATGGGGCCTGGACCAGGCCGCGTGGCAGCCCTAGCGGTGCTCATGTTGATGATCGTCGCCTCGGGAGGCCTCTATCCCGTCGAGACACAAAACAAATTCTTCCAATTCCTGCATCCGTTCGACCCAATGACGTACACAGTCAACGGCTTCAGGCAGCTGATCTACGGCTTCTACGACGAACGCCTGCCGATCGCAGTGGGAGTGCTGTTCCTCGTCGGCCTCGGCTGCTTCCTGGTCACCACGCTATCGGCTCGCAGCCAGCAAACGTGGACCATGAAGCGACTGCACCCGGTGCTGAACGCTTAAGGTTCGGTGGGACGAGGGGGCGTCACAAAACCTTGTCGGCGCCCTCGACACCCAGCAACAAATCCGGGTCGATCTTCTGCCCCGCGCGCAGGGTAGAGATCGACCCGTTGGATTCCAGAATCATGCACGCGACCTCGCTAAAGTCGCGCACACCCGCCTTGCGCGCGGCCGTGGCGATAGCGGTCTCGGTGATGTGGTTGCGCTGCAGAGTCTCCTCCAGCACCTCGCCGTGGGCGATCAGCACCGTCGGGGGCGGGTTGATAGTGCGGCGCAAGGCCACGACGTCCTGCACGGCGCCGAAGAGAGCCTCCATGCCCATGAGGGTGAGCAGGCCGATCACGCCCGCGGCCAATGACGGCGGGTGGCCCAGAACAGTACGGCCCGCGACAGCACCGAACATGAAAATAACGACGGCATCGAAGCCGCCCAGCGGGCTGAGGATGCGCTGCCCGAACAGCCGCACCGCCACCAGGAACGTCAAGTAGATACCGACGGCGGCGACCATGACCACCGGGATGCGCCACAGATCAATGCCGAGCTGTTCCTTCAGCACCGGCCCCCACCCCTGCGGCGGGGTGAAATCCGCCGCGCTTATCGCAACCGTCGTGAGTGATTCATGCATCCCGCCAAACATGGATACTCATTGTACGCCCAGGTAGAGGGCACGCTACTTTTCGAGTTCCTCGTCTGGGATCTCGCTCTTCACCTCGTCGGTGATGGTCTCGTGCAGCTCCTTGTCCTCGATGTTGGACTCGCCGACCAGCTTGCGCAGCTCCTGGCGATCCTCGTCGGTGTACTCCTCATCGTCGTGCTCGCGGGCGTGCGCGAGCTCGTGGATGCGGTCGCGGCGTTTGGACTCCGCAAAAATGCGGGCGCGGGAGCGAACCCACCAGACGATCATCACGACGATCATCACCAGGCCGATGTAGCCGATCACCGGGTAGACGTAGGTCATGAGGGTATCGAAGCCCACGAAGCTGATGCCGTAGCCAATCAGCGTCACCACGATAAACACCGGGCGGAAGGACTTGTCGGTGCTGGCGGTCAGGCGCTTACCCAGCGCGTAGAACATGCCGATCGCGGTGTTGAAGATCATGAAGAAGATGATGATCGCCATGATCACGCCCAGCACCGGACTGATGTCGTCCATCATCGCGAGCATCGGCACGTCGCTGCCCTGGACGGTCTCGACGTTCAGGTACAGGGTGATCGCCGCGATGATCAGCATTACGGTGTACAGCACGCCACCCATCAGGCCACCCATGCCGGCCTCCTTCGGGGAGGCGTAGTTACCGCCGATCACCAGGGACATGGACACACCCAGCAGCAGCGCCAGGCCGTTGTAGTTCAGGGCGGAGACGAACCACGGGGAAACGGGCGACTCCTCCGCCATCGCGATCTCGTTCAGGTGCGACGTGTCGGAGGGCATGTTGATCATCGTGTACACGAAGGCGAAAATCACCGCGATGATGATCAGCGGGGTCAGCGCGCCGATGACCTGGCTGACCTTCTCCACGTCCAGCATTCCGGCGGCCAGCACCACGCCCGTCATTAGCAGCGCGCCCGCCCAGGCGGGCAGGCCGAACTGTTGCTCCAGGTTGGAGCCCGCGCCGGCGAGCATCACGAAACCGACGGCAAACAGGGTAATCGTCACGGAGACATCCAAGAACCGCGAGACGATGGGGTGCGCGACGTTGCGGAACACCATGCGGTGCTCGTCGGCCAGGAAGTAGCTGCCGACCTGCAGGATCACGCTACCGGCGAGGGTCATGACGATGCCGGCCAGCACCGCGCCCCAGATGCCGTTGAGACCGAAGGAAATGAAGTATTGGATGACTTCTTGGCCGGTGGCGAAGCCCGCGCCGACGGTCAGCCCGACGAAGGCCATGGCGATAGAGAATGTTCTCTTCACGCTGAAGAAACTCCTTCACTAAAACGTCACTAAAAACTCGGAATCTGCTTAGGATGCAGAAACAGAAATTAGAAAAGCAAATTATGCGATTTTGTCCGAACTATGACTGTACTCCGTCGGATCCCCTACAGCACTTCAGCTAGCAACGCCTCACAACTCGCGCACCACACGCCCCGCGCCCGCGATAGCCTCCCCGACATAACCGCCGCCGAACACCGCCGCATGCAGCCACAACAGGTGCTGCTGGTGCAGGTTCACGCTCTGCGCACCTGTCCCCCAGCCATCCACGTGCGGGCTGGCCTCGAAATACGCGCCCTCGATGCTGCTCAGGTGCGGCGCGCCGAAGAGCCGCAGCGCCGCCAGGTCCGCGCGCGGATGGCCGCCATGCGCGCTCGGGTCGATGAGGATTGCTCCTTCTTTATTTCTTGACGCTCTATTTCTTGACGCCACCTTCCCCCACAACACATTCCCCGCCCACAGATCACCGTGGATGCGAGCCGGAGGTGTGCCATCGTCCAGCTGCCCGGCGCGCAAGGCCTCCAGCAGCCGGGTAACCTCGGCGGGAATGTCCGCTGCTGTGGCGCCACCGAATACACGCGCAACCAGCGGAGACAAGCATACGTCCGCGTAGAACTCTCCCCAGCTTTCGGAGGTTTTCAGGGGCAGCTTCAAGAGGTTGTCGTTGGGGCCTTGGAATCCGGACTCCCCCGTCGGCGAGAACCCGAAGTGGGGCGCCCCCGCGGCATGCGTGGCCGCCAGCATTCGGCCGAAATCCTCGGCCATGGCGCGTGTGGGCGTCATCGGCTCTACCCGATCAATCCCCAACCCACGAGAATCGTGCTCGTGAACGGCGACAACCGGTGCGCCTCCCGGGGCTTCGGCGAGCCAGCGCAGGCCCGCGACCTCCCAAGCGCCGGGGCGACCAGGGTTGTTCTTCCAATAAATGTCAGAAATAGCCATGCCTCCCAGTGTTACAGCGTTACGGCTTCGGCGCGGCAGCGTTGCTGTGGCGGCAGGCTGGCGGGCGCCTGAAAGCCCAGGAAAATCGGCCTACACTGGGAGTTGAAGGTCATCGAACCGGAAGGAGCATAATGAGGATCGTAGACAACGGACCAGAGGCCAATGTCTTTGACATTGAAACTGCCACCCGAGAGAACACCAACTACCGCACCACCGCTTGGACGGGCAAGTACCTGCAGGTGACCCTCATGTCCATCGCCCCCGGCGATTCCATCGGCCTGGAGGTGCACCACGATACCGACCAGTTCCTGCGCCTGGACGCAGGTGTGGGCAAGTGCATCATGGGCCCGGACAAGGACAACATGACCATCCAGCAGGAAGTTTCCGACGGCTGGGCTGTGCAGGTTCCGGCTGGTGTGTGGCACGACATCATCAACACCGGTGACGAGCCAATGCAGGTGTACGCGGTCTACGCGCCGAGCCACCACGCTAAGGGCATCGTCCAGGAGACGGCCGAGCAGGCGGAGCAGGACGAGGAGTCCGGCAAGGACGTTCCGCCGGAGTGGACCGTTCAGCCTCCGAAGCAGCAGGCCGACGAACACGCCTAGAGCTGGTTGAGCCGGCTTGAGCTGGCCTGAGCTGGCTGGCACAGCGGCTGGGTTAGCTGGCGACAGTGGCACCTCTTTATGAGGTGCCACTTTTCTTTTGCCTGTGCCTACCGTGCCCCATGTACCGCGTAGCTTCCGCCGTGCGCCCTGCACCTGGCGGCATGCACCGTGCGAACTGCAATTGGCGGCATTCACCGCGCGACATCCACCGCATAACCTCCACAGCGCCGGAACCGCCCACGCCACTCACGCTACATGCGCCCCTTATGCCCCACAGACTCCACAGTTGCGAGCGGGCTACAACGCCAATGTCCCAAATCTTCCACTTTCGGCAAAAAGCACATTTGCAGCCCAGTTCCCAAAATCGTTTGACCTGCGCAAATACATTAGTTATAAAAACAGAGTGGAAGATTTGGGACATCACCCCCTGACACCACGCGCCCATACCCCCGGACTACACGCCCAACCCCCGGTATGCCATACCTCGCGATCGCGGTACGTTAGCATGTGAAACTAAACAGCGTTCAAGGGTGGTACGCCCACATAATCACCCTAGAACTCGCACAAGAACTCGCACGAGAAGTTTCACGACAGCTTTGAGGAGACCGACGATGACTACCGCTGAAACGAAGCCAGCCACCGAAACCGGCGAAAACGCAGGCACCGCAGACACCGCAAGCACCCCAGCAACCGCAGGCACCCCAGGAACCACCGAAACCCCAGAAATCCTAAACCTCGCCCGCACGAAGGTCCTGGAAAACGGCGAGCCCCTGAACTACGAGGAAACCCTCCAGGTCCTGCAGCTCGGCGACGAGCACCTGGACGAGCTACTGGACCTGGCCCACCAGGTCCGCCTGAAGTGGTGCGGCGATGCCGTGGAGATGGAGGGCATTATCTCCCTGCAAACCGGCGGCTGCCCCGAGGACTGCCACTTCTGCGCCCAGTCGGGCCTTTTCGAGTCCCCGGTCCGCTCCATCCAGCTGGACATCGCCCAGCTGATCGAGGCCGCGAAGCAAACCGCCAAGACCGGCGCCACGGAGTTCTGCATCGTCGCCGCCGTGAAGGGCCCGGACGAGGACCTGATGAACCAGATGGCCAAGGCCATCGCCGCCATCCAGGCGGAGGTCGACATCAACATCGCCGCATCCATCGGCATCCTCACCCAGGAGCAGGTCGATCGCCTGAAGGAGCTCGGCGTGCACCGCTACAACCACAACCTGGAGACCTGCAAGAGCTACTTCCCGGAGGTTGTCACCACCCACACCTGGGAGGAGCGCACCTCCACCCTGGAGATGGTCCGCGACGCGGGCATGGAGGTCTGCTGCGGTGGCATCGTCGGCATGGGCGAGACTGTCGAGCAGCGCGCGGAGTTCGCCATCGACCTACAGAACCTCGACCCCACGGAGGTTCCGCTGAACTTCTTCGACCCCCGCCCAGGCACTCCGTTCGCGGACCTCGAGCCCATGCCGGTCAACGATGCTCTGCGCACCATCGGCGCGTTCCGCCTGGCTCTCCCCCGCCAGCTGCTGCGTTTCGCAGGCGGCCGCGAGCTGACTTTGGGCGACCTGGGCGCGGAGAAGGGCCTGTTGGGCGGCATCAACGCCGTCATTGTGGGCAACTACCTGACCACGCTGGGCCGCCCCGCCGAGCGCGACGTGGATATGCTCGGCAAGCTGCAGCTGCCGATCAAGGCGCTGAACGCAACCCTGTAGGCGCACCGTGACTTCCTCGATGCCTTTAAGCGAACTCACCGCCCTGTTCGTCTTGGGCGGTACCCCTTTATATGACGCCCATACGGGCCAACCACTCGACGCTTCAAACGAAACCTTGCGCGTCGGCCGTGGGGCACTTGCGCAGGCGAGCCGCGGGGCGCTGGCGGGTTTGGAGCCGCCGCGTTTCTGCCCGCTGTGCGGGCGCCGCATGAAGGTGCAGGTGAATCCGATGGGCTGGACGGCGGAGTGCTCCCGGCATGGCGATGTGGATTCTTCGATTGTGGTGGATGCGTAGCTTGCAGGACGTAGTGTGGAACCACCGCTAGTTGCGGCGACAAAACTTCCTCCATCTTGACGTTCCACCGACGAAAGGCACCACAACCATGGCAGCTCCGGAGATTTCCGCCAGCACCACCGTCAACGCACCCGCCAGCAAGGTCTGGCAGCGGGTTACAGACCTGTCTGCGATGGGTCAGCGCAGCCCGCAGTGCAAGAAGATGATCCTGCTGCCACGTCGCAAGAGCAGCGCAGCTGGCACGGGCAACGTTGGCGCCAGCGCCAGCGCAGGCGCGAACGCAGCCGGCGCGGACGCGAGCGGTTCCGCGGGCGCGGCCCCAGCTCCGGGCACCGTCACCATCAACTTCAACCGCCAGGGCATCCTCTGGTGGCCCACCTGGGCGGTCGTCACCGAAGTCGAGCCGGAGAAGGTCTTCGAGTTCAAGATCCCCCTGAACGGCACGCGCTGGCGCTTCGAGCTCACCCCCACCCCCGACGGCTCCCAGACTGTCCTCACGGAGAAGCGCCTGGCTCCCGGTGGCAAGACCTCCCTGATCTCCCGTGTGCTGGTCGCGGTCGTCCTCGGCGGGGAGGAAAAGTTCGAGGCTAGCCTGCAGGAAGGAATCCAGCAGACCATCCGTGCGCTTGCTAGGGAAGCTGAAAATTTTTAGGTACAGTTCACTCTCGTGAGTGATCAGACCAACGTAACTACCGCCACTTGGCCCCGTTCTAGAATCATCGCAGCCTGGGTAGCGGCGAATGCGGTTATCGTTGGAATCCTGATCTTCTGGCCCTTCGCCAAGGGCGACCCGATGTATTACTTCCGTAATTCCTTGGGCAAGCCCACGCATCCCAGCCATGGCGCGCTGCCGCTATCCGAGTATCCGGATGCCGGCCTGTGGCCCGTCCGCGCGATCATCCAGCTGAGCGGAGACCACGCCTATGTTTTCCTCACCCTGTTCTCTGGGTTCCTCATTGCCCTCAGCACGGCATTCTTCTTCTACCTGCTGAATCGCAGCCACCGCGCCGCACTGTTCTGGACCGCCTTCACCGCCGCCGCGGGGCCTATCGCCTACTCTCGCCTGGATCTCATCCCCGGCCTGCTGGTCGCCGCCACCGCAGCCGCACTGTTCACCCACCCGAAGCTCGCCTCCGCACTGCTGGGGTTCGCGGCCATGTCGAAGCTGTGGCCCGCCGCGCTGGCCGCCGGGCTGGTGGATAAATGGAATCGCTCCGCCACCTGGGTTCGCCTGGCCACATTCGGCGGCACCCTCGTGGTCGTCGGCACGATCACGGCGCTGACCTCCGGCTGGGATCGCCTGGTCTCCCCGCTGACTTACCAGGACGTCCGTGGCCTGCAGATCGAGTCGATCCTCGCCACTCCCCTGATCGTCGCGGCTGCGTTCTTCCCCGGCCATTGGCACATCGATAAGGCCCCGTCGAAGAGTTTCGAGATCTTCGGCCCGGGCGTGGATCAACTGGTCACGGCCAGCAGCGTGTTGATGGCGTGCACAATGTTGTTCGGCCTGGGCTGGGCTCTGTGGCACTTTCTTGGTGACGCCTGGTCTCCCCGCAGTACCGCCCTGTTCTTCCTGACTATGGTGCTGCTGCTGATCGTCTCCAACAAGGTGTTCTCCCCGCAGTACGTCGTGTGGTTCGGCCCGGTGTTGGCAGTCCTGTTGGCAAAGCAGCCGGACAACCCCGGCGCCTCCGCGCAAGCTGGAACGAGTAGCGAGGCCGACGCGCTGCGCAAACTCTCGTGGCTCAGCGTGCTTGTCGCAGCCCTGACCACGGCAGTGTTCCCCTTCACCTACAACCTGCTGTTTGAAGGCCCCCACTGGTTCGCAGCCCTCGTACTCACCGCCCGGAACATCCTGATGGTGTACATCACCTACCTGGCGCTAAAGGCCACCATCCACGCCGGGTTAAAGTCGCAGGCCGCGAAGAAGCGGGAGGCTGGGGGCGTCATAAAGAAAGAACCTTTAAAG
This sequence comes from Corynebacterium sp. HMSC08A12, assembly GCF_001807485.1. Taxonomy (GTDB): domain Bacteria; phylum Actinomycetota; class Actinomycetes; order Mycobacteriales; family Mycobacteriaceae; genus Corynebacterium; species Corynebacterium evansiae. Next base: position 36,634 of record NZ_KV789190.1, on the reverse strand, counting down.
GAAAAAGCCTAAGAATAACGGCGCACGTTGCGATCGCGCGTGAGCCACATTCCGCAGAAACCGCAGGCCCACACGGTGGCCACCGCGATCCAGGCCACGCCGAAGTCCGACCAGCCGTAGTTACCGTCCGGGGCGCGCAGGTTCAGCAGCACGCCGACGGCCTGGGCGCCGATCATGCCCGCAACCCAGCCGCCCATGTTCGCCAAGCCGGTGCCGGTGGCGACGAAGCGGCGGTCCACCTTCTCGCGCACGGAGTCGAAGCCCAAGTTCGCGACGGGGCCGGTGAAGCCCATGACGATGTTCATCAGGCACGCCGCCCACAGCACGCCCGTCGGCGCGGAGGTGAAGAACCACAGCCAGCCCAGCCAGCCGGTGATGGAGAAGATCATGACGATCTGCATGCGGCGGTTGTAGAAGCGGGCGGACAGCAGGCCGACGATCGGGCCGACCGCCACGGAGGCCAGCGTGCCCAGCGAGAGCGCCAGGCCGGCCTGGTCGGCGGGCAGGCCCAGTCCGAGGGTCATGATGGGCAGACCCCACAGCAGGGTGAACACCACCAATGCACCCAGGCCCGTCCAGTGGATGAAGAAGCCGTGCCAGCAGACGCGGTTGGTCAGCACGTTGGCCAGGATCTTCTTGACGCCCAGGCGCTCGGCGGGCTTGGCGGCGGTGGTGGTCTTCTCAGACTCGGTGGTATTGGCTCGTGCCGCGGCTTCCTCGGCCTCCGGCTCCGGCGAGTCCTTCACCAGCACTCCCGCGGCCAGCGCCAGCAGTGCGCCAACCGCGCCGAGGCTCACGAAGCCGGTCTGCCAGCTGGTCGCGTGCAACAGGCTCAAGAAAGGCACGGCGGACAGGAACTGGCCAAACTGCCCCACCGCGCCCGTCAGCTGGCCGAGCAGCGGTGCGTGGCGCAGCGGAATCCACGCGGGGATCAGGCGCATCACGGACAGGAAGGCCGTCGCATCACCCGCACCGATCAGCATGCGGGCGAAGATCGCCACCGGGTAACTCGTGGTGAAGGCCAGCGTGACCTGCCCCACCGCCATGACAAAGGCGCCGGCAACCATCAGCTTGCGCGGGCCGAAGCGGTCCACCAGCAAGCCCACCGGGATCTGTGCGAAGGCGTACACGGCCAGCTGTAACGCGGTAAAGACCGCCAGCTGCGCGGCGTTAATGTGGAAGCGATCGATGGCATCCACGCTGGCCACTCCAAAGGACGTGCGCCCCGTTACCGCCAGGGTGTAGCACAGCACCCCGGCTCCCCACACGATGAGCGCGCGAGCGCTGAGTTTGTCTTTATCCTTAGCAGTCACTCACCTCACGCTACTCCGTGGGTTATGGATAGACTTATTCACCATGAGTTTTACCCGCCCCTTCACTAATCGCCGCCGCGTTCTGGCCGCCGTTGTGGCCCTGCTGGTAGTTATCGCGCTGGTGATCTGGGCCGTTCTGGGTTTTTCTGGTGAGGACGCCCCCTCGGCCTCCAATACCACCAACTCCAGCGAGGGCTCGTCCAGCTCCGATACCTCGGATTCGGCGAAGCCCAGCGAGAAGAAGCCAAAGAAGGACGGCAAGCGGGAGGACGAGGATGATCCCTCGGTGGTTCCGGGGCCGGTCGAGGGAACCGGGTCTTTCAACATGGACGGCCCCGCCCCGGTGCAGGGTGCAACGTTCGACTCAATGCCCTACGCCCTGCCGCTGAACCCGGCGGGTCCGCAGAACACCATGGTGCGCTGGGTCGATGGCTGGGGTGTATCGCCGAAGGATGCGGAGAAGGGCACGATGTACATCCTGGGGCATGCGTGGGGTGCGGCACCGCTGGTGTTTAACCCCTTGAGCGAGGCGGTGACGGCGGATGTGAACCTGAATGCTCCGCCGAAGAACGTGAACGGCACGGATGGCAAGCCTGTGAAGCGCTACTCCTCCGATGTCTTGAACGGCGCGCGAATCAAGATGCGCGACGGCGCGAACCACCAGCGGACCTGGAAGGTCACTCGCAGCTGGCTGGTGGATAAGAACGAGGCCATCGTGGACCCGGACATTATGGACGACAAGCGTCCGGGGCGGATCGTGCTGATCGCCTGCTCGGTCTCCGGCAGCAACGACCTCGGCTACAACGTCATCGTCGAAGGCGAGCTGGTTTAGCCCGCTAGCGGCGAGCGGCTCCGGCCGCTGGCGGCACGCAGCTCCGGACGCTTCGCCCGCTGGCAGCTCCGGCCGCGGGGCCTAGCCGCCGTAGTCGATGCCGACGTCCTCGCCCCAGAACACCCGGTCCACCACGCGGTGGGCCTTGCGGGTCTTCTTCAGGTAGTCGTCCAGGAACTCCTGGGCCTGCTCTGGCGGCCAGTGGGCGGCAGCCGCAACGTGGCGCAGCTGGTCGCCGTGGCTGGGCAGCTGATCCTTCCGCTTGCCCTTGACCAACACAATCGCGTTGCGGGCGATGGTGGCGGTGATCCAGGCATCGCGCAGAATCTCCGCATCGGATTCGGCGATATACTCGCCGCTGGCGAGCTCGCGCAGGGTTTCCAGGGTGGAGGTGTTGCGCAGGTTATCCGCGTCGTCCCCGTGCTGCATGGTGAGCAGCTGCACGGTCCACTCCACGTCCGTCAGGGCGCCACGGCCCAGCTTGGTGTGCGTCTTGCGGTCCGCGCCGCGCGGCAGGCGCTCGGCATCCACTCGCGCCTTCATGCGGCGAACCTCCTGGACGACCTTGTCGTCCACACCTCCCGGCGGGTAGCGGAAATCGTCGATCATGCGCAGGAACTCGATGCCCAGGTCCTTGTCGCCCGCGATCCACGTGGCGCGCAGCAAGGCCTGCATCTCCCACGTCTCGCCCCATTCCTTGTAGTAGCGGCGGTAGGAATCCAGCGTGCGGACGACCGGGCCGTTGCGCCCCTCCGGGCGCAGGTCAATGTCTACGTCCAGGGGCGGATCCTGGCTGGGCCTTCCCAGGCGCGTTCGCACCGTGTCGCAAATGCTCGTGGCCCACTTCAGCGCCTCTGATTCGTCCGCGCCTTCGACAGGCTGGGCGACAAACATCACGTCGGCGTCAGAACCATACCCGAGCTCCGCACCGCCCAACCGCCCCATGCCGATAACGGTGATGCGCGCCGGCGCGTTGGCCACATTCTCGTCCTCCCAGAAGCGAATCTCGGCGCGCAGGGCGGCCTCCAGCACCGCGTCCCACACCCAGGACAGGGAAACGCAGACCTGCTCCACGTCCATGAAGCCAAGCAAGTCGGCGGCGGCGATGCGGGCCAGCTCCGCGCGGCGCAACGAACGGGCGACAGCGATGGCTTTATCCGGGTGGCGGTGGCGGCCGGCGGCTGCAACCAGGGAGTGGGTGACGACCTGCGGTTCGCGCTCCAGGAACTTCGGGCCGGTGGCGCCGTCGGACAGGATCTTCACCGAATCCACGGAATTAAGGAACAGCTCGGCGACATAGGGCGAGGTGCCCAGGATGTGCATGAGGCGCTTGCCCACGATGTTCTCATCGCGCAGCAGGCGCAGGAACCAGCTGTAGTCGTGCGCGGCCTCCGAGAGCTTGCGGTAGTTCAGCAGGCCAGCGTCCGGGTCGACCGTCTCCCCCAGCCATTCCAGCAGCGTGGGCAGGATGATGGCCTGCAGCTTGGCCTTGCGGCTGCTGCCCGCGGCCAGGGCGCTTAGGTGCTCGAAGGCACGGTCCGGGTAGGCGTAGCCCAGGGCGGCCAGCTGGCGCTTCGCGGCCTCCGGCGACAGGCGGATCGTGTCGGCTTGCATCGCTGCCACGGAGGACAGCAGCGGGCGGTAGAACAGCTTCGAATGCAGCTGGCTGATCTCCAGGCTCACGCGCTTGACGTCTGCCGCCAGCTGCTCGTCCATGGTCTTGGTGCCCTCTGGGCGGCAGCCGGAGGTGCGGCCCAGCCACACGCGGGCGGCCTTGTCCTCCTTCGGCGGCAGGGTGTGCGTACGCTTCAGGCGCTGCAGCTGCAGGCGGTGCTCCAACAGGCGCATGAAGGCATAGTTTTCCTGCAGGTTCTGGCAGTCCGCGCGGCCGATGTAGCCGCCCTTGGCCAGGGCGCGCAGCGAGGCGACGGTGGAGCGAGTGCGCAGCGATTCGTCCGTGCGCCCGTGCACCATCTGCAGCAGCTGGACGGCGAACTCGATGTCGCGCAGTCCGCCAGGGCCCAGTTTCAGCTCGCGGGCGCGGATGTCATCCGGGATGTTCTCGATCACCCGGCGGCGCATGGCCTGCACGTCGTGCACGAAGTCCTCGCGTTCGGCGGCCGACCATACCTTCGCTGCCAGCGCGTCGACGTACTCCTGGCCTAGCTCCAGGTCGCCGGTCATGGGGCGTGCCTTCAGCTGTGCTTGGAACTCCCACGTTTCGGCCCAGCGGTTGTAGTACTTCACGTGCGATTCCAGGGTGCGCACCAGGGCACCGCTTTTGCCTTCGGGGCGCAGGGCGGCGTCTACCTCGAAGAACACGCGGCTGCCGATGTTGATGAACTCGCCCGCCCAGCGGGTGGCCTTCGGGTCGGCGGGTTCGGCGACGAAGATGACGTCCACGTCGGAGATGTAGTTCAGCTCCTGCGCGCCGCACTTGCCCATGGCCAGCACGGCAAGGCGGGCGGGCTGCTCTTCCGGCTCGTACACCTGCGCGCACGCGACGGCCAGGGCGGCGGTCAGCGCGGCGTCTGCCGCGTCAGAGAGTCGGCGGGAAACTAACTCGAACTCGACGGGCTCGGCCGACTCCTCGCCGCGCTGCACGAAGGTGCCCGCGACGTCGACGGCGGCGATGCGCGCGAGGATGGTGCGGTAGGTTCGGCGCATTGCGTCATCGGCCTCTGAGCCTGTGACGCCCGCCCGAAACACCCGCTCGCCCGAGCCTTCAACGGGGGTTGCCGAGACGCTGCCGAGCATAAGCTCCATCATTTCCTCGGCCGAGGGCATGCCGTTTTCGAGCTGCTTCCACTCCGCCGGGTTGGCGACGATGTGGTCGCCCAGCATGGACGACGCGCCGAACAGGCTGAGCAGCCGGACGGCGAACTGGCGGGATTCGTTGACGCGCGTCAGCAGCTCGGCGCTGGTGCCTGCACTGCCGGTGCTGCTGCCGGTGCTGCCAGAGCCGCTACCGCTTCCGGCGCCAGCGGCCGTGCCGGCGGAGTCCGCGGCGTCCGCGCGGTCGAGCGCCTCCACCAGGCGAATGAGGTTGTTCAGCGCCAGGTCCGGGTCGCCCGTCGAGGCAAGTATCCACATCTGCTCCGCGTGCTCGGCATCCACCCAGCCGAGCTGCTCAAGGTCCTCCTGCGCCTTGGGGTGAGTCAGGCCCAGGGTGCGGGCGGTTGGCACGGAGGAACGCGAACTGCGAGGGCGGGTCATAGGGTGAAGGTGCTCCTGGAACTCTAGGAAGTAGTGGGAGGGGTGGAAATGCGGGGGGGAGCCGCAGACTAGGCGACTAGAAGGACAGGTTGTTCCGCAGCTCCCACGGCGTGATCTGCGACTGGTACTCGTACCACTCGCGCCACTTATTGCGCAGGAAGAACTCGAACACATGCTCGCCGAGAGCATCGGCAACCAGCTCGGAACGCTCCATCTCCCGCAGGGCGCTGTTCAGATCCGAGGGCAGATCCTTGTAACCTGCGGCGATGCGCTCGCGGCGGGTCATACGGGAAACATCCTCCTCCGCCGGGTTGGGCAGCTCGTAGCCCTCCTCGATGCCCTTCAAACCTGCGGCCAGCAGCACCGAATAAGCCAGGTACGGGTTGCAGGCGCTATCCGGCGAGCGGACCTCCACGCGGCGGGAAGCCGCCTTGTTCTGCGTGTACATCGGCAGGCGCACCATCGCCGAGCGGTTCGACGCACCCCACGCCGCCGCACGCGGAGCCTCATCGCCGGAGGTAATGCGCTTGTAGGAGTTCACCCACTGGTTCGTCACCGCCGTGATCTCCGGGGCGTGCTCCAGAATGCCCGCAATGAAGGACTTCGCAGTACCCGACAGGCGCAGCTCGTCATCCGGGTCGTGGAAAGCATTGCTCTCCCCCTCGAACAGGGACATGTGGGTGTGCATCGCCGAACCCGCGTGCTCGTGGAAGGGCTTAGGCATGAACGTGGCGGCCACGCCGTTGCGGCGGGCTACCTGCTTAATCAGGTAGCGGAAGGTCATCACGTTATCCGCCATCGTCAGGGCGTCGGCGTAGCGCAGGTCGATCTCCTGCTGCCCCGGCGCGTTCTCGTGGTGCGAGAACTCCACGGAAATGCCCATGTGCTCCAGCGCGCTGATCGCGTGGGCGCGGAAAGCCGGCGCGTCGTCAGTGACCGCCTGGTCGAAGTAGCCGCCGTTATCCGTCGGCACCGGCGGATACCCCTCGGTCTCCAGCTCCTTGACCAGGAAGAACTCAATCTCCGGGTGGACATAGCAACTGAATCCCTGGTCCGCTGCGGCCTTCATCTGGCGGCGCAGCACCTGCCGCGGGTCCGCCCACGAAGGGGTGCCATCCGGCATCGCAATGTCGCAGAACATGCGCGCCGACAGCTCACCCGTATCCGATTTGAATGGGAAGATCTGGAACGTCGACGGGTCCGGCTGCGCGATCGTGTCCGACTCCGCGATGCGGGAAAACCCCTCAATCGCCGACCCGTCGAAGCCGATGCCCTCCTGGAAAGCCCCCTCTAACTCCGCTGGCACCACCGCCACGGACTTGAGGTACCCCTGGATATCCGTGAACCAAAGGCGAACGAAGCGGATGTCGCGTTCTTCCAGCGTGCGCAGAACATATTCCTGTTGGCGATTCATATCCCCCATTGTAGAAGTTCCCTGCCCGGCTGCGCCCCCCGTTTGCACTAGGCTGCGCCCCCGTTCGCGCCCGCCCGCGCCCCCCCGTTTGCACTAGTCGAAGGTTGAGCGGTTGGAGCTATGGGCGTCACCTAGAATGAACAGCATGACTGCAACATCTGGAACATCCGGCTCCACCCCCAACGGCTACCTGGTCCCCACCAAGAAGGTGCGCATCGCCGACCTGAAGGCGCGCAAGGGCACGGGCGAGCCGTTCGCGATGCTGACCGCCTACGACTACTCCACCGCCGTCGCGTTCGCCGAGGCGGGCGTGGAGATCATGCTGGTCGGCGATTCTGCCGCGAATGTGGTGTTTGGTTACGACGCCACCCAGCGCATCAGCATGGACGAGATGGTCTACCTGACAGCCGCCGTCGTCCGCGGCGCCGGTAATGCCGCCGTGGTCGCTGACCTGCCCTTCGGCACCTATGAGGCTTCGGATGAGCAGGCCGTGAAGGCCGCCACCGAGATGCTGCATCGCACGGGCGCGCACGCGGTGAAGATCGAAGGCGGGGTGCGGATTGCGGATCGCATTCGCGCTATTACTGACGCCGGTATCTCCGTGTGCGCGCACATCGGCTTTACTCCGCAGTCCGTCAACCAGCTGGGCGGTTTCAAGGTGCAGGGCCGCGGGGCTGGCGCAGAGCAGCTGCTGGCCGACGCCCGCGCCGTGCAAGAAGCCGGTGCCGACATGGTTGTGCTGGAGATGGTGCCCGCGGACGTGGCGGCTTCCGTGACTAAGGAGCTGGACATCCCGACGATTGGCATTGGCGCAGGTCCGGACTGCGATGGGCAGGTTCTGGTGTGGCACGACATGGCTGCGTTCCCGGCCGGTGGGCACCGTCCGCGCTTCGCTAAGCAGTGGGCTTCGGTGGGTTCGGACCTGACCGCCGCCGCGGCCGCCTACAAGCGAGAGGTTGCTGAAGGCGAGTTCCCGGCGCAGGAGCACTGCTTCTAGCCCTGCTGGATTGGGCTGGCTCCCTGCTGCCCGCCCTGGCTCCCTGCTGCCCGCCCCTCCTTCCACCGCGCCACACCAGCCCCACGGTTCACTCTGACCCCTTCCGGGCGGGCTGGCACCCCTTCCCAAAACGCTAAATGTCGTTAAAGTGGGAATTCGTCTTCCCGTAAAAATTGTTCCAGAAGCTGAAACTCTCCTGACCTACACCTTTACAGTGTCTGCAATCGTTGCCAGTAACGTATTCCCACTTTAACGACATTTAGCGCGCCAGCCACCTCCAGTCACCACGCCCAGGCCGCCACGAGCCCACGCCAGCCACCGTCAGCCACCACTAGCTTTGCTCAGAAATGTAAACCGACAGCCGAACCGCCATGCCGCCGCCAGGCGAGTTTTCCAAACCCATCCCTTTCCTTTCTCGAATCGATTCTGGCCTCTCCCCAAAATGAAAATGGGGATTTAACGTAAACTCTTTCCCTCCCTTAACAGCATAAACACCGGAATCCACATAGCCGCCGCAAAAGATTGACTTCTCATGCTTATCATCCCCCTGCCCCCTACATCCCACAAGGTCATACTGCATTAGCTCTGGGTCACTAGACAAAGCGTCTAGAACCTCTCGATGGTACTTCTCCAAAAAGGTCTTCTTTTCGTAATCCACTCTCACGGTATTTATTGGGGAATTTTCCGTCACCATTGGAACCGCCCTTCCGTTACCGTATTTATCCAGGGTGTAGATCCTGGAGGATATTTCACCCGGGAACAGCACTAATTTGAAGGACAACGGAATAGAAATCACGTATATCGAAAAGGACAGAGCAAAGAAAACTACCCACATACGGGATTTTCTGCCGGGATTCTTTTTTCTCCAAATCGATCTGGAAATCAAAATGATGATTGCCACCCAGGCCATAATGCCGGACAGAACAGTAAAGAGTATCAACCCGTGAAAGATGAGATCTAAAACATTAGCCCCTGGGGCAACATCAGAGACGTCAAAAGTCCGATAGAAAACATCTACGTCCACACGCTTTTTGCCCCTTTGTTACGCCTGCACATAGTGACCTGCCTTGAACTGCGCGTTTGATCAACACTTAGGACAGTACAACAGTGCTGGGCGGTTGGGGTTAGATGGCGTCCAGAATAACGAAGATGGCGGCGACCAATCCGCAGATCAAGACTGCCGCAGTCACCGCGACGACCGAGCCGACGTTCGCGGTGAGGCGTTCGGCGCGCAGACCGGCGCTAAAGCGCAGGTAGCGGCGCCTTTGGGTCAGCAGAATGAGCGCCGCGAGCAGCACTAAAACTCCCGCGGCGGGCAGGACGATCACGCCGTAGCGGCCGATCCACCGGAACAGCATCGCGCTGACGACCAACAACGCCAGCAAGGTGCGCTGCCACGACAGGCTGGTGCGCTCCGGTTGAAGTCCCAGGTCAGAGTGCGGGCGCTCGGGCACCCCACGCGCACTCTGGCGTGGCACCTCCCGCGCAGCCCCACGCACCTCCCGGCGCGTCACTTACAGCTCCATCCCAAAGTCGCCGAAGATCACAAACCCCAGCACGACCGCGCAAGCCACCACGGCCACGCCCGCCAGGAAGGGCACGATCGCGGGCACCGGCAGAGCCTTCCCGGTCCGCATGGCACGCTCCACGCGCAGCCACCGCACCGCCGCCCCCAGGCCGATCAGCATGCCGACGATCAGCACCAGCACGGCCGCGGCGCTCCACAGATGCTCGGGAACGTTCGGCGAACGGAACGCCTCCAGCGCCACCCCGCCAGCCAGAAACGCCAGGCTAGTGCGGATCCACGCCAGGAAAGTACGCTCGTTCGCCAGGGTGAAGCGCGGGTCCGGCTCTTTCCCCTCCGGCAGCAGGGTGCGCGCCAGCCACGAGCGCTCCGAGTCCTTAGTCGTCATCTTCCGCGTCGTACTCCTCGGCCTCCTTGGTGCGCTGCTGCGCGGTCTCGATGGCGGCCTCGGCCTCCTCGCGCGAGTCGTATGGCCCCATGCGGCTATCCCACGCGCTGTCCTTGCCCTGGCTCACCTGGCCGGTCTTCGTGTCGTAGTACCACTTCTGCGCATCATTTTCGCTCATAGGCTCATGTGTACCACACGCACCGGACAGCCCCCTGCCTAATCGGCCGGCCAGGCGAAACGTACCTTCCGCGCTGCGGGTTCGGCTTCGATCAGGGTTACTTTAATTGTTGACGCCTCGTCTGGGCCGCCCACACAAGTCGTCAAGATGGGCGGCTCCTCGACCAGGATTTTCGCCTTGTCTCCGCCGTCGCTGTTAAGCACCGTCGCGTTGAAGTTCTGACCTACCCACGGTTGCAGGACGACCGCCTCGGTGAGTTTCAGGCAGGCGCGGTCGACGGCGCTGGCCGTCTGGCCGCTGGATTTCATGGTGCCGAGAACCTGGTCGACGTTGGCGGTCACCCACTCCGGGATGGGCTGGGAGCTGGCGATCGCCAGGCAGATCTCCGTGGCGAAGCGGTCCACCAGTCGGCGCAGGGGCGCGGTGACGTGAGCGTAGTGGCCGCCGATGCCAGCGTGGATGCTGGGCTCAGTCTCCGCACCGTCTGCACCGCCGGCACCCTCGCACGCGCCGTCCGCGCCAGCTGGCTTCTCGCTGTCCGCGCCGCCTGCGCCAGCGGGTTCAGGCTCGGCAGCCTCGGCACCCCCGCCAGCCAGGCCGAACTGCTGATACCCCGCCCCGCGCAGAAGACTCTGCGCGTCACGCATGAGTGCCATGCCACGCGGCGTGGAGGCGTCAATATCAGCGAGCAATTCCCCGATCGGGCGGCCGGAGCGATCGAACCCCAAGGCGTGCGCGGAGTGGTCGAAGGCGGCGATCTCCTTGTCCCCGGCGGGCGGCAGGGTGCGCAGGATACCCACGCCCGCGCGCACCATCATCTCGCCGGCGCACATGCCGGCCAGCAGGGACAGCTCGGAGTTGAAGTCGTTCATCTCCTGGCGCTCGTCGATGCCCAGCAGGTAGCGCTCGGTGCCGTCCTCGGACTGGGTGCGCTCCACGGAGATCGAGGGCAAACGCAGGTTGATAGCCTTACGCCGCAGATCAGAGCGCTGGCGCGCCCGGCCAACCTCCGGCAGCTGGGCGATGGCGGGGTGCAACGTGCCGCCGTGCATGTCCGCCTCCACTTCGGTGTAGTCGAAGCGCTTCACGGAGCGGATCAGCGCGCGGTACACGGTGAAATCCGCGACCTCGCCGTCGTCGCGCAGCAGAATATCCCACACCACGGCGGGGCGGGTCTGGTCGGGCAGCAGCGAGGCACTGCCCTCCGAAAGCTCCGCCGGGTGCAGGCGGGTCGGCTCGTCCGGCAGGTACATCGTCTGGCCGCGTTGCAGGGATTCCGCCATCAGCGGCCCGGCCGGATCCACGAAAGCGCCAACGTCCGCGATGGCGTACAGCACGCGCCACCGGGCGGCGCCTTCGCCAGCTCCGTCAGTCGCATCGCCAGCATCGTCCGCACCCGCGCCAGCACCAGCCGTGCCCGGCGCGTCCTGGATGTTCACCGCCTGATCCAGGTCCATCGAACCCGCCGGGTCGATCGTCACGAACGGAATATCCCGCAGGTCGCGGCGCTGGTCGGCGTGCCGGTCGGTGGCCTGCAGTGCGTCGGCGTGGACGTCCTCCGGGAAGCGTTCCGGCAGTTGGAACTCCTCGGCGATGGCGCGGAAGTTCAGCTCGGCGGCGAAAAGTTTCATGCCTTCAAGAGTGGCACAACCGCCCCGCCCCGGCCACGCACCCAGCCGTACGCCCGGCCACGCCGGAAACCGGCACCCAAGCCGGACCCCCCAGAAGAAATTTTTGCGCCGAGACGACCTATGAGCCGGATTCTGTCCTATCCTCCGCCCACTCCGCAGCACCGCGAGGGCACGCGAAGAAGGCGTGGGACGAGGCGATCATCCATCTGAGCCCACCATTGCTGGTGGCTTCAAGCGGCCTACCTGCTCATTGTTGGGCGGGCAGCCCTAGAGCTACGCCGCACGCTTGTGCACCATCTGGGATGGCGCGCGTGCGGGCACCTTGACCTTGCTCCCGGTGGGGTTTACCTAGCCACCCCAGTCGCCTGGGGTGCTGGTGCGCTCTTACCGCACCTTTTCACCCTTACCCGCGCGTGGCGGGCGGTTTGTTTTCTGTGGCACTGTTCCCGCGGGTCGCCCCGGGTTGCTGTTAGCAACCACCGTTGCCCTGTGGAGTCCGGACTTTCCTCCGCGCCCGGCCTGCCCCGTGTGCGGGGTGGTTCCGCGCGCCGCGATCGCCCGGCCGTCTCGACAAGGCTTAACTTTAGCGCACGGTTTCTCCATCGAGGAAGTGCGTATCGTTGACCCTTCGCACCACGGCGCTGTCCTTGTTGCTGCCCTTGTTATTGACGCCCACTTCTCCCCCGGAACCATTCGAGCCATCCGGGAAGATTTCGATGACGCTCAAGCCTGCCAGGTCCAGGTGCAGCGTGCGGTACAGTGCGCCGCTTGCGCAGAGGGCGTGGCGCAGAATGGATTTGATGGGAGTGACGTGGCTGACCAGCACGACGTCCTCGCCTGGGTGGTTGCGAGCCACGTCGCGGAGGAAGGGGCGCACGCGCGCGAGCACGTCATCGGGGCTTTCGCCTCCGCTGGGGGCGGCGGCGCTGTCCCAGAAGCAGGCGTCATGCTCGAGGGGGAATTCGTCCATGACCTCGGCGAAGGTGCGACCTTCCCAATCTCCGAAGTTCATCTCGATCAGGGCCTCGGTCACGTGGACGCGCGGCTTGGCGGCGCCAGGGCCACCGGCGCTGCTGGAACCGCCGACCGCTGCGGCCTCCGCGAGTGCCTCGGCCACGGCCTCCGCGGTCTGGCGGGTGCGCTTCAGTGGGGAGCTGTAGATCGCCACCGGGCCAGCGCTGCTTCCTGCACCAGCGTTGTCACCCGCGCCGCCTGCCAGCTGCCCGGCCACGTAGGCCGCCGCCCGGCGGGCCTGCTCACGCCCGTGGGAGGTCAGCTCCGGGTCGGAGAGCCCGGAGAACTGCTTCTGCACGCTCATCACCGTCTGCCCGTGCCGCAGCACCCACAGTCGGGTCGGGTTCCCGCCGGGGTGCCACTCCGGCGCGCTCGCGGCATCGGTCACGGCCGCCGCGCCGGTGGCCGCCGCGCCCTTGCTCTCATTGCCCGCAGCGCCTGAAGCCCCCGCAGCACCCGCGAACCCCGGCGCGGCACCCCCGCCGGCCTCGACTGAGTCGGCGGCGGTTTGGAACGAGAGGGCGTCATCAAACCAGCGACCCCCAACCCCATCATCCATAGCGCGATTGGCCAGTTCGTCGGCGCGCTTATTCTGCGCGCGCGGCACCCAGTTGTAGGTAACGGCGGCGAGGGTCGCCTCGAGTTCCTTCACCCGCGCGGCCAGGGGCTTCATGTCAGGGTGCTTGATCTTCCAGCGGCCGCTCATCTGCTCGACGACGAGTTTGGAATCCATGCGCACCTGGATCTCCAGATCCGCGGCGGCGACCCCACGCATTTTCGCCACCTCAATGGCCAGCTCCAGGGCGTTGATGAGCCCCTGGTACTCCGCCACATTATTCGTAGCCTTGGCAATGAACTCCCAGCGTGCGGCTACTTCCTGGTCACCCTCCAGGACCGAACTGCCGCAGCCGGCGATGCCCGGGTTACCGCGGGATCCTCCGTCGCATTCCACGTCTAAGCGCATCATTCATCACCCTGTCTTGGCCCTCGTTCTGTCGTCTTCAGGCCACTCTATCGCAGCAGCAGGACATTACATTCAGGGCACCGCGGCACTTCCCCGCTGCCGTCTGCGGCCAGCTCGTCGATCTCCCTCAGCGACAGCGGGTCCAGCTCCATGAAGCACGCCTGGCACGTCCGCCCCTTCAACGGCGCGGCACCCACCCCGTGCTCGGCGAGCTGCTGGTCGTAGGCGTTCAGCAGCTCCGCGTTCGTGTCTTCCAGTGCCGTCCGGCGCTGGGTCAGCCGGGCCTTGATGGCGGAAATGTCGGCCTCCAGGGCGTTGGTCGCGCGGTCCAGGTTGGTCTGTGCTGCGGCGATGTCCTCGTCGATCTGCGCATGCGTCTGGTCGTCGGCTTCGTCGGCGGCGGAGTTGGCCCCGCTGAACATCGACTGCACCTTCACGGAGCGTTCCAGCCGCCCCTCCAGGTCCTTCAGCCGGTCGCGGGTGCTGCGCAGGTCGTGCTTCAGGTCGCGCCGCCGCTCGGGGTCGGTCTGCGAGTTCAGCCCCGCGATATTCGCCCGCTCGCGCTCCTTGAGCTTCGCCACGTCCTGGCGCAGGCGCATCAGGGAGGCCTGGTCGCTCCTGACCTGCGCGTTGTTCAGCACCTGCTGGCGGCGCTCCTCGCGCTTTTGAGCCTGCAGCTCCTCCAGCTTCGCCTGCTCCGGCAGGGAGTCCAGCCGCGCCTGCGCGATACCCAGCTCCTCCTGGTCGCGTGCTAGGTCTGCCAGGTTCTTTCGGTCGTCGGTCGTCCAGCGCATCGCAGTTGTCCTCCTATTTTTCGTGCACGGTCCACGGGTCGGTGCGCACGTCGATCACTGTGGTCTGTGCCTTCGTTGCCTTCTTAATGACGCCTTCCGCCTGGAAACACCACGGAAACTCACTAGCCCAGTGGGCGGTATCGATGACCGCGCATCCGCCCATGCGCAGGTGCTCATCCACCGGGTGGTGGCGCAGGTCGGAGGTGACGAAGCAGTCCACGTCCATCTTTGCGACCTGACCGAGGAAGCTGTCGCCGGCGCCGCTGGCGACGGCGACGGTGCGGATCATGGCATCGGGGTCCCCGGCTGCACGCACGCCCCATTCGGTGGTGGGCAGGCGCTCGGCTACGCGGGCGGTGAACTCCCGCAGGGTCATTGGAGTATCCAGCTCGCCGACGCGCCCGATACCCAGCTGCTGGTCGGCGGGCGTGGGCAGGGAGGTTTCCACGCAGTCGTAGGCCGGCTCCTCATAAGGATGGGCCTTGATGAGGGCTGAACGGATGGCTTCCCGCTTCGCGGCGGGGGCTACGAACTCGATGCGAACCTCCTCGACCGTCTCGACCTCCCCGACAGCGCCAAGGTGCGGATTCGCGCCTTCCGTCGGCAGGAACTGGCCGGTCACGGAGAACTCGAAGCAGGCCTGCTCATAGTCGCCCTGCGCGCCACCGCCTGCGGAGAAGATGGCGGATTTCACCGTGGGGGCGTCACTAAGAGGGACGGTGAAGCCCCACTTGTCGGTGCCGGAAGGAATCGGACGCAGAGGTGCACCCGGGGTGACGCCGAGGAGTTCGGCCAGGCGATCGTTCACGCCGGGGCGGGCGGAATCGGCGTTGGTGTGCGCGGCGAATAGGGCGATGCCGTTGCGGATCAGCTTGTGGACGATGCGGCCCTTCGGGGAGTTGGCGGGCACGGCGGTGACGCCGCGGAGCAGCAGCGGGTGGTGGACCACGAGCATCTGCGCACCCTGGGCGATGGCGGCATCCACGACGGTGTCGGTGCAGTCCAGGGCGAAGGCGACCTTGTCCGCGGGCTCGGCGGGGTCGCCACAGATCAGGCCGACCGCGTCCCAGGATTCCGCGAGGTGGGGCGGGTAGGCGGCCTCCAGGGCGGCGACGACGTCGGCGACGGTGGTTTGGTTCGCGGCGGGGTTGGTAGATGGCTCTGGCACGGATTCTCCTGGGGTACTGCTTGCTGCTTGCTTTGCGGCTGGCTCGGCTGCCAGCCCAGCTGCTCGCTCGGCTGGCTGCATGCTCCACCCAGCCTAGCCAGATCTGACACACTGGAGGAGTGCGAGATTTACCAATTCTGCTTGTAGACGTAGACGGAACGCTGATGGATAGCTACCCCGGCATCCGCGCCAGCTTTGTAAACGCCCTGGAGGCACACGGGGTGCCGGTGCCTCCCGAGGAGCGCGTGCGCGAGATCCCCGGCCCGCCGATGGTGGAGACCCTGCGGGACATTGGCCTGGAAGGCGAGCTGCTGCAGAAGGTTTTTGACACGTACCTCTCGGACCAGGAAAACGGGCGCTGGAAGGAAGCCACCCCGTTCCCTGGCATGCGCGACCTGCTGGAGAAGTGGTCGAGCGAGGGCATTATTCTATCCACGGCGACGTCGAAGTCCGAGGTGTCGGCGGAGCGGATCCTGCGCGAACACGACATGCTGAAGTACTTCGCGGTACTCGGCGCGGCCCAGGAGGATGGCACCCGCCGGTCCAAGGCTGCCGTGATTGAGTACGCGCTGGAGCAGCTGAAAGAGGCTCCCGAGGTGCGGGAATTCCTGGCTCACATGAGCGCCGAGGAAGGCCTGCAGGCCCTCGACCCGACGAAGATGTTGCTGATCGGCGACCGCATCCACGACGTGGAGGGCGCCGCACAGTCCGGCATCCCCACGGTGCTGGTTGGCTGGGGCTACGGTTCCGAGGAAGAGCACGCCAAGGCCGCCTACAGCGTGGACACGCTCGAGGAGCTGGACGCACTGGTGCAGCGCTGGGCAAACGAGGGCTAGCCGGGCTGCGCTGCCAGCGCTGCACCAGCGCAATGCAGTCCCGAACCGCAAGTCCTTGAATAACTGAAAGGAACTCAATGCACATCACTGTCGTATGCACGGGCAACATCTGCCGCTCCCCGATGGGCGAGGTGATTCTGCGCGCCGGCCTCGAGGATGCCGGCATCGCCACCAGCCACTCCCCCGCCACCGATGCTGCCGACGCGCCCGCTTCCGCCGACGCACCCGTGACCCTGAACTCCTGCGGACTCGGCGGCTGGCACATCGGCGACGGCGCTGATGGTCGGGCGGTGGATGAGTTGGCGTCATTGGGCTACGACGGCACGGCGCACCGCGCGGCACAGCTCGGACCTGCGCATTTGGGCGCCGACCTCTTCCTGGCCATGGACGACGGGCATGTGCGCGGGTTGCGCAGCGCGGGTGTTGCCCCGGAGCGCATTCGGTTGTTCCGTAGCTTTGACGCCAACTCCCCCGCCGGTGCCGAAGTCGCCGACCCATACTATGGCCACCGCTCGGACTTTACCGAGGTCGGGCAGCAGATTGAGGCCGCCGTACCGGGCATCGTGGAGTACGTGCGGGAGCAGCTGGGGCGTTAGTCCCGCGGGCGCGGGCGCCGGGATAGCTGGGGCCGGAGGCCTTTCCGCTGCTCACTGCTCGGCAGAGTTGCAGAACAGCGTCCGCGCAGACCTCAAAACGCCACCGCTGGCACCTAAATGTCGGAAAAGTTGCACAACATCGGGCCCGCAAGGCCTCCAGACGCCACCGCTGGCACCTAAATGTCGGAAAAG
>NZ_KV789190.1:0-19556 GCF_001807485.1 Corynebacterium sp. HMSC08A12 | reverse complement strand
ACCGCTGGCACCTAAATGTCGGAAAAGTTGCAAAACGTTATTGCAGTCAATTTTCACTAACGCATACCTGCAGGTCAGAGCATTTTGTTTGCGCGCCGACCGATTGCTGATTTTCCGTTTTGCAACTTTTCCGACATTTAGCCCTTCCCGCCCCACCGATTGCCGCCGGGGTCGGGCATTCTCAACCGCTCCACATAGTCAAATGCCAACGGACCGAGCCCTCAGAGCTGCTTCAGACAGCCAAATGTCGCCGGGGCGGGCATATTCAGCCACGTTAGATGGGCAAATGTCGCTAGAACGAGAAAACGTTGATGCCAACTATTTTCATCTACACAAACCCGCAGGTCAGAGAGTTTTGAAAAATCTTGGTTCTCCGTCGGCGTTGACGCATTCCCGATCTAACGACATTCGCGGACGGCAGCCCTCGCACATTCCCGATCTAACGACATTCCTCAGTCCGGGAGACAAACATTCCGCGAGCCGGCCCAACATTCCTCCGGCCGGGGCGGCAGTTTGAGGGGACTAGAAGCGCTCCCTGCCGCGCTTTTCCGCGCGGCGTTCCTCGAAGCGGGAGCGGGTGCCTCCATAGCGGTCGGTGAGGTCGGAACGCTTCCGAGACTTCGGCTTCTCGGCGCCACTGGGCTCTGACTTTTTGGAGTCGGCCGGCTTGGGTTTAGCAGCAACGTCGCCTGCAGCTTCAGCGACACCGGAACGCGCGCCAGCAGCTGAACCGTCACCACCATCACCAGCACCAACACCGCCAGCACCATCACCGGCACCGTCGGTGATCTGGGCGTTTAGGCGAGCGACCTCGGCGCTTTCCTCGCGCTCACGCCGGCGCTCGCGCATCTCCGCATACACAAACCAACCCAAGCCCACCGGCGCCAGAATGCCGAACGCAATCCACTGAATTCCATAGGACAAGTTCGTGCCGCCATCCAAGTGCGGCAAAGGCAGCGCCTGCAGGTCCGGCGCATCGCCATTCTCACCACTGCCGGCATCACCGCCAGCATCCCCACCAGCCATGCCGTTCAGGCGGTCGACGCTCTCCGAATCTAGCTGCACATAATCCGCCGCCAGATCCTCGTCCGTCGCCTCGGAAATCTGCTTCGTCGACATGCCCGTGACCTGCGTAAATCCCTGAGATTCCGTCGGCTCCGCATCCGGCACACCCTCGCTCATGCGGATGAACCCGGTCACCTTCACCTCACCATCCGGCGCAGATTTCAGCCGAGGCGCAGCCCCGTCCCCCTCCACGGCAACCCACCCGCGATGCACCAACACGGTCTGCCCGCCGTCGAGCCGAAAGGGCGTCAATGCTTGATAAGAGTGAGCCGATTCCACCGGGCGGTTGCGCAGCAGCACCTCCTTGTCCGGCAGGAATTGGCCCTGAAGTGCGACTCTGGTCCATTCTTTTTCGACGCCCACTGATTCCCCGTCGCCCGGGATCACATCGGCGATCGGGGCGGGGTCGGTTTGCAGGGATTGTTCGAGGCGCTGGTTGAAGGCGTTTTTGTCCTTGTTCTTCCCCAGCTGCCAGGGGGCTAGGAAGCTGAATGCGGCGTAGGTGAAGGCGAGGACCAGGATGGCGGTGATGACCCATCCGGGTGTGAGGAAGTTTCGCCAGCCGCTGCGCTTCGAGGATTCCATGTGCTCCATTATTGCCACGACCAGCGGGGGCGGCCAAATAGGCGGAGCAGGGGCGGGCGGAGCGGAAAACGAAAACAGCCCCGCGGCCGAGGTGGCCACGGAGCTGTAAAAAAATTTTGGTGCGCCCTGACGGGTTCGAACCGCCGACCTGCTGGGTGTAAACCAGCTGCTCTTCCAGCTGAGCTAAAGGCGCGTGCTGTTTGAAGCGTTAATGACTCTAGCACGTCCACCCGCAAAACAACGAAACCGCAGGTGGCGCGGGGCGCGCGGCAAGCAGCCAGGCGCGAGCAGTGCTAGGAGTGCGGCAAGCGGCAACGCGGCGCCAGCAGCGCCGCGCGGCAAGCGGCGGCGGAGACAGTGCCGTGGGTGAAACTAGCGCTTGGTGCCGGAGGAAACCAGGCAGGCGCCCTGCCAGTCGCCCAGGCGCTCCGACTTGGTCTGCACCAGGCCTGCCAACTGGGCGGACTCGGCGATCACGCCCGGCTCCACACGGCCGGCGTCCAGCTTCGCGGGGGTCAGCAGCCAGATGCGGCCGTCCTCCCCCAGGCTGCGGGTCGCATCGACGAGGCCGTCGACCAAGTCGCCGTCCTCGTCGCGCCACCACAGAAGTACGACGTCAACCACTTCGTCAGTGTCGATATCCAACAGGGCATCGCCGATAGCGTCTTCCAGGGCTTCGCTGATGCTGTCGTCGCAGTCTTCGTCCCAACCGATCTCCTGGATCAGGCTGTCGGATTCGACATTGAGCAGGTCCGCCCAATCGTGTCCATTCTGAGACTGCGCGCGCTGTGCGCCCTTCGCGCCATTGCCTTGTGCACCGCCAGCGGAGCCTGCAGAGCCCGAAGCCGTACCGGGGGCCATTGCCACTGTTATTTCGTACCTTTCTAAGAAAACCAGCCCGTCGCCTAACCGCCAGCACGTAGTGGCCGTATCACAACCGCTACACGCCCCTGCGGTTATCGCAGCTGGTGTGGTTAAAAATCTTCATTTTTGAACCTAACATAGTCAGGCTTCCAACGGAGGTTTTATAACGCGACTTTGACGTACTGTGGAAACCACAAGGGGCCTAGACCACAGGCGCCCCACAACCCGCGGATCTTAGGAGGACGAACCAATGTCCACTTCGGCAGAAGAGAACAACAGCGCATACGATGCCAGCAACTTTGCTTTGATCCGAGACGGAGTGGCCTCCTACCTGGCCGATTCCGACCCGGAGGAAACCCAGGAGTGGATGGATTCCCTCGACGGGCTGCTGGAATCCGCGGGCCCGGATCGCGGCCGCTACCTGATGCTGCGCCTGCTGGAGCGCGCCACCGCCAAGCGCGTCCCTCTGCCGCCCCTGCTGTCCACTGATTACGTGAACACCATCCCCACCACCCAGGAACCCGACTTCCCGGGTGACGAGGAGATCGAGAAGCGCTACCGCCGCTGGATCCGCTGGAACGCGGCCATCATGGTCCACCGCGCCCAGCGCCCAGGTATCGGGGTGGGTGGCCACATCTCCACCTACGCCTCCGCGGCCCCGCTCTACGAGGTCGGCCTGAACCACTTCTTCCGCGGCAAGGATCACCCAGGCGGCGGCGACCAGATCTTCTTCCAGGGCCACGCCTCCCCCGGCATGTACGCCCGCGCTTTCCTGGAAGGCCGCCTTTCCGAAGAAGACCTGGATGCCTTCCGCCAGGAGGCCTCCAAGCCGGACCACGGTCTGCCTTCCTACCCGCACCCGCACGGCATGCCGGAATTTTGGGAGTTCCCGACTGTCTCCATGGGTCTGGGCCCCATGGATGCCATCTACCAGGCACGCTTCAACCGCTACTTGCACGACCGTGGCATCAAGGACACTTCCCAGCAGCACGTCTGGGCGTTCCTCGGCGACGGCGAGATGGACGAGCCGGAATCCCGCGGCCTGATCCAAACTGCCGCGATCAAC
The DNA here is from genome assembly GCF_001807485.1 of Corynebacterium sp. HMSC08A12. Classification (GTDB taxonomy): domain Bacteria; phylum Actinomycetota; class Actinomycetes; order Mycobacteriales; family Mycobacteriaceae; genus Corynebacterium; species Corynebacterium evansiae. Next base: position 15,976 of record NZ_KV789190.1, on the reverse strand, counting down.
AACCTGGATAACCTGACCTTCGTCATCAACTGCAACCTGCAGCGCCTGGACGGCCCCGTGCGCGGTAACACGAAGATCATCCAGGAGCTGGAGAGCTTCTTCCGCGGCGCCGGCTGGAACGTAATCAAGGTCGTCTGGGGTCGCGAGTGGGACGAGCTATTCGCCCGCGACGAAGAGGGCGCCCTGGTCCACGCGATGAACACCACCCCGGATGGTGACTTCCAGACGTTCAAGGCCAACGACGGTGCCTACGTCCGCGAATACTTCTTCAACAAGGACCCACGCACCGCCAAGCTGGTGGAAGACATGACGGATGAGGAGATCTGGCACCTGCGCCGCGGCGGTCACGACTACCGCAAGATCTACGCCGCCTACAAGCGTGCCCTGGAGACCAAGGATCAGCCGACTGTCATCCTGGCCCACACTATTAAGGGCTACGGCTTGGGCCACAACTTCGAGGGCCGCAACGCGACCCACCAGATGAAGAAGCTCGCCCTAGAGGATCTGAAGATCCTGCGCGATAAGCAGGACATCCCATTCTCCGACGAGGAGCTGGAGAAGGACCCGTACCTGCCGCCATACTTCCACCCCGGCGAGGATGCGGAAGAAATCCAGTACATGCTGAACCGCCGCAAGGAGCTCGGCGGCTTCCTGCCGGAGCGTCGCGAGAAGTTCACGCCGCTGAAGATGCCCGATCTTTCCATCGCGAAGCTGGCCCGCAAGGGCTCCGGCAAGCAGGAGGTCGCCACCACGATGGCGCTGGTCCGCGTATTCAAGGACCTCATGCGCGACGACGAGCTGAAGAAGCGCATCGTGCCGATCGTGCCGGATGAGGCACGTACTTTCGGCATGGATTCCTGGTTCCCGACGCTGAAGATTTACAACCCGCACGGCCAGAATTACACGCCGGTGGACCACGACCTGATGCTGTCCTACCGAGAGGCCACCGACGGCCACATTTTGCACGAGGGCATTTCGGAGGCCGGCTCTATGGCGTCCTTCATCGCCGCCGGCACCAGCTACGCCACCCACGGCGAGGTCATGATCCCGCTGTACATCTTCTACTCGATGTTCGGCTTCCAGCGCGTGGGCGACGAGATCTGGGCGGCGGCAGACCAGATGTCTCGCGGATTCCTGATCGGGGCCACCGCGGGCCGTACCACGCTGACAGGCGAGGGCTTGCAGCACATGGACGGCAACTCCCCCGTGCTGGCGTCCACAAACCCTGCCGTGGTGACCTACGACCCGGCGTTCGGCTACGAGATCGCCCACATCGTGCACCGTGGCATCGAGCGCATGTACGGCGAGAACAGCAACGATGGCCGCGGCGAGGACGTGATCTACTACCTCACCGCATACAACGAGCCGATCCACCAGCCGGCGGAGCCGAAGAACCTCGATGTGGAGGGGCTGCACAAGGGTATTTACCTTTATGACGCCGCCTCGGACTCAGCGGAGTTGCAGGCCAATATTCTGGCCTCTGGCGTGGCCATGACGGCAGCGTTGAAGGCGAAGGAGCTGCTGAAGGAGTTCGACGTAGACGCGAACGTGTTCTCTGTGACCAGCTGGAACGAGCTGGCCCGCGATGGCCAGGCCGTGGAGCTGGAGCAGCTGCGCGACCCAGCTGCGGAGCCCCGCACGGCGTTTATCACTCAGCAGCTGGAGGCAGCGGAGGGCCCGTTCGTGGCGGTGAGCGACTACGCCACCACCGTGGCCGAGCAGGTGCGCAAGTGGGTGCCGGGCGAGTATGTGGTGCTGGGTGCCGATGGCTTTGGTTTTGCGGATACTCGCGAGGCGGCGCGCCGGTACTTCAACGTGGATGCGGAGTCCATCGTGGTGGGCGTGCTGCTGGGACTGGCGCGCGAGGGCAAGATCGAGCGCTCCGTGGCGGCGGAGGCGGCCAAGCGTTTCCAGATCGACGACCCGACGGCGACTGCCTAGCCGCTAACTAGCCCAGTAGCGTGCGCATGGAAGTCCCGGCGATCTCGTTGGCGTGGAAAGTCAGGACGTCGAAGTTATCGGATTCCCCTTCGTCCAGCGAGCCGTGGTAGATGAAGGCCGCGATGACGGGCTTGATGGCCCACTCCACCAGCGACTTCGCCCATTCCAGGTGACTGGGGCTCTTGGATCCCAGCCAGCGGGTCGCCCGCACCAGCCGGGAATGCAGAATCTGGGACACACCCGCAGAGGCGAAGGTATCGATCGCGCCGTTGATCAGCGCGATGCCACCCACCCGCTGCAGGTCGGCCTTGTCCAGGTGGCGCAGGCCGCCAAGTACGGTCATAGCGCCCATCGAATGACCCGCCAGGATCAGCCTGCCCGTCGGCGCGAGCTCGCGGATGGTCGCGGCCAGGTCGATGGCGGTGCGTTCAATGTCCAGCCCTGGGGCATCCTCGCTGGCTCCGTGACCGCGCAGATCCGGCAGCAGGATGCGTAAGTTCGGCTGCTCGCGCAGTGCGGCCAATTGGAAGAACCAGGAAGCCGCCGTCAGGTTGAAGCCGTGCACGAGAATGAGGGTTGTAGGGGCGGACGAGGGGGCGTCCTCAAAAGAAAAAGAGTAAGAACGCACCTCATGGACGGCGACCTTAGCGCCGTCGTCCATGGTCAAGCGATGGATCCAGCGTGCGCGCGGCAAGCCCGGCACGGCGGGAGGGTCGCGCAACACGATGCTGGCGAGGTTGCGGACGGCGGTGACGGGACGCATAGGAATGACCTTCGCAAGATTGTTAGGATGAGTGTACAAACGGCCGCACGATGCGGGAGTGCGCTGGAGCTTTAGCCACAAGGCTTTTAGCTTAGCGCCCCCACGTGCGGGCGAATATGGAGTGGCAGGAGAAGGAACGATCATGGCTGAACAAAACAACCAGCTGGCTGCGGCACTGTCGAAGAAGCTGAAGAAGGACGGCGCTGAGGGTGTTGGCACTGGCGCCGAGGGCACGGCGGGCGCGGACAAGAACGGCGCTAGCTCAGCTGGCTCCGGCGAGAAGGACAAGCGCAGCATCGTACTGGACGTCGTGGAGGATGCGACGGGCATCGAGCGCGAGGAGCTAGAGGGCTCCAAGCGCCTGGGCGATGACCTGAACATCGACTCGCTGTCCCTGATGGACATTGCCGTGCGCCTGGAGGAGGAGTTCGGCGTGGAAGTTCCGGACGAGGACATCAACCGGGTGAAGACCATCGACGAGCTGGTTGGCCTGGTGGACAAGTGAGCAGCGCGGTAGAGGACGTACTCGCCGAGCTGCAGGACTGGCCCGTCGATAACGTGGCCGCGGCGGCGCTGTGGGATGACGGCAGCGACGACGGCAGCGGCAGCAACGGCGGGGCGAGCACCTGCACCGCAACCTTCGGCGACACGTCCGCGCAGTTCCCCCTGGCCAGCGTGAGCAAGCTGATCACCGCCTATGCCACGCTGCTGGCCGTCGAGGAGGGTGCCTTCGAGCTCGACCAGCAGGTCCCCACCGAGTTGCTGCCCGAGTTCGACGACCTGCCGACCGTCCGCGAGCTGCTGGCCCACACCAGCGGAATTGGTTTCCGCGGTCGCTCCCCGGAGAAGCCGCGCGGTGCCCGGCGGATTTATTCCTCGGCGGGCTACGAGGTGCTAGCGGATTTCATCGCCGCGGAGGCCGACATGCCCTTCGCGGACTACGTCGCCGAGGGCGTGTGCGCGCCACTGGGCATCGAGGTGAAGGTCGAGGGCAGCGCGGGGCATGGTTTTTCTGCCTCGGTCGATGCCCTCGCGGTGTTGTGTTCTGAATTCTTGACGCCCTCACTCCTGGCTCCTTCCACCCTCAACGAAGCGCTGGAGCCCCAGTGGCCGGAGCTTTCCGGGGTGGTACCGGGCTACGGGATGCAGAAACCTTGCCCGTGGGGTTTGGGCTTTGAGCTGCACGGCGAGAAGTCGCCGCACTGGTTGGGCGAGGATATGCCCGCAACGGTGGCGGGACACTTTGGTCAGTCGGGGACTTTCCTGTGGATTGACCGGAGTGGAAGCAAGAAAAAAGCCGCCGTCGTCCTCACGAATGAGAACTTCGGCGACTGGGCCAAGCAGCGCTGGGATGGCTTCAACCAGCGCCTCTGGGAGGCGCTGGGCTAGCTCAAGCCCCGCCGCCCTGGCAGCGCTGGGCTAGCCTGGCAGCGCTGAGCTGGCTAGCCGCAGCGCGCTACTCGAAGGTAGTGCGCAGATCCTCGTGGCCCTCTGCGCGCCAGTCAACGTAGGCGTTGTCCTTGGTATCGATACCCTGTTCCTTCTGCTGCGGAACCTTGGCCACGATGTTGCGGCGTGCACGGCCGGAACGCAGCTGGATCTCGATGCGCTCAGCCACCTTCGCCAAAGCCATGTTGATAACGATCATGATCAGTGCGATCAGCAGCAGGGCCGGGATCATCGCGCCGTAGTACTCGCCCAGCTGGCGGCCAGAACGAACCACTTCCACAAAGCCGATCATGTAACCCAGAGCGGAATCCTTCAGGGCAATGACCATCTGGGAGATGATGGCCGGCAGCATGGCGGCCACAGCCTGCGGCAGCAGGATGAGGTTGATGGACTGGCGGTGGCTCAGACCCAGCGCAATCGCTGCTTCACGCTGGCCGCGCGGCAGCGACTGGATGCCGGAGCGCAGGGTCTCAGCGATCACGGAGCCGTTGTACATCGTCAGGCCGAAGACCACTGCGGAAAAGCCCAGCCAGCTGGAAGGCACCAGCTGCAAAAGGGAGAACACCGCGTAGGCGAACAGCATCAGAACCAGCACTGGGATGGAGCGGAAGAACTCCACGATGATGCCGCAGATCCAACGCACGGGTGCGGAGGTGGACAGTCGGCCCACGCCCAGCAGCGCACCGATGGCCATCGCCAAGACGATGGAGACTACAGCCGCGCCGATCGTGGAGATCAGGCCTGGGATGATGTAGGTCGTCCAGGTGCTGCCCTCCAGGAAGAAGGACCACTTCTCGGACTCAAACTGACCCTTGTCATTCAGCTTTAATGCCACCAGGACCAGGATCACGGCGACCACTACGACGGTGATCGCTGTGAGGATCGAGTTGAGCCTGCGCCCCTTCGGGCCTGGGGCGTCATAAAGAACCGTTGCACGTGTAGTCATTAGCGCTTCACCGCCCATCGCTTACCTGCCCAGCCGAAGAACAACCCGGTAGGCAGAGTCAAGATGATAAATCCGATTGCGATTACACCGAAGATCACCAGAATGTCGCTGGCGTAGTCCTCCGTCAGGGTCTTCATCAACAGGGACGCTTCAGCTACACCGATCACCGAAGCGATGGTGGTGTTCTTCGTCAGCGCGATCAGGGTGTTGCCCAGCGGCACGATCGCTCCGCGCAGGGCCTGCGGGAAGATCACGTGCCGGAAGTTCTGGCCAAAGCTAAGCCCCAGGGAGCGGGCGGCCTCGGCCTGGCCGAAGGGCACGGTGTTGATACCGGAGCGCAGGGATTCCGCCACGAAGCAGGAGGTGTAGGCCACGAAGGCGAGGACTGCTAGGCGGAAGTTCTGCTTTTCGATGAAGGAATCGTTCTCCACCGCTAGCAGCAGGCCCAGGTTGTAGTACAGGCCCATGGAGGCCAGCAAAATGATCAATGTCAGCGGGGTATTACGAACAATGCTGATGTACCACGCGGACAGGTTACGCAGGATGCCCACGGGGCTCACGCGCATGGCGGTCAGGATAATGCCGAATATCAGCGACCCGACCGCGGAGAAGAACGTCAACTTGACGGTCACCCAAAATGCTGGAAGCAGTTCGGGCTTCATCTCGGACCATAGTTCGGGGTTCATAGTGCGTTCCTCCTTCCTACTTCTCGTCGACGAACGACAGGTCGCCGATCTTTGGCTTCTCGCCGATATCCACGTTGTCGCCCAGGTTTTTGGCGACGATCTTTTGGAACTCGCCGGAATCGTGCATTTCGTTCAGCGCTTCGTTGACCTCGGCCTTGGCTTTGTCGTCGCCCTTGGGCAGGCCAATGCCGTAGTTTTCGTTGGTCCAGAAGCTGCCGTCATCGTTCTTTAGTTGGATGACGCTGTAGTCTTCGTCGAATCGCTCCTTGTAGCGCTGTGCGAAGCCGGCCAGAATGGTCGCGTCCGTGGTGGTTGCGTCCACCACGCCCTGCTTCAGGCCTTCCGCGCATGCGGCGTAGGTGTCGAACTCCTGCAACTGCACTTCTGGCAGCGCGTCCTTCACCTTCTGTGCCGGGGTGGAGCCGGATACGGAGCACAGGCGGGTGCCCGGCGCGATGTCTTTCAGGCCCTTAATGCCGGAATCCTCGCGGACCAGCAGCGCCTGGTGGGTGACCACGTACGGGCCTGCGAAGTCCACGGCCTTCAGGCGGCCCTTATTGATGGAGTATGTGGCGGTGATCATGTTGACCTCACCGTTGTTGATGAGGGTCTCGCGCTGCGCGGAAGGGGTTTCACGCCATTCGATTTCTGGCGTGGCCCAGCCGTGCTTCTTTGCGATGTATTCCACCACGTAGCGGGATACGTCGGTATCCAGGCCGGCGAACTGCTTGTCTGGGGTGCGCTCCCCCAGGTTCGGTTGGTCGTACTTGGTGCCCATTACGACGTGGCCGGATTCGATATCCGCCAGCAGGTCGCGGGCACCGCCAGAGCCGCACGCGGTCAGCGCCACCACGCTTGCGGTGGCGACCACTGCAGCGGTGAGGCGCTTGAGTGCGCTTTTGAAAGTAGACATGTGTAACTCGCTTCCCGAACTAGTGGTTCACGATCTTCGCCAGGAAGTCCTTGGCGCGATCGGATTGCGGGTTCGTGAAGAAGGTCTCCGGGTCGGCGTCCTCAACAATGGCGCCATCGGCCATGAACAGGATTCGATCCGCGACGCGGCGAGCAAAGCTCATCTCGTGGGTGACAACCACCATGGTCATGCCGCCCTTGGCGAGGTCGGTCATGACGTCCAGGACCTCGTTGATCATCTCTGGGTCGAGGGCGGAGGTCGGCTCGTCGAAGAGCATTACCTTTGGGTCCATGGCCAGCGCGCGGGCGATGGCTACGCGCTGCTGCTGGCCGCCGGATAGCTGAGCCGGGTACTTGTCGGCCTGGGCGGCGATGCCCACGCGGTCCAGCAGTTTCTCGGCGGTCTTGCGTGCCTCTTCCTTGCTGACCTTGCGGACCTTGGTGGGCGCCAGCGTGACGTTATCTCGGATGGTCATGTGGCTGAACAGGTTGAACTGCTGGAACACCATGCCCACCTCTGCGCGGAGCTTGGCGAGGTCTTTGCCTTCTTCCGGCAGCAGTTCACCGTCGATGCGGATTTCGCCATCGTCGATGGTTTCGAGGCGGTTGATGGTGCGGCACAGCGTGGATTTGCCGGATCCGGAGGGTCCGAGGATCACGACAACCTGGCCTGCCGGTACTTCGAGGTTGATGTCCCGAAGTGCATGGTACTCGCCGAAGTGTTTGTTCACTCCCTTGAGTTCAATCATTGGTTTGGAAACAGTGGGTTCAGACATGTTCCAAATAATAAGTAACGGAGGTCACTTTTATGAAATGAAAGCTAGGTGACTCACTAGGATTCTCTTTGTTGGTTTTATGACGCCCTAAGGGTGAGCTCGCTAAAGGTGATGGTCGGCCATCCACATGATTGCTTGGATCAGGCATCGGTGATCGGCGTTGTACGCAGCAAAGAGCGTACGGTGGCGAGCATGAATTTTTCTGAATTTATACGCAACCGCCACTCCCCTCGCGCGTTCCTGCCGGATGAGATCCCGGCAGAGGACATCAAGGAGATTCTGCTGGACGCCCAGTCCGCACCCTCGAACTCCAACACCCAGCCGTGGAACGTCCACGTGATCGGTGGCCAAAAGTTGAAGGACTTGAGTGCCGCACTGATCGAGGAGTTCGATACCAACGGACTGAACCCCGACTTCACTGTGGATTACGGCGAGGGCGTACACCCGCAGCGTTCTAAGGACCTGGCGGCGAAGATGTACGGGCTGCTGGGCATTGCCCGTGAGGATAAGGAGGCGCGTACGGAGTTCGTTCGCGAGAACCTGCGTTTCTTCGGCGCCCCGTACTCTGCGCTGATGTTCATCCCACCGATGGGCGACCGTATTCGGGCGGCGTTCGACCAGGGGACGTACGCGGAGAACTTCCTGCTCTCCCTTACTGCACACGGCTACCACGGGGTGCCCCAGGGCATGATCTCCCTGCTGGCGCCGACGGTGCGCGAGTTCCTGGGCGTGGATGAGGAGTACAAGCTGGTGACTGCACTGACGTTCGGCCGTGCCGATGAATCCAGCCCGGTGTACAAGACCGCCCCGGGCCGCGTTGCGCTATCCGAGACGGTAACGGTGCACGGGATTGAGGGGTTGAGCCTGTAGGGCCGACAGATCTGAGGCTAAGCTCCAGTATTTGATCAGAGCCGAAACTCGGTTGAGGCTCCCTTAAACCACTGGGACTTCCTGTCGCAGAAACTCCAGCTGTTCCTGAATAGTCTCCGCGAAAAGTGGCTCTACGTACGGGTCGAAGTGGCCGCCCTCGTGATTGTGAACCGTGGCGCGCCGAACCTTCCCAGCTGCTCTGAGGGCAGCATTTGTTGGAGTGATGGCGTCATTAGACAGCACCTGAAAAGAGCCAGGCAGCAAGCATTCCTGCCAGACGAACAGGGCACCCCTTCCGGCATGCCCTTTCCCGTGTTTCTGTGGGGCCAGCGGGGCTCGAACACAACACCACAAAACCGCAGGTCAGACCACATTCACACCCAACGAAACCCGCCCCCGTGGGAAATACGTGGGAAATAGCCCCCTAGAAACCCCGCCACAACCCAACAACCACCACCCATTCTACGGCCCACGAACACACAACCACGAATCGAACAGCCCCATGACGAACCAGCACCTACAACCGCATCTTCCCCGCCAACCGATCCGCCTCACTACGATGCCGTTCCGCAACATCGGCGACAACATCACGCGCCCGATCAATCTGTTCCACCGCAGCATCCACCGCATCTTTACCCACCGGAGTAACCACCCCGAAATGACGCCACGCAATATTCCGGCGCGTATCCGTAGCAACAAGCACCCGCCCCCGGCGGAGAGTGAGACGGTCCCCCAGCTCCCGAACGATCTGCACGGGCCGCCATAGCTCCACTACGGCTTCCCAATAGTCCAGCCGGTGCGATACCTGGTCCGCGGCGTCGATAAGCTCCGAACCTTCAGCTTTAAGGGCATCTTCGAGGTTTGTTCGTGCCGCCCGGTCCCGGTTAGCGGCGGTCCATTCAGCGAGAGCACGGGCCACGGCGGAAGTGATGGTGCCCCAACCAGATACCCCATACACGTCCATACCGTCCGGTGTTGGGACGTCACATCCCGCTGGTAATGCCTCATTAATGCTTGTGGCGAGGGTTCGCCACGCTTCCACATCATCGGCGGCGGTAGCGCGCACGTCGGCCCATTGTTCAGCCCGGAGCATAGCCGCATCCGCGGCATCATTGATAGATGTGATGCGGTTGGTGAGTTCCGTAGCGGCGTCATCGGCGGATGGAAACAGCGCCGGGGCGTGGATAGGGCCGTTCACAATGTATTCGGGGGTTCCGTCGTTAGGGTCGGCGGATGCGCGGAGTGTGATGCCGTAGTAGGCGGCTTCCCGCACAAGGGTTTCTAGTTCAGTTGTTGTAGTCATCTTTCTGTTCCTTCCAGTGTTCCGCGGTTTTCTGTTCGCGGGCGTATTTCTCGTTGAGTGCGTTCGCCAACTGTTCAGCGAGTGCGTTTTCTTCTTGGCTTATGCCCACGCTGTAGTTAGCGGGTATGTCGGCCCCGTGTAGTTTCCGCCGGGATTCCGAGATGCGCAGCAGAACGGCGAGTGACTGCGGGTCTCCGTCGAGAGCTGCGGGGAGTGCCGCCCGGCGGAGCATGAGCAGGTGCGCATCTTCTTCGGCCCGGAAGTGTTCTACTGCGTCGGATTCAACGCGGTCTAGGGTGCGGTTTACGGCTACGCGGGCGGCGTCCGGGGTGGGGAATCCGGCGCGGCGGGCTACTTCGGCCCATGTGAGTCCGTGGGTTCGGAGTGTCACCGCGTGGGTTGCTTTCTCCCGTGCTTCGATGCGGGCCGGGGTGTTTCGGGCTGGGTCTTGTTTGCGGGTCATGGGGTGTTCTCCCGTTCGGGGAAGTTTTCGAGGTCGTCGTAGTCGAGGATTCCGTAGTGGATGTTGTTGGCCGGTTGTTTAGGGGGTGTAGGTGAACCGTCCGAACCGTCCGAACCGGCCGAACCGGCCACGTTGGGGTGCGCCGCAGCGCTTGTTACCGTCCGCGACTTAAAGAACTTCTCCCCTTCCCGTTCCACAAGTCCCCGCTCCTCCAATTGCTGTAGTCGCTCGCGCAAAGCCTCCTCTTGATCTTCAGTAGACCGGCTACCGTCCGCTAGGTCTTCAAGAAACACCTGCGTAAGACTCCCCTTCACCACATTGAGGCTAAGACCGTGATCTTCACTAAGAGCATCAAGCACTAAGCGGGTTTCCGGTTCTAGTTCCGATTCCGGCTGTTTAAGGGGTGTTGGTGAACCGTCCCTACCCTCCGAACCGGGTGGGTTTGGGGTGTTGCCGTCCAGTTCGTCCGGTTCGTCCAGTTCGTCCGGTTTCTCCCTACCGTCCAAATGTGGGGTGTTTCTGGCCGGTTCGGCCGGTTCGGCCGGTTTGGCCGGTTTCTCCCTACCCCCCTCCGAACCGGACAACCGAATACCGAACGACGACATAGCCGGGTCAAAATCATCGAGAAAATAACCCCTCACACGATGCGCCCGTTCAATAGAATGCCGCCCTGCACGGATACCGAACTTATTCACAAGCACCCGCCCCAACCCCTGCGGGGTCAAAGAACCAAAACCAGACATTTCCCCCCACATCGCCGGATTCCGTCGCTTCACCGCATCAAGCAAATCCCGCGTACGAAAGAAACCCTCACCTTCCGGCCACACCGCAGCAATATCCCGGAGTAACTGCACATGCCGGGGAACACGGGTTAAACCTTCTTCCCGGTCAGCTTCCATATCAGCAAGTTCCGCGGCGATCAGCTCCCGGCAATGCTCCGGCCACGCTCCCCCGGCGGCAAGCGCCACCCTATATAAGGGTGCCCACCGCTCCCGGTTCCTACCCTTCAGCCCTTTAGGGAACTCCGGGCGGTCCGTTCGCACGGTCTCCCGAACTTCATCGGCCCACGCTTCAATCTGTTCCCGCAGCAAAACGGCATCGTCTTCAATGTATTGCCAATCACTGTCTTCAACGGTGCCTTCATAATCGGGGAGCAAAAGAACACGAATGCAACGACTGCGGGTGTCGTCAGGTAGTTCCGGGGAGTTACCCGCCATCGCTACCGGCCCAAACGTAGACATTTCTTGTTCCGTCCACCCATTGTCTTTGTCCGGGACTAGCACCGGGCGGGATGCGCCACGGCGATAACCGGAGTTCAGCACGGCGAGTAGTTCCCCCACCCCGTCATGCTTCGGGTTAAGGGTGCGGTCTGCCTCATCAATGAGAATGGTTCGCGGTTCGTTCTGTAGTAGGCGCGTGAGCAACGACGGCGACGACAAAGACGCAGCTTGCACCGGGTGGAAACAGAGACGTTGCAGGTGGTCTAGCGTGGTCGTCTTCCCCGCTCCGGGCGCTGGTGAGTCCAGTAGTAGGCGTGGGGACGTGTAGGTTTCTCCAACAAGGTGCGTATGCACGGCCCATAGAGTGAGGATGTGTAGGTCGCCGGTGTTAGCAGTGCGGATGTATGAACCTAGCCAATCGGCGACGGTATCCAGCAGGGCGCTACCCGTTGTTTGTGGTTCCGCCATTAGCAACCGCCCCCTTCGACGTGACTAGACGTTTCGTGGGATCGGACAACAATGGAACGGGCCAACGGTGCTATGATGGTGTTTAGCCCGCGATTTAGGTTGTCCGTGTGGTTGGTTGGCCCCGTCGTAGTTGCTCTTATTCCGGTGAGCGCTACGGCGGGTTCTTTCATTACCGGGTTACTCAACCACATCACCGCCCCACACACCCTCAATGAGTTGGGTTAGGAACCGCATAAGGGCGATAGCTTCCGGCAACTGTTTCCGGTCGCGTATCTGCGCTATGGCCATGAGCGCCCCACCGGTCTGCATAACCCCGCGCCACATGCGATCTTCTTTGAGCGCTTTCACACGTTCAGCGAACACATACGGGTTATCAATCGAACCGGAGAACTGGTCGCCCGTCACCGCCTTTTCTAAGGCGTCTTGTGTAGCCCGGTCATAATCACCGTTGGTTTTAAGCGTGTTCAGCACTTCCATCGGCGCTATCTGCACGTCTTCTTCGCCCTTATCGCGGAACTTTTGCGCCGTGGCGAAAATGGTGCGGAAAATGTGGCGGCGCTGTTCACTGTGGAAGTCGGCGGATTCCAGTCCGGTTTCTTCAACAAGGCGTAGAACGGTTCCCGCGTTCCACGCCATGAGGTGCCGGAGAACGGCTATTTCATTGTCTAGCCGGGTATTGCCGTGTAGGTGTGCCGTTGGGTTTTCCGGTTGGGGGATGTTGTCCGTTGGTGCCACGGTTATTTCACCGCCCACGGATTAACGGGTTGCATTAGTGCTTCGAGGTCGCCCCGCTTGACGCGCATGATGCGTCCGGTGCGGTAGGCGGGGAGTTGGCCGTCGGCGATTCGGCGGCGGATGGTGCGCACGCTGCACGGGATTAGCGCGGCGGCGTCTTGGAGTGACAGAAATTCGTTGTGGTCTTCGGCCCGTGTTTTCGGCATACCGAACACTCTCCTAACGTAATTAGAAGTTGTGTCCGGCCACGCCAACCGAGACGGGGAGTTTACAGTCTACACCGCGCGTGTATGCTTTCGAACGTACTAGCTATTTACAAAGCTGTCAATTCTTGCCCCCTTCGGTCACTTCGACAGAATCACATTCCGCTTCCCACTCTTTAGGTCTTCCCACACATCCCCCACGCGCAACACCGCAGGACCGTCGTTACATGTCACTTCAATAATCCCGGTCGGCGGCAAATTAGACAGTAATTCGCCTTGTGCCGGGAGTTCCTTCCCCTCCCAACCCAGGGCAGCCGCTTCGCGCCCCGAATTCGTTCGATACCTAACCACACCAGTACACCGATCCTCAAAGTACTTAACATTGTCCAGCACTTCCGCCACTGCATCAGCATCGGCAGAGTCAGGCACGCCTCCATCCCTCCAACGTTGCAGCGTCTCCGGGTCGATTAACCGCACCCCCTTCCCGCCACGCCACACTAGAAACGCATCACCATTCTTATAAGGCACCGCAGCAGCGAGAACACACCCACGGCGGCACCGATACTCCACCACCCCTTCAGTGAGAGACCGCAACTTATTTATATGGGGCTCCCACTTCTTCCGCTGCCCGCCGGAAGTCCCGCTCGCCTCATCCTCATTCTTCTTCGCCTTCTTCCGCTGCCCGCCCAATAGCCCGGCGAGCCCATCCGCGATTTCTTCCACGTTCTCACGTTCCCGCTTAAAATCCCCCACCGTATCGTCCCCTTCAGCCGCCCACGCCTCCTCAAGACTGCGCTGTACCTCCGGGTCCCGAACCTTCTCCTCCCACGCCTTCAACTCGTCAAAATCAATCCGTCGATCGGTCATCACTCATCAAATCCTTCCAACATTCAACTAGTTCTCATCAATAGGCGGCACAAGAGCATCCAGCGCCACCGCCGCCCGCTTCTCATAGCCCGCCGCGGCACGCTGGTAATCCAACAATTGCTCCACCGTCTCATGCCCCATCAACCGCCGCGCCTCCTCCAACGAAACCCGCCCCTCCGTCACAAGCTGCGTTCCATAAAACCGGCGACAATCATGCGGACTAATATCCGGCCTACCCGCCGCCTCCTTCGCCCGCGCGAAACGACTACGAAACGACGTATCAAGCATTTGCGCACCCGTCCGCGTCGTCACAATCAACGCTTCCGCATCATCGGCGACGAACTCCCGGCAATGAAACCGCAGCGCCTCCGAAACAGTCCGAGGCAACACAACATCCCTGTTCCCCGCGTCCGTTTTGGGAGTATCGAACGGGACCATAACTTGACGATGCGTTTCCGGGTGTTCCATACGTTGAGCACTTCGCCGCACCTGCACGGTCACCAATTCACTACCTTTAAGGCCCCGCAGGTCCTTCCGCCGGAGTTCCAACAACTCCCCTAACCGGAGTCCCGCCCACAACAACAGCATCACCGGGGCGCGGAGATTATCGGCCACCCCATCGACTAGTGCCCCGGCTTCGGAGAGCGTGATAAGGGGCCGGTCCCGAGACTTCGGGCGTGGGGCCTTCCCCGCGCCTTTAATCTGCACCGGATTCGCGTCGATAATGTCCAGCGTGTCTTTAGCGAACTGAAATGCGGTGTGTAGTCGCTTATATGCCGCGGCGTTCGTGTTCCCCGTATCAGGCCACTTTTCCTGTACTTCTACCCACCATTCAGCAACACGGGCGCGGTCTACCTTCACAACGGGTTCGTTGGCGAGCGAGGTGCAAAAGACGCGGTTGTTCAGCTTCCGGCGGTGAGATGCCACCGTGGATTCTTTAAGGTAGCCGGATGCTAACCATTGGTCGCAGAGTTCCCGAACGGTAAGTGCTTCCGCTTTTCGTTTCTTCTCCCGTTCTTCCGGCGGTAGCCATGTGCCTAGGTCTATGAGGCGACGTTGTTCAGCCAACCAACCTTCGGCGTCGATCTTTTCAGCGAAAGTATGGGGTGCGGTGATTCGTTCGAGTGTCGGCGCGGTGTAGCGGGCGCGCCATCGCCCGGAGCGGAGTTGTTCGAGTTGTCCGAATGAGCGGCGTGTGCGGGCCTTTTTCTTCGGCATGTGGTTCTCCGTGGGAAATACGTGGGAAATAAGTGGGAAAAGAGTGGGTTTCAACGGGGTTAATTGTCACTACTTGTCAATCCTACACATTCCCATTCCCGCAGGTAAAAACAACAAAACCCCCGGTCACACAACGGTAAACCGGGGGTAGTTCGTGGGGCCAGCGGGGCTCGAACCCGCGACCAGCGGATTATGAGTCCGCGGCTCTAACCGACTGAGCTATAGCCCCCAGCAAAGCCAAACCACTCCAACTGAGCGGCTTGCTCACAAAAGATTCAACCACACCGCCCGGCACGGGCTCTCATATACCCCGCTTTCGACACATCCAATCCCTACCGCACCCCTATCTATCCCCCAGAAATGCGCCCCTGAGCAGCCGATTTGTCTGTTTGCACCGTTGGCATATAGAGTATGATCTCGTTGCACAGGGCAAGGGAATTAACTCCCAAGCTCGCACAACTTAATCCCCTATAGCTCAGTTGGCAGAGCATTCGACTGTTAATCGAAAGGTCACTGGTTCGAGCCCAGTTGGGGGAGCAACTTACAAGCCCCGATCAGCTGCACTACGCAGACGGTCGGGGTTTGTCGCGTTGGAGCGGAAACGCTATAACCTTCAAAACTTCGCCACATAATCGAACTAATACTCGATTATGTGCTGACTTGTCTTGTCATTTCCTTACACTCACACCTGTTCTCAACCACCACAAGTATTCACCAAGCGAGCTCAGAAGGGTAAGGTAATGAACCATGACGACCACGAACCCCAGCAAACGCCGGGCGTTCCTGACGGGAGTGGGCAGCATCCTCGATCTACAGGGCGCCGCGACGTACCGCCGCATGCAAAGCCTGATGCCACCTCCAGCGCCGAGGACTTCCCTCAACGCAGTATTGGTACGGGCATCAGCTCTGAGCAGCTCCGAAACGACCCTGTTCTCCTCACCGCAGTAATCGCAGTCCTAGTCCTTTGTGGCTACTTAGCCTTTTTGGGATACGTAATCAGCGCAAGCATTATTGCTGGATTTGATTTGGTCGCATTGGCGAGTGTTTTTGCCAACGGGCGCCGAATAGAGGACTCCTAAACTTACCTACCCCCCGCGGAAACAAAACCCCTCCCTACCGCATCTTGAACTGCTCCCCATTAGTTGGACTGAGAAAT
>NZ_KV789189.1 GCF_001807485.1 Corynebacterium sp. HMSC08A12 | reverse complement strand
AAACCAGTCCAACTTTCGGGGGCTAGTTCAATGTAAGTCGCCGGGTGGTTTTGCTTTTGCTGGCGCTACGTTCTGTGTCTCGCCTTAAACCGCCTGCCCTAAACCTGCGTGTCCCGACTCCGCAAGCCCCAGCACCCGCGCCCTATTTGGTCGCGCGGTCGTTATCCTGCTATTGTTTTTGAACGTTGCACTGAATGTGTGGCGTGGAAGCTGCAAGTCCAGCAGATGGGCACTGTATTTCCCCGCTATCAGGATGTTGCTTCACCTATGTTGGTCTGGTCGCGTACACTCGTGAACCAGAACTTCGATAGGGGCGTGGCTCAATTGGCAGAGCAGCGGTCTCCAAAACCGCAGGTTGCAGGTTCAAGTCCTGTCGCCCCTGCACGATCTTCCTTGCAGGTACCTTTAAGGAGAACTTAGACGTGAGCGACGAGAGCAAAAAGACCGCGGCCGGTGAACCCGGCACTGGCGGCAGCCTTCGTCCGTCCGGCAAGCGTCAGGTGGCCGGACAGGCCACCACGTCCCGCGCGGTCGCGAACTCCAACTCCAAGGCTCCGGAAGTTGTAAAGACCCGCAAGAACCCCTTTAGCGCCATCATGGACTACATCCGCGGCGTGATCTCCGAAATGGGCAAGGTCATCTGGCCCACGGGTCGCGAGATGGTGAACTACACCATCATCGTCCTACTATTCCTGATCTTCGTCTGCGCCCTTGTGGCCGGCACCGACTGGGCTGCTAGCTGGGGTCTGCGTCAGATCATGCGCTAACTTGTGTTAAGCTAGCGAACATCAACTTATATACCGCCTTCGCCGCCCGGCGATAGGCGGATTTTTAATGATGGAGGGTGCTTCCATGACCGAAGAGAACCAGAACAACAACCAGAACAGCGAGGCTGTCAGCGCTGAGAGTCTGGCTGCAGCCGCTCAAGAAGACGTACAGCAGGCCGTTGCTGAGGCGCACCAGGATGCTGCGGGTGCTGAGGCTGAGGGCGTCACTAATGAGGACGCCGCAGCACCAACCACCGAAGGGGCCGAAGAAACGGCGAGCGCCGACGGCGCCGAAGCTTCTGAGGCTTCCGCAGCAGCCGAGGGTGGCGAGGGAGCCGAAGGCGAGGCCGAGCAGTCCGCAGAGGACGCTGCGATGGCCGCCTACAAGGCTCGCCTACGCCAGTTCATGCGCGCGCTAAAGAAGCTGCCGGGTGAGTGGTACATCATCCAGTGCTACTCCGGCTACGAGAACAAGGTGAAGACCAACCTGGAGATGCGCGCCCAGACCCTGGGCGTGGACGAGCAGATCCACGAGGTTGTCGTGCCTATCGAGGAAGTTGTGGAGCTACGCGACGGCAAGCGCAAGCTGGTGAAGCGCAAGCTGCTGCCGGGCTACGTGCTGGTGCGTATGTCTCTGGATGACGCCTCCTGGTCCGTTGTCCGCGATACCCCTGGCGTGACCAGCTTCGTCGGCAACGAGGGCAAGCCCACCCCGGTGAAGATCCGCGAGGTTGCGAAGTTCCTGCTGCCGCCGGAGACTGCGAAGCCGCAGGAATCCGAGGATGGCGAAGAGGCAGCAACCGGTGTGGACGTATCCGCAACGGGTGTGGCCACCCCGCCGAAGCCGGCCAGCGAGCAGGTTGTGGTGGATTACGAGGAAGGCGAGTCCGTCACCATTCTGTCCGGCCCGTTCGCTTCCGTCTCTGCAACCATCAGCGAGATCGATACCGAGAACAACCGCCTGAAGGCCATGGTCTCCATCTTCGGCCGTGAGACCCCGGTTGAGCTGGAATTTGATCAGGTAGAGAAGCTGAACTAGAGTTATGCAGGTTGTCCGTGGGCTTATGTTCACGGCGCGACACGCAAGTTTTTCCATTTCCGGTGGCTGGTGAAATCCCGGCATCCGGTCGATGCGATTATCCCGTGCTTACCTGTGCTACGGGATCGTGTTGATAACAGAAAGTAGGTTTTAAGATGGCTAAGAAGAAGGTTACTGGCCTTATTAAGCTGCAGATCCAGGCTGGTCAGGCTACTCCGGCACCGCCGGTTGGCCCGGCTCTGGGTGCGCACGGCGTGAACATTGTTGAGTTCACCAAGGCGTACAACGCTGCTACCGAGGCTCAGCGCGGCAACATCGTTCCGGTTGAGATCACCGTCTACGAAGACCGCTCCTTCGACTTCAAGCTGAAGACCCCGCCGGCAGCGAAGCTGCTGCTGAAGGCCGCGGGCATTCAGAAGGGCTCCGGCGTTCCGCACACCGACAAGGTCGGCTCCGTTACTTGGGATCAGTGCAAGGAGATTGCAACCACCAAGAAGGAAGACCTGAACGCTAACGACGTTGAGGCTGGCGCTGCCATCATCGCCGGTACTGCTCGCTCCATGGGCATCACCGTCAAGGACGCTCCGCAGAAGTAATTCCCTAACCGGATTCACAAACCGTGGTAAGGCTGCTTGCTTGGCCTGCACCACAACTCCAACGAAACTAAAGATTGGATTCACTATGAGCAAGACCTCTAAGGCATACCGCGCGGCAGCGGAGAAGATCGACGCTGGCCGCCTGTACACCCCGCTGGCAGCCGCTAAGGCTGTCAAGGAGACCTCCTCCAAGAACTTCGACGCTACCGTCGACGTTGCTATCCGCCTGGGCGTTGACCCGCGCAAGGCCGACCAGCTGGTCCGCGGCACCGTTTCCCTGCCGAACGGCACGGGTAAGGAAGTTCGCGTTGTCGTCTTCGCCGAGGGCCCGAACGCTACCGCCGCTGAAGAGGCTGGCGCTGACGTCGTTGGCACCGCCGAGCTGATCGAGAAGATCCAGGGCGGCTGGACCGACTTCGACGCTGCGATCGCTACCCCGGATCAGATGGCCAAGGTTGGTCGTGTGGCTCGCGTCCTGGGCCCCCGTGGCCTGATGCCGAACCCGAAGACCGGCACCGTCACCACTGACGTTGCTAAGGCTGTCGCCGAGATCAAGGGCGGTAAGATCTCCTTCCGCGTGGACAAGGCTGCTAACCTGCACGCCATCCTGGGCAAGGCTTCCTTCACCGAGAAGCAGCTGGCTGAGAACTACGGCGCTCTGATCGACGAGCTGCTGCGTCTGAAGCCTTCCTCCTCCAAGGGCCGCTACTTCAAGAAGGTCACCATGTCATCCACCAACGGCCCCGGCGTTCCGGTGGACAACACCATCGTGAAGGACTTCACCGAAGAGGCTTAAGTCTCGTTTCCTAGGTTCCTTCTAGGATTTTCGCCCCCTCGTTGCCTTCGGGCGGCGAGGGTGTTTTCTTTTGCCTGAGGATGGTTCAGGTGCCGGTGGGGTAGCGAGGGAGGGAGCTGCCACACCCATTGTTTGAAAATGGTTGCCACTTCACTATAGTCCTTAATGAAAACTAGACTCATTGTGTTTTAAAGGACTTAATCTGGTGCGCACATCACCCCTCGCGGCTCTCTCAGCCGCCCTCCTCGTAGGCTTCGCAGCCTTCCTCGGCATCGGCAACCTCAGCTCGCAAACCCTACCTGAGGCAAAGGCCGATTCTGTCACCCTGAATCAAGGGCATATTGACGCCTTCCACGTCACCTCCTCGGGCAAAGGTAACCTCAAACTGGATCTGACCGAGGATGCCACCGGTTCCCACGTGGCCCACGATCCGAACAACGTCACCTTGGAAGTTGGGGCGCACGCCTACGAACCTCGCACCAAAGATGTGGCGGAGGTCGGTGTGCCGACCTACTTCCTGCCTCAGACCCAAGAGGAGGATCTGATTTGGCCGGGCTGGGACACTCAGGGCGTCGCACCGCACTACCAGGGCGTAAAGATCAACTTCAATCGCGTGTGCGGTCCGGGCCGAGTGTTCATGTGGAGCCAGGCCTTCAACGGCGGCGCCACCCCGTTGCTCTCCGACGGGGTAGAAGTCAAGTCCGGCAACAGCATCAACCAGGCTAACCCCAGCCACGTCCACGCCAACTGGGGCTTCGAGCGCCCCGGCCGCTACTCCATGCAGGTGCAGGCCACCGCTGACGGTGCTGAATCGGAAGTGAAGACCTACACCTGGGTCGTCGGTAAGTCCGACCAGGATTCCAACGCCGACGAACCCGCCGAGGGGGCCACCCCGTGCGGAGGCGAGGACACAGACACTGGCGCCGGGGCATCGGACAACTCGAACAGCGGTGGTAACGCCAGCGGCGGCGCTACTGGCGGTGGTTCCGCTGGCGCCGGCACTGGGAACAAGGCCGGTTCTGCGGGCAAGGCTGGCGCCACGGGTAAGTCGAGCCCGGCAGGAAAGTCCAGCTCTTCCAGCAGCACTGCCAGTTCCACCGGCTCCGCGGGAACACAAGGCTCGGCCACCTGCAAGAAGGGCGAACCTGCCCTCCGCCCGCAAATTAAGGACGACCGCCAGCAGCCACCGAAGTGGACCAGCCCCAGCGCGCTGAACTTCGGTCTAGGCTCCGCTGCGAAGACGAACCTTCCGCAGCCTCTCGGCCCTGTTGGAGCTGGTACCGCCTGGATGATCGGTGCTACCCAGTCCAACGGAGTGCCGTGGGTGGGCGTCAACACCATGCACCCGGACCTCCTGGCGAATACGCAAGGTGATGTCACCTTCAAGCTGACGTCCTTCAGCGGACCGGGCAGCATGTACGTCTTCGAACAAGGCAACCTGGGCCAGGTTGTGGGCAAGGAATGGTTCAAGGCCAGCGGCGGGAATGCATCCGGCGCTCACGTGGTGCCGCGCAACTCGCACGTGCACCCGAACTGGGTGTTCTCTAAGCCCGGCACGTACAAGGTAGGCATCACGCAGACCGCCACTACGAAGCAGGGCAAGAAGATCAGCGCTCCCGCCACGCTGACCTTCACCGTCGGCGGCAGCGGCAATGCCAACAGCGGCCACTTCGACTTCGGCGCGACCGTCACCACTGACGGCGACTGCGCCTCCGGCGCAGAAGGCGGTTCCGGCGCAGCAGGAGCAGGCGGGGGCGCAGCCGGTGGCGATGCCGGCACTGCATCCGGCGCCGACGGCTCCCTTGCCGATACCGGATCGACCTCCGCGATGTTGGCCCTGGCAATCGCCGGCGCGGGTCTGATCGCTCTCGGCGCAGGCGTGGTCTACATGTTGCGCACGAACTCTCTGTCTGCTGATTCGGTGGCGGCTCTTCGTTCGATGACGCCCCCTCGAGCCCCGGGCGCAAAGTCTTAAGGATGGGCCACGCAGCTTCATCGCGGCGGGGGCTTGCCAAGTCCCTGTGCGCGAATGTCAGTATGGTGCTGCTCTCTGCGGGCTTAGCCAGCTGTGCTGCAGCTGGCGGCGCGAGCTTGCCCAGCAGGGATGACGGCATCACGGATGTCGTAGCCTCCACGCCCATCATTGCCGACCTCGCCCGCCATGTCGCGGGCGATGCCGCCCGCGTGACCGCCCTGATCCCGAACACCGCTGACCCGCACACCTACGAGCTCACCCTGCGGGATGTTCGCAACCTCGCAAACGCGGACATCGCGTTCAACAACGGGCTGCTGCTGGAGCAGCAGTCGGTGCTGCGCACCATGGATAACGGAGTGCTGCCCGGCACGGAGGTCGTGGCCCTGGCCGATGTGGCCGCCAACCAAGGCGCCACCGTCATCCCGTTGGTGGAGAACATGGCGCTCGATACCGTCTGGTTGGGCCTGCGCGCCCAGGGGATCGGCGCCCGGCACGGCGGTTCCGCACACTCCGAAGTCCACCTCAGCGTGACTGACGTGGAAGGGCCAGGTGATGCGGCGGCATACATCACCGGCACCTTCGGCCAGCCGGAGATCTTCTTCAACTCTCGCGATGGCTTCGATGCCTCCCGCGGGTACGAGGGCGATACGGCTACGCTGCCGGTCGACGCACACACCCACATGAGCTGGTCCTTTTCCAAACCCGGCACGTACACCCTGCACTTGAGCGCATCCCTGGTACCGGACGAGGGAAAACCTCCAGAGCACATCGCGGACCAGACCGTGCGTTTCAATGTGGGCACGGAAGACGGGGCGTCAAAAAAGATAGACAGTGGGCACTACGACATTGCGGTAAACGCCGACGACAACAGCATCAACCTCGTCGGCGACGGTGGCACCTTCGACCCCAAGAATGCCGTGGTCAGCGTGCCTAACCAGACCCTGCAGCCGATCCCGGGCGACCCGAACTTCCGCTTCCTCGGCACGGCGGGCGACGAGACCTACCTTTTGCCTCAAGCAGTGCTAGGCAAGCACGTCCACGGCGAGCTCGACCCGCACCTGTGGCACAACGCGAAGAACGCGATGGCGTATGTGAAGGTCATTCGCGACAAGCTCATCGCCGTAGATCCCGAGCACGCCGCTGATTACCAGCAGAACGCGCGAACCTACCTGGACGAGCTCGACCGCCTTGACCGGGAGATCAAGCGCCAGGTCCGCAGTATTCCCGAGGCTCGCCGGCACTTGGTGACGGCTCATGACGGCTACGCCTATTTTGCTGACGCCTACGGCCTGGACGTAGCCGGTTTCGTCACCCCGAACCCAGAGATTGAGCCGAGCACACGGGACCTCGTCAGCCTGACCCGCACCCTGGAAAACCTGAAGGTTCCGGCGGTGTTTATTGAGCCGACGATGGCGGGGCGTACGCGCGAGCTGCAGCAGATCGCAGACAGACTGGGCGTGAGTGTGTGCCAGATACGCAGCGACACCCTCGACGACACGGCGCCGACGTATGTGGATCTGATGCGAACCAATGCGGAATCGATGGCGGGCTGCCTAAGTGGCGCATAGAACTCTGGCGCGCAGGGGAACGACGTTTTCAGGAACAAGAGAAGAACAGAACAACAGAAGAACAAAAGTAAAGGATCAAACAGAACATGCGAAACACACGGATCAGGAAGTCCTGTCTAGCTCCCGCGGCCGCCGCACTGCTGGCCGGGGGAGTAGTAGTGGCGGGAGTGCCGGTGGCCCCGCCGGTCGCAGTGGCGCAGGCACAGGAGCCAGCACAAGGCCAGGCACAAGACCCGGCGCTACAGCAGACCGTGACGGACAAAGAGCAGCACGCTCCCGCGGGAACCTCGCACGTGTTTACCCGCGGCCACGCGGACCTCGGCATGCGCCTGGACGGCGGCGAGCTGGACGTGCAGCTGCGCGACGATGCGGAGGAAAAGCCCATCTGGCGCGTGCTGGACGATGTGGTCTTCGATGTCTCCGACAAGGCCAAGCAGCAACTCCCCGCCGATGGTGGATACGAGTTCACCGGTGCGCAGCCCGGCCAGGAGGTATGGGTCCTGCCACAGACCGAGGTGCAGGGCGTGCCGTGGCTGGGCTGGAACACGCAGTCTCCGGCACTGATCGCCCAAGCCAACCGTGGCGTGACCATGGAGTACCTGGGCCACCAGGGCCCTGGCCAGATGAGCATGTTCTTGCAGGCCGGCGGCTTCGAACAACCCCAGGAGCTGTGGAACTCCGCGCAGCCCACCCCTCAGGACCTGTGGGTGGATCTGAACACGCACACCCACGCCAACTGGGTATTCACTGAGCCAGGAGTGCACCGAGTGGCCATGGGTGTGCGGGTGAAGTTGAAGGACGGTTCCGAGAAGACCACCACGAAGGTGCTGAACTTTGCCGTGGGGGTGGACCCTTCCGAGGCGCAGAACTCCAGCTGGGAGGGTGAGCTGCCGAAGGCAGGTGCTGCCGGTTCTTCTGGTGACGCCAACAGTTCCAACCCCAACAATTCCGCCAACGCCGCAGATGCGAATGCCAACAGCTCCGGCGAAGGCTCCGAGGGCGGCAACTCCGCCCTGCCGTGGATCCTGGGCGGAATTGGCGTGGTTGTCGTCGCACTGCTGGCTTTCGGTTTCCTCTCCCTGCGCAAGGGCGCCAAGGAGCGCAAGCGGATCGAGGATGAACTGTGGGGTCAGCTGAAGTGACCGCACTGCAGATCGCGGATCTGAGTGTCCGGCTGTCCGGGCGCCAGATCCTGACCGATGTGAACCTCGAGGCGCACCCCGGTGAGCTAATAGGGCTACTCGGCCCCAACGGAGCAGGCAAGACCACCCTGATGCGCAGCATCTTGGGGCTCATCCCGCGGACCAAGGGAAGTGTCAAGGCCGCGAGCGTGGGCTATGTTCCCCAGCGCCACGAGTTCGCGTGGGACTATCCCATCGACGTTCGCCACACCGTGCGGAACGGTCGCGCGGGGCTGATTGGTCCGTTCCGTCGGTCGCGCCGGGCAGACTTTGCGGCCACTGCGCATGCGTTAAAGCGCGTGAACCTTCAGCACTTGGCGGACCGTCCCATCGGTCAGCTCTCCGGTGGGCAGCGCCAGCGCGTGCTGGTGGCGCGCGCCCTAGCTGTGGAGCCCACGCTGCTGTTGCTGGACGAGCCCTTCACGGGCATGGATTTCCCCAGCATCGAGTCGCTGGTGGAGATCCTGCAGTCCCTGGCAGCCGATGGCATGAGCATCCTGATGGTGACCCACGATCTGGCGCAGGCGGTGCACGTCTGCGATCGTGTGGTGCTGCTGAACGGTCGCGTGGTCGCCGACGGCGCCCCGGACCAGCTGCAGAACCCCGAACCGTGGATGGAGACTTTCGACGTTCGCCCGGATTCGCCGCTGTTGCGGGGAGTGGGGTTGGTATCGTGATTTCCTTTTCCCAGTTCCTCGCCGACCTGACGAACCCCGCCCTGGCCTTCCTGCCGAAGGCACTGCTGGTGGCTGTTCTCTCCGCCCTGGTATGCGGTGTGATCGGCACCCACGTGGTATTGCGAGGCATGGCGTTCATCGGCGATGCGGTGGCGCATGCCGTGTTCCCGGGCCTGGCCATTGCCTTCGCCTTGCAGTTCTCCGTGATCGCCGGTGGGGCGTTGGCCGGCGCCGTGGTGGCCCTTCTGATCGCCCTATTCTCGCAGCGTAGGCGTGTGAAGGAAGACACGATCATCGGCATTTTCTTCGCCGCGGCCTTCGCCCTGGGCCTGGTGGTGATCTCGAAGGTGCAGGGCTATACGGCCAGCCTAAATAGCTTCCTTTTCGGCTCGATCACGGGCGTATCCAATTCCGACATCATCTTCAGCGCTGTCGTCGGCGCGGTCGTGATCCTGGCCGTGGCGGCGCTGCACAAGGAGATCGTGGCGGTCTCCGTCGACCGCGAAACCGCCGCCGCCATGGGCATCCGCGTGCTGCTGATCGACGTGATCCTCTACCTCGCCGTCACCGCTGCCGTGGTGATGTCTGTTCGCACCGTCGGCAACATTCTCGTGCTCGCACTGCTGATTACCCCGGCCGCGGCAGCGCGACTCTGGACCGACCGACTGGTCGTAATGATGGCGCTGAGCGCCGTGATCGGCATGGTCGGTTCCTTCCTCGGCGTGTACGTGTCTTGGGCGATCGATGTGCCTACGGGCGCCACGATCGTCCTGGTTCTCACCGTTGTTTTCCTTCTTTCTTTCTTTGTGGCGACGCCCATTCGCGCCGCCCGACAATCCAACAACCCCTCACAGGTGGTAGCTACTGATGCATAAAAAGCATGAACTTTTCCAGCAGCTGGCCGAGCAGCAGCTAGCTGAGCTTAAGCGCAGTCAGAATAGGGCCGATCGGATGATGTGGGCTGCCAAGTCCACCCTGGCGGTATTGGGTGTGCTGGTGCTAACGGTGGTGGCCGGCGCCTGGAATGCGGCGTCACCACTTACCAGTGACCACCGCACCGCCGAGGTGTTGCAGCGAGCGCAAGCAACACCGACAGGGCATAAGCCTGGAACGACCAGCGACGGACCGACCGTCGGCAAGGACGTTAAGGATCGGGCAACCGGGAAAGCTCACGTGTGTGCGGGCAGAAAACTGCTGTACAACGCGCACGTGGATGCGGTGTACGGCACCTATAACAAGGGCAAGCCCGACGTGATGGTCGTCGACGGGCAGCAGCCCGTGCCCGCCGATGACGTCTGTCTGCGACTGGCGCCCGACGCGATTGATGGCAAGGAAGCCTCCCGCATCAAGGTGCCGAACAAGAAGGCGCTGTCCTTCCTAGGCAAGCCCGGCACGGTGCTGTGGCATGCCCCGCAGAACGCGGACTTCACTAACCAATGGCGCCCGATCTGGGCGGGCCTGGGTGCTTTTGACCCGGCACACGAGATCGAGGTGCCAAAGGATTTCGCCGAGCCAAATCTCCACTTCCATATGAAGAAGTTCTCCGGCCCCGGCGACATGGAGGTTTTCTTCCACAACTCCGGTACGCCTACCCCGGAGCGCGTGCTGTCCACCAAGGGCGGTTTGAAGGACTACGACTACGAGGTCGGCGGGCACGGACACTTCGGTTGGACCTTCTCTAAGCCGGGGCTGTATCAGCTGACGATGCAGTGGGACGTCAAGAAGAAGGACGGCTCTACCGTCAAGTCCGCAGCGCGCACCATCAACTGGCTGGTCGGCAGCGATAAGCAGGTGGGGCTGCCGGAGGGCACGACCACTGGGTTGAACGAGATCAAGAGTCCGATCGCGCCGCTGGAGCCGGGCAATCCTGGTGATCAAGATCAACCTGAAGAGCCCGAGCAACCCGAGCAACCCGAGCAACCTGGAGACCCTGAGCAGCCCGAAGACCCCGAGCAGCCAGGCGAGAATGAAACGCCAGGCGAAAACGAGACGCCGGGTGACGAGGAAGATCCGAGCGATGGCACCGACAAGCCAGCGCCGACGTGCGAAGCCCCTGAGGAAATCTCCGACGACGAGGTCCGTAGCGAGGTCAACGATGCCTTCGGTGAAGGGCAGGGGACAGAGCGCGCCGTGATTCCTAAGGGCCACATGGACATGGGCGTGGGAACCTCGGACGAATCTGACGCGGATCCGCACACCTTCCTGAAGGACGGATCCGATCCCGCGAATGTGCAGGAGCGCGAGTCCGGCAGCTTCATTTTCCTAGTCAACAGCCCGAAGGCCAAGGTTGGAGTCCCGCAGGATTACCAGGAGGAACTGGGGGAGACCGCATACGCACTTCCGCAGGCACAGCGGGAGAACCCGAACGTCCCGTGGCTGGGCTTTTCCACCGAGCACCTGAACTCGGCTAAGCAGGGCGTGGACGTGACCATCAAGGACTTTGAAGGTCCCGGTCGCATGGTGACTCTGTCGGACAATGGGTTGGGTAGTGTCAGCCTGCGTCTGGATTCCGAGCACCGTGAGCACAAGGTCAGCTATGCGGTTGGGGCGCACGACCATCAGCAGTTCCTCTTCACCAAGCCGGGCGCGTACCGCGTAGTCTTCCGCTACCAGGGCACTGCTGTGGACGGCAAGAAGTTCGATAAGGAGCTAGAGACCTTCTTCGTCATCAAGGATTCGTGCGGGGACGATACGGGCAGTGGGAAGTCTGGCCTGGAGGAACTCCAGGAGTTTCAGAAGCACCTAGACAGCGAAAACGCGAAGCTCGGCAAGTACATGGACGAGATCGTCGGTGGCATCGAGGCGCTGCGCGGAAACCGCAAGGCACAGCAGAATCCTTCCACCGGGGCGGCTGGTGGTGCCGGCACCGGAGATTCCACGGCGGCCGGCGCCGCTAGCAACAACTCTGCCGGCAAGAGTTCTGGTGCAGCACCCTCCGGTACCAGCGCCGCATCGGATAACCACGGCACGGCTAGTGGAGCCGAATCCACGGGGGCTGGTTCCAGTGGTTCTGCCGGCTCGAGTAGCTCCGACAGTTCATCTGGGTCTGCCGGCGGCGCTGCGTTAGCAAATGGTGGCGCTTCTGCTGGCGCCGCGGATGCAGGTTCTGCTGACACCGCGGACGGAGCTTCTGCTGGTGCTGCGGTCGCAGACGGTGGCGAAATAGAAGCCGAGGCCGAGGCTGTGGAAGGCGAAGCAGGCGGTGCCGGTGGCATCCATCGCATCAACGCCGCCCAAGGGCAGCAGAATGCAGACGGGGCTGCAAACACGAATGATGCGCAGAACGTAGACACCGAGAAAACCGCCGTAGAGTCCTTTATAGATTCCCTTACCGGCGGTGGCTGGACGACCGGCTTCCTACTGGGGCTCGGCCTGATGGGGCTACTCGGCGGAGCCTTGCTCTTCTTTGTTGCGGCCCGCAACATGCAGCGTGCCCATACCCTGCAACTGCTGCAGGCCTACCGGGAAATCAGTCGCGACCGTGCTGAGCAAGCCTATGCAGAGGGCATCGCAGACGAAGAGGTTTGGGACGGTGAGGAGTCTCGCTAAGCTCGCCGCCCCGGCAGCCGGAACTCGCCCATCATAGGAAGCACCACTCCGCGCTTCAGCGGATGGGCGGCGCGGTAAGTAGCCGGGCCGTCTTCTCCCGGTTCCAGGGCCTCCAGAATCAGATCGACCACACGCGGCGAGTACAGCATCGCCAGGTGGCCGGAAAGATCCAGCGGGTTGTTGTCCTGCACGCTCAGGTTGCGCACCCGCGCGCCCTCCCCGGCGACCATCACCTGCTTCAAACGAGGAGTGGCAATACCGTCGTACTTCGCGGTGATCATCGTGTAGTCCACGCCCGGGGTGGTATCCCCATCGCGGTTCAGGTGTTCACCAAACTCGCTGCCGAAGCGCTGGTCGATCGCTGCGCCACCCAGGAACTTCTCCAGGAACCCCGCGAGCTTGTTATTCGGGTCGATTTTGTCGCCCAGGGTCGAGATGCCGGACAGGGTGGTGCCGTGGTGCGCAGGGCCCACGCCCACCAGGCGATCCACCTTGTTGCGCGCCACATCCGCCCGGTCGGCGCCGCCGGAATCGGAAAGGTACAGCCGCGCCTGCGCCACGCCCTGCGAGTGGCCGACCAAGTTCACCTTCTTCGCACCCGTGCGCTCGATTACCTCGTCGATGAAGGCCGCAACCTCCTTCTGGGAGGTGCGCAGGAAGTTGTTGGCGTACACGCCCGGCGCCTTGCCTGTAAAGGCAGACCGGTCTTTGCCGTAGTTCACGGCAAACACTGGGTGACCTGCCGCAATGAGGTGCTTGGCCACGTAGTCCCACGTGTTATATGCGTTGAGCCACGTGCCGTGGATCAGTACCGTCGGCGTCTTACCTTCTAGAGGTGTGTCCCACTTATTGACGCCCTCCGGCAGTGGATTGTTGCTTCGTAGACTGGATAGGAACTTCGGGATGAATGCGTCCATGAACCCCAAGGCTAATCAAACTCGCAGCCCCAGTTTTGGAAACGAAATAATTTCTCGCGCAGGGTGGCGTCAAAAATAAAGAACAGCGATTTGGAGGAAAGGGAGGCAGGGGTGTAACCTCCTTCGAGGAAGTTTGACTAGATCAACAACGAGATCAGCAACGTCAAGTTTTCACCGAAGACCGTCGGTCATCACCGTCCGCGCGAACCTTAACAGGGGAGAGTGGGCAGGAGATTGAAGGATCATCGTCATAGATGACGGCCCACGCAGGTAACACGATTAGACGTTCGGATCGGATTCCAGCCCTAGAAAGCCGGGGATCCTACGAATGCGCCTTGTGCTTCTTGCGTAAAACGCCGGAAACGCGAGGCGCTTTGTCGTTTATGTGCAGTGTTGCCCTTCAACAATGATCGTCGGTGGACGTACTGCAAAAACGTACACCGTAAACATCAGGAAGGAGGCGAGAGTATGGCTAATCCGAAGAACACCGCTTCGCTGGAAGAGCTCAAGGCACGCTTCGAGCAGGCACAGTCCACTCTGTTGACCGAGTACCGTGGCCTGTCCGTGGCTGAGACCACCGAGCTGCGTCGCGCACTGGGTTCGGACGTTACCTACTCCGTCGCCAAGAACACCATGATCAAGCTGGCTGCACGCGAAGCTGGCATTGAGCTTGATGAGTCCCTGCTGACCGGTCCTACCGCAATCGCATTCGTCAACGGCGAGGCCGTGGACGCTGCGAAGGCCATGAAGGACTTCGGCAAGGATCACAAGAACTTCGTGATCAAGGGTGGCTACATGGACGGTGCCACGATTGATGCCGCTCAGGTTGAGGCAATCGCCGAGCTGGACAATCGCGAAACCACGCTGGCCAAGCTGGCCGGTGCCATGCAGGGTTCCTTGGCAAAGGCCGCAGGCCTGTTCAACGCACCAGCATCCCAGGTGGCACGCCTGGCCGCTGCACTGCAGGAGAAGAAGGAACAGTAAGTTCCCTCCGCTCATACATAAGACATAAAACACTTTGCCGGCCGGGTCGCCAACACTTTCCGGCCCACCGGCGCAACTACGAAAGGATGCCATCATGGCTAAGCTCACCAAGGACGAGCTCATCGAGGCTTTCAAGGAAATGACCCTCATCGAACTGTCTGAGTTCGTTAAGGAATTCGAAGAGGTCTTCGACGTCACCGCTGCTGCTCCGGTTGCTGCCGTTGCTGCTGCTCCGGGCGCTGAGGGCGGCGCTGCTGCTGAGGAGAAGGACGAGTTCGACGTCGTTCTGGAGGACGCAGGCGCTAAGAAGATCGGCGTTATTAAGGTTGTCCGCGAGATCGTCTCCGGCCTGGGCCTGAAGGAGGCCAAGGAGCTGGTTGAGGGTGCTCCGAAGGCTCTGCTGGAGGGTGCTTCCAAGGACGACGCTGAGGCTGCTAAGACCAAGCTGGAAGAGGCTGGCGCAAAGGTCTCCCTCAAGTAAGCTCGCCTTACTTCCCGCGCTTCGGTCTAGTGCCGAATGTGCAGGCAAATCAAAGCCGCTGGGAATCACATTTCGTGATTTCCGGCGGTTTTTTGTTGTCTTGCTACGCTTAAGTGACGAATATCGAATCGTGTGCCCAGTTCTCCGGGCGCACGGGTAGCTAAAACTGATCTAATCGCAGATGGTGGCAGAGAAGTGACGAATAAAAAGGGCTCCGGCAAAGGCCTCTACATCCTGGGTGCGCTCGGTGCGCTGATTGGCGTAGCGCTGATCACTGTGGGTGTCATGCTCCCAAAGGTTGTATCGAACGACAAGGCCGTGCCTCTAGACCTGGCCGCGACAACGCTTACCCTGAACGACCCCGCGGCGGTCATCGGCCCGAACTACCAAGGGCTGGACGGTAAAGAGGACGTGACGGCGCCGGTCAACCGCCAGTTCAAGATCACGCTCGAGGAGCCCGCCACCGATGAGGAAGCCAGTGCGCGCGTCGGTGTGACCACCGCCCGCACGGACGTGGAGGACGACCTGGAATCGCTGCTGGACGCGCAGGTCTGGAGCTTTACCGTGGATCGCCGTACGGGCGAGGCGAAGGGTAATGCGAAGGTCTCGGACACGCCCGCCACCCCGGCTACCGACGGCGAGATCGCCGGTTACTGGGCCAAGTTCCCGCAGGGTACTGAGCAGCGCTCTTACGACTATTTCGATATGACGCTACGTCGCGCGCTGCCTGCGGAGTTCACCGGCACCCGCAATGTCACCACCGCTGACGGGCGCGAGCACGAGCTGTACGTCTTCCGTCAGGAGATCCCGGCAACCTCCGTGGCCAAGGAGTATGCGGGAGTGCGCAACACCATCACCGTTGAAGGGGAGGATGGCAAGCCGCAGCGCGCTCAGCTGTTCCACGAAGGCTGGCGCGAGCTGGCGGTAGAGCCGAAGTCCGGCCTGCTGGTGAGTGTGGAGGAGAACGTGAAGGACACGTACCGCGACGACTCCGGTAAGGACGTGCAGAACCTGCTGCAGTTCCACGGCAAGACCCCGCAGCGGGTGACGCAGTCCATGCTGGATCAGGCCATGGAGGTCAGCGGGCAGCGCCACACCGATAAATGGGGGGTTGCATTGATTGTCGCGGGTGTTATTGTGGCAGCAGCATCCGTGGTGTTGGTCCTGTGGCGACGTGCCAAGCGCAGGGCCGAGCGTAGGGCTGAGCGTCGGGCGGGGGAGCCTGAGAGTCAGGTGGAGGAAGCCTAGACATTCGCGCAGCCATGCTATAGGATAGTTCGTTGCGCTGGATTTGATTTGTTGAGCTATCGGCTACAACGAAACGACTACAAAGCTACGCAGAAGTGATGTGAAGACATTACGCATGAAGCAGACTTTGCCAAACGAGCCAAAAAGGCCATTTGACAAGGTCGTTTAGTCGTTTCTGCGTGGGGATAGTTTGGCAGGGAAAATCCAACTAAATCGACCATCACGAGACCGTACACACACAATCACGGCCGCGCACTACAGCTCCACCACGTAGCGCCCGACCGATGTTGTGCTGGAAGGACCCATCTTGGCAGTCTCCCGCCAGACCAGCTCAGTGGCCGGAATTCCCGGAGCTCCGCAGCGACACAGCTTTGCGAAGATCGACGCTCCGATTGAGGTTCCAGGCCTTCTTGACCTCCAACGAGAGTCCTTCGCTTGGCTCGTTGGCACGCCTGAGTGGCGTGCCCGCGCCCAAGCAGAGGCAGGGGAGGACGTCCGCATCATGAGCGGACTCGAGGAGATTCTCGAGGAGCTTTCTCCGATCGAGGACTACTCCGAGAACATGTCCCTCACCCTGTCCGAGCCCCGCTTCGATGACGTGAAGTCCACCATCGACGAGGCGAAGGATAAGGACATCAACTACGCGGCACCGCTGTACGTGACCGCGGAATTCACCAACTCCATGTCTGGTGAGATCAAGTCCCAGACGGTCTTCATCGGTGACTTCCCGATGATGACCGACAAGGGCACGTTCATCATCAACGGCACGGAGCGTGTCGTTGTCTCCCAGCTCGTCCGTTCCCCGGGCGTGTACTTCGACGCCTCCATCGACGCCTCCACCGAGCGTCCCCTGCACTCCGTGAAGGTGATCCCTTCCCGCGGTGCATGGCTCGAGTTTGACGTGGACAAGCGCGACACCGTCGGCGTGCGCATCGACCGCAAGCGTCGCCAGCCGGTCACCGTGCTGCTGAAGGCCCTGGGCCTGACCACGCAGGAGATCACCGATCGCTTCGGTTTCTCCGAGCTGATGATGTCCACCCTCGAAAAGGACGGCGTGGACAACACCGACGAGGCCCTGCTGGAGATCTACCGCAAGCAGCGCCCGGGTGAGTCCCCGACGCGCGACTCCGCGCAGGCTCTGCTGGAGAACTCCTTCTTCAAGGCGAAGCGCTACGACCTGGCCAAGGTCGGCCGCTACAAGGTCAACCGCAAGCTGGGCCTGGGCGGCGATACCGATGGCGTGATGACCCTCACGGAAGAGGACATCCTGACCACCATCGAGTACCTGGTGCGCCTGCACGCCGGTGAGAAGTCCATGACCTCCCCGGATGGCACCGAGATCCCGATCGATACCGACGACATCGACCACTTCGGTAACCGTCGTCTGCGTACCGTCGGCGAGCTGATCCAGAACCAGGTTCGCGTGGGTCTGTCCCGCATGGAGCGCGTTGTGCGTGAGCGCATGACCACCCAGGATGCGGAGTCCATCCCCCCGACCTCCCTGATTAACGTTCGCCCGGTCTCCGCGGCTATCCGCGAGTTCTTCGGGACCTCCCAGCTGTCGCAGTTCCTGGACCAGAACAACTCCCTGTCCGGCCTGACCCACAAGCGCCGCCTGTCTGCGCTGGGTCCGGGCGGTCTGTCCCGTGAGCGCGCCGGCCTGGAAGTCCGCGACGTTCACCCGTCTCACTACGGCCGCATGTGCCCGATTGAGACGCCTGAGGGGCCGAACATTGGTCTGATCGGCTCCCTTTCCTCCTACGCTCGCGTGAACCCGTTCGGCTTCATCGAGACCCCGTACCGCAAGGTTGTGGACGGGCAGATCACCGACGAGGTCTACTACTTCACTGCGGACGAAGAGGACCGCCACGTGATTGCTCAGGCGAACACCCCGTTCGACGAGAATCACCGGTTCACCGAGGAGCGCATTGAGGTTCGCCTGCGCGGCGGCGACGTGGAGGTCGTCCCGTACACCGAGGTGGACTACATGGACGTGTCGCCGCGACAGATGGTTTCCGTGGCAACCGCTATGATTCCGTTCCTCGAGCACGACGATGCTAACCGTGCACTGATGGGTGCCAACATGCAGCGTCAGGCTGTGCCGCTGCTGCGCTCCGAGGCCCCGTTCGTGGGTACCGGTATGGAGCTGCGCGCTGCTTATGACGCCGGCGACATGATCATCGCGCCGAAGGCAGGCGTGGTCGAGTACGTCTCCGCCGACTACATCACCGTCATGGATGACGAGGGTGTGCGCGATACCTTCATGCTGCGCAAGTTCGAGCGCACCAACCAGGGCACCTGCTACAACCAGACTCCGCTGGTGGACGAGGGCGACCGCGTTGAGGCCGGCCAGGTTCTGGCCGACGGCCCGGGAACCGACCACGGCGAGATGGCGCTGGGCAAGAACCTGCTGGTTGCCTTCATGCCGTGGGAAGGCCACAACTACGAGGACGCCATCATCCTGAACCAGCGCATGGTTGAGGAGGACGTTCTGACCTCGATCCACATCGAGGAGTACGAGATTGACGCCCGCGACACCAAGCTGGGTCCGGAGGAGATCACCCGCGACATTCCTAACGTGGGCGAGGATGTCCTGGCTGACCTGGACGAACGCGGTATCGTCCGCATCGGCGCGGACGTCCGCGACGGCGACATCCTGGTCGGTAAGGTCACCCCGAAGGGTGAAACCGAGCTGACCCCGGAAGAGCGCCTGCTGCGCGCCATCTTCGGCGAGAAGGCCCGCGAGGTTCGCGATACCTCCATGAAGGTGCCGCACGGCGAGACCGGTAAGGTCATCGGCGTTCGCGTGTTCTCCCGTGAGGATGACGACGACCTGGCCGCAGGCGTGAACGAGATGGTTCGCGTCTACGTCGCCCAGAAGCGCAAGATCCAGGACGGCGATAAGCTCGCCGGCCGCCACGGCAACAAGGGTGTTGTCGGCAAGATCTTGCCGCAGGAGGACATGCCGTTCCTGCCGGACGGTACTCCGATCGACATCATCCTGAACACCCACGGCGTGCCGCGTCGTATGAACATTGGTCAGGTCCTCGAGGTGCACCTGGGCTGGCTGGCTAAGGCCGGTTGGAAGGTCGACACCGACTCTGAGGATCCGAAGATCCAGAAGATGCTGGAGACCCTGCCGGAGGAGCTGTACGAGGTTCCGGCGGACTCCCTGACCGCCACCCCAGTGTTCGACGGTGCTTCCAACGCGGAGCTGTCCGGCCTGCTGCGTTCCTCGCTGCCGAACCGCGACGGCGAGCGCCAGGTCGACGACTTCGGTAAGTCCAACCTGATCGACGGCCGCTCCGGCGAGCCCTTCCCGTACCCGGTTGCAGTGGGCTACATGTACATGCTGAAGCTGCACCACCTGGTCGACGAGAAGATCCACGCTCGTTCCACTGGTCCTTACTCCATGATTACCCAGCAGCCGCTGGGTGGTAAGGCACAGTTCGGTGGCCAGCGCTTCGGTGAGATGGAGGTGTGGGCAATGCAGGCATACGGTGCCGCCTACACCCTGCAGGAGCTCCTGACCATCAAGTCCGACGACGTGGTTGGTCGTGTGAAGGTGTACGAGGCGATCGTGAAGGGCGAGAACATCCCGGATCCTGGTATCCCGGAGTCCTTCAAGGTCCTTCTGAAGGAGCTGCAGTCGCTGTGCCTGAACGTTGAGGTTCTGGCCGCCGACGGCACCCCGATGGAGCTGTCCTCCGACGATGACGATGAACTGGAGAACGCTAACGCGGCTCTGGGCATCAACCTGTCCCGTGACGAGCGTCCGGATGCTGACATGGACGTCAGCTAGGGCGTTGACGACCCTAAACATCTGACTTTCGTACATTCGCCGTATTTTCGGCGCCTGAGCCCGACAAACAACACAGCTTCAGGCGCCGTAACTACCCAAAGCCCTCCGGAAAGAGGAGGGGAAAGGAAGTCCACGTGCTGGACGTCAACTTTTTCGATGAGCTTCGCATCGGCCTAGCGACTGCGGACGACATTCGTCGCTGGTCCCGTGGCGAGGTCAAGAAGCCTGAAACCATTAACTACCGCACCCTGAAGCCGGAGAAGGACGGCCTGTTTTGCGAGCGCATTTTCGGCCCCACCCGCGACTGGGAGTGTGGCTGTGGCAAGTACAAGCGCGTGCGCTACAAGGGCATCATCTGTGAGCGCTGTGGCGTTGAGGTGACCAAGTCCAAGGTTCGCCGTGAGCGCATGGGCCACATCGAGCTGGCCGCGCCTGTTACCCACATCTGGTACTTCAAGGGCGTGCCCTCTCGCCTGGGCTACCTGCTGGACCTGGCTCCGAAGGATCTGGAAAAGATCATCTACTTCGCCGCCAACATCATCACCTCCGTGGATGAGGAGGGTCGCCACAACGACCAGTCCACCCTCGAGGCAGAGATGCTGCTGGAGAAGAAGGAAGTCGAGCAGGAGCGCGATGCGGAGCTGGCCGACCGTGCCAAGACTCTCGAGGACGACCTGGCCGAGCTCGAGGCAGCTGGCGCCAAGAACGATGCCAAGAAGAAGGTCCAGAACGCAGCCGACCGCGAGATGCGCCACATCCGCGAGCGCGCCGAGCGCGAGATCGACCGCCTGGACGAGATCTGGAACACCTTCGTCAAGCTGGCTCCGAAGCAGATGATTGTGGATGAGAACATCTACAACGAGCTGGTCGACCGCTACGAGGATTACTTCACCGGCGGCATGGGTGCAGAGGCCATCCAGACCCTGATCCGTAGCTTCGACCTCGAGGCCGAGGCCGAGTCCCTGCGCGAGGTCATCCGTGACGGCAAGGGTCAGAAGAAGCTGCGCGCTCTGAAGCGCCTGAAGGTCGTCGCCGCGTTCCTGCGTTCCGGCAACGACCCGGCAGGCATGGTTCTGGACTGCATCCCGGTTATCCCGCCGGAGCTGCGCCCGATGGTGCAGCTGGACGGTGGCCGCTTTGCGACCTCCGACCTGAACGACCTGTACCGCCGCGTAATCAACCGCAACAACCGCCTGAAGCGCATGCTGGACCTCGGCGCGCCCGAGATCATCGTGAACAACGAGAAGCGCATGCTGCAGGAGTCCGTCGACGCACTGTTCGACAACGGTCGTCGCGGCCGTCCGGTTACCGGCCCGGGCAACCGTCCGCTGAAGTCCCTGTCTGACCTGCTGAAGGGCAAGCAGGGCCGCTTCCGCCAGAACCTGCTGGGTAAGCGTGTGGACTACTCCGGCCGTTCCGTGATTATCGTTGGTCCGCAGCTGAAGCTGCACCAGTGTGGTCTGCCGAAGCTGATGGCCCTGGAGCTGTTCAAGCCGTTCGTGATGAAGCGCCTGGTGGAGAAGTCCTACGCGCAGAACATCAAGTCCGCCAAGCGCATGGTGGAGCGCCAGCGCCCCGAGGTGTGGGACGTGCTGGAAGAGGCCATCGCCGAGCACCCGGTGATGCTGAACCGTGCACCCACCCTGCACCGCCTGGGTATTCAGGCCTTCGAGCCGATCCTGGTCGAGGGTAAGGCCATCCAGCTGCACCCGCTGGCCTGTGAGGCCTTCAACGCGGACTTCGACGGTGACCAGATGGCTGTTCACCTGCCGCTGTCCGCAGAGGCGCAGGCCGAGGCCCGCATCCTGATGCTGGCTTCCAACAACATTCTGTCCCCGGCATCCGGTAAGCCGCTGGCTATGCCGCGTCTGGACATGGTGACCGGCCTGTACTACCTGACCCTGCTGAAGAAGCCGGAGGAGTTCGGCGGCCAGGGTGCCTACGCACCGGCCACCGAGGAGGGTCCGGCGCAGGGCGTGTACTCTTCCCTGGCCGAGGCGATCATGGCTTACGACCGTGGCGTGCTGGGCCTGCAGGCTCCGATCCACGTGCGTATCAGCCACCTGCGCCCGACCGCGGAGATCGAGGCCGAACTGTTCCCGGATGGTTGGCAGCGAGGCCAGACCTGGCTGGCGGAGACCACCCTGGGTCGCGTGCTGTTCAACGAGCTGCTGCCGTGGAACTACCCATACGTAGAGGGCGTCATGGCGAAGAAGCCACAGGCTTCCGTGATTAACGATCTCGCGGCGAAGTACCCGATGATCACCGTGGCGCAGACGGTGGACAAGCTGAAGGATGCCGGCTTCTACTGGGCAACCCGCTCCGGTGTGACCATCACCATGCACGACGTGCTGGTTCTGCCGAACAAGCAGGAAGTCCTGGATAACTACGAGGCCAAGGCCCGCGTTATCGAGAAGAAGATGGCACGCGGCAAGATCAACGAGGCCGAGCGTTACCAGTCCCTGGTTGACCTGTGGAAGGAAGCCACCGACTACGTTGGTCAGTCCGTCGAGGACCTGTACCCGGATGACAACCCGATTCCGATGATCGTGAAGTCGGGTGCTGCCGGTAACATGCGTCAGATCTGGACCCTGGCCGGCATGAAGGGCATGGTTACGAACTCGCGCGGTGAGTACATCACCCGCCCGATCAAGACCTCCTTCCGCGAGGGCCTGTCCGTGCTCGAGTACTTCAACAACTCCCACGGTTCCCGTAAGGGTCTGGCCGATACGGCACTGCGTACCGCCGACTCGGGTTACCTGACCCGTCGTCTGGTGGACGTGGCGCAGGACGTCATCGTGCGCGAGGACGACTGTGGCACCAAGCAGGGCGCTGTCATGCCGGTGGCCGTTCCGGTTCTGGACGCCGAGGGCAAGCCGACCGGTAACTACACCGCGGCGGACTTCGTCGAAACGTCTGTTCTGGGTCGTTACCTGGCTAGTGACGCCACCGCCTCCGACGGCACCGTTATCGTCGCCGAGGGCAATGTCGTTGGCGAGGGCGAGCTGCAGGCTCTCCTCGAGGCCGGCGTGGAGGAAGTAAAGGTCCGCTCCGTGATGACCTGTGCTACCAACACCGGCGTGTGCTCCACCTGCTACGGCCGTTCCATGGCGACCGGCAAGAAGGTGGAGATCGGCGAGGCCGTTGGTATCGTCGCCGCCCAGTCCATTGGTGAGCCGGGTACCCAGCTGACGATGCGTACGTTCCACCTGGGTGGTGTCGGTGGCGACATTACCGGTGGTCTGCCGCGTGTTCAGGAGCTGTTCGAGGCCCGCGTGCCGAAGGCGAAGTCCCCGATTGCGTCGGTGGACGGCAAGGTCCGCATCGAGGACGACGACAACTTCTTCACCCTGACCATCGAGCCGGACGACGGCTCCGACGATGTGGTCTACGAGAAGCTCTCCAAGCGCCAGGGCCTGGCAACGCTGGGCACCGGTGGCGTGGAGCGCCCGATCCGCGACGGCGACCACGTGAAGATGGGCCAGCAGCTGCTGAAGGGCGCTGCCGACCCGCACGAGGTTCTGCGCGTGATGGGCCGCCGTGGCGTGCAGCAGCACCTGATCAACGAGGTCCAGAAGGTCTACCGCGATCAGGGTGTGGCCATCCACGACAAGCACATCGAGATCATCGTGCGCCAGATGCTGCGCCGCGTGACCGTCATCGACTCCGGCTCGACCGAGTTCCTGCCGGGCTCCCTGGTGGACCACGCAGACGCAGTGGCTGCTTCCAAGGAGGCCGTCAAGACCGGCGGCCGTCCGGTAGAGGTTCGCGCCGAGATCATGGGTATCACGAAGGCCTCCCTGGCCACCGAGTCCTGGCTGTCCGCCGCCTCGTTCCAGGAGACCACTCGCGTGCTCACGGACGCTGCTATCAACAAGCGTTCTGACAAGCTGATCGGCCTGAAGGAGAACGTGATCATCGGTAAGCTGATCCCGGCCGGTACGGGTATTTCCCGCTACCGCAACATCAGCGTGGAGCCGACGGAGGAGGCCCGCGCAGCGGCTTACTCCCTGCCGTCCTCCTTCGGTGATGGCTTCTACGCCGACGACACTTACGGCGAGTTCACCGGCGCTGCCGTGCCGCTGGACGACATTGATCTGATGTAGTTCGGATCTGCTGCATGGTTGCCCGCAACTGGCGGGCGGCCAGCAGCCTTTAGCGGGCGCTTCCCCTTGTACTAGAGGTCTTTTGCTTAAAGACCTCGTACTGCGGGCGGCGCCCGCTTTTGCGTGTCTATGGCATGCGGTGCTCTATGATGTGCTGCATGGGTATGATGTTTCGCAATTCCAAGAACTTCGGTCCGTTCCGCATTAACACCTCTTCCGGGGGCGTAGGTGGATCCACCCGCGTTGGGCCGATGCGCATTACGCAGCGCGCTGATGGCCGCCAGTCCGTGACAATCCGTACCCCGATCCGCGGTCTGAACTTCACTAAGACCTTCGGCAGCAAGCGCCGTTAATTACCCAGCGCCCGCTTTGTCTTCTTCGTCGCCGTCGCCGACCACGGATCCTCGGGCCACGGGTGCTTCGGATAACGCCCGCGCATGTCCTTACGCACGCCCTGGTAGGGGCCATCCCAGAAGCTCTTCAGATCGTCGGTGACGGCCAGCTCGCGGCCCGCTGGCGATAGTAGGTGGAACAGAACTTTTTTCCCTGCGATGGTGGGGGAGTCCGCCAGGCCAAAGCATTCCTGCAGCTTGACGCGCACAATCGGCCGCCCTGTTTCGTAGTGAACCTTCGGAGCTGATCCGCTGGGTACTTCCAGTCGTTCCGGTGCGAGCTCGTCCATCTGCCCTGCCTCGGGCCACGGCAGTTGGCGCATGATCGCCTGGTAAGCGTTGATGTCGGCGATCCTTTCGCCCGCCACGACCCGCTCGGCCTCGGGCGTGTAGTCGCCTGCCGCCAGGTCCGGCCACGGTTCGCCGAGCTGCTCACGGAGGTAGTCGACTCTTTCTTTTATTCTTGACGCCCCCTCCGTCATCTGTAGCCACCCAAGCCCCTTGGCCGCCAAGGCCGCGATGGCCTGGGTTCTCTCTTCTGCACCCAGCTGGTTTATGGAGACTGGGGTGCTGGATAGCTCGATGGCTCCGAGGTGGCAGGTGCGCCGCGCGCGGAGCTTACCGTCGGCGATGCGCGCGGTGACGTCCTCCCGTACTTGCGTTAGGTCCGGTTCGCCTAGCCGGGCGGCTGCGCGGATCAGGGGAGTGCGGCCCAGCTGGACCTCCGCCACTGCCAGCCATTCGGAGCCGCCGAGCGGTCGGCGCAGCTCCGGCGCGAGGGTGGCGCGGGTGCCGGAGGCCAGCAGATACTCGACATCCTCGCCGCTACCTCTGGCGCTGCCAGCGCTGCGGCTGCCGCTATCCACTAGCTTTGCAACGCGGTCGGGGTATGCGGAGGCTACAACCTCGCCGGGAGTGGCCGGGCCACGGTCGTCCACCATCCGCGCGAAGCGGCGCACCTCGGAGGCCTGCGGCTTCGCCTCGGCGAGGTCCCCCTGCAGGCCAATCGACAGCGCGGCAACAACCTCGGCAGCGCCTGAGCCGTGCGCCAGCAGTGCCGCCCCGAGGCGCGGGTCGGCGGGAATGCGCGCGAGCTTTTGACCCGTCGCGGTGATCGCGCCGTTCCCGTCCAGCGCGCCCAAGGCGTGCAGCTCCCGGTTGGCTTCGGTGAGGGTCGCGGCCGGAGGGGCGTCGAGAAGAGAAATATCGGGCGAACCCCAAGCAGCGAGGGTCAGGGCGGCGGCGACGAGGTCCGACGAGAGAACCTCCGGGGTGATGTCCGGTGCGAAGTGGGAATAGTCGGCTGCGGAGTAGGCGCGATAGACCTGTCCAGGGCCGAGGCGACCGGCACGGCCGGCACGCTGATCGGCGCTGGCTTTGGAGGTG
This sequence comes from Corynebacterium sp. HMSC08A12, assembly GCF_001807485.1. Classification (GTDB taxonomy): domain Bacteria; phylum Actinomycetota; class Actinomycetes; order Mycobacteriales; family Mycobacteriaceae; genus Corynebacterium; species Corynebacterium evansiae. The sequence continues at coordinate 98,627 of NZ_KV789189.1, read as the reverse complement.
GAGGTGGTGACCAGGCCAGTCATGCCGCGAGCTTGATCACGGCGGGGAGTACGGGAAAGACCAGCGTCGACGACCGCGTGCACGCCGGGGACGGTCAGCGAGGATTCGGCGATGGAGGTGGCGACGACGATGGGGGAGCGGCCGGTCAGGGCGGCATCTTGTTCGCGTGAGTTCAGGCCGCCGTGGAGCGGGGCGGAATCGGGCAGGTGAGAGCTCACCCAGTCGATCTCCTTGCGGCCGGGCACGAAGACCAGCGTGCGGTGGTCAGGATGGCCGGAATCAAGATGGTGCGAGTGAGCCTGCAGGGCGAGGTTCGCGACGTGCCGGTAGAACGCGGGCGAGCCCTGGGCGCGCTCGGGATGCGGGTGGTATGTGACCTCGAGCGGATGGGTGACCGCTGGGGTGGAGACGACCTGGGCGCCCATATAGTCGGCGAGCTTCTGCGTGTCGACGGTAGCGGACATTGCGCAGAGGTAGAGCTCCCCGGCGGGGTCGCCTTCGCGCAGCAGTGCGACTTCCTGGCACATGGCGAGCACGAGGTCAGAATCCAGTTGGCGCTCGTGGACTTCGTCGATGAGTACCGCGCCCACGCCTTCGAGTGCGGGGTCGGCCAGGAGGCGGTTGAGAAGCACACCGGGAGTGACGAATTCCACCAGGGAGCCGGGGTGGTGTTCTCCACGGATGCTGTAGCCGACGCGGTCGCCTACGCGGGAGCCGTCGAGGTGGGCGAGGCGCCGGGCGGCGGCGCGGACGGCCACGCGGCGAGGCGCGGTGACCAGAACTTTCGGCGGTGCAGCTTCGTCGGCTTCGGGAGCCGTGCCTGCTTGGGACTGCAGGATGCTGGACAGTGCAGGCGGAACGAGGGTTGTCTTACCAGTACCAGGGGGTGCTTCCACCACCAGTGGGCCGCGCTCCGGGATGCGCGGTAGAAGCTCGGCGGCGGGCAGGCCGTCGCCGATGATTGCTAGGTCGAAAGGGGGAGGAAACATCGGGATGATTGTAGGCCATCCCGATGTCTTCGCTCTGGTTCTAGTGGAAGAACTTCATCACGCAAGAAATCAGGACTCCCAGAACCCCGGCTCCGAAGAGGGAGAGCCAGAAAGTCTTCTGGGTTTCCTTTCCCTCATCCGACTTGTCGATGCCGAAAATCTTCTGGAAGAAGGAAAGAATGCCTTCCTTGGAAGAGCCGCTAGGCGACGACCCTGGGTTTTCCGGCTTGCCTGGGTCTTCTGGCTTGCCTGGATCCTCCGGCTCCGGCTTGTTTGGATCCTCCGGCTTCGGCTGGGGATCCTCCGGCTTACCTGGGTCTTCCGGATTTGGTTCGGGGTTCGGCTCTGGATCTGGTTGAGGCTCTGGATTTGGTTCGGGGTTCGGCTCCGGATCTGGTTGAGGCTTCGGATTCGGTTCGGGGTTCGGCTCTGGTTCCGGGGCAGGAGCTGCCTTAACGTTGGTTTCATTCAGCTGCACGGGAGTGGTCATACAGTTAGTTGGCACCGTAGGCGCCAGACCAGAACTAGTACCCATGGTCAGGCTGATGATGTTGTCCGGGGCGCCAATGGTGACCTTCTGCCCATCCTTGGAACGTAGCGAGAAGGCAACTGGCTTCGCGGTGACTGTGATTTCATTCTTACTAGTCTTCGACGCAGAGAGAACGTTCGATATGCTCAGAACGCCATTTGCTAGGGTCACTCCCTGTGGAGAACCGACAAGTTCTGCATTTGGAGAAACTTGCAGACGCACAGTGCTGTCTTTCGCATTGACACTCTTAACCGCCCCAAACAGGAAGTTGGAGATCTTTGTCTCACCGGTTGTAACGTTCACCGGAATGTCTTTTCCAGTCTCAACTTCATTAGGCATATCGACAGTTACTGTGTTGCTAGTCTCAGCCGTCTTCTCGCCGAGTGCGTTGTAAGTGCATTTCAGCGACAAGTTCTTACTGGTGGACTGCGCAGTTGCCTGTGGTAGCAGAGAAGGAGCGGCTACACCGGTAGCCGAGAGTAGAAGGGATATTGCGGCTGCGCCGGCGACAACACCGCGGTTAATGCGAAGGCTCTTCATCGGGCCATCCTTAAAGTTAGAAGGAACGCCATACAGAGGTTTCTGTGGCAAAACTAAATCTAACATGAACGGCGGTCGCCGGATCCTTAATTTCGAAATCCAACCTCATTTTGGTTTCTCACGCACCGTGCTGTAATCTGACCGGCGTAGATTGTATTGTCTCCGCTGGTGCAGTGACGGCCACTAGCTAACCGAGTTAGCGCAGGCCGGTTGTGCAGCTGGGGTGCGATGCAGGGATCTCCACGTTATTGCGTGGGGTGATACACCACGGAAGAGGCCCCGTAAGGAAGAGCCCCTTATTTTTCGTGTGTGCAGATCCTTTTGAGATCCTCAAGCTACAGATGCTCAACCCGCAGGGCGGCCACTTCCGAAGTGGCGGTACTGCGCAACTGCACCGAAAAGAACCGAAAGAAAGTTCATCTATGCCAACTATTCAGCAGCTGGTCCGCAAGGGCCGCCACAGCAAGAAGTCCGAGGTTGCCACGGCAGCCCTGAAGGGCTCCCCGCAGCGCCGTGGCGTGTGCACCCGCGTGTACACCACCACTCCGAAGAAGCCGAACTCCGCACTGCGTAAGGTTGCCCGTGTTCGCCTGACCTCCGGTATCGAGGTTTCCGCCTACATCCCGGGTGAGGGCCACAACCTGCAGGAGCACTCCATGGTGCTCGTCCGCGGTGGTCGTGTGAAGGACCTCCCGGGTGTTCGTTACAAGATCGTGCGTGGTTCCCTCGACACCCAGGGTGTCAAGGACCGCAAGCAGGCACGTTCCCGCTACGGCGCTAAGAAGGAGAAGTAAACAATGCCACGTAAGGGTCCAGCACCTTCCCGACAGCTAGTCAAGGATCCAGTTTACGGCGACGTTCTCGTCTCCCAGCTGGTGAACAAGGTTCTCCTTGACGGTAAGAAGTCCACCGCAGAGCGCATCGTCTATGGCGCACTGGAGCAGTGCCGCGAGAAGACCGGCACCGATCCGATCCTCACCCTGAAGAAGGCTCTCGACAACGTCAAGCCGGCTCTTGAGGTTCGCTCCCGCCGTGTTGGTGGCGCTACCTACCAGGTTCCGGTTGAGGTTCGCCCCGGCCGTTCCACCACTCTGGCACTGCGTTGGCTGGTGACCTTCACCCGTCAGCGTCGTGAGAACACCATGACCGAACGTCTCGCCAACGAGATCCTGGACGCATCCAACGGCCTGGGTGCATCCGTGAAGCGTCGCGAAGACACTCACAAGATGGCAGAGGCCAACCGCGCCTTCGCCCACTACCGCTGGTAGCAGCGGCTCTATAGCCTCACCGCCCAAACTTCATATCGGGGTAGTGGGGCTATAGTTTTTATTGACCGCGTGAGGGCGTCAATAAACCCTCGACGCGACGTGACGGCACAAAGCTGGCACAATAGAACGAGTACATAATCGCCTGCGGCTTGCGGGGCTTTTTAAAGCACTTGAAGAACAACAATGTGAACAACATGGAAGTTCCGGCCAAGTCGCTCAACAACGAAATGAGCGGGGTAACCCAGTGGCACTTGAAGCGTTGACCGACCTGAAGAAGGTCCGCAACATCGGCATCATGGCGCACATCGATGCTGGTAAGACCACCACCACGGAGCGCATCCTTTTCTACACCGGCATCAACCGTAAGGTCGGTGAGACCCACGATGGCGCCTCCACGATGGACTGGATGGAGCAGGAGAAGGAGCGCGGAATTACCATTACTTCCGCCGCGACCACCTGTTTCTGGGAAGGCAACCAGATCAACATCATCGACACCCCGGGTCACGTGGACTTCACCGTTGAGGTGGAGCGTTCCCTGCGTGTTCTGGACGGTGCTGTTGCTGTGTTCGACGCCAAGGAGGGCGTGGAGCCGCAGTCCGAGCAGGTCTGGCGCCAGGCAACCAAGTACGACGTTCCGCGTATCTGCTTCGTCAACAAGATGGACAAGCTGGGTGCGGACTTCTACTACACCGTGCAGACCATCATCGACCGCCTGGGTGCAAAGCCTCTGGTGATGGCGCTGCCGATCGGTGCCGAGGATGATTTCGACGGTATCGTCGACCTGCTGAACATGCGCGCCCTGACCTGGCGCGGCAAGGTCGAGATCGGTACCGAGCCGACCTACGAAGAGATCCCGGAGGATCTGAAGGAGAAGGCTGAGGAGTACCGCGAGAAGCTCATCGAGACCGTTGCTGAGTCTGATGAAGAGCTGATGGAGCGCTACTTCGCCGGTGAGGAAATCACCGTCGACGAGCTGAAGGCACAGATCCGTAAGCTGACCATCAACTCTGAGGTCTACCCGGTTTACTGTGGCTCCGCCTACAAGAACAAGGGCATCCAGCCGATGCTGGACGCTGTGATCGACTTCCTGCCGAACCCGATGGATGTCGGCTCCATCGTCGGCCACGATCCGAAGGATGCGGAGGCCGAGAAGCTGCGTAAGCCGTCCAAGGACGAGCCGTTCTCTGCTCTGGCGTTCAAGGTTGCCGTTCACCCGTTCTTCGGCAAGCTGACCTATGTTCGCGTGTACTCCGGTTCCGTGGAGTCCGGTGCACAGATCACGAACTCCACCAAGGACAAGAAGGAGCGCGTCGGTAAGCTGTTCCAGATGCACTCCAACAAGGAGCAGCCGGTGGATCGCGCATCCGCTGGCCACATCTACGCCTTCATCGGTCTGAAGGACACCACCACGGGCGACACCCTGTGTGACGCTCAGGATCCGGTCATCCTGGAGTCCATGGACTTCCCGGATCCGGTGATCGAGGTGGCCATCGAGCCGAAGACCAAGTCCGACCAGGAGAAGCTGGGTACCGCCATTCAGAAGCTGGCGGAAGAGGACCCGACCTTCACCGTCAAGCTGGACGAGGAGACCGGCCAGACCGTCATCGGCGGTATGGGCGAGCTGCACCTGGACGTTCTGGTTGACCGCATGCGCCGCGAGTTCAAGGTCGAGGCGAACATTGGTAACCCGCAGGTTGCTTACCGCGAGACCATCCGCAAGCCGGTCGAGAAGCTGGAGTACACCCACAAGAAGCAGACTGGTGGTTCCGGTCAGTTCGCGCGCGTCATCATCGCGCTCGAGCCTTACGAGCCGGAAGAGGGCTCCGACCAGACCTACGAGTTCGTCAACGAGGTCACCGGTGGCCGCGTGCCGAAGGAGTACATCCCGTCTGTCGATGCCGGTATCCAGGACGCTATGCAGTACGGCTACTTGGCTGGCTTCCCGCTGGTGAACATCAAGGCCACCCTGCTGGATGGTGCTTACCACGAGGTTGACTCCTCCGAGATGGCCTTCAAGCTGGCTGGTTCCCAGGCACTGAAGGAAGCTGTTGCCAAGGCAAAGCCGGTTCTGCTGGAGCCGCTGATGGCCGTTGAGGTCATCACCCCTGAGGAGTACATGGGCGACGTCATCGGCGACATCAACTCCCGCCGTGGCCAGGTTTCCTCCATGGACGACCGCGCCGGCGCCAAGCTTGTCAAGGCTAAGGTGCCGCTGTCCGAGATGTTCGGCTACATCGGCGACCTGCGTTCCCGCACCGCCGGTCGTGCGAACTTCTCCATGATCTTCGACTCCTACGGCGAGGTTCCGACCAACGTCGCATCCGAGATCATCGCGGAGCGCACTGGCGGCAACGCTTAACCCTTAAAGCAAGACCCCAAGCAAGGTTCCTTTAGCTTTGTGACGCCCCCTCGGGCGCCCACCACCCCGGGCGCCTGTCGCGGGAACATCACGGGCCCAAGAGCCTTGCGGGGTAGGGGTCAGCACGGCGTAGCCCTGCGTCAATAAACAACCACATAGAAAACTTGATTACCCCAATGTTCGTGGGATTTTAGGTTTGCTCCCAGAGGCAAATTTTTCTACATGGCAAAAGTGACGTAGGATGCGGTGTGCTGGCCGTTACCCAGTTCGCGTGTAGCGCGACTGGCCTCGAAGTACAAAGTCGAGGCGAAGATGTTCGTTACACGGATAATCTGATATTCGGCAAGAAGTAAGAAAACTAGCCAGTGGGCGAACCGTAAACTGCGGGGAAGCAACTGGTTGGAAATAAAAGTTAATGTGGCTGCGAGAGTCGTAGCCACCGAGCAGTCCAGGAGGACACAAAGTGGCGAAGGCTAAGTTCGAGCGTTCCAAGCCGCACGTAAACATCGGCACCATTGGTCACGTCGACCACGGCAAGACCACCACCACTGCCGCGATCACCAAGGTTCTGGCTGACGCATTCCCCGAGGCCAACAAGTCCTTCGCTTTCGACGCCATCGATAAGGCGCCGGAGGAGAAGGAGCGTGGCATCACGATCAACATCTCCCACGTTGAGTACGAGACCGAGAAGCGCCACTACGCTCACGTTGACGCTCCGGGCCACGCTGACTACATCAAGAACATGATCACCGGTGCTGCTCAGATGGACGGCGCCATCCTGGTTGTTGCTGCAACCGATGGCCCGATGCCGCAGACCCGTGAGCACGTTCTGCTGGCTCGCCAGGTTGGCGTTCCGTACATCCTGGTTGCACTGAACAAGTGCGACATGGTTGACGATGAGGAGCTGCTGGAGCTCGTCGAGATGGAGGTCCGCGAGCTGCTGGCTGAGCAGGACTTCGACGAGGAAGCACCTGTTGTTCACATCTCCGCACTGAAGGCCCTGGAGGGCGACGAGAAGTGGGCTAAGCAGATCCTGGAGCTCATGGAGGCTTGCGACAACTCCATCCCGGATCCGGAGCGCGAGACCGACAAGCCGTTCCTGATGCCGGTTGAGGACATCTTCACCATTACCGGCCGCGGTACCGTTGTTACCGGCCGTGTTGAGCGTGGCGTCCTGAACCTGAACGACGAGGTCGAGATCCTGGGCATCCGCGAGAAGTCCACCAAGACCACCGTTACCTCCATCGAGATGTTCAACAAGCTGCTGGACACCGCAGAGGCTGGCGACAACGCCGCACTGCTGCTGCGTGGCCTGAAGCGCGAAGATGTTGAGCGTGGTCAGATCGTTGCTAAGCCGGGCGCTTACACCCCGCACACCGAGTTCGAGGGCTCCGTCTACGTTCTGTCCAAGGACGAGGGCGGCCGCCACACCCCGTTCTTCGACAACTACCGTCCGCAGTTCTACTTCCGCACCACCGACGTTACCGGTGTTGTGAAGCTGCCGGAGGGCACCGAGATGGTTATGCCGGGCGACAACGTTGACATGTCCGTCACCCTGATCCAGCCGGTTGCTATGGACGAGGGCCTGCGCTTCGCTATCCGTGAGGGTGGCCGCACCGTCGGCGCTGGTCGCGTTACCAAGATCAACAAGTAGTTTTAACTACTCACATGATCACCGCTTAGCGCTTTAGGCGCTAAACGGTTCAAGGCCCCGGGCTCCTTCAAGGAGTCCGGGGCCTTCTGCATGTCCTGGAGAGCTAGCCCCCGGACCGGTCCTGGAACTATCCCCAGGGGAAGCGATTCAACGTAGTCCAGCTGAGCACGTTGTTCTTGCCAGACGTGGGCACGGCGATACTGAGGGCGTCCGCAATATAGCGATCCTCACTCATCTCCAACGGCGTACCCTTCGCATCGCGCGACAGGCGCCGGTGTACCAGAACAGGATCGCCAGCCTCGAGGGGCAGCCACCGCGCATCAACTTCCCCGGCCTTAGCGGCGGAGAACACGTTGTCGGCGGCGAAGAAATGAATGTTGTGGCGGGAGGCCAGCTCGTTGGTCACAGACGGGCAGGTGGGATCCATCGGCTCGACCTTGGCGCCGACCCAGGCGGGGTAGCGGGTGCGCTCCAGCATGATGGGGGAGCCGTCGATGGTGCGCACTCGCAGCACCTTCAGCACTTTCTCGCCGGCGGGCACGCGCAGCAACTCGGCATCCTTATCGGTCTGCTCGACCCATTCCTGGTGGATCACGTGACCGCCAGGGGTGCGCCCGCGCCCGTAGGCCCACTGGGCGAAACTGCGGAACTTCGAGATCTCGGGGAAGCGGGCGGGCATGCGCAGCACGACCTTTCGCGCACCCCGCTTAGAGCTGAGGGTGCCTTCGTCCACCAGCTGATTCAGCGCCTGGCGCATGGTGCCGGGAGCGACGTCGAAACGGTCGGCCAGGGTTCTTTCGCTGGGGATGGGCTCGCCTACCTGGAAGCGCCCGTTGCGGATGTCTTCGCGCAGTTCCCGGGCGATCTGTTCGTATCGGGTGGGCATCTACTTGTCTCCCTCGCGGTAGCCGCGCCGGAACTCCTGCGGCAGCTTGTGCAGCAGCGTGTGGCGGAGGTTGCCGGCGAAGCGTCCGGCGCTGCGGGCGAAGTTCTCAGCCACGCCCATGGCTTGTTCGGCCACGTCCATCGCCTGCTCGGCCTTGTCCTCGGATATGAAGCTCGGCCGGTGCTCGCGGACTTGGCGGCGCAGGCGTGCGCGACGGTCCCAGGCCTCGTCGAGGGCGCGCAGGGCGTCGATCAGCTCGGCATCCGTCCCTCCAGCGTCGGGGTGGTGTTTCCGCACCAGGGCGCGCCGTTGCCGCTGGTATTCGGGGTTGTTGCGGTAGTCGCTCATTACTGTTCCTTCTTTAGGTGACGCCACCTCAAGGCCATGCATGTGAAGTCTGTACTTACGTGGCGATTCTAGTGCTCAAAGGGCTACGGAAGTAATAGGTAACCGGCGCGTAGGGGCGTCCAAAAGAAAAAGACAGAAGTGATTTGGTTTCGGCGCGCCCGGTGTGGTTGAATACTTGACGTTGCTTTAACACGGCACATGAGGCCAGCAGCGCAGCAGCGAGGCTGGACCAAGAAGGTGTCGATGGTGAAGTGAGCATGATCCATCGTCGGTGAAGAACCTCGCGAAAGTGATCCGAAAGGAGCACAGCGGGGCTGCTTTGCTGTGCGGTACTTAAAAAGCGGAAAGGCGACACGCCCGACCGCGGGTGCCGGAGGATGGGGCATGGTAAATGAACAGCGGCAGTAAGCGAAGGGATTCCCTTCCGACAAGGCGCGGAACACGTTTCCAAGCTTGTACTCCATATATTTCGTATATAAGGCCTCGGTAAAACGAATCCGGCCATGGAGCAAGCTAAAGGGGCGGGAACCGGGTGTTGTTACATCACTTGATAAACCAAGTGCGTATGGCGTGTGTTCATTAAAACCGAATGACCCGCTATCCGTCGATGGCACAAACAAGTAAATGTAAGACACAAGCGACACTGGCGACTGGACCAGGCCCCAAGGCCGGACAGCGTTAAGACTAAGACAGATAAGAAGCGTGACTACCAGCTGTTTTAAATAGCAGGGAAGCGCTTTGAAGGAAGAGGACAAGCGTGGCGGGACAGAAGATCCGCATTAGGCTCAAGGCCTACGATCACGAGGCTATCGACGCTTCTGCCAAGAAGATCGTCGAGACGGTTACCCGTACCGGCGCTCGTGTTGTCGGCCCAGTGCCACTGCCAACTGAAAAGAACGTGTACTGCGTCATCCGCTCTCCGCACAAGTACAAGGACTCGCGCGAGCACTTTGAGATGCGTACGCACAAGCGTCTGATCGACATTCTCGACCCAACCCCGAAGACCGTTGACGCACTCATGCGCATCGATCTTCCGGCCAGCGTCGACGTCAACATTCAGTAAGCGGCAAACGAGTCTGAACTACTGAAACGGCAGCGGAAGAGAAACTATGAGTGATATTGAGATCAAGGGCATCCTGGGCAAGAAGCTCGGCATGACTCAGATCTTCGACGAGGAAAACCGTGTTGTACCGGTCACCGTCGTCGAGGCTGGGCCCTGTGTCGTAACCCAGGTGCGTTCCAAGGAAACCGACGGCTACGAGGCCGTACAGATCGCCTTCGGCGAGATCGACCCGCGCAAGGTAAACAAGCCTGCCGCAGGTCACTTCAAGAAGGCTGGCGTGACTCCGCGCCGCCACGTTGCTGAGATCCGCGTTGCAGACGCATCCAGCTACGAGGTTGGCCAGGACGTCACCGTAGACATCTTCAACGATGTCAAGTTCGTCGACGTGACGGGCACCACCAAGGGCAAGGGCTACGCCGGCGGCATGAAGCGCCACGGCTTCGCCGGCCAGGGTGCTGCTCACGGTAACCAGGCCGCTCACCGCCGCGTGGGCTCCATCGGACAGGCAGCCACCCCCGGCCGCGTGTTCAAGGGCAAGCGCATGGCAGGCCGCATGGGTAACGACCGCGTTACCCAGCAGAACCTGAAGCTGGCCAAGGTCGACGCAGAGTCCAACCTGCTCCTGATCAAGGGTGCAGTTCCGGGTGTCAACGGCGGTCTCGTCGTTGTCAAGACCGCAGTGAAGGGCGGTGCACACGCATGAGCAATCTAAAGCTTGATGTCCACACCGCTGACGGTAAGACCAACGGCACGGTCGAGCTGCCCGCATCCATCTTCGATGCAGAGGTCAGCGTCGCACTGATGCACCAGGTCGTTACCGCTCAGCTCGCAGCAAAGCGTCAGGGTACCCACGCTACGAAGACTCGTGGCCAGGTGTCCGGCGGTGGCCGTAAGCCGTTCCGCCAGAAGGGCACCGGTCGCGCACGTCAGGGCTCCATCCGCGCTCCCCACTTCACCGGTGGTGGCACGGTTCACGGCCCGCAGCCGCGTGACTACTCCCAGCGCACTCCGAAGAAGATGAAGGCCGCTGCTTTGCGCGGCGCCCTGACCGATCGCGTGCGTCACGACCGCATTCACGTGGTCGAGGAGCTGGTCCCGGGCCAGACCCCGTCCACCAAGGCTGCACGCGCTTTCATCGAGCGTCTGACGGACCGCAAGTCCGTGCTGGTTGTCCTGACCCGCGAAGACGTCACCGCATGGAAGTCCGTGAACAACCTGCCGCAGGTGCACACCCTGGTCAACGACCAGCTGAACACCTACGACGTTCTGAACGCGGACGACGTTGTGTTCTCCGTGGAGGCACTGAACGCTTTCATCAACGCCGCTGATAAGACCAAGGAGGAGGCAAAGTGAGCACTGTAGCTGATCCTCGCGATATCATCATCGCCCCGGTCGTATCTGAGAAGTCCTACGGCCTGATGGAGCAGAACGTCTACACGTTCCTGGTTCACCCCAGCTCTAACAAGACCCAAATCAAGATTGCCGTCGAGCAGATCTTTGGTGTGAAGGTCGCCAGCGTTAACACCGTTAACCGTGAGGGCAAGCGTAAGCGCACCCGCACCGGCTACGGCCAGCGCAAGGCAACCAAGCGCGCCATGGTGACCCTGGTCGCCGGCAGCGATCCGATCGACATCTTCGGTGGAGCGACCGCCTAAGGCGGCCGGACACCGAAAGGTAAAGAGGAAGCAAAAGTATGGCTATTCGTAAGTACAAGCCGACTACGCCGGGTCGCCGCCAGAGTTCTGTCTCCGAGTTCGCGGAAATTACCCGTTCGACTCCCGAGAAGTCTCTGCTGCGCCCGCTGTCGAAGACCGGTGGCCGTAACGTTCACGGCCACATCACGACCCGTCACAAGGGTGGCGGCCACAAGCGCCGCTACCGCGTTATCGACTTCCGTCGTAACGACAAGGACGGCGTGATCGCCAAGGTCGCTCACATCGAGTACGACCCGAACCGCACCGCTAACATTGCGCTGCTGCACTACCGCGATGGCGAGAAGCGTTACATCATCGCCCCCCGCGGTCTGAAGCAGGGCACGCTGCTGGAGTCCGGCCCGAACGCCGACATCAAGGTTGGTAACAACCTGCCGCTGCGTAACATCCCGACCGGTACCACCATCCACGCTGTGGAGCTGAAGCCGGGCGGCGGCGCCAAGATGGCTCGTTCCGCTGGTGCCTCCATCCAGCTGCTGGGTAAGGAAGGCAAGTACGCAGTTCTGCGTATGCCGTCTTCCGAGATCCGTCGCGTAGACATTCGCTGCCGCGCCACCATCGGCGAGGTCGGCAACCAGGAGCAGATCAACATCCGCTGGGGCAAGGCCGGCCGTATGCGCTGGAAGGGCGTACGCCCGACCGTCCGCGGTGTTGTTATGAACCCGGTTGACCACCCGCACGGTGGTGGTGAGGGTAAGACCTCCGGTGGTCGTCACCCTGTGTCTCCTTGGGGTCAGCCTGAGGGACGCACCCGCAAGCCGAACCGTCCCAGCGACCGGATGATCGTTCGCCGTCGTCGCTCCAACAAGAACAAGAAGCGCTAAGAGGAGGTAGTAGAGAATGCCACGCAGCCTGAAGAAGGGCCCATTCGTCGACGAACACCTCCTTGCGAAGGTGGACGCTCTGAACGAAAAGGGCAACAAGAACGTCATCAAGACGTGGTCCCGTCGCTCGACCATTCTCCCCGATTTCATCGGCCACACTTTCGCCGTCCACGACGGTCGTAAGCACGTGCCGGTGTTCATCGATGATTCCATGGTCGGTCACAAGCTAGGTGAGTTCGCTCCTACGAAGACCTTCAAGGGTCACGTCAAGGACGACAAGAAGGGTCGTCGATAATCATGTCTGACACCGTAACCACCGCACGCGCAACCGCGCGTTTCGTCCGCGTCACTCCGATGAAGGCACGCCGCGTGATCGACACGATCCGTGGCAAGTCCGTCGAGGACGCCCTGGCGATCCTGAAGTACGCTCCGCAGGCCGCTTCCGAGCCGGTCGCGAAGGTCGTTGCTTCGGCCGCCGCCAACGCCGAGAACAACTTCGGCTTGGACCCGCAGACGCTGGTCGTCTCTGAGGCTTACGCCGACGAGGGCCCGACCATGCGCCGTTTCCGCCCCCGCGCCCAGGGTCGTGCATTCCACGTCCGCAAGCGCACCAGCCACATCACTGTGGTCGTCGAGAGCCAGAAGGGAAGTGCTCAGTAGTGGGCCAGAAAATCCACCCCCACGGCCTCCGGCTGGGTATCACTTCCGAGTGGCGCTCCCGCTGGTACGCCGACAAGCAGTACGCTGACTACCTCGCCGAGGACATCAAGATCCGCGACTTCCTGTCCGAGGGTCTTGACCGCGCCGGCATTGCCAACGTTGTCATCGAGCGCACCCACGACCGGGTTCGCGTTGACATCCACACTGCCCGCCCGGGCATTGTGATTGGCCGTCGTGGCTCCGAGGCTGACCGCATCCGCGGCCAGCTGGAGAAGCTCACCGGCAAGCAGGTTCAGCTGAACATCCTCGAAGTCAAGAACATCGATGCCAACGCACAGCTGGTGGCACAGTCCATCGCTGAGCAGCTGACCAACCGCGTTGCCTTCCGTCGCGCTATGCGCAAGGCAATCCAGGGCGCTATGCGCCAGCCGCAGGTCAAGGGCATCAAGGTTGTTTGCTCCGGTCGCCTGGGCGGCGCGGAGATGGGCCGCACCGAGCGCTACCACGAGGGTCGCGTTCCGCTGCACACCCTCCGCGCTGAGATCGACTACGGCACCTACGAGGCCCACACCACCTTCGGACGCATCGGCGTCAAGGTGTGGATCTACAAGGGTGACGTCGTCGGCGGCCGTCGCGAGAGCCTGATGAATGCACGCGACGAGCGCCCGTCTCGCGGTCGTCGTGAGCGTCCACGTCGCGGTGGCGCACGTCGCCAGCGCGCTGAGCAGAAGCAGGAGGGCTAAGACACATGCTTATCCCGAAGCGCGTTAAGTACCGTCGCCAGCACCGCCCGACCCGTCGTGGCGTGTCCAAGGGCGGTAACCGCGTAACGTTCGGCGACTATGGCCTGCAGGCCCTGGAGCCGACCTACATCACCAACCGTCAGATCGAGTCCGCTCGTATCGCCATTAACCGCCACATGAAGCGTGGTGGCAAGGTGTGGATCAACATCTTCCCGGATCGTCCGCTGACCCAGAAGCCGCTCGGCGTGCGTATGGGTTCCGGTAAGGGCCCCGTGGAGAAGTGGGTTGCCAACATCAAGCCGGGTCGTATCCTCTTCGAGGCCTCTTACCCGAACGAAGAGGTCGCCCTGGAGGCACTGCGCCGTGCTGGTAACAAGCTGCCCTGCAAGGTTCGCATCGTGAAGAAGGAGGATCAGTTCTAATGGCTACCGGAACTCCGGCACATGAGCTCCGCGAGCTCAACAACGAAGAGCTGACCACCCGCCTGCGTGAGGCGAAGGAAGAGCTGTTCAACCTTCGCTTCCAGGCTGCGACCGGCCAGCTGACCAACAACCGTCGTCTGGGTGTTGTCAAGCGCGACATCGCCCGCATCTACACCGTCCTGCGCGAGCGCGAGCTCGGGCTGTCTACCAACCCGGGTGGTGACGCAGCATGAGTGAGGCAACCGTGAATGACAACGCAGCTGTGAAGAACGAGAAGGGCGCCCGCAAGGTTCGCTCCGGATACGTTGTTTCCACCAAGATGAACAAGACCATTGTGGTCGAGCTTGAGGACCGCAAGCAGCACGCACTGTACGGCAAGATCATGCGCCGTAACTCCCGCGTGAAGGTCCACGATGAGAACGAGACCGCCGGCGTTGGCGACCGCGTTCGCATCGAGGAGACCCGCCCGCTGTCCAAGGACAAGCACTTCCGCCTGACCGAGATCATCGAGAAGGCTCGCTAGTCCGAGCAGCTCTGGCAGTCCAGACTGCTGCGGCGGCCCCGGCGCTGCTGCTTAGGCAGCCCTGGCGCTGTGTCGCCGGGCGCTAAGGCTCCCTCCCGCACATTGTTGCGGTAGGGGGCCTATTTTGTTTCTTATTGACGCCCACGCTTCCCGCTTGGCTGTGGCCTCAGCGGAACGTGAGATTGTGCGAGCGCAGTGCTGGGGAGAGATTGCGCCACGGGAGGCGGCGGCGCCTTATTTGGCGGCGTGAGGATGTGCAGATGTCGCTAAACCGGGAATGCGTGGCCGACGGCGCCGTATTTGGGGCGCTAGCAGGGGTGAATGTCGCTAGATCGGGAATGCGTTAAAGACACTGATTTGCATCTCCGCAAAACTGCAGGTGAGGCAATTGCCGCTAAATGCGGAGGCGCGCCGGTGCTGACGGATTCCCGATCTAGCGACATTTAGTCTTTGGAAGTGCAACTTTTCCGACAGTTGGTGCCACGAGTTGCAATAGCGCGGGCATCTTGGCGCTGAGGGGCAGGGTAGCCAGGGGTGATAGTGGCAGGGGGGGGCGATGGTGGCGACAGTGGCCAGCGTGGCGCCAGGGTAGCCAGGGGTGATAGTGGCAGGGGGAGGGCGATGGTGGCGACAGTGACCAGGGTGGCCAGCGTGGCGACAGTGGTCAGGGGGTGACGGTGGCCCGGGTGGCGATGGAGCCGGTAGCGGCCGAGCAGGAAGAGGGCTAACTTAGGGTAGCCTGTTGTGTGGTTAGCCTTACTTGTGTAATATAGGCGCGACTGCTGTGTTGGCCGTAGCCGAAAGAGGCCATCAGTCTCTTGGGGCTACGGGTACTTTACAGCGTCTCAAAGAGTTCCTTACACGTTAGGCTTTCACATGTTTCGAAACAATTCGCTGACCCGTCGAGCGGCGCTGAAGACCGCCGCTGTCTTGGCAGCATCCACTCTTGTTCTGTCTGGTTGCTCCCGAGGCGACGACGCGGCGGCGTCAAAAAATGAGGGCACCGGGGACGAGCGCATCGCCGCAGTTGGCCTGGGAGACAGCGATACCTTGCTCGCTCTAGGCATCCAACCAGTCCTCGTAGCGCCCTGGGGTGCTGAGGGAGATGTTGATGCGTCTGGCGTCGGCCCATGGGCTACCGAAAAGCTCGGCGACAACAAGCCTGAAGTGGTTTACGGTACTGCCAACGGATTCACTGCTGAAATCCTGGAGAAGATCTCCGCCGCTGATCCGGACAAGATCATTGCGGTGAACTCTGCCGTAGACGCGCAGGCGAAGAAGGCGCTTAATGACATCGCCCCAACCACCGTTAAGCCAGACGGTGCCACGGACTGGCAGATCCCATGGCGGGATCAGGTCAACCAGATCGCCGGCGCTGTAGACAAGCAAGAAGAAGGCGACAAACTCGTCGAAGAAACGCAGAAGGCCTTCGAAGATTTCCAACAGCAGCACCCTGAGCTCAAGGGCAAGCGTGCGGCTATCGTCATGCCTTATCAGGGAAAGATCGGCCTGTACACCTCCGGTGACGGGCGTGGGCAGTTTATCAAGAGTCTGGGCTTCGAGATCCCGAAGGAGCTCGAAGGTAACGGGGGCGAGTTCTACCGCGACATCGCACCTGAGAACTACAGCGACCTCAACAACGTCGATTACCTCTTCATCCTTGATTACCAGGGTGCCGCCGATACCTTGAAGAAGGATCCAACATTCAGCAAGCTGGACGTTGTTCGCGAAGGCAAGGTCCGCTGGATGGACGAAAACGTGGGCAATGCAATGAGTATGCCGAACCCATTGACCATCCCCTGGGCAGTAGACAAGTTCGCTGACGCAATTTAATTGAAAGTGTCCGTCTCAAGAACTCGACATTCTTTGGTGTTGTCCCGGCGTTTGCTTACTTCGGCCGCACTCGTTGGCTTGGCATTGCTGCTGGTTGCCTCCCTGTACTTGGGTTCCAAAGATCTTTCCATTGGCGAGGTGACCAGCATCCTCATGCATGGTCCGCACCCATCTACGCAATCCGGCATCAATGCTGAACAGTCCGGCATCATTTGGGACTTGCGCGTTCCGCGCACCCTCTTGGCTGTGATCACAGGTGCGGCCCTGGCGATGGCGGGCGCCATTGCTCAGAGCTGGACCCGCAACCCCTTGGCAGATCCCGGCATTATCGGCGTGAACGCCGGAGCAAGTTTCGCAGTCGCCGCGGCACTGACCTTGGGCTGGGCAACGACGGTCGGGGAGCGAACACTTGTGGGGCTCGTCGGGGCGGCCGTCGCCGCTCTAGTCGTGCTGTTGATTTCCCGCGTATCGCGTAACCCGCTAACTCTGGTACTCGTGGGCGTGGGAGTTACCTTTGCCCTGCAAGCGGCCACGAATATGCTGAGCCTCTATTCTTCCGACACCCTGGAAGGGCTCCGCCGCTGGACCGTCGGCTCTACGGCTGGACGGGGTATGGAAGACGTGGCCTTAGCTGCTTTAGGTCTAGCACTAGGTGCTCTATGTGGTGCGCTTGCAGCACGCCCGCTGGATCTACTTGCGATGGGAGAGGACTCCGCCCGTTCCCTTGGCAGCTCGCCCACGAGAACCCGCTTGTTGGCTGCCGCAGCGGTGATCATCCTCGCCGGCTCGGCGACAGCCACCGTGGGGCTAGTGACATTCGTGGGCTTCGCCGTGCCACACCTACTGCGCCCGTTTACCGGCCCGGCGCTTACCCGCCTCTTGCTACCAACTGCCATCCTCGGCGGCGCGGCTGTACTGCTAGCCGATATTGTGGGCCGCTTCGTCCTGCAACCTAACGAGCTGGAAATGTCCATTGTCCTAGCTATTGTCGGTGCCCCAGTGATGATTCTGGCGGTACGGCGTAAGAAGAGCTCACCGACCTCGAATGACTCGGAGCTGGCGATATGAGCGATATGACGTCTATCCGTAGTATCAAGCGTTCACGAAGCAGACGCATCCTGGCAGCCACATCGGGGTTCGCCCTCATAGCGGCGCTTTGTTATTGCCTAATTCTGGGGCAAGGTGCGGTGAAGCTCAGCCCGATGGAAGTCATCGAGGTTCTCACCGGTGGGGGCACACAGCAAGCAATCAACGTGGTGTGGGATCTCCGCCTGCCTGTAGCAATCGCTACCGTCCTGGTCGGCGCGGCGCTGGGGCTGGCCGGCGCGTGGACTCAGACCATGGCTCGCAATCCGTTGGCCAGCCCGGACATTCTCGGTGTATCCGGCGGCGCGGCGGTTTTGGTTGTGGCGGGCACCGTAGTTACCCGCCCTGCATGGAGTGAGGGGGTGCCGACGTTCTGGTGGCGTGCTGCACTCGCTTTGCTTGGCGCACTAGTGATCGTTGGTTTGCTCGTTCTGCTCGGTGGTTTCGGAACGTCGCAGCGCGTAGTGGTCATCGGCCTGGCGCTGTCTTTCCTCACGCAGTCTTTAGTGCAGTATCTTCTTCTCCGGGCTGACTTAACTCGTGCCACGGATGCCCAAACTTGGCTCGCTGGGTCCACCGGCTTTGTGCGTATGGAAGCTTTGTTGCCTATGGTGTTGGGCTTGTTGCCCTTCGTGGTTTTAGGCCTCTGCGTTACGCGCGATGTCCCTCTTCTTTCTCATGATGACGCCACCGCGTCCACACTTGGTGTAAATGTCACGAGGGTGCGCGCTATTTTGCTCATTGCCGCAACGGGCATTGTCGCGGTGGTGGTTTCCTTTGTCGGCCCAATTGGATTCGTGGCACTGTTGGCTCCTCAGCTGGCCAAGCTGGTGGCCGGAACGCCCGCGCCCCATCCGTTGTGCTCTACTTTTGCAGGCGCTGCTCTATTAGCTGCGTGCGCCGTCGTGGCGGGCGCACTGCCATTTACATCCCCTGTGGGGTTGGTTACCGCCATCATTGGTGGACCCGCGCTGGTGTTGCTTGTGTGGTTGGCGGCCCGTCGCGGAACTCTGAAAGGAATGGTTCAATGAACGTTCAAGTTGATCACGTCACCGTGGGCTACAACGACGGCCCAAGCATTGTTAAGGACGTGTCTTTCACTGCAGAGCCCGGGAAGGTCACCACGCTCTTAGGTCCCAATGGTTGTGGTAAGTCAACGTTGCTCAAGACGCTTTCTCGGCTGCTTGCTCCCACCGAAGGACGTGTTCTTGTAGAGGATAAGGACGTGCATAGCTTGGGGGCACGCGAAGCCGCCCAACTAATTGCGCTTTTGCCACAACACCCGCTGTGTCCGGCGGGGTTGACCGTTGGAGAACTCGTGGAACGCGGACGGCACCCTTATCGTCGATCGCTCTGGGGTGGGGGAGCGACGGCGTCAGAAGATAAAGAAAAAGTGCGCGAGGCGCTGAAGAAGACGAAGGTTGACCATCTTGTTGCCCGCGACGTGGCGGAGCTTTCTGGCGGCCAGCGGCAGCGGGTCTGGATGGCGATGGTGCTGGCGCAGGATACGCCAATTGTGCTGTTGGACGAACCGACTACCTACCTAGATCCGGCACATGCGATAGAGATTCTAAGTATCGTGCGGGAGCTCGCTCAAGAGGGCAAGACGGTGATTACCGTGCTTCATGATCTTGGCCTGGCGGGAGCTTTTAGCGACGAGATGATCGTCATGAAGGAAGGGGAAAAGATCGCCGAGGGTTCTCCAACGGAGGCTCTGACGGTGGATGTGTTGCGCGAGGCATATGGCCTGAATGCCGAGGTGTGGGAAGATCCCCACGGTACGGCTCCGATTATCGTACCGCGCGGGATAGTGGCTAATTCGCTACAGGGTTCTTGAGCGTAGGGCCTAAGGCCTTGCCCTCCCGAGGAACCAATAGGGGCACCACTGCACAGATCCGCTGTTGAGGCCCCACGTGTGAATTGCGTGGCGCCGGACTTCCTTGCAGAGTTGCCCTTCGCCCGCGACCCAGACGTATTTCGACTGCGCTGCAGGGTGTTCGGCGCGGTCCAGTTGCTGCAGGTGAGACATCACTGCCGTACCGAAGTCCGTCGTCGCGCTAAACAACACTTCTAGGCTGCCCAGTTTGCTCTCCCAGTCGGCGACAAGGGACGGCTCGAGGTCACCAGGGTTCTCGGCGACAACCACGAGGTGCATGTCGCACAACTGTTCCGGGGCGAAAGCCTGCGTGTATTCCAAGATGGCTCGAACGGAAGGCGCGGCGGATGGGTCTGCGATAAGCGTTTGTGAACTTTGCGCGCGGTTCCAGAGACCCTGGCATGTCCAGATGCCTACCTGGTCGCCAACACGAGTTGCAAGAGCCCAGGCGAGCCCCGGTCCGACGTGCTCATCCTTTGGATTTTTGACGCCATGTGTCGCCACGTCGAAAGTTATCTGTCCGCACTCGGGATCGAGTGAGCGTACGGTGTACCAACGTAGATTTGGGCGTTGGGTCTCCGGCATGGCTGCAACGCTTGCGCGGATATTGGCGCCACCTCCGTGGAGTGGTAGATGGAGATTCTCGCCGGGCTTAGCGGGCATAAAGAGGCCAAAGAATTCGTCAGGGCCGGAAAGCTGAAAGCCGACTAGTTCAGGGGAGTGGATGACAATCCGTTGCAGGTTCTCTGCCGGGGTACTGACGTCGTAAACGGTGGCGCGGATGATTCGATGGTGCGGTTCAGCCGGGGCAGTCAGGAGTTGGTGGTCAGAGAAGGCCGCGTGGTAAGCGGAAGTGTTAGTAGGGGTGCTCAGGGTAGTTGGGTTCGAGGTCATAATGGGAGTTACCTTACCCTTACCTAAAGCAAAAGTGAAAGGGCGAGGGGTAGCAAAAGCCCCGCGGGGATCCGAGGATCGCCACGGGGCTTGAAACTGTATGGCTGACCTGTCTACTTAAGGGATCAGCCGGAACCTAGCTCCTAGTGGGAACCGGCTGTTCCTACTTGGCCAGCTTGCCCAGCTTCTGGAAGTTGTTGAACAGGGAAACGATGCCGCCAACCAGGGCTGCAACGGTGGTGATCAGGGTAACGACGGTCGTGAGTTTCTCGATGCCCTTGGTCTTCTCGTTCCAGCCGAAGAACTTGTTTGCGGAGCCAGCGATGTCCTTCTTGCCCGGCTCGCCGTCGTTGTTGTTGTCGTTCTCGGTGCCATCCTGCTTCCCGCTGCCGGCGACGGTTTCGATGGAAGAGTTGTTGGCGCCGTTGTTTTCCTCAGCAACTGCAGCGGTGGAGCCAGCAACTGCAACGGTAGCGGCGGTGGTCAGAGCCAGCAGGGACTTCTTGAGCTTCATGTGTTTAATCCTCACGTGAAAGATGGTGCGTCGGCCTGAACTGGCCGTGGTACGGGGATCAATTTAACATGACCGTGCACTTTAAGCACAGTGTAAAAGTTCTACCTGCCCGCTGAAACGGCTCATAAGCGATCCTTCATAACCCCTGGGCGCGAGCTGAAAAGTAACTGTTAGTGGGAAGGGGGGGGGCTGCCCCGAATCGATCTTTTATTGGCGTCCGCGCCGTCCTGGATACTTAAGTTTTTGAACATAACCGCACGCTATGGGCACATTCTGAGCAGTGGTTTTGAGGGGCAAAGCACTAGGCTAGTTCACCGTTAGCAGTCCTGCTGGAAATGCGGGGCGATGAGGTGTGAGGAGGCGTCAATAAAGAACGAAAATAGCGTTACACGGGGGTGGGGTAACATACCCCCGCTGAGCGAAATCCACCGCCGCCCCGAAAAACTCTGATACGGCGATTTGGTTGGCTGAGTAGGGGTGTGGAAGAATATGGCGGTTGCCAGAAGGCGCGGGGAACGCGCGCTGGCACAGACCGCGTGCGCGAGGGTCGGAAATCCCACGCACGGCAAGCAAAAATCTAGGTCAAATTAGGAGACTCAAGTGATTCAGCAAGAATCGCGTCTGCGAGTTGCCGACAACACCGGTGCCCGGGAAATCCTGGTCATCCGTCCGCTCGGTGGTTCCGTTCGACGCTCCGCTGGTATCGGTGATGTCGTCGTAGCTACCGTCAAGGAAGCTGCACCGGGCGGCACCGTCAAGGCCGGCGACATCGTCAAGGCTGTCATCGTCCGCGCAAAGAAGGAGACCCGTCGTCCGGACGGCTCCTACATCTCTTTCGACGAGAACGCGGCTGTCATCATCAAGGCAAACGACAACGATCCCCGCGGCACCCGTATCTTCGGCCCGGTCGCACGTGAGCTTCGCGACAAGAAGTTCATGAAGATCGTTTCCCTGGCTCCGGAGGTGCTCTAAATGAAGATCCGTAAGGGCGACACCGTACTGGTAATCTCCGGCCCGGACAAGGGTGCAAAGGGCAAGGTCATCGAGGCATACCCGCAGCGCGACAAGGTCCTGGTCGAGGGCGTCAACCGAATCAAGAAGCACGTTGCAAACTCCGCTCCAGAGCGCGGCGCTGAGTCCGGCGGCATCGTTACCCAGGAAGCTCCGATCCACGTTTCCAACGTGATGGTCGTTGACTCCGACGGCAACCCGACCCGTATCGGCTACCGCTTCGACGAAGACGGTAAGAAGATCCGCGTGTCCAAGCGCAACGGGAAGGACATCTAACGATGAGCGAAAACTACACCCCACGTTTGAAGACTCGCTACCGTGAGGAAATCCGCGAGAAGCTGAACGGCGAGTTCAGCTACGAGAACGTCATGCAGATCCCGGGCGTCACCAAGGTTGTCGTCAACATGGGTGTCGGCGACGCTGCTCGCGATTCCAAGCTGATCAACGGTGCAATCGAGGACCTGACCAAGATCACCGGTCAGAAGCCGCAGATCCGCACCGCGAAGAAGGCTATTGCTAACTTCAAGCTGCGTGAAGGCATGCCCATCGGCGCCCGCGTTACCCTGCGTGGCGACCGCATGTGGGAGTTCCTGGACCGCCTGCTGACCGTCGCTCTGCCGCGTATTCGTGACTTCCGCGGCCTGAACGACAAGCAGTTCGACGGCCACGGCAACTACACCTTCGGCCTGTCTGAGCAGACCATGTTCTACGAGATCGACGTCGACAAGATCGACCGTCCTCGCGGTATGAACATCACCGTCGTTACCACTGCAACCAACGACGACGAAGGCCGCGCCTTGCTGCGCGAGCTGGGCTTCCCCTTCAAGCAGAAGGGCTCCGCTGAGTAATTCAGCGTAACGAAACCCCGCTTCCCATCGAGGATCTCCTCGATAATTAGGGAAGCGGGGGTTCTTTGTTTTTGGTATCCGCTGCCGGTTTACAGGAAGATCTTAACGATCTTGCCGATGAAGCCGATTACGTCCTTGACCTTGTCCAGGGTAGAGGTGGAGTCGTCCCAGCCGACCAGCTTGTCGATGGAGCCCTTCAGCTTCTCCTTCTTCTCGTCGTCGATGGAGCCCTGGGTGCCCTCCTCGGTGGAGCCCTCGGAGGAACCCTCGTTCTCGGTGCCCTCGGCGTTCTCGTCTGCGGTCTCGCCAGCCTCGGCCTCGTCGTCTGCCTCAGCCTGGTCATCACCAGCGGTAGCGTCCTCAGCCGGTGCGGCCTCGTCGGCAGCCGGCTGGGTTGCGACATCGGCGGCGACCGGTGCCTCAGCGGCGTCGTCTGCAACTGCAGCCGGAACGCCAGCCAGGGCGACGGAGGATGCTGCGGCCAGGGTGATGAGGGACTTCTTGAACTTCAAAGGAATCTCCTTCCGAGAGGGGTGTATAAAAACTGCAAAGTTGCGGCGGGGTAGTGATCGGTTCTGCGAGTTCCGACCAGGTGCCGCAAGTCTGTACTTCGTGTACGTACAACATGTGTAGTGAATTGCGCCTCACTCTCGCAACAGGTGCAGCAAAAGTGTGAGGCAATTCACGTAACGGCTGAAACGTGCAGGTAGGGACACTTAATTCCTCTTGTTTTTCCGCTCATGTAGCACAAATGCTACACACAGTGTTCGCTTATCCGTCACTGCTTGACGCGCCACACTAACCCCGCACGCCACCGCTTAAGCCGCCGCCTAAACCCCCGCACGTAGCCACCGTCACGGTCGCCGGGGGTTGTTGAAGGTAGTTGACTCTTTTGTGACGCCCCTTGCCTCCGCCGGTCTAGTTCACCGACCGAAGCGCCTACGCATCCGCGGGTTCAAAGATTGCCACGATCCCCAGCTCGCGGAAGCGGTCGGGTGAGCGCGCGGACTTTTGGGTTAGGTCGTGACTGGGACTGGCCTACTCCTGATCTGCTGGATTTCTGGCCCTAGGGGCGTCCCAAAACAAGAAAAACAGCGATTTGGGGAAACCCGCAGGTGATTGCTAGAGTTATCAGGTCTTGCGTTGCCCCATGCCCAAAACTGGGATGGCAGCGTGAGCAGTGTAAACATCAATCCACTTTGTTGTAGGCCCCTCGCCCAATAAAGCGGCCGCGCGGACACGGCGGCGAGCACCCCACGTTATTTAGCATGGGGCGCGCTAGTAGCCAGCAAGCGCGCGGTACACGCATCCTGGGTGGGCTGGGAACCGCAATGAGAAAGGCTATGGGTCAAAACTTATGACCATGACTGATCCCATCGCGGACATGCTGTCCCGCGTGCGGAACGCATCCAACGCGTTCCATGAGTCCGTCTCCATGCCTTCCTCCAAGATCAAGGCGAACATCGCCGAGATTCTGAAGGAGGAGGGTTACATCGCTGACTACACCGTCAATGACGCCAAGGTTGGCAAGACACTGGACATCGAGCTGAAGTACGGCCCGTCCCGCGAGCGTTCTATCTCCGGGCTGCGTCGTGTCTCCAAGCCGGGTCTTCGTGTGTACGCAAAGTCCAACGAGCTGCCGCAGGTTCTCGGCGGCCTGGGTGTGGCCATCATTTCCACGTCCCACGGCCTGCTGACCGACCGTGAGGCTCAGAACAAGGGTGTAGGCGGAGAAGTTCTCGCCTACGTCTGGTAACTAGAGGAGGTCCAAACCATGTCTCGTGTTGGCAAGGCACCGGTGGCTGTCCCCTCTGGCGTCACCATCAACATCAACGGCCAGTCTGTCGAGGTCAAGGGTCCGAAGGGTACCCTGAGCCAGGACATTCCGGCCCCGATCACCGTGGCCCAGGAAGGCGAGGAGCTCGTCGTTTCCCGCCCGGATGATCACCGCAAGAATCGTTCCCTGCATGGCCTGTCCCGCTCCCTGGTCTTCAACATGATTGAGGGCGTGACCAAGGGCTACACCATCAACATGGAAATCTTCGGTGTTGGCTACCGTGTGCAGCTCAAGGGCAAGAACCTGGAGTTCGCACTGGGCTACTCCCACCCTGTGCTGATTGAGGCACCGGAGGGTATCACCTTCGCCGTGGATGGCAACACCAAGTTCTCCATCGCAGGTATCGACAAGCAGCAGGTCGGACAGATCGCCGCGAACATCCGCCGTCTGCGTAAGGATGATCCTTACAAGGGCAAGGGCATTCGCTACGAGGGCGAGCAGGTCCGTCGCAAGGTCGGAAAGACGGGTAAGTAATGAGCAACACTGCACAAAACGAAAAGCGTCTGCCGGTGGGCAAGGACATTTCCACCCGCCGCCGCACCGCACGCGCACGTCGTCACTTCCGTATCCGCAAGACCCTCTCTGGCACCCCGGAGACCCCGCGTCTGGTAATTCACCGCACCTCTCGCCACATGCACGCACAGGTCATCGACGATGTTGCAGGCCACACCCTGGTCGCAGCATCCACGATGGAAGCCGATGTGCGCGCTATGGAGGGCGACAAGAAGGCTCGCGGTGCGAAGGTTGGCCAGCTGATCGCCGAGCGCGCCAAGGCCGCTGGCATCGAGGCTGTCGTCTTCGACCGTGCGGGCTACAAGTACCACGGCCGCGTCGCCGCTCTGGCTGATGCTGCCCGCGAAGGTGGTCTGAAGTTCTAATGACCAACTCCACGAACAACACCAACGGAAGGAACGCGTGATGTCGGGACGTGAACGTAACGGCGGACGCTCCGCCGAGAACAACGACAAGAAGGAGCGCAACGAGCGTAACGGCCGCAACGACCGCGGTGGACGTAACGATCGTCGCAACCAGCAGGATGAGCGCAGCCAGTTCATCGAGCGCGTGGTTACCATCAACCGCGTCTCGAAGGTTGTGAAGGGCGGTCGCCGCTTCAGCTTCACCGCGCTGGTCATCGTCGGCGACGGCCAGGGCATGGTCGGCGTCGGCTACGGCAAGGCCAAGGAAGTCCCTGCCGCCATCCAGAAGGGCGCAGAAGAGGCTCGCAAGAACTTCTTCCGCGTACCGATGATCAACGGCACCATCACCCACCCGGTTCAGGGCGAGGACGCTGCAGGCATCGTCATGATGAAGCCCGCAGCGCCCGGTACCGGTGTGATCGCTGGTGGCGCTGTCCGCCCGGTGCTGGAGTGCGCCGGCGTGCAGGACATCCTGTCGAAGTCCCTGGGCTCCGACAACGCTATCAACATTGTCCACGCAACCGTGGCTGGCCTGAAGCAGCTGGTCCGTCCGGAAGAGGTTGCCGCACGCCGTGGCAAGTCCCTGGACGAGGTTGCTCCGGCCGCTATGCTGCGCGCCCGTGCGGCAGGACAGGGGGCATAAGCAATGGCTTTGAAGATCACCCAGGTTAAGGGCTTGGTCGGAACCAAGCCGAAGCAGCGCGATTCCATGCGCTCTCTCGGCCTGAAGCGCATTGGTCAGACGGTCGTCCGCGAGGACAACCCGATCGTCCGCGGCCAGATCAACACTGTGCGCCACATGGTCGAGGTCGAAGAAGTGGCAGGAGAGTAAACATGAGCGATCCAATTAAGCTCCACGACCTCCGCCCCGCTCCGGGCGCCAAGAAGGCCAAGACCCGCGTGGGTCGTGGTGAGGCGTCTAAGGGTAAGACCGCAGGTCGTGGTACCAAGGGCACCAAGGCTCGTAAGCAGGTTTCGGCAGCATTCGAGGGTGGCCAGATGCCACTGCACATGCGCCTGCCTAAGCTGAAGGGCTTCAAGAACCCCGCCAAGGTCACCTACCAGGTGGTAAACGTGTCTGACCTGGAGAAGGCATTCTCCAACGGTGGCGACGTCACCGTTGCAGACATCGTTGCAGCTGGTCTGGCTCGCAAGAACCAGCCGGTGAAGGTTCTGGGTAACGGCGAGATCAGCGTGAAGCTGAACGTCACCGCTAACAAGTTCTCGGGCTCTGCAAAGCAGAAGATCGAGGCTGCCGGTGGCACCGCCACTGAGGCTAAGTAAAGACGGCTAGACGGCTAGATTGTTCTAGCTCTAGCCGCGCTTAGCTTCTCAAGAATCGCCCCGTCAGTGCATTGTTGCGCTGGCGGGGCGTTTTTGTTTTTCCTATTGACGCCCACACGTCGGCGAGTTCTGAGTCCAGGTAGATAGAGCCGGGGCAGTGGCAGGGCAGTGGTAGGGAAGTGGCAGGGCAGTGGCGTTTAATTTGTAGTCCGCTATGGGTGGTACAGTATCGTAAGCATTTGTCCTGTCTGCTAACCTGTACAGGTTGCAATTAGTGTCGCCTCTATGCGGGCGTATCTTGAAGTGCAGGTGCGCTGGCCAGTAGATCCCGCACGAAGGTAAGAAACTACACAGGAGGCAAAGTTTGTCCGCCCTCACCTCGGCGTTCAAGAACGCTGATCTTCGCAAGAAGATCTTGTTCACGCTTGCGATGATCATCCTCTATCGCATCGGCGCCCAGATCCCCACCCCTGGCGTGGATTACGGCTCGATCCAGTCGCAGATCTCCGACCTAACCGACAGCTCGGCCATGTACTCGCTGATCAACCTGTTCTCAGGTGGCGCGCTGCTGCAGCTTTCGGTGTTTGCCGTCGGCATCATGCCGTACATTACGGCCTCCATTATCGTGCAGCTGCTGACAGTGGTGATCCCCAAGTTCGAGCAGCTGAAGAAGGAAGGCCAGTCCGGCCAGGCGAAGATGACGGAGTACACCCGTTACCTGACCGTGGCTTTGGCGCTGCTGCAGTCCGCGGGCATCGTGGCGCTGGCGGATCGCCGGCAGCTGCTGGGGCAGGGCGTGCAGGTACTGAAGGACGGCACGGGTGTGTTCGGGCTGGTAGTTATGGTGCTGGTCATGACCTCCGGTGCGGTGCTGCTGATGTGGATGGGTGAGCTGATCACCGACCGCGGTATCGGCAACGGCATGTCGCTGTTGATCTTCGCGGGTATTGCCACCTCTCTGCCGGCGCAGGGCGCTTCCATCTTCTCCAGCTCCGGTGGCTTCGTCTTCGGCGCAGTGCTGGTTGGAGTGCTGATCCTGGTCGTCGGCGTGGTCTTCATCGAGCAGGGCCAGCGCCGCATCCCGGTTCAGTACGCAAAGCGTATGATTGGCCGCCGCCAGTACGGCGAGACCTCCACGTACCTGCCGCTGAAGGTTAACCAGGCCGGCGTTATCCCAGTGATCTTCGCCTCCTCGCTGCTTACGGTTCCGATTCTGATTACTCAGATCATCCAGTCCGGAAACCCGGAAGGTGCTGGACAGGAGAACTGGTGGAACCAGAACGTCATGTCCGTGCTGACGGACCCGGCTGCCTGGCAGTACATCCTGCTGTACGTGGCACTGATCATCTTCTTCTCCTTCTTCTACGTCTCCGTCCAGTACGATCCTTACGATCAGGCGGATAACATGAAGAAGTACGGTGGCTTCATTCCGGGCATCCGCCCGGGTCGCCCGACCGCGGAGTATCTTGGATATGTGATGAACCGTCTGCTGATCGTCGGTTCCATCTACTTGGCTCTCATTGCTGTTCTGCCTAACATCCTCATCAACATGGGTGTGCAGACGACGCAGGCCGCAGGCCAGGGTCAGATGCCGTTCGGTGGTACCGCCATCCTGATTCTGGTGTCCGTTGCCCTGACCACGATCAAGCAACTCGAATCGCAAGTTATGCAGTCTAACTACGAAGGATTCCTCAAATGAGACTAGTTCTGCTCGGCCCTCCCGGCGCTGGCAAGGGCACCCAAGCATCCCTGCTGTCCGATGCACTGAAGATCCCGCACATCTCCACCGGCGATCTGTTCCGCGCCAATATCTCCCAGGGCACCGAACTGGGCAAGCAGGCGCAGGAGTACATGGACGCTGGCAAGTTGGTCCCGACCTCCGTCACCGCCGACATG
Organism: Corynebacterium sp. HMSC08A12; assembly: GCF_001807485.1. Taxonomy (GTDB): domain Bacteria; phylum Actinomycetota; class Actinomycetes; order Mycobacteriales; family Mycobacteriaceae; genus Corynebacterium; species Corynebacterium evansiae. The sequence goes on along the minus strand of NZ_KV789189.1, from coordinate 70,111 downwards.
GTTCGCGACCGCCTGAACCAGGACGATGCCGCCGACGGATTCCTGCTGGACGGCTTCCCCCGCACCATCGAGCAGGCAGAGCTGCTGGAGAAGATGCTGCAGGAGGACGGCCACTCCCTGGACGCAGTCATCAACTACGTAGTCTCCGAGGACGTTGTTGTTGATCGCATGCTGGCCCGCGGCCGCAACGATGACAACGAGGACACCATCCGCACCCGCCTGGAGGTCTACCGTGAGGAGACCGCCCCGCTGATCGACCACTACAAGGACGTTCTGCTGAACATCGACGCAGAGGGCACCGTGGAGGACATCTCCTGCACCACGCTGAACGCGCTGGACAAGTAAACCCCGCGCGCAAGAATCGCTGATCCCGCCAGCCGGCCCCACACGGTCCGACCTGGCGGGATTTGTGGTTATTCGCCCCGCGAGGGGGCGTCACTAAGAAAAAACGAGTAAGCAAAGAGAACAGAAGCGAAACCACATGGGCTTTAGGCGAAGGAATAAAAAGATCGCGGCGAAAACCGCCGAGCAGCTGGATGCGATGCAGGCCGCCGGGGAGATCGTCGGGCTGGCGCTGCAGGAGGTTAAGAAGGCTGCGGCGCCGGGAAAGACCACGCTCGACTTGGACCGCGTGGCCGAGCAGGTCATCCGCGACCATGGCGCCACCCCGACTTTCAAGGGCTACGGCGGCTTCCCGGGTTCCATTTGCGCGAGCCCGAACGACATGATCGTCCACGGCATCCCGTCCGCAGATGTGGTGCTGAAGGAAGGCGATCTGATCTCCATCGACTGCGGCGCAACGCTCGACGGATGGGTGGGGGACTCCGCCTGGACCTTCGGCATCGGCGAGATCGCAGACGAGCACGACCGCCTAAACCGCGCGACCGAATGGGTGCTGTACGAGGGGCTGAAGGCGATGGTGCCCGGCAACCGCCTGACGGACGTGTCCTGGGCACTGGAGAAGGCGACCGAAGCCGCTGCGCGGAAGTTCGACGTGGAGCTGTGGATCGTCGATGGGTACGGCGGCCACGGCATCGGCCGCACCATGCATGAGGATCCGTACCTGGCCAACGAGGGCCGCGGTGGGCGAGGCCCGGAGATCCAGGAGGGCTCTGTGCTGGCCATCGAGCCGATGCTGGCGCTGGGCACGGCGGATTCCTACGTGCTGGACGACGAGTGGTCGGTGCTGACCGATGACGGCAGTTTCTCCTCGCACTGGGAGCACACCGTCGCCGCGACCGCCGACGGCCCGCGGATCCTTACGCCGCGCAAGTAGCTCCTTCTTTCTTGGTGACGCCCCCTGCCGACTGCCCCGGCTGGCGCGGTGCCGGGGGCGCAGCAGTGTTGGGGATGGCAGGGGAGCGTAGTTGGGGAGAGCCGTAGTAGGGAAGACGGCAGTGGTGAGGGGCAGCAGGGGCGGGGTTGATGGGCGAACGGCGATTATTGGGGGACCAAGTATTGCGAGTAGGCTAAACATAATCGTTTCTTGAGTACCTACAAGTATGTGCAAAGGGAAAGCGCCAGCATGAATGGATCCCGATTCCTTAATTCTCTGATATTCAAGATCATCGTCGCGATCGTCCTGGGTATCGTCTGCAGCCTCTTCTTCCCGGAATGGGCCGGCCGCGTATTTGCGACCTTCAATGGGCTGTTCAGTAACTTCCTGGGATTCTTCGTCCCGGTTCTGATCTTCGCTCTGATCGCCCCGGCTATCGCCAGCCTGGGGCGCGGGGCAGGTAAGTGGCTGGGCGTGACCGCCGGCATCGCCTACGTCTCCACCATCATTTCCGGCCTGATCGCCTACGGCGTGGCGGAAGGGCTTTACCCCTCGCTGCTGGGCAATGAGTCGATGATCGAGGCCAAGGATATTGACGAAGGCGCGCTGGCGCCGTTCTTCTCCGTAGAGATGGACCCACCGCTGGGCGTGATGTCCGCGCTGCTGCTGGCATTTACCGTAGGTATCGCTATGGCCTCGATGCGCACCGAAGTTTTGTACAAGGGTGCTGAGGAGCTGCGCGAGGTGACCATGAAGGTCATCCAGAGCTTCATCATCCCGCTGCTGCCGTTCTACATCTTCGGCGTGTTCCTGACCATGGGGATGAACGGCAACCTGAAGCTCACGCTGACGCAGTTCTCTAAGGTACTGATCCTCGCCGTACTGATGACATGGGCCATCTTGGCGCTGCAATACCTGCTGGCCGGACTCTTCGCGCAGCGCAACCCGTTCACGGCGCTGAAGAACATGCTGCCCGCCTACTTCACCGCCCTGGGTACTTCCTCTTCTGCCGCAACCATTCCGGTGACCCTGGAGTGCACTCGCAAGAACGGGGTATCCCAGTCTGTCGCCGACTTCGTGGTGCCGCTGTGTGCAACGGTGCACCTATCCGGTTCCATGCAGAAGATCGCTCTGTTTGCGTTCTCCATTGTCTACATGACGGGCGTGGACATGACCGCAGGCATGGCCCTGGGCTTCATCTTCTTGCTGGGCGTGATGATGATCGCAGCTCCAGGTGTGCCGGGTGGTGCGATTATGGCGGCCGTGGGTCTGCTGCAGTCCCAGCTGGGCTTCGACGATGGCCAGGTGGCACTGATGATTGCCGCTTACATCGCCATCGACTCCTTCGGTACCGCATGTAACGTCACCGGTGACGGCGCGATTGCGCTGACCGTGAACCGCCTGGCGAAGGGCGAACTGCGTCGCGAGGAGCAGCCCGCTTAGAGGTACAGCCCGGGCCGCCGTCAAGGTGCGGCCGCTAGAAAAGAAAAGCGCTCGTGTTAGCTCCCGAAGGGGCTGGCGCGAGCGTTTTGGCATCCGTGCAGGTCGCGTGTATTGTAAGCAGTTGGTGCATGAGGCTTTCGCATCGGTAAGTGCCCTAGGTGGCTGCCATGTGGGAGGTCTTGAGACTGCACCGTATGTAGCAAAACATCACCCATACCAGCCATCTGAGCTGGGGAAACGTTGGAGGATATGGCAAAAGAAGGCGCCATCGAGGTTGAGGGTCGCATCGTCGAGCCCCTGCCAAATGCGATGTTCCGTGTCGAACTGGACAACGGCCACAAGGTGTTGGCCCACATTTCCGGCAAGATGCGCCAACACTACATCCGTATTCTCCCCGAGGATCGGGTTGTCGTGGAGCTGTCTCCCTACGACCTGACCCGTGGGCGTATCGTTTACCGCTACAAGTAAATCGTTAAGCCTCCATACATCCAATCTAGGTAGCAGCGTCGCCGAGGCGGCAGCTACCTGGTCACTACCTCTGGCCGCGGCGGCCGGAGCCCTCCTTCCAACACCCCAATAGTTGGGGTGTTGGTTTCGCACGTTCAAGGCACCTAGTGCCCGAACAGTCTCTTCCGTGACTGTTGGCGAAATACTCGAAGGATCAAAAGGGACGAGTGTGGAGAAAACCGTCGCTAAACCGGAAGGAAAATGCCCTATGGCACGCCTTGCTGGTGTTGACCTGCCACGCGAGAAGCGCATGGAGGTCGCACTGACCTACATCTTCGGAATCGGCCCCGCCCGTTCCAAGGAGCTGCTGGAAAAGACCGGCATCTCCCCTGATCTTCGCTCCAAGGATCTGACCGACGAGCAGCTGTCCGCTCTGCGTGACGTTATCGAGAACACCTGGAAGGTGGAGGGTGACCTCCGCCGCGAGATCCAGGCCGATATTCGCCGCAAGATCGAGATTGGTTCCTACCAGGGCCTGCGCCACCGTCGTGGCCTGCCGGTCCGCGGTCAGCGCACCAAGACCAATGCTCGTACCCGTAAGGGCCCCAAGAAGACGATCGCAGGAAAGAAGAAGTAACCTATGCCTCCGAAGACTCGTTCCGGCGCGCGCCGTACTGGCCGTCGCGTCGTAAAGAAGAATGTGGCCAATGGCCACGCATACATCAAGTCCACCTTCAACAACACCATCGTGTCCATCACGGACCCGAAGGGCGCTGTGATTTCCTGGGCTTCCTCGGGCCACGTCGGCTTCAAGGGCTCCCGTAAGTCCACCCCCTTCGCCGCTCAGATGGCTGCCGAGTCCGCTGCCCGCAAGGCAATGGACCACGGCATGAAGAAGGTTGACGTTTTCGTGAAGGGTCCGGGCTCCGGCCGCGAGACCGCTATCCGTTCCCTGTCCACCGCGGGCCTCGAGGTTGGCACCATCGCCGACGTCACCCCGCAGCCGCACAACGGCTGCCGCCCGCCGAAGCGTCGTCGCGTCTAAAGAGAAGAAAGGATTAGGGATCAAAAATGGCTCGTTATACCGGCCCCGTAACCCGTAAGTCCCGTCGCCTCCGCGTCGACCTCGTCGGCGGCGACAACTCCTTCGAGCGTCGCCCCTACCCTCCGGGGCAGGCTGGCCGTGCTCGCATCAAGGAGTCCGAGTACCTCCTGCAGCTGCAGGAGAAGCAGAAGGCGAAGTACACCTACGGCGTTCTGGAGAAGCAGTTCCGCCGTTACTACGCAGAGGCCAACCGTCGCCCGGGCAAGACCGGTGACAACCTGGTCATCCTGCTGGAGTCTCGCCTGGATAACGTTGTCTACCGCGCAGGTCTGGCACGCACCCGCCGCCAGGCTCGCCAGCTGGTTTCCCACGGTCACTTCACCGTGAACGGCAAGAAGGTCAACGTTCCTTCCTTCAAGGTCTCCCAGTACGACATCATCGACGTGCGTGAGAAGTCCCGCTCGATGCTGTGGTTCGAAGAGGCTCAGGAAGCCCTGGTCGATACGATCGTTCCTGCTTGGCTGCAGGTCGTACCGTCCACTCTGCGCATCCTCGTGCACCAGCTGCCCGAGCGCGCTCAGATCGACATTCCGCTGCAGGAACAGCTGATCGTCGAGCTCTACTCGAAGTAAACCTGACGAACCTATTCGTTAGAATTACTTCGGATAGAACACCAAACGCGGTTTTCTACCGTCCGCACCGTCTACCAAACCTGGTGGCGGTAGTCCCCCTAACGGCGTCATATAGCGGTCGCCGAAAAAGGAGAAGCTTAAACAATGCTCATTTCACAGCGCCCCGCGCTCACGGAAGAGTTCATCGACGATTCCCGCTCCCGGTTCGTCATCGAGCCGCTGGAGCCGGGCTTCGGCTACACGCTGGGTAACTCCCTGCGCCGGACCCTGCTGTCGTCCATCCCGGGCGCGGCAGTGACCTCCCTGCGCATCGAGGGTGTGCTCCACGAGTTCACCACCATCCCGGGCGTGAAGGAAGATGTTTCCGACATCATCCTGAACATCAAGTCCCTGGTTCTGTCCAGCGACTCCGACGAGCCCGTCTCGATGTTCATCCGCAAGGAAGGCCCGGGCGAGGTTACCGGCGCCGACGTTGAGGTTCCGGCTGGCGTGGAGGTTCACAACCAGGACCTGCACATCGCCACCCTGAACGAGCAGGGCAAGCTGGAAATCGAGATGACTGTCGAGCGTGGCCGCGGCTACGTTCCGGCTGCTGCAGCTTCTTCTGAGATCGGACGCATCCCGGTCGACCAGATCTACTCCCCGGTTCTGAAGGTCAGCTACAAGGTCGAGGCAACCCGTGTGGAACAGCGCACGGACTTCGACAAGCTGATTCTGGACGTGGAGACGAAGAACTCCATCACTGCCCGCGATGCCATGGCATCCGCAGGCAAGACCCTGGTGGAGCTGTTCGGTCTGGCCCAGGAGCTGAACCACGAAGCAGAGGGCATCGAGATCGGCCCGTCGCCGCAGGAAAGCGAGCACATCGCTGCCTACAGCATGCCGATCGAGGACCTCAACTTCTCCGTCCGCTCCTACAACTGCCTGAAGCGTGAAGAGATTCACACCGTCGGCGAGCTGGCTGCACGCACGGAGTCCGACCTGCTGGACATCCGTAACTTCGGCCAGAAGTCCATCAACGAGGTCAAGGTCAAGCTGGCTGGCTTGGGTCTGGGCCTGAAGGACGCTCCGGAGGGCTTCGATATCACCGATATCGAGGGCTACGACGCAGAGACCGGCGAGTTCATCGACACCGAGGGCGAGGACATCGCGGAATAACCCGGTGGTTAACCGCACGCGCTCACTGATTTAAAGATCCACACGAGGAGAACTAATGCCTACCCCAAAGAAGGGCGCCCGCCTGGGCGGTTCTGCTTCCCACCAGAAGAAGATCCTGTCCAACCTCGCTGCTCAGCTGTTTGAGCACGGCGCCATCAAGACCACGGACGCAAAGGCTAAGCTGCTGCGCCCCTACGTCGAGAAGATCATCACCAAGGCCAAGCGCGGCACCCTGGCGGATCGCCGCAACGTGCTGAAGCTCATCCCGAACAAGGAAGTTGTTGCTTACCTGTTCAACGAGCTGGCTCCGAAGTTCGAAGGCCGTCCGGGTGGCTACACCCGCATCATCAAGCTGGAGAACCGCAAGGGCGACAACGCTCCGATCTCCCAGATCTCCCTGGTGACGGAGCCGCTGGCCTCCACCGAGGCAGAGCGCGCTAACCGCGTTGCTGCTTCCAAGGCCAAGAAGGCTGAGGCCGAGGCTGCTGAGGCTAAGGCTGAAGAGGCTGAGGAGGCTCCGGAGGTTGAGGCTGACACCGCAACCGACAAGGCCGCTGAGGCTGAGGCTGCCGAGGCTGCCGAGGACAAGTAAGTCCGGCGCTCTCGCCTAGCTTTCGCTCTGGCTTAGCTTTCGCTTTCGCCTAGCTTCGAGGCGGGTCACGGTTACCCAATCGGGTAGCTCGTGGCCCGCCTTTTTTGTTGCCTATTGGTTGCTTATTTATTGACGCCACCCGCCTCCGCCGGCCCCGATGTCACCGAACAGGCAAGGGTGCGCCTGCTGGCCTGTGCGGGGCGGGGTTTGTGGGTTTGTGGTGGGTTTGGGCGGGGTTTGTGGTGGGTTTGGGTGCCGAATGTCGTTAGATCGGGAATGCGTTAATGCGAACGATTTGCAGTTCTGCAAAAGTGCAGTTCAGAGAGTTTTCGTTTTGCCGGCACTTTACTTTCGTCGCACGTATTCCCGTTCTAACGACATTGGCCGGAGTTGGACCGCGCGTATTCCCGTTCTAGCGACATTGGCTGGTTCGCCTAGTCCATCTCGAGCTCCGGCTCTTCCGCTCGAGCTTGCTCAAAGACCTCCTTCGCCGCCGAGAGGTTAATCAGACCGATGACCACGCCGACCACAATGTCCGGCCACGCGCTGGCCCAGAAGATCATCACCACACCGGCGCCGAGGATCAGAACATTAGCCGCAGCATCATTGCGCGCCGCCAGCCAAGCACCCTGAACCAACGCACTATCCGCCCCGCGCAGCCGCAGCAAAAGCACTGCGCAGACGAGGTTAATCACCAGCGCTCCGATGGCCGTCACGCTCAGAGTCACGGGCTCCGGGGGAGTGCCCGTCACCACCTTCCACGCGGCCGTGCCGAAGGCCGCGAAAGCCGGAATCAGAATCAACCCTGCCAGGGCATAGCTGGCCTTCCGGCGGCTGGCGACTGACCACCCCAGGGCGGTGAGAACCAGAACGTTGATGAGGGTGTCTTCGAGGAAGTCTGCGGCGTCAGCAAAAAGGGCGGCGGAGCCGATGACCAGCGCGATCGTCACCTCAACGACGAAGCCAAGTCCGTTAAGAGCAGCGACCCACGCGACTAGGCGGCGGGCGCGCGAGTCGAGGGTGGAGGCGGAGAATTCGTTGTCTTGCACGCAGGCTAGACTAAGGCGCGCACAGTGCCCATGGCGAATGCAGCAGCCCAGCAGCAGCTAGACGAACGTACATCCTAAGGAGCCGCCCCGACCATGTCCGACAAATACCCGGCCGACGAGGCTAAGCCGGCCGATCAGCCCGACACAGCCGACGAGCTGGTGCGTGTGCGCCTGGACGTGGCCTACGACGGCACGGATTTTCACGGCTGGGCGACCCAGTCCGGGGGCTTGCGCACGGTCGCGGGAGTGCTGCAGGAGAAGTTGTCACTGGTCACGCGCCATCCCATTGAGCTGGTCGTTGCCGGGCGCACCGACGCGGGCGTGCATGCCAGCGGCCAGGTCTGCCACGCGGACATCCCTGCGGACGCCTTCGAGCAGCGCTCGCTGACTCGCCCGGAGGATCTGGTGCGGCGCCTGTCGCGCATGTTGCCGGCGGACGTGCGGTTGCACGGGGCAAGTGTTGCTCCGCAGGGTTTTGACGCCCGCTTCTCCGCGCTGCGCCGGCACTACATTTATCGCGTGACGACTCATCCGGCCGGCCCCGTGCCGGTGCGGGCGCGGGATACGGCAGCGTGGCGCCACCCGATTGATTTGGAGAAGACTCAGGCGGCCTCCGATGCGCTGATCGGTTTGAACGACTTCGCGGCGTTCTGCAAGGCCCGCGAGGGGGCCACGACAGTTCGCGAGCTGCAGGAGTTCCGCTGGGTGGACGTCTCCACGGAGGCGGAACCGCAGACTTACGAGGCGCACGTGACGGCGGATGCTTTCTGCTGGTCGATGGTGCGATCCCTGGTGGGGGCGGCTCTGACGGTCGGGTCGGGCAAGCGGCCGAGGGATTTCACTTCGGGGCTTTTGCAGGAGACGAAGCGCAGCTCCGCCGTGCCGGTGGCACCCGCGGCGGGGTTGAACCTGGTGCGGGTGGATTACCCGGCCGACGAGGAGCTGGCGGAACGCGCGCTGACGACGCGCGCCAAGCGCTCCCCAGTCGGGAGTGGGAGTGGCTCGGCGGACGCAGACGCAGTAGATGCGGAGCCAGCCGCCGGGGCAGATACCGCGCCGGATGCAGAGCCAGCCACGGAGCCAGATACCGCACCGTGAGGGAAGCGGTGCTTGTGAGCATTCGCCCTCGCGCGGCGATGCTTTGCACGCCTTGAACGAGCGGGCGCGGGAGTGGCTACGCCCGCCTTCGGAGCCGTGGCCGGGGTGGCAACCGGCGCATTCTGTGGAACCGGCTGCGGCGCAGGTTTCGGCGCGAGCTGTGGCACGGTCTGTGTCGCAGGTTTCGGTGCTGGCTTCGGCGCGGGAGCCGTGACGGCGAAGAAGTTGAAGTACTCCCGGTGCTCACCGTGAGCCAGGATCGTGCCCGTGCCAACCGGCGGAACCGCGATATACACATCCACTGTAGGGTGCCCCAACAGTTGCAGGCGCTCGCGCCCCTGGGCGAGCACGTCCTCCGCAGCGGCGAAGCCAACACTCCCATGACGTGAACCGCGCATGGCTGCAGGAATCTCCACGAGCAACACCCGAGTTTTCGTGTCCTCTTTGCTTGAAGCTGGATCTGTCGGATCCGTCTGATTCGTCGTACCCGACGCATTCGGCAAGTGCGCTGCCTCCCTTGGGTCGGCTGCCCCGCCAGCACCACCGCTGAACCTGCGCAGCTCGAAGAGCTCCTCCGGCCAGTTCATTGACCCCTCCAACGCGCGCAGTTGCGCACTCGTTCCAAACATCGCAAAAGTCGCGCCGGGGATGGGGTGCACCAGCATGGGTTCGCCGGCATCGGTCAGCCCGATAAACCAGCCCGGCGCAGCCGGAACGCTTAGCTGCTCCGCCAGCCCGGCTACCTCCGCGCCCACCGGCGGAGCCTCCGCGGGCAGAGCCCACACCCCGCACCCGCTGGCGGCAAAAGGCATCCGCGCCGCCGCGTGCTCCGGCACGCCCACCAGCGTGGCAGAGGCATCCCCCAACCAGCCGCGACCGAAAGGCTTGGTGGGGACGGTTGCGGTGGAGAGGGTGGCGTCCATAAGAGAAAGACCTAAACCACCGGCCAACCGGTCGCCAGAAATCCGCCGTGACGACGGCTCGCCCCACAATCTGTCGTGCACGCAGAGCAGCCGGAACCAGCGCGTGCCCTGACCCGTGGTGGCGCGGCTGCGGGCGAAGGCGAACCAGCCCGCCGCGATGCACCCGATCGCCAGCAACCCGCACAAAACCCACGCCCACCAGGAAGTATGCTCAGTGTCGGCGGAATTGGCAGCCAAAAGTGCCACTGAACCCATTATTCCCATCCCCCAAAGTATGAAATTCCCCCGAATGCGAGGTTCGCCTCGCGCAAGCAATTCAACCATGAAATACTTGAGCGCGCTAGCGGGGGCTAGAAACAACAAAAACAACAAAGGGGGGAGCGCAGTAACCATGCGCACAACGGGGATACAAGTATCTGGATTTAACTTTCTGCTGCGCAGGCTCGAGCTGGCGCTGGTCATTGGGGACCCGCGGATGGCCCACGATCCACTGCGCAGCCAGCGGCGGGCGCTGGTCGTCGGCGTGCTGCTGAGTCTGCTGATCGCCGGGGGAGCGGTGATGCTGGGGCTACTGCGCCCACAGCCGAGCCTGGACGGGGCCGATCTGGTGGCCGATGAAACCGGCACGCTGCACCTGCGCCTGGAGGATTCCTACCATCCGATTACGAACGTCGCCTCCGCGCGGCTGATTCTGCAGCAGCCCGTCGAGGTGCAGAAAACCACTGCTGAGCAGCTATCCCAAGTTCCGTTGGGCCAGCCGATCGGTATTCCGCAGGTGCCGGCGCTTTCTGCCGCGCCGGACCGCGAGTGGTTGTACTGCGACCGTGCGGACGGTGGCGTGGGCACGGTCGTGGCCGTCGAGCACATCAAGGCGCATCGCCACGCTCTGCTGGCTGCGCCTTCGGGTTATTGGCTTATTGACGCCACCACTCGCACCCGCATAACCCCAGATGCAGCCCGGGCTTTCGGCACGGAGGCGGTGCCCGCCAGCGATGGGTTGGTCCAACAGTTCCGCCGCAGCCCCGACATCGCCATGCCGACGGGGAAGACGAAGATGCCCACGCCTTTCGACGTGGCGGGCAGGGTAATCACTTCTGGCGACCGGGCGTTTCTGGTGGACCGAGCGGGCGTGGGGGAGGTCAAAGGTTCGCGGCGTGACTTTGCTTTGGCCAGCAGCCCCGTGCCGCCGGTGGAGGCCCCGCTGGCGGATGTGATGCGTCAGCCGAGCGTGGACGTGTTGGCGGGAATCCCGGAGTTCGATGGCGAGCAGCCCGTGACGTGGGCGCAGCCGCAGATGGTGTGCGCGGGGCCGCAAGGGTTGGCGGAGCCGGAGGATGGCGCCGCAGCTGGCAGCGGCGCAGGGAAGGATGGCACAGGCGCGGACTCAGCCGGAATCAGCGCCGTGCTGGCTGCCGACGAACCAACCGCCTACTGCGGCCCGCGGGGCACGTCGGCGCTGAAGACGGAGCGCGGATACGTGCTGGTCAGTGATAACGGAGTGCGCTACTCCGTGGGCAGCCAGACCGAGCTGCGCGCCCTGGGGTTCACCGCGGAACAGGAGGTTCAGTTCGCCCGCGTGGCCTCGCTGCCAGACGGCGGCCTGCTGTCTGCGGAGAAAGCCCGGCAGACGACCGTGGCGATGATGCCTAGCGCCAGCACGAGGGAGAGCACGACCGGCACGGAATAGTCGGCGGCCCCCGGCTGGTGAGGCTGGGTGCTGACGGTCTGCAGCTCGTAGTGTGCGCCGGTCGAGCCATCGCTGCCAATGCTGCCATTGTTGCCGTCGCTGCCGTTGTCGCCAACGCGGATCCGCGCATCCCGCAGGTCGAGCGCCTTATCCACGGCCGCGGCGGGATTCACAACCAACATCTGCTTCCCCAATCCCGGTCCGCTCGCGCCGGGAGAGGCTGTGGAGGTCAGCAGTTCGCGGACCTCCCGTGCGCTGAGGTGCGGGACGATCTGCCAGACTAGCGCCGCTGTCCCGGACACCACCGGCGCGGCGAAACTGGTGCCCTCGAAAGGATCGGGGTTGCCGACGATGGTGTGCACCTTCCCGCGCACATCCACCTGCCCTTCGACCGGCCCGCCGGGGGCGAACAGATCCACCCAGTGCGTCGGCGCGCTGTACTGCGCGGGCACGCGACCCTGGTCGGCGGAGTTCTCCTTCCCGGCAGCTGGCCCTGCAACTGACCCTGCACCGGCCCCTGCGCCTGCCGCCAGCTCCTGTGCCCGCGGCGCCACCGCGCCCACGGCCAGCACGGAATCCAGGCTGGAAGGAAATGTCGGCGCCCCCTCCGGGCACTGGCCCGTGTTGCCCGTGGAAGCCACCACCAGCACCCCGGCCTTCTCTGCCCGCCCTATGGCCTCCCGCAGTTCCGCCGTATCCTCGCAGGCCACCATCGAAATATTGATGATCTTCACCCGCGCCTTCAGCGCCCGGTCGATCGCGCGAACCAGATCCTCCACCGTGCCCTCAGCACGGGAGGCAACCGCGTTATGCCTAAACGAATGCACCTTTGCCTCCGGCGCTATTGCCCGCAACACGCTGGTCACCACGGACCCGTGCAGCACGCAAAAATCACGGTCTCCCACCACGCCCGGCCCGGCGGAACCCGTATCAACCACAGCCACGTCCACGTCCCGGCCCCGGGACAGGGCGTGCAGCGCTGGGTACGAGGGGGCGTCAATATCCGGCAAAGGCAAGGTACCCGGCGCCGCAACGGTGCCTTCCTGGCAGTTCCCGTGCGGCGAGGAATCCTGGATGATCATCAGCCGATGCCCCGAATCGCCTCGAAGATCCCTGTGGTCTGCAGCGCCAGGGGGATGGCCAGACAGAACGCAACGGCCTCCACCATGTCGATCACCCGCCCCAGCATCGGCGACTGCACGCGCACCGCCGGCAGACCAACCAGCACCAGGCACACCGCACCCCAGGGTTCGTGCAGCGCCAACCACAGAATCGTCGCCGCGGAAAGCACCGCCAGCGCCACCGAATGCACCGGCCGGGTGCTGCGCGCGCTCACTCCCAGCACGGCCACCAGCACCAGCAGCGCCGCACGCCACAGGCTCAGCGGCTCACCCCACGGCGCCAGCTGGTACACGCACGCACCCAGCACCGCCACGATTGCCACCACCAGGGCGGAATGCACCTCCACCACCTGGCCCGCACGGGTGGTCGTCGGCTGAGTAAACACGCCAGTCGCGGGCACCTTCGGCAACTTGATACCCGCCAGTCCGATCGCAATCTGCCCCGAATAAGCCAGCGCGAACATCGCCAGCAGCAGCGTAACCCCCGGCCAGAAGTTCATCGCCGCGAACACCACCCATGTGGCCGTCACGATCCGCGCCGGGCCGCTGCGCCACACCATGAGGGCCGCCACAAAGCACGCGCACAGCACATTCACGTGCAGGCCCAGCCCGAAGCCGAGGATCGCGGCCAGGTAGGTGAAGTTGCGGTGGTGCAGCGAAGCCGCCGCCGTAGCCAGTGCCGCCACTGCGGTTGCCACGATCGTTGCGGTATCTGCCGAATGGTTGAGGTTAAGGACGCCCCCAGCTCCAACCAGCTGATTATCCAAAGGGTGCCACGCGGGAGTGGCTTGAAGGCTGAACAGCGCAACGATGGCCGCGGCGATCCAGGCAGCAGGGCTGGCGGGGATAGGGCCGGAGAGCTCCTCGACAGCCTCGGCCGGCGGGGCGGGAACGGTGGCGATCTGCAAGGTCAGCGACTCTCCGGGGCGCACCCCAGCCTCCGCCAGAGTGTGCTGGGGCTGAACCTGCCCAACCGCCCGGTGGAGGATCCAGTGTTCCCCCGGCTCCGCATCCACAAGGTGCGGTATGAGCTCCGCGACAGGCACATGGTCGGCGATTGCAGCGTTGATAGTGGTGCCCTTCGCAGGCACGGAAATGCTGAGAGCTAGCACAGTAAAAATCCCCCTGGTGGTGCACGTTTAGGCCGTGCCCGATTGAATCTGCAGCGAGGATCCCCCCTTTGGACCCCGCCGGTGTTTATTACACGGCACAGATAGTAACCCAGGCGAGGCGAGCTCGCTTGCCCTGCGGGTTGTCCGGGGAAGGTTTAGAATCAAAAACCACATCCAGGGGGTTGGATGGGGATTGATTGGGGACTAGCAGGTAACCGGGGGATTTTTCACCATGCAAACACAGGCGCCGCCGACGCTGCCGAAAGACAAACAACCGTTCATCAGGCTGCTGTTGCCTGCCGTCATGCTGGTTGCGGTGGTGGGCATGGTCGCCGCCATGGTGCTTTCCGGTTCTGGACGCAACCCGATCAGCTTCATCTTTCCGCTGATGATGCTGGGCAGCATGGCGATGATGTTCCAGCCGGGGGCGAATGTGGACGAGACGCGGCGCTCGTTCCACCGGCATATCGACGCGCTGAAGGACAGCGTGCAGCGCAGCCACGACGAGCAGCTACAGGGCATGCTGGCAGCTCACCCGCACCCGCAAGCACTGTGGACGCACGTGCGCACAGGCACCGACGTAACCGCCGAGCCGGGCGTGGTGCGCATCGGCACCGCGGTGCAGACCCCGGACGATCCACTGGAGGTGCCGGTGAACGCCCCGCCGGAGGACCTGGAGCCGGTCAGCGCTATGAGCCTGCGGGAGGTCGCGTTGCGCTACGCCACCATCGAAGCGCCGGTGTCCGTGGAGCTGGCGAGCTTTCACTGCATCGTGCTGCTCGGCGACGGGGCTGCTGGCCTGGCACGCGCCATGCAGGCGCAACTGGCGATGCAAGACCCGGACATCATCGGAATCACCGGGCCTTTCGAGGAGTGGCTGCCGCACGACGGGCCGCGCAAGGTGCACTTCTGCACGGGCGAGAGCCCCGTGGTTGCCGGCGCGGTGGTTACCGACCCGAGCGAGGAGTGGGTGGAAAACGCCAAAGGTCACGGCCTGTTGCTGCAGGTGGACGATGCCGCCGGCGGGTGCCTGCTAAGCGCCTGGACCGTCGACGGCTGGGTGCCCTTCGGAGTGGCCGACCAGCTCAGCGAGGTGGAACTGGCGCAGATCTGCCGCGCCAGGTCCACCGTGAAATCCAGCACGTCACTGTTGGAACTGCCGGGCGGGGACTTGCGCGCACCCATCGGCTTTTCTGGCGCGCCGGTGTACCTGGACATCAAGGAATCCGCCCTGGGAGGCATTGGCCCGCATGGCCTGTGCGTGGGTGCGACAGGTAGCGGCAAGTCGGAACTGTTGAAAAGCGTAGTGATTAGCTTCGCCCACCAGCACAGCCCGGAGGAGCTGAATTTCGTGCTCGTGGACTTCAAGGGTGGAGCCAGCTTCCTGGGAATGGATCGGCTGCCCCACACGTCCGCGCTGATCACCAACCTGGCTGAGGAGGCGGGGCTGGTCGACCGAATGCAGGATAGTTTGCTGGGGGAGATGCATCGGCGTCAAGAAAAGCTCCGCGCCGCAGGCCTGACTACGGCGGCGGAATACAACCGCGCCTACCCGGGCCAGATGCCGGCGCTGTTTATCGTGGTGGACGAGTTCTCCGAGTTGCTGCACGCCCGGCCCGAGTTCGCTGAGGTGTTCGCCGCGATCGGTCGGCTGGGCCGCAGCCTGCGAATGCACCTGCTGCTGGCCACCCAGCGCCTGGAGGAGGGACGCCTACGCGGCCTGGAATCCCACCTGAGCTACCGCATTGCCCTGCGCACGTTCTCTGCTTCCGAATCCCGCGCGCTGATCGGCACCACCGAGGCCTACGAGCTGCCCGCCACCCCAGGCGCGGCGATCCTTTCCGCCGGGGACAAGGTGCGCTTCCACTCGGCTTATGTTTCCGGCCCGGAATTGCCCCGCGACCAGCGGCTGGTGCGGGTGCTGGGTTCCACCGTGGAGGCGGAGACCACCACCATGCAGATGGTGATCGACCGGCTGGAGGGGCCGAATAAGAACCCGGTGTGGCTGCCGCCGCTGCCGGAAGACCTGCCCGCCAGTGAGGTCATGGAGCCCCGCGCGCCGGGCGTGGCCCGCATCGGCCTGGAGGACCTGCCCTTCGAGGGGCTGCAGGTACCGATGGACGTGGACCTGCGCCGCAAGCATTGGGCGATCGTCGGTCAGCCGCGCACGGGCAAGACCACGGCCGTACGCAGCCTGGTGTTGGGGTGGGTTCTCAGCTCGCCGGGCTGGCCCGTGTACATCTTCGACCCGGGCGGCGGCCTGCGGGATCTCGCGCGTTTGCCGCAGGTGGCGGCAGTGGTGGGGCCCGATGGGTTGGCGCGCCTGTTCGATGAGATGGAGCAGACGGAGGGCCAGCGCCTGCTGATCATTGATGGGCTAGACCAGGTGGGGACGGCCAGCGGTGGGACGGGCGAGGAGGAGCAGCGCCTCATCCGCCTGGCCACCACCGGGCTGGAGCGCGGCCTGCACGTGGTGGTCACAGCACTGCGGTGGAACTTCCGCCCCTCGCTGCGGGACGTGCTGACCGGCCAGATCGAACTGCGAATGACTCCGCTAGACGCACATTTCCGCGATGCGCAGAAATCCCTGCCCGACGTGCCCGGCCGGGGTGTATCGCCCCGTGGCAAGCACGTGCAGTTTGCCGATTCCACCGCGCAGGACGTCGAGCACGTGCGGATGGAAAGCGCCCGTCGCGGCGAGACGGAGGTGGCCATGCGGGTGCTGCCGGAGCGCATCGGTTGGAAGGAGCTGGGCGACCCGCAGGCATTCGCTATCGGCGGCCCGCGCCTGGATCCGGTCCGCTGGGATCGGGGTACTTTCCCCCACCTGGTGGCCATTGGCCAGGCGGGCAGCGGTGTGACGACCGCTCTGCGCGCCGTGATGCAATCCGTCGCTGACACCCGCAGCCACACCGGCGAGCCGCCGGAGTTCCTGGTCACGGACACGCGCCGCGGGTTGCTGGGGGTTGCGGGCTACCGCGTGCCGGAGGACTTCCGCGCGGACTTGGCCGACTGGGTTGCCACGCTACGGGAGCGCATTCCAGGCAGCGACGTGACCCCGCAGCAGCTACGGGAACGCTCCTGGTGGTCCGGGCCGGAGCTATTCGTGGTGGTCGACGATGCGGACGCCGATCCCGGTCTCGACCAGCTGCTTCCCCTGTTGCCGTACGCCGCCGACATTGGTCTGCACCTGGTGCTTGGCCGCCGCTCGGGGCAGTTCGCCCGCGCGGCCTATCAGCCGTTGACGCAGGCCATGCGCGACCAGAGCGCGTGGTTGCTGTTTTCTGCGCCGCGCGAGGATGGACCGATCGCGGGGGTTCGTTTAGTACGACGCCCACAGGGGCGCGCCGCCTATGTGCACAAAGAAACCTGGACGGTGCACGTGGCTGAAGCGGCGGAACAGAACTGAGAACGGTTGAGAGTAACTAGGAACGATTGAGAGTAATGAGCGGGGTGGGGAAAATGAGGGTAGATCAGAGGATTGGGGAAGCCCGGGGACTGCTGGCCGAGGCGCTGGCGCTGCAGGAATCGGGTGTGCTGGTCAGTGGCATGACGGTGACGGATCTGGCCACGGGGTTCGTGGTGACCGGCGATGCCGAGATGCAACGGCCGGGATACTTGCAGTACGAGGGAGCCGATAGCGCAGCGGGGGCCACGGGCACTGCGAGCGCCGCGGGTGCCGTGAGTAGAGCGGACGCAATGGACGACGTGGAGTTCCAGCGTTCCGGGCTGAGCCTTGGCAGGCTCTCTGAACTCTTTGAGATGGTCAGCGAGGTGCTGGAACAAAGGCAGGAACACCCGGAGGCTGCGGCGGTGAACCCGCCGGAGCCTCGCGAGCTGTTCCCCTGGGGCATCGGACTGCGGGAGGTAGACGTTCTCGTCACCGGTTCCTTTGCAGTGCAGGTTGTGCACTATCTGCGGATCATGGGCGTGCGTGCGCGGCTGGTGGATAACGACATGGTGCTGCGGGTGGCCAGCGAGCTCGCGCTGGCGCAGCAGGAGCTGCAACACCTTAACCTTGCCGAACCCGTTCGCCTCGGAGAGGTAGACAGCGGGGCAGCAGAGCCCGTAGAGGAAACGGATGAGTGGCAGGAGGTGGAGGAGGGGGCGTCAATAAGAAAGGAAGAAAGAAAAGACAACCGCAGGCTGCCCGCGGCGTTGGCCGCCTTGGCGCTGTTTATCGTCGGCGGGCTGGTGGCGACGTTCACGGTGTTCGACTCGCAGGCAGCAGAGAACACGGTTAGCGCCGATGGTGCGGGAAGTACAGGAAGCACTGGAATTACTGGAAGTACCGAGAGCACTGCGAGCGTGCAGGGTGACTCGAGTGTCGAGTCGGAGGAACCCGTTGCAGACGAACCCTTCCCCGAGCCGCGCAGGAGGGGTGTGACCACGGCCGACCAGAGTTCACGGCGCGCGGACATACCGATCAGCGTGAACGTGGACGGGTGGCGCTTAGGTAGTGCGACTCGTGCGCGGGAGGAATACGTCGGCGACGACGAGGGGATGCGCGTGCTGGTGGCGGCCAAGGAGACGCCGCTGAAAACACAAGAGGAGATGGATGCGGCGATGCTCGGCGCGCTGAACGACGTGAGCAGCAGCGACGATGGGGTGACAGTGGTGTCGACCCAGCCGGTGAGTTACGAGGAGAACTATCCGAGTTCGACGACCCTGTGGCACGTGCGGCTGGTGGACGGGCATCAGATCTCAGTGGGCTGCCAGTACCGGCAGTGGAATGAGCAGAGGGAAAAGGTGTGCCAGGAATTTGTGGAGACGGCGCGTCCGGAAAAATAGGGGAAAGCATGAAATGTGGGGACTACCGTGAACCTTTTCGCAGGACGGCGAGTATAACCCTTACGATGGCGCCTTCAACAGGGTTTTCAAGGGGATACCCGGCGACATGATCGAAAGATTGCAGAATTTTCAACAGGGGGATTTTAAGGCATGAGCTTTAAAACAGATGTCAGCACGATGAACCAGGCGGCGAACAACGTCGACCGTGTGAAGGACGAGGTCCAGGGCGAGCTCAGCCGACTGCGAGGCGTTGTGGACGACGTTTCCGGCAGCTGGAAGGGGCAGGCTCAGGTCTCCTTCCACTCGCTGATGGAGCGCTGGGACGAGAACGCGCGGAAGCTCAACGAGGCACTGCAGAGCATCGCGGACAACATCCGCGCCAACGCAGGCGACTTCGATACCACTGACGTGGACAACGCGGCAGCTTTCAACGCCTAACCCGGGTCCGTTGGACCCACAAGAGATTCATTACAGAATTCATTACAGAAGGGGACAGGAATGATTCAGTACAACTTTGCACAAATCGCCAATGCTGCGGATGACATCAACCGTGGCAACGGCACTATCAACGGTCTGCTGGGAGACCTCAAGCGCGATCTGCAGCCGATGGTTAGCGAGTGGGAGGGCGCGGCCTCCGACAGCTACCAAGCTGCTCAGAAGAAGTGGGATGACTCCGCACAGGAGATCAACGAGGTGCTGGGGCAGATCGCCCGCACCGTCCGCCAGGCAAATGATCGCATGAGTGAAATCAACACCAATGCAGCAAATAGCTGGGCATAAAGCCAGCTAAACAATCTTCTCCCGTCATATTCTCAGGCCCCCTTTGAAATGGAAAAGGGGAGCCTGAGATTTTTCTTTAATTGACGCCTCGCGTTGTGGAATAAGCGGGCGGGTTGCAGTGCTAGAAAACTTGACACAATCGTGATGTTTGCAATGACCTGGGAGAATGGGTGGATAAATCTAGCTTCATGCCTATTGGAAAGCATTTTGGTTGAAGTGTTAATAAAACCATGCGTAGCGTCTTTTGTGTACGGGAAAGACGACAACAATCAGCTACACCACTGCTGTTGTTACACCACTACGTAATTCCCCACTGTTGGTACTCACCAAGCAAGACAAACCCCCGTATTGCGTACCAACAAGGTGAAAGGATTTATTAACAAAATGAGCAACGACATCAAGGATCTTTTCAAGGCAACCGCATACGACAACGCTGGCGACAAGCTGGGCAGCGTCAAGGAAATCTTCGTTGACGACAAGTCCGGCCAGCCCACCTTCGTTGAGGTTAACCACGGCCTGTTCGGCATGAACTCCAGCCTGGTTCCGATGCGCGGCCACAAGTTCGACGGCGAGAACCTGAACCTGGCTTTCGCCAAGGACCGCGTCAAGGACGCGCCGGACTTCGACGCTGACCAGGCTCTGACCCCGGAGCAGCAGAACGAGATCTACCGCCACTACGGCCTTGACAATGTTGAGGACACCACCCGTTACGGCGAGGGCGCTGGCAACCAGGATGCAGGCGCGAAGGATGCAGGCGAGGAGCGCTCCACCCTGGATCGCCACGAGGCTGCCGGTGGTAACACCACTGCTGGCGCTGGCGTGGGTGCTGCAGGCGCAGGTGTTGCTGGTGCAGGCGTTGCAGGTGCGAACGCGGACCAGGCGGGTGCCACCGAGCGCGAAGCTGCTAACACTGACGCCGCCAACCGCGAGGCTGCCGTGAACAATGAGGGCGAGATCATCCGCTCCGAGGAGCGCCTGAATGTTCAGAAGGACAAGGTGCAGACCGGCGAGGCTCGCCTGCGCAAGTACGTAGTCACCGACACCGAGACCGTAGAGGTTCCGGTCACCCGCGAAGAGGTTCGCGTCGAGCGCACTCCGATCTCCGAGGAAGAAGCAGCTAACCTCAAGGGCAACATCGACGAAGCTGGTCAGGAAGCCTCTGTCACCCTGAACGAAGAACGTGTCTCTGTGAACAAGGAGACCGTCCCGGTGGAGAAGGTATCCCTGAACAAGGAGCAGATCACCGAGACCGAGCGTCACACCGAAGAGGTCCGCAAGGAGCAGATCGACTCCAACCTTGACGGCGACGTCCGTAAGTAACAACAAGGACTCAGCGACAGAGCCCCGGCTCGCCCTCCCCAATGGCAGGGGAGAGCTAAAGCCGGGGTTCTTTACTGTGCAACGTTGGCGGCGACCAGCTCGCGCGCCCAGGTAGGCGTTTTGGTCTGCGCGCCAACCTGCACTAAACTCCCAAGGGTTGTGTGCACAGTGCCCGGCCTGCCCGGGCGCATGCATTTCTGCGGGTCCCAACCGGCCGCCGCAGAAGCACTCACGTACTTCACGTTTAAGTGTTCATCTGGCTGGCAGTTCCAAGATCAAGACTTTAAGGAGTCCCCTGTGACTACTTTCCACCCGAAGAGCGGTGACATCACCCGTAAGTGGTACGTCATCGACGCCACCGACGTGGTGCTGGGTCGTCTTGCTGTTACCGCAGCTGACCTGCTGCGCGGCAAGAAGAAGCCCTACTTCGCACCAAACGTTGACTGCGGCGACAACGTCATCATCATCAATGCGGACAAGGTCCACATTTCCTCCAACAAGCGCGAGCGTGAGATGCGCTACCGTCACTCCGGCTACCCGGGTGGTCTGAAGACCATGTCCCTGGGTCGTTCCTTGGAGCTGCACCCGGAGCGCGTCATCGAGGAGGCAGTCAAGGGCATGATGCCGCACAACAAGCTGTCCCGCGCGTCCATCAAGAAGCTTCGCGTCTTCGCTGGCCCGGAGCACACTTTCGAGGCCCAGAAGCCTGAGACCTACGAGATCAAGCAGGTGGCACAGTAATGACTGAGTACAACGAGAACGTAACCGACGAGCAGAACGCTGCTGTCGAGGAGAACTTCGAGGGCGAGTACACCGCTACCGACGCAGTGAACGAAGAGTTCGTTGCCACCATCGGTGACTCCATCGCTTCCGAGGACGAGGCTGAGCAGGTTGAGGCTGAGCCGGTCGTCTTCGAGGGCACCATCCAGACCGTTGGCCGCCGCAAGGAGGCCGTCGTCCGCGTCCGCATGGTTCCGGGCTCCGGCGAGTTCCTGTGCAACGGCCGTTCCCTGGAGGACTACTTCCCGAACAAGCTGCACCAGCAGCTGATCAAGGCTCCGCTGGTCCTGCTGGACCGCGAGAACCAGTTCGACATCCAGGCCAACCTGAACGGTGGCGGCCCCTCCGGCCAGGCTGGTGCTTTCCGCCTGGCTATCGCCCGCGCACTGAACAAGTACAACCCGGCAGAGCGCACCGACCTGAAGCGCGCTGGCTTCCTGACCCGCGACGCTCGCGCCGTGGAGCGTAAGAAGGCCGGCCTGCACAAGGCACGTCGCGCACCGCAGTACTCCAAGCGTTAAATCGCTCCATCTTTTTTGGTGGCGACGCCCCCACGCCCCAGCCGATCACTTTTCGGTTGGGACGTGGGGGTTTCCCTTTTGTCTGGCTTTCAGATCAATTGCCTGCCCGCGGGAGTGGCACCCGCCCGACCTGCGGGGTGGCCGGGTAAGATCTCGCCCTATGGGTAAATTGTTCGGAACTGATGGTGTGCGCGGCCTGGCGAACAGGAAGCTGACCGCGCCGCTGGCGATGAAGCTGGGTGCCGCCGCCGCGCGCGTGTTGGTATCCAAGGAGGAAGTGGGTGGCCGCCGCCCGACCGCTGTGGTGGGCCGCGATCCGCGCGTATCGGGGGAGATGTTGACGGCCGCTCTGTCGGCGGGCATGGCCTCGCAGGGTGTGGACGTGTTGGATGTTGGTGTGATCCCGACGCCTGCCGTAGCCTTCCTCACCGACGACTTCGGCGCCGACATGGGCGTGATGATCTCCGCCTCCCACAACCCCATGCCGGACAATGGCATTAAGTTCTTCGCTGCCGGTGGCCGCAAGCTGCAGGACGACGTGGAGGACGAGATCGAAGCCACCATGCTGGAGCTGCCCGAGACGGGCCCAACCGGCGCGGCGATCGGCCGCATCCTGGATGAGTCCAACGACGCCCTGGAGCGCTACCTGGCTCATGTCGGCACGGCGATTAACCACCCGCTGGATGGCATCCGCGTGGTGGTGGACTGTGCCAACGGCGCGGCCTCCACTGCCGCCCCGGAGGCCTACCGCCAGGCCGGCGCGGACGTTGTGGCGATCCACAGCCGCCCGAATAGTTTCAATATCAACGATGGGGTGGGCTCCACTCACATCGAAGTTCTACAGAAGGCCGTGCTGGAGCACCAGGCGGATCTGGGCCTGGCTCACGACGGTGATGCGGACCGTTGCCTGGCCGTGGATTCCGAGGGCAATGTCGTAGACGGCGATCAGATCATGGCGATCCTGGCCGTGGCGATGAAGGAAAACGGGGAGCTGAAGCAGAACACCCTGGTGGCCACCGTCATGTCCAACCTCGGCATGAAGCTGGCCATGCGGGCCAACGGCATCAAGGTGCTGGAGACGCAGGTGGGCGATCGTTACGTGCTGGCTGAGCTGCTGGCCTCTGATCTTTCGCTGGGCGGCGAGCAGTCCGGCCACGTCATCATCTCCGAGCACGCTACCACCGGCGACGGCACCCTGACGGGACTGACGTTGATGGCGCGCATGGCGCAGACCGGCAAGCCGCTGTCCGAACTGGCCAGCGTTATGACGGTTCTGCCGCAGACGCTGATCAATGTGCCGGTGGCGGATAAATCCGTGATCGCCGACGACGAGCGCGTGGTCGAGGCCATCGCCAAGGCGGAGGAGGATCTGGGCGACGCTGGCCGCGTGCTACTGCGCCCTTCCGGCACCGAGGAGCTGTTCCGCGTGATGGTGGAGGCCGCCGATCCGGGCACGGCCCGTCGCATCGCGGGGAAGCTCGCAGCCGTGGTGGCGGAGGTTTAGGCGCACACTCTCACGACAGCCCCAAGACCCCCGGAAATTCCGGCGAACCTTTTTAACATCCGCGCAGTCTAACTGTGCGGATGTTTTGTTGTGCAGCGCGAAGCGCTTGTGTGAGGCGCTTGTGCGGGACATTAGTGCTGAGCGCTGCAGGGGAGTTCGAAGGGGGATGAGACCGTGGGAGAGTTACACATAGATCCAGTGCCCGCCGCCGATCGGGTGGCGGAGTTGCGCGATGCGCAGCTGAGCTGGGCGAATCATTTGGATGGCAACCGGCCGAGCGTGCCGGTGGCCGCGTTCGGCACGGGGCTGCAGGCTAAGGCGCAGCAGTTTCTGGATCTGGTTGATCAGGGGCATAACGTGCGGGTGAATTACGCCCGCCGGCTCGCCCAGGCAGGTGAAGACCTGACGGGGCTGGTGGATCGCGTGGGGCAGGCCGAGCAGGAAAACTCCGCCAGCCTGAACGCAGGGGGTGGCTGGGCATGACGGGCTCTCTGGACCTCCGGCTGAACGCTGCGCTCGCTGTGATGGCCGGCTTTGGCGCTGACGTGGAGGGGGCGAAGGCTGCGGCGTCATTTACCAACGGCATGAACCCAGAGACGATCCTTACGTCGCTTGGGCCGGCGAGCAACCAGAAACAACAGGCGCCGGAGCTGGCCGCAGAGGCGTGCGTGAAAGACAGCCTGAGGGGCACGGGCGATGCACAGCCGGGGACGGCGACGGAGAAGGCGGGGAAGGAGCAGCTGAACCACGAACACTGCGTGCAGGATCGTTGTGTGGCGGTGCGGGATACCGCTGAGATTATGGGCACGACCTCGGAGAACTCGGTGAGTCTGATCGAGGATATTGCCGAGAAGTTGGAGCTTTTCGGCATGGCTGCGATTGGCCTGATCAATGGTGGTAAGCCGTTGCTAGATCTGCTGGCGAAGCTGGCGGGGAAGCTCTCGGAGGACATTCTGCGCAGCCGCAACAATTGCCTGGATACAACCATGGATCAGCTGATCCGCGATGCGAAGCCCGCCGCCGAGCCCGGCAATTCGGACAAGCCGGTCTGTCAGGATCCCAAGCCTGCCGAGACCAAGTGCCCGGAGCCTGTAAAGGCCCCGGAAGGTGATTGCCCAGCGCCGAAGAAGGTAGTGACGCCCCCTCCGGCGGTCGAGCAACCGTGTGAGACGGGGGCTGCACAGCACCCCACTCCACAGGCGGCGGCTCAGGTGGTCACACAGACGGCTATGGCTCAGGCGCCGCAGCCGGCGCCCGCGCCTGCACCTGTGCCAGCCCCAGAGCCCGCGCCTGCACCGCCGCCTATGCCCGCGCAGTCCTTGGTGCCGCCGCCTCCGCCGCCTGCTCCACCGGCGCCTCTGGCTCCTCCGCTGGCTGGCTCTCTGCAGATCAACGTCGAGGGGGCGGTGAGGCTGTGGGAGCAGATCGTGCACTGTGCGACGGAGGCGCTGGCTCCACCGGCGGATCACTGTCCAGCTTCTGCCCCGGAGCCGGCGCCGGAACCAACGCCAGAACCTGAGCCGTGCCCGGAGCCGAAGCCGGAGCCGTGTCCGGAACCGGAACCTGAGCCGGAGCCAGCTCCACCAACCGAACAGGTTGAGCACAAGGAAGAGTGCGAGCCGGAGCCGAAACCGGAACCTAAGCCCGAGCCGGCGGAGCACTGTGAAAAGTCAGAGCAGGAGGTGGAGCAGAAGCCGGTTGGAAACCCACAGCCAGAGCCGAAGCTAGAGCCGGAACCGGAACCATCTGAGCCCTGTGAGGAGCAGAAGCCCGAGCCGAAACCGGAGCCGAAGCCGGAACCACCGCAGCAATGCGAAGAACCGAAACCTGAGCACAAGGCACCAACACCGCCGTCAAGCGATACGAAGGGCGAACCGATCACGCCCGCAGCACCCAGCCAGGAACCTGCACCGGAGCCAAATGTGGAGAATCATCCAAAGCCGCAGCCGGCGCCCTCTAAGCAGTGGACTCCGGACGTGTGGGTATCGGCAGCGGGAGCTGCATCCATTGAAATGACAGGCGCCTCTGTGGAATTGGCTGCTGCGGGGGCTGCGGCAGTGGGCGTCAATATCGAAAGGAGCGGTGAGTGGTGACCAGTAGGGAAGAACTAACAGAGCGTTACCAGCGCATCGTCGACGACTACATGGCAGAAGTAGAGGAATCGGTGCGTGAGTTCGAGGAAACCCTCAAGGAATGCACACGCCAACTCGAGGAGGCCAAGAAGGCTCAGGGGGACAAGGCAAATAAGACAGTCGGAAATGCGAGCGCAAATGTGAACGCGACCGCGAGCACTGGCGCCCGCGGAGTGCGCGGACGGATCTTCGACTAACAGGCCTAGCTTGAAGAGCTAGATTAAAGAGGTCGAACTCTTAGAATCTGAGCCCTAGAAGATCTCCGCCAGGCGCTCGTCCAGATCCACGTTCTCCGGCAGGTTCTTGTACAGCTCGTGCTGGGTGGCGGTGCGGGTCTTCTTCAGCTCGGCGTGGCTATCGCGGAAGGAGGCGTACTTCTTCTCATCCTCGGCCAGAACGAAGCCAGTCATCAGGCCGCGAGCCAGCTCTTGCTGGCTGAACTGAGGCAGGCCGGCGCCCAGAGCAAAGTTGCGGCCATACTTCTCGTGGAAGCCACTGGAGGAAGCACCCAGCAGCTCACGGTAGACAACGTCCCCGCCCCAGTGGGCGGCCATGCGCTTGGCGTTACCCATCGGGGTCTCGCCCAAACGGCCAGCCTCCAGCACCAGACCCGGAGCCTTCACATACTTCGCGGCCTCCGTCGCATCCGGGGAAGTATCCGCTGGGTACACGGCCATCACACCATTGATGGTGGGCTCAGTATCGTAGCCCTTCAGCTCGCTACGGTGGCGGCGGCCCGTCGCAGCCAGCACGGCAGCCGAAGCCCCCATGCCGTGGCCAGCCAGGTAAAGCTCGTTCGGCTGCACTGTGACGTTGCCGTTGCCCAGGCGCACACCAGCCAGGATCTGCAGCGCGGTCTCCAAGTCAGCGGCAAAACCCCGGTGGTTCGGGGAGAGGCCCTTCTCCGTATCCGGCGCCGCCACTGCGAACCCCCAGCTGGCCAGGTGGCGCAGCGTCGCGTGGTACGCATCCACGCCGACACGCCAGTCGTGCCCGAAAGCGATGCCGGGGATGCCGTTGCCTTCCGCCGGGGTGTAAACGCGCCCCGGAATACCAGCGAAGTTCAGGTCACCGACCATCACGCGGTGCGGGCCACGCTTGCCCAAACGAGTAATCAGGTTCTTCATCTTATCTGCCACAGCCCC
Organism: Corynebacterium sp. HMSC08A12; assembly: GCF_001807485.1. Taxonomy (GTDB): domain Bacteria; phylum Actinomycetota; class Actinomycetes; order Mycobacteriales; family Mycobacteriaceae; genus Corynebacterium; species Corynebacterium evansiae. Next base: position 43,555 of record NZ_KV789189.1, on the reverse strand, counting down.
ACAGCTTACCGAAACGGACAAGCCATTGTGTATCGTCAGAGGCATGTGTGCAATTGTTGGCTACGTAGGTGACTCCGAGGCCCTCCAAATCGGGTTGGATGCGCTGGAGCGAATGGAATACCGCGGATACGATTCCGCTGGCATCGCAGTTGTCGAGCAGGGTTCCCTGCACCTCGAAAAGAAGGAAGGCAAACTGCAAAACCTCATCGACCGCATCGATGAGGTCGGTCGCGATTCCTTCCACGGCTCTACCTGTATCGGCCACACCCGCTGGGCAACCCACGGTCGCCCGAACGACGTAAACGCACACCCGCACCGTTCCTTCGACGGCAAGGCCGCCATCGTCCACAACGGCATCATCGAGAACTTCTCCACCCTGCGCGCGGAGATCGAGGCCGCCGGCATCGAGCTGGAATCCGAGACCGACTCCGAGGTTGCAGCACACCTGCTGGCGCTCGCCTACAACGAAGGCGAGACCGCGGGCGACTTCCAGGCCTCCGCACTGAAGGTTCTTTCCCGCCTGGACGGCGCGTTCACCGTTCTGTTCGTCCACGACGACCACCCGGGCACCATCGTCGCGGGTCGCCGCTCCACCCCGCTGATCGTCGGCGTGGGCGAGGGCGAAATGTTCCTCGGCTCCGACGTGGCGGCCTTCATCGACCGCACCAAGAATGCTGTGGAGCTGGGCCAGGACAACGCGGTGGTCATCACCGCCGATTCCTACGACATCTACGACTTCGACGGCAACCCGGTGGAGGGCAAGCCCTTCACCATCGACTGGGACCTGGACGCCGCGCAGAAGGACGGCTTTGATTCCTTCATGATGAAGGAAATCCACGAGCAGCCCGCCGCGGTCCGCGACACCCTAGCCGGCCACTTCGACGGCCGCCATATCGTGCTGGACGAGCAGCGCCTGTCCGACGAGGACCTGCGCGGAGTGGAAAAGGTCTTCGTCGTTGCCTGTGGCTCGGCTTACCACTCCGGCCTGCTGGCCAAGTACGCCATCGAGCACTGGGTCCGCCTGCCCGTAGAGATCGAGGTCGCCAGCGAGTTCCGCTACCGCGACCCGGTGCTGGACCAGCGCACCCTCGTCGTGGCCGTTTCCCAGTCCGGCGAGACCGCCGACACGCTGGAGGCCGTGCGCCACGCGAAGATGCAGGGCGCCCGCGTGCTGGCCGTCTGCAACACCAACGGTTCGCAGATCCCGCGCGAGTCCGATGCCGTGCTGTACACCCACGCCGGCCCCGAGATCGGCGTGGCTTCCACGAAGGCTTTCCTGGCGCAGGTCGCCGCCAACTACCTGGTGGGCCTGGCCCTGGCTCAGGCTCGTGGCACCAAGTACGCCGATGAGATCGCGGAGATCTATTACGCCCTGGAGGCGCTGCCGGAGAAGATCGAGAAGACACTCGGCCTGCGTGACCAGATCCTGCAGCTGGCCGAGGAGCTTGGCCCGGTGAAGACCATGCTGTTCCTAGGCCGCCACGTGGGCTTCCCAGTCGCTCTCGAGGGCGCGCTGAAGCTGAAGGAGTTGGCCTACATTCACGCGGAGGGCTTCGCCGCCGGCGAGCTGAAGCACGGCCCGATCGCCCTGATCGAGGACGACCTGCCCGTCGTCGTTGTCGTACCTAGCCCGAACGGCCGCCCGGTGCTGCACTCCAAGATCGTGTCCAATATCCAGGAGATCCGCGCCCGCGGTGCGAAGACCATCGTTATTGCGGAAGAGGGCGATGAGGCCGTGCGCCCGTACGCCAACTGGCTGCTGGAGATTCCGGGTACCACGTCGCTGATGCAGCCGCTGCTGTCCACGGTGCCGCTGCAGTTCCTGGCCGCCGACATCGCGCGCCAGTGCGGCAACCAGGACATCGACAAGCCACGCAACCTGGCCAAGTCCGTCACCGTCGAATAGTTCGGGGCTCTTTCTTAGTGACGCCCCCTGCCGTGCCCTTTTCCTGGAATCCCAGGAGGGGTGGCTAAGGTTATGAACATGTCGGATCGTCACCTTGCGGAACTAGTCGTTGACCTGGATGCCATCGCGCACAATGTGCGTGTGTTCCGGGAGGCGGCGGCTCCCGCCGGGGTGCTGGCCGTTGTGAAGGCCGATGCGTACAACCACGGGGTCGACGTGGTGGCGCCCGCAATGCTGGACGCGGGAGTGGAAGAGCTGGGTGTGGCCACACTGGGGGAGGCTCTGCATTTGCGCGAGATTCTTGGGGGACTGGGGGAGCGCTACGCTTCCGCGCCGATCACTGCCTGGATGTGGACACCCGATGAGGGCCTGGCGGAGGTATTCGCCGCGGATATTAACGTTGGCGTGCCCTCGCTGGCGCACGCGCGTTCCTTGGTGGATCAGGCCGAAAAGGCGCAACAGGAGGCGCAGGTCAGTGGCCCTGTGCGAGTGACTCTCATGGTGGATACCGGTCTTTCCCGCTCCGGGGTGAGCCCCGCCGAGTGGCGGGAAACTGTTGAGCTGCTGGCATCCAAGACGGAACTGGTGGAAGTCACCGGCGTGATGACCCACATGGCCAGCGCCGACGACCCCAAGTCGGCAGCGAACGACCTGCAGGCCGCCCGCTTCGCAGAAGCTATCGAGTTCTGCCGTTCCTGTGGGCTGCGGGTGTCCCGCAATCACATTGCAAACACACCGGCTACGTTGCACCGTCCTGATCTCGCCTATGAGCTGGTGCGACCGGGCGTCGGACTATACGGCATCGACCCAATCGGCGTGGGCGTTGAACTAAAGGCGGCGATGACACTGCGCGCCCGTGTGACCACGACTCGCGTCGTGCCCGAAGGCGAGGGCGTGAGCTACAGCCACACCTGGCGGGCGCAGCGCGATACCCGCACCGCCGTAGTGGCGCTCGGCTACGCTGACGGGCTGCCGCGAAGCGTGTCCGGGCAGATGCAGGTAACGATCAACGGGAAGGCATACCCGCAGATCGGACGGGTGTGCATGGACCAGATTGTCGTAGAGCTAGGGCCAGTCGACAATGCTGCTGCCAGTGCTGCCGATGGTGAAACGGACGTGAAGCCGGGCGATTGGGCGGTGATCTTCGGCGAGGGTGGCAACAGTGCAGACGAGTTCGCGGAGCTGGCGGGCACGATTAGCTACGAAGTGCTGACGATGCCGCGGGGGCCGAGGGTCAAGAAGGTATTTAAGGGTGGCCGCCCGGATTTCTCCGCCGACGGTTCCTGCGCTGCTGCGACTGCCGATGACATGCGGGCTCTCGGCGAGCAGCTGGGCAAGCAGCTGGATGCCGGGACCGTTGTGGTGCTTTCCGGTCCGCTGGGTGCGGGCAAGACGACCCTGACCCAGGGGCTGGCCGCTGGTCTGGGAGTGAAGGGGCGCGTGCAGTCGCCGACGTTCACCATCGTGCGGACTCACCGCGCCGGGCAGCGCGGGGTGGGGCTGTTGCACATGGACGCCTACCGCCTGCTGGGCGCGGACGTGGAGGAGGGCATCGAGCCGGGGCGCCACATTGACCGCAACGAGGTGCTTGACGCCCTGGAGAGCTTGGACATTGACGCGGACATTGACGACGTGGTCGTAGTGGCCGAATGGGGTCGCGGAGTGGTGGAGCCCCTAAGCGACAAGGTGCTTGACGTGCAGATCGACCGGAGTAGCGTGGGCGGCACTGTCGGTGGCGTGGAAAGCACCGCTGACCCGGCAAATCCTGAAGCTTCGGCTGCGGACGCACGCACCGTCACTTGGCGCTGGGTCTAGCTCAACTGGGAGCGGCTGGACGCTCCCTGGCAAATTCTTAGGAAAAACTGGGGAATCTCTCGGGCGGGGTTGCTTTGAGGAGCTTGGCCGTGCAATGATAGTTGACGAATCACCGTGAGGGGTGTTTCACAAGACGCTGGCATTTACGGGCCTGATCAACCCGCCAGTCGTACACCGTCCCTGAGAGGTTTACTGCGAGAGCCTCTCGGGGACTTCTTGTTTTCACCACCGCTCCCATCCGCCATAGAATAAATCCTATGATTTACGCCTTGGCCGTCGATACCTCTACCAATTATGTCACCTGCGGAATCGTCCAGATTTCCGCGAATGGTCAGGTTAGCGTGCTCGCCGAGCGCCTGGTGGATAACGTTCGCGGCCACATGGAGCTGCTCACCCCGAACATCCAGGCGTGCCTCGCCGAGGCGGAGCTTTCCCCTCGAGACCTGCACGCGGTCGTCGCCGGCACTGGCCCGGGGCCGTTTACTGGGCTGCGGGTTGGTATGGCTACCGCTGCTGCTTTTGGTGACGCCCTCTCGATCCCAGTCCACGGCATTCCCAGCGCGGCCGCCACGGCGTGGGAGCATGCCACCTCCCAGGTCGGGTCTAAAGCTTTCGGCGATTATTTGATTGTCTCCGATGCCCGCCGCCGCGAGTTCTACCACTCGCGTATGAGTTTCTTTCCCGGGTTGGCAGGGCGGCTGTGCTCTGAGGTGCAAGTTCCGGCTTCCGTTCACGCGCCAGATGTGGTGCGGGATATCCAGCAGGAAATCGACCGCTGGCCGTTGCGGGTGCTTAGCGCTTCCGCGGTCGCAGAACAGGCGGAAGAGCTTTTTGGCTCCCAAGAGGGCTGCCAGATCGAAAGCGTGGATGCCCATCCCACGCCTCGGGGATTAGTTCTTGCAGCGCTGGAGTTTCTCGGTTCGGTTCCGGGGTTGTTGGCCGATGCGCCCGCACTCCGCGCGCTCTACTTGCGTCGGCCCGATGCGAAGGAGCCGAAGGCGAAGGCAATTTCGAAGGCGCTGGACTTTTCTCGCGTGCAGGAGCTGGGCGCCCAGGTCTCTGCGGCAGGCGCCGATAGCGATGTTGTGGAGGAAGGTCCGCATGCAGGCTCCCAGTCCGCTCGCGTGCGCCTGCTCACCACCGCCGACGCGCCCGCCTGCGCGGAGATCGAGCAGATCCTCTTCCCCGAGGATTCCCCTTGGTCCGCGGAAGCCTTTGCCAGTGAGATCGCCGCGCCGCACACCCACTGCCTTGCTTTGGAGGTCGCTCCCGGGGCAGCTGCAGACTCCTTCGATGGCCCCAGCGAGCCCCAGCTGATCGGCTACGCCATCCTGGCCGTCGGCGGCCCGGCGAACGACCCGGAGGCGGAGATCCACACCATCGGCATCATTCCCGAATGGCAGGGGAAGAGCCTATCCAAGCTTCTCATGGACCCGCTGGTCGCCGTCGCCGACCGCCTGCGCGCCCCCATCTTCCTCGAGGTTCGCACCGACAACCGCCCCGCCGTGGGGCTGTACGAGCGCTACGGCTTCGCCATCGAAGGCACCCGCCGCGCCTACTACCAACCCTCGGGTGCCGATGCCTTCACCATGGTGCGCCCCGGTTTTGTTTCTGACGCCACCCCGGCCCCAGATACCGAGACTTCAAACCGGCCTACCTACATCATGGGCATCGAAAGCTCCTGTGACGAGACCGGCGTGGGCATCGTCGCCAGCACGGCAACTGCTGGCGAAGGTAAAGCTGGCGGTGACGGTGCTGCAGCCGGTGGCGAAGCAGAAGCTGCCGACGGCGCTGCGCAGTTGGAGATCGTGGCGAACAAGGTGGCCTCCTCCATGGAGCAGCACGCCCGCTTCGGAGGCGTGGTCCCGGAGATCGCCTCCCGCGCCCACCTGGAGGCCATGCAGCCGACGATGCGCGCCGCCCTGGCAGAAGCGCGCGAGAATGTCTCCGATTTCCGCATTCCAGACGTTGTGGCCGCCACCGTTGGACCCGGCCTGGCCGGAGCCCTACTGGTCGGCGCTGCTGCCGCGAAGGCTTACGCCCTGGCGTGGGAGGTGCCCTTCTATGGCGTGAACCACCTGGGTGGGCACGTGGCCGTTGGGACCCTCGACGAGGGGACTGGCAAGGGGGCGGCGGGAGGCGCCACCGAGGAGGCTGGCGCCGACGGTGACCTCAGCAATGCCATCGCGCTGCTGGTCAGCGGCGGGCACACGCAGATTTTGCACGTCACAGGCGTGGGTGCCCCGATGGAAGAACTCGGCAGCACCCTGGACGATGCCGCGGGCGAAGCCTATGACAAGGTCGCGCGCTTGCTGGGTCTGGGCTACCCAGGCGGTCCGGTGATCGACCGACTGGCTGCGCAAGGTGACCCCAAGGCCATCGCCTTCCCGCGTGGCATGATGCGCCAGCAGGATTCGCGCTACGACTTCTCCTTCTCCGGGTTGAAGACCGCCGTCGCCCGCTACGTGGAGAATGCGGAAAAAGAGGGTGCGAGCCTGCCCATTGAAGACGTGTGTGCTTCCTTCCAAGAGGCAGTGGTGGACGTGCTCGTCACTAAGGCGCTGCGCGCCTGCGAAGATAAGGGCGCCCGCGTGATGCTGCTTGGCGGAGGTGTTTCCGCGAATAGGCGCCTGCGGGAAGTGGCGGCCGAAAGGTGCGGAGAAGTGGGCGTCGAACTAAAAATCCCACAGGCAAAGCTCTGCACCGACAACGGCGTAATGATGGCGGCACTCGCAGCGCGCCTCGTTGCGGCGGGGGAGGAGCCGAGCGGGTTGGCGACGCCTACCGATCCCTCGCTGGACGTGGAAGAGCCTGTCCTGCGCAATTGCTAGTTTGCTGGCAAGATGTTCTGTGACTGTCTAAAAACTCACAACTCTTTCATCACACAACAAGCTAGGAGCTTAATATGCCACGCAGCATGCTGGTAACGCCGGATCTGCAGACGAAGGAAATGGACATTGATCTGTCGGAGGCCGCCGACGTTCTGGGCGGTAGCGAGCAGGATCGCCTGCACGTGGTTTTCGTGGAGAGTGGCCTGACCGTCGCCGCGATTTACTCCTCCGACGCACGTAAGGCGGAGAACCCGGAGCCGAACCCGCTGGCTTCCATGGGGCGCAAGGAGCAGGAGACCGGCGACTCCAGCTTCATCTCTGACCCGGCTCGCGCGATCCTCGGCCCCGTGCTGTTCGTCGGCGACGAGGGAGCAGGGCTGACTGACGAGGACATCGAGTCGATCCACAATGGCATCCGCGCAGTTGAGAACTACAAGGAAGACAACGCCAAGGATTACGAGCTGTGGTACAACGCGGTGGTTAACCTGACCAAGGGGGTCTAGCTCCGGGGATCTAGCACCGGGGTTGGTTGAGCGTTAGCACTTGCGAGGGTAGAGTGCCAGATAGGTTGTTTGACTCACAGTTGTTCACCCGCGACGACGGCTGTATCTGGAAAACCAACCGGCACAACAGTTCACAAGAGTGAAACCTACAGCTCGAATACACGGAGGTATTCAATCGTGGCTAACGTCAACATCAAGCCCCTTGAGGACCGCGTCCTCGTCCAGATCGTCGAGGCGGAGACCACTACCGCATCCGGTCTAGTCATCCCGGACTCCGCTAAGGAGAAGCCGCAGGAGGCCACCGTCATCGCTGTCGGCCCCGGCCGCTGGGCAGATGACGACGACCGCATCCCGATGGATGTGAAGGAGGGGGACACCGTCGTCTTCTCCAAGTACGGCGGCACCGAGCTGAAGTACAACGGCGAAGAGTACCTGCTGCTGACCCAGCGCGACATCCTCGCTGTCATCGAAAAGTAAGCGGGTAGCTGCATGTCAAAACTCATCGCATTTGATCAAGAGGCCCGCGAGGGCCTGCAGAAGGGCGTAGACGCCCTGGCGGACGCGGTGAAGGTGACCCTAGGCCCGCGCGGCCGCAACGTCGTGCTGGACAAGGCCTTCGGTGGCCCGACCGTAACCAACGATGGCGTGACCATTGCGCGCGACATCGACCTGGAGGATCCCTTCGAGAACCTGGGTGCCCAGCTGGTTAAGTCCGTTGCCATCAAGACCAACGACATCGCCGGCGACGGCACCACCACCGCTACGCTGCTGGCACAGGCTTTGATCAACGAGGGTCTGCGCACCGTGGCAGCCGGCGCCAACCCGATCGCCGTGAACCGCGGAATCGCCCAGGGCACCGAGCGCGTTGTGGAACTGCTGCGCGAGCTGGCGCAGCCAGTTGCGGACAACGCCGCCATCGCCAACGTCGCCACCGTTTCTTCCCGCGACGAAAAGATCGGCGCCATGGTTGCCGATGCTTTCGACAAGGTGGGCAAGGACGGCGTGGTGACCGTCGAAGAGTCCCAGTCCATCGAGGACGAATCGATCGTCACCGAGGGTGTTTCCTTCGACAAGGGCTACCTGTCTCCGTACTTCGTTACGGACCAGGAGACCGGCCACGCAGAGCTGGAAAACCCGCTGATCCTGCTGGTGCGCGAGAAGATCTCCTCCCTGCCGGACTTCCTGCCGGTGCTGGAGAAGGTTGCCAACTCCGGTAAGCCGCTGCTGATCGTCGCCGAGGACATCGAGGGCGAGCCGCTGCAGATGCTGGTGCTGAACGCCATCCGCAAGTCGCTGAAGGTCGCGGCCGTGAAGTCTCCGTACTTCGGCGACCGTCGCTCTGCGTTCATGGACGACCTGGCTATCGTCACCGGCGGTACCGTCATCGACAGCGAGCTGGGCCACAAGCTCTCCGAGACCACTCTGGAGCAGCTGGGTTCTGCCCGTCGCGTGAACATCACCAAGGAAGAGACCGTGCTGGTCGACGGTGCTGGTTCCGCTGAGGCCGTCGAGGAGCGCCGCAACCAGATCCGCAACGACATCGAGCGCACCGATTCCTCCTGGGACAAGGAGAAGTTCGAGGAGCGTCTGGCGAAGCTGTCCGGTGGCGTGGCCGTCATCCGCGCCGGTGGTGCTACCGAGACCGAGGTCAACGAGCGCAAGTTGCGCATCGAGGATGCGATCAACGCTGCACGTGCCGCCAGCCAGGAAGGTGTAATCGCCGGTGGCGGCTCCGTGCTGGTGCAGATCGCCGCTGAGATCGAGGAGCTGTCCCGCCAGGCAGAAGGTGACGAGGCCATCGGCCTGCGTTCCCTGGCTCGCGCTCTGCGTCGCCCGGCATACTGGATCGCCGACAACGCCGGCCTGGACGGCGCCGTTGTGGTCTCCAAGATCGCCGAGCAGCCCAACGGCTCGGGCTTCAACGCCGCCACCCTGGAGTACGGCAACCTGCTGGAGCAGGGCATCATCGACCCGGTGAAGGTAACCCACTCCGCTGTGGTTAACGCCACCTCCGTCGCCCGCATGGTGCTGACGACCGAGACTGCCGTGGTGGACAAGCCGGCCGCTCCGGCGCCCCAGGCAGGAGCACACGCTGGCCACGCCCACTAGTGGGATAGCCGCCGTAGCCCGCTGCTAGGCAGTAATAAAAGGGAGAGGGATTATCCCTCTCCCTTTCTTTTGTGGTCGCTGCATCGTGTGGGATGAGCGGGCCTGCCTTGGTGGGGCTTTATGTGCCCAGCCAGCGGCTAGGAGGTAATGCGGCCCGCTAGGAGGCTACGCGGCGGTTGCGGTTGCGAGAAGTGGGGCGCAGGATAGCGTCGCGCTCGGACTCGCTGAGGCCGCCCCAGATGCCGTAGGGCTCGCCCACGCTGAGTGCGTGGTTGCGGCACTGCTCAATCACCGGGCACTCGCGGCAGATGGCCTTGGCACGGTGCTCGCGCATAGCGCGGGCACGGCCACGCTCGCCATCCGGGTGGAAGAAGACAGAAGAATCAGCCCCGCGGCATGCGCCATGGAGTTGCCATTCCCAAGTCGAAGAAGCAGGTCCCGGAAGCTGGCTGGGCTGTGGCATTAGGTGGTTACTCCTCGTGAAAAGTCAGATGCTCACTTGTAGTGACGTCTGAGAGGTTCCAATCCTTAAATGAACTCTAAGTAAAGAACGAGTGCCTTTTGGGTATCCAAAACCTGTTCCGACATACCTATTTCGCATAGCGGTAGCCGCCTACCTGCGGGAATGCGGCTAGTTGAACAATGGATTAACTTGTTTCTACGCCACGCCCAGATTCCCCCAAAGGGGGTTAAAAAATTCGCTGCTTAATGTCATCTTCCCGCGATCTTGCTGGGGGATTGCCAAATAAGGCTGCCAGGAAGGTTGAGGTTAGCTGAAAAACCAGAGCAAAAATGGGAACATGTTTCAGGTTTGTTCCATTGCATCCGTGTGAGGAGAAATCGAACAGTCCCCTTTTTAGTCGATCTGGGGCTGTCGGCGCGGTGTGATAGTTTCAATCCACATTGATAAAGACGTTGATAAAGACGTTCGAGCATTTGACGGAGTAGAGGCGATGGCTGCAGACCAGGAAACCGACGAGGAGATTCGAGATCTCCTCCCGGCGGCCATTGATCAAGACCGTCGCGCAGTTAATCGTCTTATTCAGCTAATCCACCCAAAGGTGGTTCTCTTTTGTCGCGGCAAGCTGAGCATGAACGGTTACCCCACGCCCGATGACGTTGCACAGGATGTCTGCATTGCGGTTGCCAAGGCTCTACCCGGGTATGAGGATCGTGGGGCACCGTTTATGGCCTTCGTCTACCAGGTGGCGCGAAACAAGATTACTGACGCCTACCGTTTCCAACAGCGGGACGTATCCGATCCAACGGAGGAATTGCCGGAGGAAGAGAGTTTCCAGGATTCACCTGAAGAGGTGTACTTAAGCCAAGATTCATGTAACGATTTGGCTAGGAAGCTCGATATTCTTAGTGAGAAATCGCGAGAAATCCTTCTTCTTCGAGTTATTCACGGCTACTCCGCAGAGGAGACCGCGGAGATCGTGGGCTCGAAACCAACGGCCGTTCGAGTTGCCCAGCACCGGGCGGTTATGAAGCTAAAGAAGCACGGAATTATTCAACAGTAGGCAGCTACCTTCGGGTAGTTCAGGAAAGAAAAGAGCTCAAGAGCCATGGCGCAGAATGACGGCTTCCGGGAGGGCGAGGAGAACTTCGCCTCCATCCTGGATGTAGATCGCATCCTTGATGCGATCGGCCGCGGCGAGGCGATTCCGGAAACGGAAAATTTTGACTCCAACGACCCTGTTTTTGCGGACCTGGTTGCGCGCCGTGAGGAGCTCTACCGGGATATTCCGCCCGCGCCGGACGTAAGCTTCCTGTTTACGGAAGACGGTGGCGAAGAATCTGAAGCTGAAGCGGCTGAGGCAGCTGAGGGTGCCAACAACAGTTCGCGTCTGCTGCGTACCAGCGCCAAGGCGGCCGCTGCCGGAGGTATTTCTCTGACCAGCATGCTGATCGCCGGCGGAGTGGCCGCCGCTATCGCTGTGGGAGGTCTGGGATACGCGGCCTACTCCAGCTCGCAGGGTGCGCACGTGAAGCGCGATACCGTGGCTGAGAAGGAAGCCGTCGAGGTAGAGGGCTCCAACAGCCTTGCCGAGAGTTCCGCTGGCGGGCAAGGTGGCGTCCTCAGTGAAGAGAGCGTCGCAGACGAGCAGAGCCGCGGCGAACAGGGCGACCGTAAGCCCAAGGGCGAGCAGCGCCAGGAGGAAAAGAGCAAGCCGAGCAAGGCTGCCACGAAGAGCTCCAAGGCTCCTGAGGCGCCGGCTGGGGAGGCGATCCCAACGACCACCATCCTGCTCGGTGGAACGGAAACCCCTGGAGGGGCGGAAGCCCCTGGGCAGCTGGGGCCGGCGATGCCGATGGGTGCCCCGGCACCGACGAACCCCACTGATACGACGTCGAAAACGACGACTTCGAAGACCCAGAAGCCAAGCGAGCCTGCGTCGCCCCGTCAGGATCGACCTACCCCGACCACGGGCGGGCCACGTAACCCGGAGTCGCTGCCGGTGCTCACCGACTACAACGCCCCGCGCGCGGAAGGTAGCTAACTACTTCCCCCAGAGGAACGGCGGGCGCAGACCGTGGAACGCGAAGTCGATCGCGTCCGCGTATCCCAGGCAATAATCCCAGGTCACATAATCATTCGGGTTTGGCTGCGCTGACGGCTCGTGCACCGGCACAAGCTCGTTGTTCAACATCGTGCGAATATTCGACTCGATGATGTCCCAGTCGTAGAAGTGACTGTCCTCGCAATCCTCACACAGCATGGTGATCCCGCGTACCCCGCGCGGCTCCAACAGCTTGCGGAAATCACGGACATTCTGCAGATCCTCCCGCAGAGCCTGAACCTCATCGGGAGACAACGGCGGAACGGCCTCATCAAACTCGTCGGGATCCAGGAACGACGCAGGGTCGTTCGGATCATCGGCGAAAGGGTCCGGCGGCATCTGATCGTGGTTAAAGCTCACACCAACACCGTACCCTGTGGCCGGTTATGCAAGGCAAGAGCATCACCTCACCGCAAACTGGTGAATGAAACGCGCCTAAACTGGGGAATGAAAGTCGCTCAAACTGGTGAATGAATTGCTGATAAAGTGGGGAATGAAACGGTGGTAAACTGATGGATCAAGTGAAAGCGGCTGGTGAGGATGGCTGTGGAATATCTTCCTAGAGTTGAAGATCAACGGCTGCAGAGTGCCTTAGAGCGTGCCGGTGGAGTGCTCATCGAAGGGCCGAAAGGTTGCGGAAAGTCCGCGACGGCACGCCAGGTGGCGGGCAGCCTCGTGCAGGTGGATACGGACCTTAATCTAGAGACGCAGCTCAACACCATGCCAGACCTGGCGCTCAGCGGCGCCACTCCCCGCGTTTTCGACGAATGGCAGGAGGAGCCCCGACTATGGAACCTAGTGCGGCATGAGATTGACCGGCGCCAGGCACCGGGGCAATTCATCCTTACGGGCTCAACTGCGCCGGGGGAGGAGAAGTCCCGCCACTCCGGGGCAGGAAGAATAGCCCGGTTGCGAATGCACACCTTCAGCTTCTACGAGTCTGGCCATTCCAACGGTGCTGTGTCCCTTTCGAAGCTGGTGGAAGAAGGCGAACTGACGCACAACAGTGAAACTGTGTTGGATATCCGAGGAGTCATCGACCGTATGGCCCACGGAGGTTGGCCTGGAAACCGACATTTTCCTACAGCTGCGGCTCAGGAAAACCTGCGTAGCTACGCAGAGACCGTGGCGCACGTAGACATTAATGTCACCGACGGCAAACGTCGGGACCCCGTGAAGGTTCAGGCGCTCCTGCGCTCCCTGGCGCGAGGGGTGGCGACAGAGCAGTCCATTAGCGCGATCGCTACTGATATTGATATTGATCGAGCAACTACCAGGGAGTACCTCACCACGCTACAGCGGATTTTCATTGCCGAGGAGCAGCGTGCCTGGTCTTCTCATCTGCGCTCGCGTGCCAGCCTCCGCAAGGTGCCGAAACGGCACCTCGCGGATCCTGCGCTGGCTGCAGCTGTGCTGGAGGCATCTCCGGAAAAGCTACTGCAGAACCTTGAATACGCGGGCCAGATGTTTGAATCCCAGGTGGTACACGATCTGCGTGTGCTCACAGGGCGGCAGATCTTCCACGCCCGTGATGCATCCGGGCTAGAGGTAGACGCGGTCTTTGAATTAGCAGGCAGAACGGTGCTTGTGGAGGTTAAGTTGGGGCAGAGTTCCCAAGTGCTGGATAGAGCTGCACAAAACCTCCAAGCCTTCGCCGATAGATTTGCCTGGGACACTCCTCCGCTGTTGCTGATCGTTACGGGAGGGAACTTGAGCGTTCGGCTTCCCAGTGGCGCATTCGTCACCTCGCTGACCCACCTGGCGCCGTAGTACGCGCCCCGCCGCTACCTAACCCCGGCACACAAAAACGCGCTGCAAAGGGTTATTCTGTAGTACATCGGCGAAAAGACGGCGAGAACTCCCAGGCACCCAAGCCCTGGTAAGGAAGCGCCGCAGAATTTTCTAGAGGAAGGTCGGGCAACCTGTGACGAACCCAGAGATGAACGCGAAGATTTACCCAGTTTCCACCGGCGGCGACGACCCCAACAAGGTTGCACTGGTTGGACTTACTTTCGATGACGTCCTGCTGCTGCCCGCCGCTTCCGAGGTGATCCCCTCCGGCGTGGACACCTCCACGAAGTTCACTCGCAACATTGACCTGAACATCCCGGTGGCCTCCGCCGCCATGGATACCGTCACCGAGGCCCGCATGGCCGTCGCCATGGCCCGTCACGGCGGCATCGGCGTGCTGCACCGCAACCTGTCCATCGAGGACCAGGCACAGCAGGTGGAGATCGTCAAGCGCTCCGAAGCTGGCATGATCACCGACCCGGTTACCGCCTCCCCGGACATGACCATCCAGGAAGTAGATGATCTGTGCGCCCGCTACCGCATCTCCGGACTGCCGGTCGTGGATGACGAGGGCGTGTTGGTCGGCATCCTCACCAACCGCGACATGCGCTTCGAAAGCGACTTCAGCCGCAAGGTCTCCGAGGCCATGACCCCCATGCCGCTGGTTGTCGCCCAGGAAGGCGTGTCCGCCGAAGCTGCCCTGAGCCTGCTTTCCGAGAACAAGGTAGAGAAGCTGCCGATCGTCGACGGTGCTGGCAAGCTGACCGGCCTGATCACCGTCAAGGACTTCGCCAAGCGTGAGCAGTACCCGCTGGCTGCCAAGGACTCCTCCGGTCGCCTGCTGGCCGCTGCCGGTATTGGCACTGGCGAGGACGCCTGGACCCGCGCGGGCAACCTGGTGGATGCCGGCGTGGACGTGCTGATCGTCGACACCGCCCACGCTCACAACCGCGGCGTGCTGGACATGGTCTCCCGCGTGAAGAAGGAGTTCGGCGACCGTGTGGACGTCGTGGGCGGCAACCTCGCTACCCGCGAGGCAGCGCAGGCCATGATCGAGGCCGGTGCGGATGCCATCAAGGTCGGCATCGGCCCGGGCTCCATCTGCACCACCCGCGTCGTCGCGGGCGTTGGTGCCCCGCAGATCACCGCCATCATGGAGGCAGCCGTCCCGGCCAAGAAGGCGGGCGTGCCGATCATCGCCGACGGAGGTATGCAGTTCTCCGGCGACATCGCCAAGGCACTGGCGGCTGGGGCGTCCACAGTAATGCTGGGCTCCATGCTCGCCGGATCGGCCGAGACCCCCGGTGAGATCGTGACCATCAGCGGCAAGCAGTACAAGCGCTACCGCGGCATGGGCTCCATGGGCGCCATGCAGGGCCGTGGCCTGACCGGCGAGAAGCGCTCCTACTCCAAGGACCGCTACTTCCAGGCCGACGTGCAGTCCGAGGAGAAGCTGGTGCCGGAAGGCATCGAGGGTCGTGTGCCGTTCCGCGGCTCCATCGGCTCGATCCTGCACCAGCAGGTCGGTGGCCTGCGCGCTGCCATGGGCTACACCGGCGCAGCGACGATCCCCGAGCTGCACAACGCACGCTTCGTGCGCATCACTGGCGCGGGCCTGCGCGAATCGCACCCTCACGATGTGCAGGGCATCATGGAAGCGCCGAACTACAACCCGAACCGCTAAAGCACGCCTTTAAGGAGCAATCCAGCCATGCAGGAATACGTTGACATCGGACGTGGGCGCGCTGCCCGTCGGGTGTACGGCCTGAACCAAATCGACATCGTGCCGTCCCGACGCACCCGCAGCTCGCACGATGTGGATACGTCGTGGAAGATCGACGCTTATTCCTTCGACATCCCGGTGATGACGCACCCGACCGACTCGATCGTCACGCCCGAGTTCGCCATCGAGTTTGGGCAGCTGGGCGGCCTTCCGGTGATCAATGCCGAAGGCCTCTGGGGTCGCGTCGATGACTTGGACGCAGCCCTGCGCGGGGTTGTTGAAGCTGCTCGCAAGGCTGAATCCGCGCTATTCGAGGAGGATGACGCCGCCTCGGACTCAGAGATCTTCGGCGCCAACGCGGAGCTGCAGCGCCTCCACTCCCTGGACCTGAACGTGGACCTGCTGCAGGAGCGGCTGAACCAGGTGCGGGAATCCGGTGTGCGCTTCGCCGTTCGTGTGTCCCCGCAGAACGCCCGCGAGCTCGCGCCGGCGCTGATCAAGTCCGGCATGGACCTGCTGGTGGTTCAGGGCACCCTGGTCTCCGCGGAACACGTGCACCGCGACGGCGAGCCGCTGAACCTGAAGGAGTTCATCGGCAGCTTGGACATTCCGGTGATCGCCGGTGGCGTGGTGGACTACACCACCGCCATGCACCTGATGCGCACCGGCGCGGCGGGTGTGATCATCGGCTCTGGCCACACCACCAACAACGATTCACTGGGCATCGACGTGCCAATGGCCACCGCCATCGCCGATGCGGCCGCTGCGCGCCGCGACTACCTGGACGAAACGGGCGGCCGCTACGTCCACATCATCGCCGACTCCTCGCTGCGTAATTCCGGTGACGTAGCTAAGGCCATCGCCTGTGGCGCGGATGCCGTATCTCTGGGGCTTCCCTTGGCCACCGCTGCTTCCGCAGGTGCTCCGAACTGGTACTGGCCGTCCACGGCGGGCCACCCGAAGCTGCCGCGCGGCCTGGTGGAAGAGGTAGGCCTGGGCGACGAGCCGCTGCCGTTGAAGGAGCTGCTGTTCGGCCCAACTGCCAACCCGGTTGGTGGAGAGAACATCATTGGCGCCCTGCGCCGCTCGATGGCTAAGTGTGGATACACGGACATCAAGAGCTTCCAGAAGGTCGACCTAGTCGTTCGTTAGTCGTCCGTTAATACAGAAAGACACAACTGATCTGAATGAAGATTTCCCAGTGGTGGCAGCGCACAACTGACCGGTTGCCGATGCAGCTAGCGGTGCTTTCGTGGGCGTCAATAGTAATCGGCGTGGTGGGAATCATCGCCACGATCGTGCTCTACCTCGGCTACCAGCCGCAGCACGGCGACGAAACTGTGAAGATGAACGTCGGCGCGACCGGCGTGATGGTGGGGCTGTACTTCTTCGCGTTTGCGCTGTTCGGGACGATGATTATCCAGGGGCGCACGTGGGGTGTGTCGGGCTTGGTGCTGACGCACATCACTCTGGTGCTGATCACGATTACGGTGATCCAGGCGGGCGTGTTCTGGCTGGCTATGATCCTCGGCGTGGTGGCGGTGGTATCGCTGGCTCTGATTTTCTCCCCGCAGTCGATGGACTGGTACAAGCAGCGCTTCACGGACGGTCGCGGCTAGCTAGCGACCGGTGTGCCCCGTGGCGCGCAGGTGCGTTAGAGTTAGGGGCGTGACTCAACAAGACCCAGCTACCGCCGCTCCACGGCCCGTACTTGTCGTGGATTTCGGTGCGCAATACGCACAGCTCATTGCCCGCCGGGTGCGCGAGGTGAACCTGTACTCCGAGGTCATCCCGCACACCATGCCCGCCGACGAGGTTGCCGCGAAGAACCCTGCGGCCCTGATCTTGTCCGGTGGACCTTCTTCTGTTTATGCAGATGACGCCCCCTCGCTCCAGCCGGGACTGCTGGAGCTGGGGGTGCCGGTATTTGGCATCTGCTACGGCTTCCAAGCAATGACCCAGGCCATGGGTGGCACCGTGGCGAAGACCGGCCTGCGCGAGTACGGCCGCACCGAGCTGCAGATCCAGCCGGAGGCTGGCGTGCTGCACGGGGGCATGGGGGAGAGCCAGCAGGTGTGGATGAGCCACGGTGACTCCGTCTCTGAGGCGCCGGAGGGCTTCACCGTGACCGCCCGCACCGAGGGTGCGCCGGTGGCTGCTTTCGAGTGCCTGGAGAAGCGCATGGCGGGCGTGCAGTACCACCCCGAGGTGCTGCACTCCCCGAAGGGCCAGGAGGTGCTGCGCCGCTTCCTGCTGGAAACTGCTGGACTGGAGCCGACCTGGACTGCTGGCAACATTGCCGAGCAGCTGATCGAGCAGGTGCGCGAGCAGATCGGCGACGAAGGACGCGCTATCTGCGGCCTGTCCGGTGGCGTGGATTCCGCCGTGGCGGCCGCGCTGGTGCAGCGTGCGATTGGTGACCGTCTGACCTGTGTGTTCGTCGACCACGGTCTGCTGCGCGCCGGTGAGCGCGAGCAGGTGGAGAAGGACTTTGTGGCCGCCACTGGCGCGAAGCTGGTGACGGTGGACGAGCGCGAGGCGTTCCTGCAGAAGCTGGCCGGCGTGACCGAGCCGGAGGCTAAGCGTAAGGCCATCGGTGCGGAGTTTATCCGCTCCTTCGAGCGTGCCGTGGCGGGCGTGCTGGCCGATGCTCCGGAGGGGTCCAGCGTGGACTTCCTGGTGCAGGGCACCCTGTACCCGGATGTCGTTGAATCCGGCGGCGGCACCGGCACCGCGAATATCAAGAGCCACCACAACGTCGGCGGCCTGCCGGACGACGTGGAGTTTGAGCTGGTGGAGCCGCTGCGCCTGCTGTTCAAGGACGAGGTGCGCGCCGTGGGTCGCGAGCTGGGACTGCCGGAGGAAATCGTGGCACGCCAGCCGTTCCCGGGGCCGGGCCTGGGCATCCGCATCATCGGCGAGGTGACGGAGGATCGCCTGGAGACTCTGCGTGCCGCTGACGCGATCGCCCGCGCTGAGCTCACCGCCGCTGGCCTGGACGACGTGATCTGGCAGTGCCCAGTGGTTCTGCTGGCAGACGTGCGATCCGTGGGTGTGCAGGGCGATGGCCGCACCTATGGCCACCCGATCGTGCTGCGCCCGGTATCCAGTGAGGACGCGATGACGGCCGACTGGACCCGCATTCCTTTCGACGTGTTGGAGAAGATCTCCACGCGCATCACCAATGAGGTGGAGGAAGTAAACCGCGTGGTGCTGGACGTCACCAGCAAGCCGCCGGGAACCATCGAGTGGGAGTAAGGGCGGCTTTTCGTCCGACTTAGAAATTTTTTAGAGGAAACTTCCGAAATACTGATTTCGCTTCCCTAACTAGGTTATGCTTTAGCGCGAAGTCGTTTGCAGACCCATGCAAAGTTGATCGAAAGGTATTCCTCTATGGCTTCTAAGTTTGTTCGTAGCGCAACCGCTATTGCCGCAGCATCTGCACTGGCTTTCGGTGGCGTGAGTGTTGCATCCGCTGCTCCGGCTGGCTCCCTGGGAGGGCTGACCGGCTCCCTGGGTGGCAAGAAGGGCCTGGATACCCCGGAGGGGGACAAGGTCAAGCTGGGTAACGTCGGTGGCCCTGCCTGGAATGTTGACGTCTACAAGCAGGTTCATGGCGCAACCACCGTTGCTCCGGGCGCTACCGTGAAGACCCGTGTTGTGATTCAGGGTGTGAAGGGCAAGACCCGCATCGATGAGGTCCTTGAGTGGATGCCGAAGGGCTTCAAGCTGGTGAAGGTTGAGCGCATGAAGGGTGGTCTGCTGGGTAACGGTGTCCACGAGCTGGGTCAGGGCGAGTACGCGGTTACTGAGAACAAGGATCGGACCGAGGTTCGCGTTTCTTGGGAGGAGGGTCTGCTGATTAAGCAGAAGCCTACCGTCGATACCGCCACCCCACTGCTGCTGGACTTCACTTGGAAGGCTCCAGAGAAGGAAGGTACCTACAAGAACGGTGCCGGCGCTAAGGTCGGCGCTGCTGTGAACAACAACAAGGTCTTCGACAATGGCACCCCGATCGTAGTGAAGAAGGGGGCAGCTCCGGCTGGCTCCGGCGCTTCCGGCAGCCTGTCCGGTAGCCTCTCCGGCTCCTAATAAAAGCTGAAATAGCTTTTCGGCCCGCATTCCCCGGCGTTTGGGGGAGTGCGGGCCGTTTTGCTTGCACGCGGTGCTCTTTGAGCGCTACTTCTTGTTCTTGTCGATCGGCTTGATGTGCGCGGTGCCGTCGATGTGTGGGTAGATGAACCAGGTGTACGCGCTGGCGATGACCCACATGATGGCCATGAGAACCCACGAGCGCGTATTCAGTAGCGGGAGCGCCATCAGTGCGATCCATAGTGGGAACAGGGGTGCGACCTGCGCTGCGCTGGTGCGGTAACGCTCGCCACGCTTTTCCACCTCTGCGCGTACCTGTCGGCGGTAGGGGTGGCTAAACGTCAGGAGTAGTGCCGCGCCGACGTTGAGGATCAGCACGATAGCTTGAAAGCCGGGCGCGAGCGGCGCAACCATAATGCCCACTGCCAGGCCGAAGAGTACCGAGGCGGCGGCACGCACGGGCGTGGGTGGGGCGATGACGGGCTCGTTGCGGTTTGTTGGGCTCATGGTTGCCTATTTTAGGTGACGCCACCTTTTCCGCCCCCTTCAACCTGCGTCTTTGTTGCCGCGTTTGACGCTGCTGCGCGGGGAGGGATATATTCGACCCCAGCGAGTTAGAACAGGTGTTCTAATATGTGTTGCGTGCGGGGTAGCCCTGTACGAGGGCGCTGATAGAACATGCGGTGTCGGACAAGAGGGAAGGGAGGTGGCAACCATGGCGCAGTCTGCAGGGGAATCTGCGGCGCAGGCGACGATTGCCAGCCTGCGGCGTAAGATGCAGCAGATCGAATCCGGGGGAGCTCCGATGGCCAGCGCCTCGAGTGCGGCGGTGCTGGGATCGGCGCCGGTGGGGAAGGGGGCGTCACAAAGAAAAGAATCACAAAGAAGAGACAGCGTGCGTGTCGCACCGGTTCCGGCGTGGCTGGCCGAGCACCTGCCGGGTGGCGGGGTGGCGCGTGGACAGGCGACGCAGATTTCGGATTGCCCGGCGGTGCTGGTGGATGTGCTGGCGCACCTGACGGCGCAGGGGATGTGCGTGGCGGTGGTCGATTATCCGCGGCTGGCGATCGCGGCGGTGGCGGCCGCTGGCGGCGACGTGGAGCGACTGGTGCTGGTGCCGGATTCCACCCCGCACACGGCGGCAGTGCTGGGCACGCTGGTGGAAGGGATGGATGTGGTGCTGTTTGCGGCGGGTGGGCAGCTCGGCAAGCAGGGCGGTGGCGGGGCCGTGAGCTCGACCGTAGCGCCGACCTTCGCGCGACCCGTGGAGGCGCGGCTGCGGAAGAGCGAATGTGCCTTGCTGGTGTGTGGGAAGGCGTGGCCGCAGGCCAGGATGCACGTGGAACTGCAGGTATGCGGTGTGCTGGGGCTGCGTCGCGGGAGTGGGCGCATCCGTGCCGTGGAGGTCGCGGGGCGCGTGTGGGGTAAGGCTCAGCCGCCGAGTGCGGTGCGGGCGACGATTGGTGCAGAGGGCATAGAGAGCACAGCGGGCACAGCGGGCACAGTGGGCACAGAGGATACGGCACATGCGTACTCCGGATAGCGCGGTGCGGGTGGCGCCTGCAACCCACAACAGGCGGGTGGCAGTGCTGTGGTTCCCGGATTGGCCGGTGTACGTCCAGGCGCAGTCGCGCGGGTGGGACGTGCTGGCGCCCGCCGCAGTGATCGCCGATTATCGGGTGCTGGCCTGCAATGCGGCCGCGCGCGCCCAGGGAATCCGGATCGGAATGAAGCAGCGGCACACGCTGGCGGCGTACCCGCAGCTGAACGTCGCGGCGGACGATCCCACCCGGCAGGCCTCCGTGCACGAGGACGTGCTGGCCGCGCTGCAGGACGTCAGCGCGGTCGTGGAGACCCTACGGCCCGGACTACTTGCCTTCCCCGTAGATGCACTAGCCAGGTACTACGGCGACGAGGCCAGTGCGGTGGAGAAGCTGCTGGATGCCGCCGCGCGGATACACGCCGACTGTCTGGCCGGCGTGGCCGATGACTTGGTCTCGGCGGTATGGGCGGCCCGGCTGGGCAAGAGTATCCCCGTGGGCGGCAGTGCGGAGTTCATCGCGGAGCTGCCGATCAGCGTGCTGAGCATCGAACCGGAGCTGCGCGCCCCCGCACACCTCAGCGCCACCTTGCAGCAGCTGGGGCTGCGTACGATGCGCGACTTTGCCGGATTGCCACGCGCGGACGTGGCCGCGCGCTTCGGACAGGAGGCCGTGGAGTGGCACCGCATCGCCAGCGGGCACGTCGACCGGGATGTTGCACCCCGGCGGCACCGGGAAGACCTCGAGCTGCGCTACGAGGCTGACGAGCCCATCGCGCGTACAGAAACCGCCGCATTCATTGCCCGGCACGTGGCCACTGCGCTGCACAACAAGCTCTTCGCCGTCGGCGAGGCCTGCCTGCGTCTGGCCGTGCGGGCCTACCTGGAACCCCCGGTGGGATACACCGGGCCGACCGTCATCGAGAGGCTGTGGCGCTGCCGCGAACCGCTCTCGGAACAGGACACCGCCCAGCGGGTGCGCTGGCAGCTCGACGGCTGGCTCACCCGGCTGCGCGCCGGGGTGGGGACGGCTGGCGGAGCTACCGGAGAGGTCGACGAGGCCGACTGGGCGGACAACACCGTCGGGGTGACGTGCATCGAACTCGTACCTGTGGAGACCGTCCCGGCGGGTAGCCTGGCTGCGCCACTGTGGGGCGGGCCAGATGAAGGCATCCGCGCCGCCCGCGCCGCCGCCGGGCGGGCGCAAGCACTGATCGGCATGAACCGCGTGCTCCGTCCCATCCACCGCGGAGGCCGTGCCGTAGCCCGGCGTATCGCCACCGTGCCCTACGGCGAGGACGACCCGGAGGAGGTGACCGCCCTGCCGACCCGCCAATGGGAAGGGCAGCTGTTGCCCCCTCTGCCAGGGCTGATCGGTTCGCCAAACAGTGATAATGGCGCCCCCGGTGCCAGCGGTCGCAACTCCGGCGGCCGTGGCCCCAGCGAACGCAATCCCAGCGCCGCGCATCCAGCAGCGCGGCTGGCGCTGCTGGACCGCCAGGGTGATGCCGTGTACGTCACCGGCCGCGGGCTGATGAGCTCCCCGCCGGAAACCCTGCAATGGGGCGCCCGGCGGCTCCGCATCACCGGATGGGCCGGCCCCTGGCCGGTCGACGAGCACTGGTGGGCCGAGGGGAAGCGCTACGCCCGGCTGCAGGTCGCAGCCCGCGAGGAAACCCGCGAAGAAACCCATAGTGAGTCCCACAGCGGACACCGCAAGGATGCTCCGAAAGACTATGCATTTCTGCTGGTATGTAAAGGGAAGCAGTGGCGGATCGAAGCGACTTACTAGCCCGCCTGTAGCTTCCAACTTGGTACTGTTGTAGGCATGCCTACAACTAGAAACGCGCAGGCCGGACAGCCCGAAACTGGGAAGCCCGCCACTCAGACCTCCGGCGGAATCTACGCGGACATGTGCTCCCAGCGGACCGATGAGGCTCTCCCCGGCACCGCCAAGCCGGGCAAGATCATCCTCGCCCTCGAGTTCGTCACCAACTGGGGCCACGACATCCTCGACGGCACCGCGCTAGGGGAGGAGCTCACCGAGAAGGTCGAGAAGTTCCTCAAGGACAACGGCGCTCAACTGCAGTTCATCCGCCGCCCCGGCCGCGAAGGTCAGCAGCGCGCAGCCAGCTCCACCCGGCAGCTATACATCAGCTGGGCCGAAGGCTACGGCGACGACCCCACGCCCATCCTCGAAAGCCTGCAGGTTTCCGGCCCCGAGGCGCTGCTGGATCTCGACCTCAGCGCCCCCGGCGCCGCCGGTGGCCAGCGCATCGACGGCCCACTGCTTCTGGTGTGCACCCACGGCAAGCGCGACAAGTGCTGCGCGGTCTTCGGCCGCCCGGTAGCCGACGAGCTCACTGCCAAGTACGGCCAGATGGTCTGGGAATCCTCCCACACCAAGGGTCACCGCTTCGCCCCCTCCATGATCCTGCTGCCCCACAACTACTCCTATGGACAGCTCGGCACCGCCGGCGCCAGCAGCATGCTGGAGCGCGCCAAGCAAGGCGAGCTGTGGCTGGAGGGCTGCCGCGGCCGCGGAGTCTGGGACCCGGTCGGCCAGGCCGCGGAACTGGCCGTGGCGGAGAAGCTGGCCAGCGAAGGCCGCCACGTCAAGCTCGCCAGCATGCGCGTGACCAAGCCGGAAGCGGCCGGAGACGCAGACTCCGCCACCGAGGTGCGCGTCGTAACCATTCGCCCAGAAGCGGGCACGGAAGCGAACCCAGAAGCAGGCACAGATGCGAACTCAGCAGCCGGCGCAGAACAAGAAATCACGGTCCGCCTGAGCTCGCACCCAGGCGGAACCTCCGTTCCCTCCTGTGGCAAGGGGCCCAAACAGACCGTGACGTGGGTCGCGGAATTCTAAACGCACAACAAAACCCCGGGGGCAGTTCATTCTGTGAACTAGCACCCGGGGTTTCGTGCTCTCTAGCAGCGCGTGCTGACTAGCGGCGCATGATCTTCTTCGACAGCCAGTTTCCGCCCAGCTGCGCGATCTGCACGATCACGATGATCACTGCGACGGTCGTCCACGTAACGGCGTCATTAAACGAGCGGTAACCGTAGACAATCGCGAAGTCACCCAGACCACCTGCACCGATGTAACCAGCCATGGCGGACATATCCACGATGGCGATGAACATGAAGGTGAAGCCCAGGATCAGCGGGCCCAGCGCCTCGGGGATGATCACCGTGAAGATGATCTTCAGCGGCGAGGCACCCATCGCCTTGGCGGCCTCGATCACGCCCGGGTCGATCGCCACCAGGTTCTGCTCGAAAATACGCGCAGCGCCGAAGGTGGCGGCGACGACCATGCCGACGATGGCCGCTTCCGTACCGATACGGCTCTGCACCACCAGGTCCGTCAGCGGGCCGATCGCCGTCAGCAAGATGATGAACGGGATCGGGCGGATGAAGTTCACCAGGAAGTTCGTGATCCAGTAGACCACCCGGTTCTGCAGAATGCCGCCCTTGCGGGTGGTGTACAGCAGCAGGCCGATGATCAGGCCCAGTACCGAGGAGATCAGCAGCGTGATCGAGACCATGTACAGCGTCTCGAAAATCGCCTTCTGGAACGTGTTGCCGTAGCGGTCCCAATCCATTTGCGCGAGGGTCATCGTGTTCATCGGATCTCCTCAATCTCGGTGGAATCCTGCATGTGGCTGTGGAATTCCTCGATTGCCTTCTCGCCGTCGGCATTGTGGGCCGTCAGGCGCAGGGTAAGGCGGCCGAAACTGTGGTTCTGGAGGGTGGTGACGCCACCGTGGACGATGTTTACCGTCACCCCTGCAGCGGACAGCTTCGAGATGGCATCGAAAAACCCGATCCCCTCGGCCATGGTCACAGTGAAGAGACGACCGTTTTCGGACTGCAGCGCCTCCGCCTCGACCATGTCGGGGGTGTTGCGCAGCGAGGTGGCCACGAAGTTGGCGGCAGTCTTCGTCTGCGGGTTGGAAAATACCTCGTAGACGCTGCCCTGCTCCACGATGCGGCCGTTTTCCATCACGATCACGGAGTCGGCGATGGAACGCACAACCTCCATCTCGTGGGTGATCACCACGATGGTGATGCCGAGCTCGCGGTTCACCTTACGCAGCAGCTCCAGCACGTCGCGGGTGGTGGAGGGGTCCAGCGCGCTCGTGGCCTCGTCGGCCAGCAGCAGGCTGGGGTTGGTGGCCAGCGCGCGGGCGATGCCGACGCGCTGCTTCTGGCCACCGGACAGCTGCTCCGGATAGGCCTTGCCCTTATCGGACAGGCCGACGAACTCCAGCAGTTCCTTGACGCGCTCTTCCCGCTGCTGCTTGGGCATGCCCTGCAGGCGCAGTGGGTAGGCGACGTTACCTGCCACGTTGCGGGAGGAAAACAGGTTGAACTGCTGGAAGATCATGCCGATATCGCTGCGCAGCTTGCGCATCTGCGATTCCGGCAAGGGAACGATGTCCTGGCCGTCCAGCAGGATCTGCCCGCTGGTGGGGCGGTCCAGGCCGTTGATCTGCCGGACAAGGGTGGACTTGCCGGCGCCGGAGTAGCCGATGATGCCGACGATGGAGCCCGCCGCGATCTGCGTGTTGATGTCCTGCAGGGCGTGAATTTCCTTCTTGCCCTGCTTGAAGACCTTCGTCACGTCACGGAAGACGATCTCCGTGCCGGTACTGCCGGTACTGCCGGCAGCGCCGGTGTTGCCGGTGCTGGGCTGGTCGACGCCAGGTTGTGCGTCTGTAGCCATAGGGAACCTCTTTTAAGAGTTGGGGTTAGTAGTGCCGATTGGGCCTACTTCTTGATCTGGCCCTCAGTGTCCTTCAGAACCTTAGCCAGCTCCTCCGGGCCCATCTGGACCTGGACGGAGGTGCCCTTGGACTGCTCGTTCAGTGCATCCTGAACGTCCTTGGAGTGCCAGACCTCAACGAGCTTCTTCAGATCCTCGTCGTCCTTGTTCTCCTCGGTGGTGACGAAGGCGTTGATGAACGGCTTGGCGGACTCTGCCTTCGGGTCATCCTCGACGATGGCGGACTTCGGGTCGATGTTGCCGCGCTCCAGGAAGGAGTTGTTGATGACGGCCGGGGTGCCGTCCTTGTAGGCGGTCACAGTCTGGGCGGCGTCCACCGGGGTGACCTTGACCTTGGACTTACCCTCGTCGATGTCGGCCGGGGTCGGGGAGAGGATCTTGTCATCCTTCAGCTTCACCAGGCCAGCGGATGCCAGCACGTGCAGGGCGCGGCCCTGGTTGGTCGGGTCGTTCGGGATGGCAACCTCGCCGGCTTCCTCGATGTCCTTGACCTCGCTGTGGTCCTGGTAGTACACGCCCAGCGGGATGATCTCGGTGGCGCCGATCGGCACCAGGTTGGAGTCGTTGTTTACGTTGTAGTCAGCCAGGAACATCAGGTGCTGGAAGTTGTTGACGTCGATCTCGCCGTCGGCCAGCGCGCGGTTCGGCAGGCTGTAGTCGCCGAACGGAACCAGCTCAACGTTCAGGCCTTCTTCCTTGGCCTTTTCCTCAAACACCTGCCACTGCTTCTGGCCCTGGTCGGTGGTGCCGACCTTGATCGTGTCGTCGTCACCGCCGCAGGCGGTCAAGCTGAAGGCCATAACTGCTGCAGCTACACCGGCTGCTACTTTACGGCGAAGGGACATGGGATCCTCCTGGATAGTCATGGGGCCCGGTGCTCTGTCGAATGTCCGGGCTGAACTGTGCGATTAAAGTAGCACTCTAAACCAGAATGAACAACTTAGTCTAGTCTCAGTTTTGGCCGCCCTTGAGGGGAGTTTGCCCACTCTGGCGAATAATAGAATAGGTGTTCTATAATCGCTCTGTGTCTGTTGAACCCCGCGACCCCGCCGGCGAGCCAAACCCGGCATCTCGCCGCACGCTACGCAAGCCGCAATCCAGGAGCTTTTCCCAGGGGCGGCCGCTTAGCTGGGCGCAGCTCGAAAGCGTTCTATCCGGCAGAGGGCCGGGGCTGCGGAACCTCCGCGCGGTCGGAGTAGGGGAAGGTCAGCAGCGCACCACGTCTCTCGACTTTGCGGAGGCGGATGGCACTGGGGCCGAGGGGGCGTCACAAAAAGGAATAACCACCCCCTTCGCAGAGCTCCACGCCTGCAGCGCCTACAACTTCCTACGTGGCGCGAGCCAGCCCGAGCAGATGGTTGCAACGGCTTGTGAACTGGGGCTAAGCGCGCTTGCGTGCGTGGACCGCGACGGCTTCTACGGGGCGGCGCGCTTCGCTACGGCGGTGGCGGAGAGTGAAGCGGACCTCGCTACGGTATTCGGCGCGGAGCTGAGCCTCGACGTGCCACTCACGGTGCTGTGCAAGGGGCGCGAAGGCTACACGCGGCTCAGCCGGGTTATTGCTGACGCCCGCATGGCCGACCCGGACAAAGATTCCGTCCGGTACCCCAGCCTGCCCCGGCTGTCGGAGGCGGCGGGCGGCCACTGGCTAGTGCTGCTGGATTGGCGCTGGGCGGACGCGCGACTAGTGGACATCTTCGGCGCGGACAACGTCGTAGTGGAGCTGCAACACACGATGAACCCCGCCGACGCCGACCGCAACGAACGCCTCCACGCCCTGGCGGTGCGCCACGGCCTACGCGAGATCGTCAGCAGTGCCCCGACGTGCGCCACCCCGAAACACTCCCGGCTGGCTGGGGCGAAGGCCGCACTGCACGAGCGGAAAGATATGGCCGCCGCGGAGCCGACCACCCACCCGGTCGGCGGCTCGTGGCTGCGCTCGGGAGAGGAGATGCTGCAGCTTGCGGGCGATTGCGAGTGGCTGGCGCGCGCCGTGGAGACCACCGTGCAGGTTGCCGAAGAATGTGCCTTCACGCTGGACCTTGTAGCGCCGAACCTGCCCCACTTCCCCGTACCGGAGGGGTACACGGAAATGACCTGGCTGCGCGCCATCACCGAACGCGGCGGGGCGCAGCGCTACGGCCAGCGGGGTTCCTCCGCCGCCGCCAACCAGGCCTGGGCCACCATCGACCGCGAGCTGGAAACCATCGAGCAGCTGGGGTTTCCAGGCTACTTCCTGATCGTCCATGACATCGTCTCCTTCTGCCACGAGAACAATATCTTCTGCCAGGGGCGAGGATCCGCCGCGAACTCCGCGGTGTGCTTTGCGTTGGGGATCACGACGGTGGACGCGGTGGCCTCCGGCCTGCTCTTCGAGCGTTTCCTCTCCCCGGAACGCGACGGGCCACCCGACATCGACCTCGACATCGAATCCGGGCGGCGCGAGGAGGCGATCCAGTACGTGTACTCCCGCTATGGCCGCGAGAACGCCGCGCAGGTGGCGAACGTGATCACCTACCGCCGCCGAGGCGCCACCCGCGATGCCGGACGTGCCCTCGGCTACGCGCCGGGCCAGATCGATGCCTGGACCCGCCACCCGGAACAGACCCCCGACGCAGTGCAGCACTTAGCCGAGCAGATGCTGGACCACCCCCGCCACCTGGGTATTCACTCCGGCGGCATGGTGATCTGCGACCGTCCGATCGCGCAAGTTGTGCCGACGGAATGGGCGCGGATGGAAGGCCGCTCGGTGGTGCAGTGGGACAAGGACGACTGCGCGGCCGTGGGGCTGGTGAAGTTCGACCTGCTGGGACTGGGCATGCTGGAGGCGCTGCACCACGCGGTGGACCAGGTGCGCGCCCACCGGGGCCGGGAGGTGGAGCTGTGGCGGCTGGACCCCACGGAGCCGGAGGTCTACGCGATGCTCTCCCGCGCGGACGCGGTGGGAGTGTTCCAGGTGGAATCCCGCGCGCAGATGTCCACCCTGCCGCGCCTGAAGCCGCGCACCTTCTACGACCTCGTGGTGGAGGTCGCGCTGATCCGCCCCGGCCCCATCCAGGGCGGCTCCGTGCACCCCTATATTCGCCGCCGCAATGGCCTGGAGCCCGTGACTTTCGACCACCCGTGCCTGGAGCCCGCGCTGACGAAGACCCTGGGCATCCCGCTATTCCAGGAGCAGCTGATGCAGATGGCCGTGGATGCCGCGGGCTTTAGCGGCGCCGAGGCCGATACCCTGCGCCGGGCGATGGGATCCAAGCGCTCGCCGCAGAAGATGGAGCGGCTGAAAAAGCGCTTCTACCAGGGATTAGAGGCGAAGAACGGGATCCGCGGGGTAGTGGCTGACCGGTTGTGGGACAAGATCGTAGCCTTCGCCAGCTACGGCTTCCCGGAATCACACTCGCAATCTTTCGCCTCCCTGGTCTACTACTCCGCGTGGTTCAAGTACCACTATCCGGCGGAGTTCTGCGTGGCCCTGCTGCGCGCCCAGCCGATGGGGTTCTACTCGCCGCAGTCCCTGCTGGCCGACGCGCGCCGACACGGCGTGGAGGTTCTTCCCGTGGACGTGAACGCTTCGGACGTGCAGGTGGATGCGGTTGTTTCCTTAATGACGCCCCCACGTACCAACCGGCCCACGGGAGTTCACGGGCTAGGCCGGGGGACCGGCGAGCCGGTGGGGCAGATCCGGCTGGGGCTCAGCGGGGCGGGCGGGGTGAAGGGGATCTCCGCAGAGGTGGCAGAGCGCATCGTGGAGGCGCGCGAGCGGATCGGCCGCTTCACCAGCGTGGAAGACCTATCCCGCGAAGCTGGGCTGACCGTGGCTCATGTGGAGAAGCTGGCGCGGGCGGGGGCTTTGGGGAGTCTCGGGCTAACCCGCCGCCAAGCCGTGTGGGCCGCCGGGGTGGCGGCGACCGAGCGGCCGGGAATGCTGCCGGGGACGTCCGGCGTGCATGCGCCGGCGTTGCCTGGGATGAGTGCGTTTGAGATGGTGGCGTCCGAACTAGCGACAACGAGCGTGACGACGGCCGAGCATCCGGTGCGTCTGCTGCGCGAGTACCTGAACGAGTGGCATCTACGCCCTGCACCGCGCGGTACACACCCCGGTGATGTCGCCCCGCGCGGTGGTGCGGCGGTGGTGACGGCCGATAGCCTGCTGCGCGTCCCCGATGGCACGCGGGTGCGCGTCGCGGGCGTGGTGACTCACCGGCAGCGCCCCGCAACCGCAGGTGGGGTGGTATTTTTCGGTCTGGAGGACGAGACCGGGCTGGCGAATATTGTGGTCTCGCAGGGGCTGTGGGCGCGGCAACGAGCGGTTGCGCTAAATGCAAAGATCCTGGTCGTGCGAGGGATTGTCCACAACGCGGAGGGGGCGGCCACCGTGACGGCGGATCTGCTGGAACAGGTGGAGACTCAGCTGCGGCCGGCCGGCGAGATCGCGGGAGCACACGCGGGCTCGCGAGATTTCCGCTAAGTCGGCGCTTCTCGCTGGGATGATGCTGAACACTGGGCCGGTAATTGACACAGGCGTAGCAGCCAAGAACAATCGTCCCCGTGACTCGTGAGCCTTTCGACCCGGATGACCCCCGCGCGCAACGTCGCGCGCGGGGAAACCTGGCTCGGAAGGAGCGCCTCCACCTAGCGGCGCCTCCACAGGTCAGCGATCAGGAAGCTGCGCGCTTCGGGGAGGAATCCTGGCGGGGGAGCCGGCGGCGTCATCAACAAAATCCCGAAAACCGCGCGAAGGGTGGCCGGCACCGCGCGGATCGCCGCAACAACCGCCGTGCCCCGGAGCGCCCCACTGGCAGCCGCCCCACGGAACAGCAATTCCGCCGCAGGCGCATCGCAGCAACCGTACTCGCGGTGTTTCTGCTGCTCTGCGCAGCCGGAATGGGCGTGGCCATTCAGAAAATCGCCCACGCCCCCCACGACGATCCGCAGGCGCACAACACAGTGAAGGAACCGGCGGATTTCGCCCCGACGGAAGCGGTGGCCATTCCGCCTGCAGGCCCCAACGTGCAGGTTTCCCCCGCGGTGGCGCGCATCCCGCAGCACTTCCACCCGATCCGCGAAGTGCCGAAGGCGGGACAGGACAAAACGCTCGAGCTCAAATCCGGCAAGCGCGACCGCCGGTACATCATTAACGTCCCGCGTGGCGCGCAGCGCTACGACAAGAAGCAACAGGAGGGCGCGAAGGACCAGAAACCCCTCCCGTTGATCTTCGCGTTCCACGGCTACCGCGAGCAGGCCACCCAGATGGCGCACTACACCGGCCTGGCGGGCAAAAATGCGATCGTGGTGTACCCACAGGGCATCGGCAACGCATGGGAGGGCGCCCCGTATGCGCAGGTGAAGGCTGGCGAGGACGTGCGCTTCGTCCGCGACATGCTGGACGCAGTGTCCTCCACCTACCAGGTGGATGCGAACCGGATCTACGCGACGGGCATGTCCAACGGCGGGGGCTTCGTAGGCAAGCTGGCCTGCGAGATGCCGGACGAATTCGCGGCCTTCGCGGCCGTATCCGCGGCCTACTACTCGGGCACATGGCGCGCCTGTGCGGAGAAGGGCGCGGACCCGAAGAAGCCAGAGAACGTCCGCTTCAAGCGCGGTGAAACCACCCCGTACCTGGACATTCACGGCCGAAAGGATCAGACGATCCACTACGGAGGCGGCGGACGATACGAGGACGAGTACCTGGGGGCCTTCGAGTTCTCGCAGCTATATGCGAGCCGCGCACATTGCGTGGGCGCGCCGATTGCCACCCGCGTGACGGATGCCGTGCAGCGCGTCCAGTGGCCTAACTGCGGCCAACACATGGAGGTCATGCATTTGGCCATCGGCGACGCCGGCCACACGTGGATGGGCGAGCACACGGGCGAGGCCGGTGCGGGAGCGGTGGATCGTTCGCGCGAGCGCCGCTCCAATGCGGTGACCGCGTCGGGCGAAGTCGCCGCGTTCTTTGAAGCACATCACCGGTGACGCCAACCGCTGCGGTCGCGTACACGCAATGGGGGCAGCTTAGTGCGACCTTTAAGTGGAGAGATCTACGTCGTCGTACGCGATAACCGGATCGGTCAGCCAGGCGACAGCGCGGTGGCGTTCGACAAGGGTGGAGTGATCCTGGGGCTGGAGGGTGCCAGGGCCGGTCTGGGAGGGACTATCGGACTGCAGCTCCACGGAAACCCAGCGCAAAGAGTAGATGTGCTCCGAAGCATCGCAGATTTCCGGAAGGCTGCGCAGCGGCAGTGCGGAGGCATCGCGCCCTTCGCGATCCACGGCGCGCAGTGCAGTCCGCAGGGCGGGAAGATCTACGGGGGCGAACCCGAAGACGTCAATGTCGATCAGGCCGACAGCCCAGGCGAGGAACTCAGCAGCGGTGTAGGCCCAGGCCAGCTGGTACGCATCGTCCTGCAGCTCCTGGTTATAGGCCTGTGTTCCCTGTGCTTCCTGCGTCCCCTGTACAGCCTGCGCAGCCTCCGCGGTATCGAGGAAGGACCGCTCAATCGGGGTGAGGTGGTCGAAAGCCCGCCGCGATCCAGAGCGCAACGCGTCGAAGTCCACGGGCTCGCCGTTCAACACTGCTACGGCAACGGTCGCCACCACGGACAAAGTCACGGCCCGGTTGAAGACCTCCTCGGCGGGGCGCAGCAGCACCTCAGCTTCGCTGCGCACTGGCGGCAGCGTCGTCGCCACCCGGAAACCCTTCCGCCATAGGTCCCCGCGCACGCGGCGCATCCGCTCTACGGAGCCCGGGTGCTGCGGTACAGAGTTCGCCTGCGCTCCACTGGCCTGGGAACTGCCGATCTGTGCGGGGTCCAGTAGATCCGCGCCGCCTGCATTGCGCACAGTGCCGTCGGTCAGGAAGAAAACCGCGTTGGCCTCACGCGCCCAGTCGGCGAATTCGCCCAGGTGGGAGAAGTCAAAGTCGTCGTCGCGCTCGAACACATAGTGGCGCCGCACGCTGTGGATGTGCTGCATCACCGAGTGGATGTAGGAATTAAAGCTGCCGAAGCGCTCCTCACCCTGCGTGGCGACGTAACCCTCGAAGCCTGCCAGGTGCTCCAGCAGTTCACGGGTCTGCTGCTCCTCATCCTCGCTAGCGCCATTGGCCGTGGTCTTGAGGAACGGCCGGTCCGGCGAGTCGAAGCACAACTCGCGGGAAGCGATGGCGGGCTCGCCCGGTCCGCGGAAGGGCACGTCCGCACGGACGGTGGAGTAGGCGTTCACGTAAATGCTCATGTCTTCACAGCATAGAGTTTCTCCGCTCTACCCGCACCAGTCTGTATCTAAAGGAGAAACTGTTAGGTCAGCCGTTCGGGCTTCGCTAGAATACTGGATTCATGCGCCATACGACCGCCCCCTCGCTAGCCCCCAACGGCACTGCCATCGCCTACATCGTCCGCGATGGCGGGTATCCCTACGCCGTCCAGGCAGCACTCACCGAGGATGGCGTGGGTAAGGAACGCCCCGTGCAGCTGCCCATCGAAGGTCCCGTCACGCGCGTGCTGCACTCCCCGGACGCACAGTGGATCGCCTGCGAAGTGTCCCCTAAGGGCTCCGAAAAGCTAGAGACCTTCACGGTATCTACGGATCCTGAGGTCGAAGGGGCGTCACCGCTAAGAAACACCTTCGACGCCCGCACGCACCTGGTCGAATGGGACCGCGACAAGCTGGCGATGGATGCCGTGGCGGCCGACGGCATGACGGAGGCGCGTCTGGTCGACCCGAATACGTCGCGCTACCAGGTGATGGACAGGCGCCTCGACGCGCTGCTCGTCGCCTCGGAGGCCGGGTATAGCCTCATGCGCGTTGGCCCGCGTGGCAACCGCGAACTGTTGCTGGTCAATCCTCAAGGCCGCTGGATGCCGCTGCTGCCGCCGGAGCCGGGAGCCACCACGGAGGACGGGCGGATCCTGCCGATCACGGAAAGCCGACTAGTGATCCTCGTGGTCACCGACCACGGTGCGGATCGTCGCCGACTCATGCGGCTGGTGGTGGACATCGAAGGCGAGCGCCCGGTGTGTGTGGAGCGTGAGGAGCTGATCAGTAACCCCGAGGCGGACGTTGATGAGTTCGCAATCAGCGAGGACCTGTCGACCGCCGCGGTGCTGTGGAACCAGGCGGGCATTTCCAATCTGGAGCTGCTGAGCCTTGGCGATGAACAGCGCGTGCAGGTCCGCCGCACTGTCGAACTGCCGGGCATGGTGGCCGCCGGCCTATCCATCACGGACGACGGCCAGCTGCTGGCGCTTACCGTCGAGGGGCCGAACCTGCCGCCGACGGTGGAGGTGCTGCGGCTGGAGGCCGGACGTGTAGAACCACTGGACCCGGACCGCACCGACCGCCTGGACGAGCGCGCCCGGCAGGGTGACGTCCCGGAGCTGGTCTACTACACCGCCCGCGACGGCCTGGAGCTTTCCGGCTGGCTGTATCTGCCGGAGGATCCCGCGCCAGGCCGTCCGGTGTACGTCCACCTGCACGGTGGCCCCGAGGGGCAGTCCCGGCCTGTCCACCACGACGTGCTCGCAGACATCGTCGCCGCTGGTTACACCGTGTTTACCCCCAATATTCGCGGCAGCAAGGGCAACGGCCGCGCCTTCATCCACGCCGATGACCGTTACGGTCGCTTCGCCGCGATCGACGACGTTGCGGATACTGTTTCTTTTCTTTGTGACGCCGACTTGTGCACCGCCGGACGGGTATTCCTGGGAGGCCGCAGTTACGGCGGGTTCCTGGCCGTGCTGGCGGCCGCACGCTACCCGGACATGTTCCTAGGTGTGGTGGATGCCTGCGGCATGACGAGCTTTGAGACCTACTACGAATCGACCGAGCCGTGGCTGGCGAGTGCGGCCTCCCCGAAGTACGGGTACCCGATGCACGATGCCGAACTCCTGTGGGAAATTTCTCCTCTGCACAAGGCGGAACAGATCACCACCCCGGTGCTGTTTATTCACGGCGCCAACGACTCGAACGTGCCGCTGCAGGAATCCCAACAGCTATACGACGCACTGGTGGAGCTGGGCCGCACCCCGCAGTTCCTGGAGGTGCCGGGGGAGGGCCACCAGTTTGTGAAGCCGAAGTCCCGGCAGCTGATCGGCGAGCGGATCCTGGAATTCTTCGCGGAGCTGAGCTAGGGGGGAATTGAAGTCGCTGCACCAAGGGGAAGTGCTGCAGCACACCCAGACAGCGAAGCTCGGGGAAGCGTTCTATCGTGGAATTGTTGGCCTCCAAACGGCGACCTACAAAAACCACGCTATTTCGCGCGAAAGAGCTGCGAAGACACTCTGTGAGGAGAGCGATTATCCCATGGCACACCAGAAACGCCAGATCCCGAACCCCGTTGAGATTTTCGACCTGCTGAAGTTTAAGAACCCCACCCTGGATTTCAAGGCTCGCCGCCTCAACGATGCACAGACCATCTGGGATCTGCGCGCCATCGCTAAGCGCCGCACCCCGGCCGCTGCATTCGACTACACCGATGGCGCCGCAGACGAAGAAATCTCGATGAACCGCGCCCGCCAGGCCTTCCGCGACGTGGAATTCCACCCGTCCATCCTGAACGACGTATCCAATGTGGACACCACCGCGGAGATTTTCGGCGGCAAGTCCTCCCTTCCGTTCGGCATCGCTCCGACTGGCTTTACCCGCCTGATGCAGACCGAAGGCGAACTCGCGGGCGCGAGCGCCGCGGGATCCGCGGGCATCCCGTTCTGCCTGTCCACCCTGGGCACCACCAGCATTGAGGACGTGCAGAAGGCCAACCCGAACGGTCGCAACTGGTTCCAGCTGTACGTGATGAAGGAGCGCGAGATCTCCTACGGCCTGGTGGAACGCGCGGCCAAGGCCGGCTTCGATACCCTGCTGTTCACCGTGGATACCCCCGTCGCCGGTAACCGCCTGCGCGATGCCCGCAACGGCTTTTCCATCCCACCGGAGATTTCCCTGGGTACCGTGCTCAACGCCATCCCGCGCCCCTGGTGGTGGTGGGACTTCCTGACCACCCCGCCGCTGGAGTTCGCCTCCCTGACCAGCACCGGCGGAACGGTTGGCGAACTGTTGGACTCCGCTATGGACCCCTCCATCAAGTTTGAGGATCTGAAGACTATTCGCGAGATGTGGCCCGGAAAGCTGGTTGTCAAGGGCGTGCAGAATCTGCCGGATTCTAAGAAGCTGGCCGACCTGGGCGTCGATGGCATCATTCTGTCTAACCACGGCGGCCGTCAGTTGGATCGCGCGCCTGTGCCTTTCCAGCTGCTGCCGGAGGTCGCTCGCGAGGTCGGTAACGACGTGGACGTGGCTATGGATACAGGCATTATGAATGGCGCGGACATCGTCGCTGCGATCGCCAAGGGCGCGAAGTTCACCTTGATCGGCCGCGCGTACCTCTACGGCCTGATGGCTGGCGGCGAGGCCGGCGTGAACCGCGCCATCGAGATCCTGGCCAGCGAGGTGCGCCGCACCATGCGTCTGCTGCAGGTTTCCTCCCTGGACGAGCTGACCCCGGAGCACGTCACCCAGCTCAACACCCTGAACCTAAACCAGGTGAACGGTGTGCCCGAGGACGAGCAGAACCTGTTCAGCTAGGCATGTTCAGCTAGTCGCTGAACTTCATGCCCGCGTCGCTGAGGCGGCGCACGTAGGGCATACCCAAGCCGGTGGCAGGAGTGAGTACTCCGCCGCCGGTTTTTCCTTGGTAGGAGGAGCCTGTCGGCAGTTCGGCGTCACAAAGAACAAGGGTGAGCGCAGCCTCGCTAAGCATCATGGACGTGCCCTTATACCCCGGGTCGGCGTCCAGGCTGATGGTCTGCTGGTAGGTGCTGCCGCCTGTGCCTACGCCGAAATGCGTGGTGTGGAAGAAACCGGCATCGCGTTCGGCCTCGGACGGCCCCTCGCCGGGCTCCGGCACCCAACGGGAGAGGAACGTGCGCAGCTTGTCCTGGTTCAGCGCCGCCACCGCAGTGCCCAGTACCGCGCCCATGGTGAAGGCGCGCACGCGACCCTTCAGCCTCTTGCCGGTGTACTGGTATTCGCTGTAGCGCAGCTTATCGCCGTATTCGTAGCCGAGCAGCGCGTTCGAGCGGCGAACCACGCGCGTGTTGGATCCCGCCATGATGAACGGCCCGGCCCAGACGTCCTCTCCGTCGCTAGCACTAGCACCCCCGATGTCGCTTTCCCGCACCACCCCGAAGTCCGGCTGCTTGCCCAGGTCCGGCTCGTTGGCGCGGTCGGGGGAGAGGGTGTACGGGTCGGCCAGCATCCGCTTTTTCTCCGGGCTGCCTTTGGCAGCGGCGAACTGTTCGCGCATCGAGTCGACCGTGCCGCCAGAGAGCCCACCCTTCATCTTCACGATCATGGTGGCGGACTTGAGAGTGTCTTTGTTTTCGGACGCCCTCTGCCCCAGCAGCAGCATTCCCAGGTCACTTGGAACGGAATCGAAGCCGCAGGCGTGGACGATGCGCGCCCCGCTGGCAGTAGCGCGATCGTGGTAGGAATCGGCAGATTCGCGCATGAAGAGCACCTCTCCGGCGAGGTCGACGTAGTGCGTTCCGTGGGTTGCGCATTCGCGGACCAACGGGAAGCCGTGGCGGTAGTAGGGGCCGACGGTGGAGATGACCACGCGGGTGTTGCGGACTAGCTTCTCCAGGGAGCGATTATCGCTGGAATCGGCGATGACCAGCGGGAATTCCTTGGCCCGCGGGTGCTTTGCAGCCAGCTGCTCGCGCAGGGCTTCTAGCTTGGTCTGGTTCCGGCCAGCCAGGGCGATGCGCACGTCGGCGGGGGCGTTGGCCGCCAGGTAGCCGGCGGTCAGCGCGCCGACGAAACCGGTGGCACCCATCAGGGTGATGTCGAAGCTGCGGGAGGGGGAGTTGCTCATGGCTACATTTGTACCGGTTAGATTGAGGGAATGACGTCTGAAAACCAGTTTGCGGGTGTGAACCCACCACTGCACGTAGTGTTCGACCGCCCGGAGATCCCCCCGAACACGGGCAACGCCATCCGCATGTGCGCGGGCACGGGGGCTTCGCTGCACCTGGCTGGGCCGCTCGCCTTCAAGTTCGACGACAAGCACGTGCGCCGGGCGGGGCTGGATTACCACGAACTGGCAGACGTGCACGTCCACGAGGGGATCGATGAGGCGCTGGCTCACGTGACTGATCCGGCACGCGGCTCGGGCCGGGTATTCGCCTTCACCGCGCAGACGGGTACGTGGTTTACGGAGGTGGACTACCGGCCGGGTGACGTGCTGCTCTTCGGCCCGGAGCCGACTGGCCTGGCCGACGAGGTGCTGGCCGACCCGCGGGTGACGGCGAAGGTGCGCATCCCGATGCTGCCGGGGCGGCGGTCCATGAACCTATCGAACGCGGCGGCGGTGGCGGCCTACGAGGCGTGGCGTCAGTTGGGCTTCGCCGGTGGGGTTTAGCGGGGAACATTCCTACGCCCCAGCCCCTCCCATAACCATGTTCATCTTTTTGCCCAGCCAAAGCGCCCGTCTTCTGACAGGATCGGTGGCATGACGTACCCTCACTACGGCTCACCTGCCCCCATGCCCGCCTACGGGTATGCCCCGCCGCCTCAAACCGGCCAGGACTCTCGC
Source organism: Corynebacterium sp. HMSC08A12 (assembly GCF_001807485.1). Taxonomy (GTDB): domain Bacteria; phylum Actinomycetota; class Actinomycetes; order Mycobacteriales; family Mycobacteriaceae; genus Corynebacterium; species Corynebacterium evansiae. The sequence goes on along the minus strand of NZ_KV789189.1, from coordinate 5,303 downwards.
TTCATGCCCCTGCTCATCGGCTGGCTCGCTGCCTTCCTCATGCCGATCGTGTACTGCGTCCTGCGCTTCGTGTTCTATGGCAAGGACTGGGTGGGAATACTCCTCGTCGCCGCCGCGATCGGCCCGCTCTTCTTCGGCATCCAGTGCCTCCTCAACTTCGTGGCACTCGCAATCCCGAAGTGGTGCAAGGATTCCCTCGCTATTTTCTGGGGCGGCATGCTCGTGTGGTGGGGCAGCGCGGCTGCGTTCGCTGTGGTTCCGGGCTGGGATTTTCGCGAAGAAATCAAGGAGTACGGGGATAAAGCTTGGCCCACCGGGGGACCTGACGGCCGGGATGTAGTGACTACAGAAGAAGGGCAGCGCTACCTCGAAATCCTCGATAACTGGCTGGATACTGAAACGACCCTGCAGCACACTCTCACTATCCCCACCCTGGCCGCGCTGGCCGGAATCGCCATCGTCGTCATCGGCGTGGTTGTGGCCGCCATGAACCCTGTTCGTCAGACTGTCGCATATGCGCCGCACTGGCCCGGCAGGCCCTACTAGTTCTTGTACTAGTTGCTCTTTTAGCCATGACGCCACCTCGATCCCAGCGAGCCCGCGTGGAATAATGGGGCTCATGGCAGCTACTAAATTGGATGGAAAACTCTACCGCGACGAGATCTTCGCCGACCTGGAACAGCGCGTCGCCGCGCTGAAGGAAAAGGGCGTGACTCCCGGCCTGGCCACCGTGCTGGTGGGCGACGACCCGGCCAGCCACTCCTATGTGCGCATGAAGCACAAGGACTGCGAGCAGATCGGCGTGAACTCCATCCGCAAGGACCTCCCGGCGGACGTTTCCCAGGAAGAGCTCAACGCAGTCATCGACGAGCTGAACGCCGACGATGCCTGCACCGGCTACATTGTGCAGCTGCCGCTGCCGAAGCACCTGGATGAAAACGCCGTGTTGGAGCGCATCGACCCGGACAAGGATGCCGATGGCCTGCACCCGGTAAACCTGGGCAAGCTGGTGCTCAACGAGCCCGCCCCGCTGCCTTGCACCCCCAACGGTGCGATCCACCTGCTCCGTCGCTTCGGCGTAGAGCTAAACGGCGCGAAGGTCGTCGTTATCGGCCGCGGCGTGACAGTCGGTCGCCCGATTGGCCTGATGCTCACCCGTCGCAGCGAGAATGCAACCGTCACCCTGTGCCACACCGGCACCAAGGATCTGGCAGCGGAGACGAAGGCCGCGGACGTGATCGTCGCCGCCGCGGGCGTGCCGCACATGATCACCGCGGACATGGTCAAGCCGGGCGCGGCGATCCTGGACGTGGGAGTCTCCCGCGGCGAGGACGGCAAGCTGAAGGGCGACGTGCACCCGGACGTGTGGGATGTCGCCGGCGCCGTGTCCCCGAACCCCGGGGGAGTGGGCCCGCTGACCCGCGCCTTCCTGGTGCGCAACGTCGTCGAGCGCGCGGAGAAGCTGCTGCGTGGCTAATCGCTCCCGCCCCGCCCGCATCGGCGACGCCCGCCAGCGACTCCTCGACAACCCCCACGACCGAAACAACCCGCCCTCCCGGTTCTCCCGCTCCGTCCAACACGCACTGCTGGGGCTGTTCGGGCTAATGCTGCTGGCTGTGCTGGCGCTGTTGTTGGTGGACAGGTGGCGTCGAGCTAGCGTCATGCTGGGCAGCGCGATGATCTACCTGGCCGTGCTACGCCTACTCCTGGATTCCCGCGTGCTGGGCGTGCTGGCGGTGCGTTCGCGCAAATTCGATACCGCCTTCACCGCCGCCATCGGCATAATCATTCTGTGGATCGCCGTGAGCGTCGACCCACTGACCAGCTAAGCCCGCGCAGCGCCCTCGGTCCCTTCGGCGATAATCTCCGCCTTCGCCAGGAACTTCGCCAACACCTGCCCCATCTGACGCGATTCGATCAGGAACCCATCGTGGCCTGTCGGCGAGGTGATCTTCGACATGCCGATGAAATCCCCCAGGTTGCGCGACAGGTGCTCCTGCTGGTGCAGCGGGTACAGAATGTCGGTATCCACACCCACCACCATCGTCGGTACCTCACACGAGCCCAAGGCGGCGTTCATGCCACCCCGGCCACGGCCGACGTCGTGCCTATTTAGTGCGTCGGTCAGCACTACATAGCTGCCCGCATCGAAGCGCGCGACCAGCTTCTCGGCCTGGCGATCCAGGTAACTCTCCACCGCGAAACGCTGGTGAGGGTCGCGGTACGGCCCGTAGGGGTTTTCACCGTTCTGCGGATCCACCCCGAAACGCTCATCGACTTCCAGCTCACCTCGATACGTCAGGTGCGCGATGCGGCGCGCCTGCCCCAGCCCATGCGAAGGAACCTCGCCCGAGTCGTAGTAATCGCCGCCCTGCCAGGCCGGATCCGCCTCAATGAAGCGAATCTGGCTGGACTGCAGGCCAATCTGCCACGCAGACGCACGCGCGCTCACCGCGATCGGTAACGCCGCGTTGACCATCTCCGGGTACATGAGCGACCACTCCAGCACCCGCGCCCCGCCCATCGAGGCACCCACAAGGGCATGGATCTTTGTGACGCCCACACGCTCCAACAACAGCCGTTCCGCCGTAACCATGTCACGGATCGACAAAGCGGGGAATCGCGAACCCCACGCCTGGCCGTCGGGGTGCGGCGAACTCGGGCCGGTGGACCCCTGGCAGCCGCCCAGCACATTGGCACAAAGCACCAGGTAGCGGGTGGTGTCGATCGGCTTGTTCGGACCCACCATGTCCGCCCACCAGTCGGCGGCATTGCCATCGCCAGTAAGGGCATGCTCGATCAGCACAATCGGCCGCTCCTCCGGGGACAGTCCCGGCTCGGGGCCAGCGGAGAACTCGGCATAGTCCGCGGCGCCATCCGGAGAGTCGTAGAACGCGAAGTAGCGGAGTTCGGCGTCAAAAATAGTTACACCCGCCTCCGTGACCACGTCGCCGATAGAGACCGTGCGCGATGCGCCAGAGGCGGGGAGGAACTCGGGGTTCATGGGAATCAGCCTAAAGCCTAGAAACCAACCGGCCTTAAATGGCCGCGAAGCCGCGCTTCAGGTCGTCGATGATGTCGGTGATGTCCTCAATGCCCACGGACAGGCGAACCGTAGCGTGGGACACGCCCGCGCGGGCCAGGCCGTGCGCATCGGACTGCGAGTGGGTGGTGGTGGCTGGGTGCACCACCAGGGAACGCACGTCGCCAACATTTGCTAGGTCAGAGTGCAGTTGCAGGGCATCGATGAAGGCCCAGGCCTTTGCCTTCGCCTCCTCCGAGGTGGGGTCGTCGACCTTCAGGTCGAAGCTCAAGACAGAGCCGGTGTACTCCAGGCCCAGCTCCTCCTTGACCTTGAACCACGGGGAAGTTGGCAGGCCCGCATAGTTCACGGTGGCCACCTGCGGCTGCTCGGCCAGGAACTCCGCCACGGCCTTCGCGTTCTCGTTGTGCTTGGCGATGCGCAGGGTCAGGGTATCTAGGCCCTGGGCCACAACCCATGCGTTGAACGGGGAGAGGGTGGCGCCCGTGTCGCGGATGATGCCCGCGCGGAGCTTCATGCCGAAGGCCGCCGGGGCCAGGTCCACGTACTTCAGACCGTGGTAGGCCGGGTCGGGGTTCACGAAGCCGGGGAAGACCGGCTGGCCGTCGCACTCGACGGACCAGTCGAAGGAGCCGCCGTCGACGATGATGCCGCCCAGGCCCGAGCCGTTGCCCGTGTAGAACTTCGTCAGGGATGCAACCACGACGTCCGCGCCCAACTCCAGCGGGCGGACCAGCGCGGCGGTGGCCAGGGTGTTGTCCACGATCAGCGGGACCTGGTTTGCGTGGGCGACCTCCGCGACGGCCGGGATGTTCAGCACGTCTGCCTGCGGGTTTGCGAAGGTCTCTGCGAAGAAGGCCTTGGTGTTCGGGCGGACGGCGGCCTTCCAGGACTCCGGGTCGTCGGGGTTTTCCACGAAGGTGGTCTCGATGCCCAGCTTCGGCAGGGTGTGCTGCAGCAGGGTCTCGGTGCCGCCGTAGAGGCGCGGGGAGGAGACGATGTGGTCGCCGGCGCCGGCCAGGTTGAGGATCGCGGCGGTCTCGGCAGCCATGCCGGAGGCGAAAGCGACCGCGTGCACGCCGCCTTCCAGGGAGTTCAGGCGGTTCTCCAGCGCCTCGACGGTGGGGTTGGTCAGGCGGGAGTAGATGGGGCCCAGGTCTTCCAGGTGGAAGCGCTGCTTGGCATGCTCTGCGTCGTTGAAGACGTAGCTGGTGGTGAAGTGGATCGGCAGGTTGCGCGCGCCGGTGTCGCCGACGGGCTGGCCCGCGTGGATCTGGCGGGTGGCGAAGCCCCACTGCTCTGCGTTCTCGTTGTTGTACTTCGGCATTGGTGTGGTCCTCTGCTGTTGGGGTTTGTTGTTTGTTGGCGCTTTGGTTTGCTGTTTAGCTTTGCTGTGTTACGACGATAGACCCACGTGCGCTAAAAGTAAACCGCTCTGTCTACTTTTTTCTTATTGACGCCATAAAGCCCCAGTTGGGAGGGTATTTGCTGCTTGCGAAAACGCTGTACCGCTTGGTCTAGAACTATTCTGCTTCCGCCTGCTATGTTGCCGCTGAGCTCCGCTTGCTATGTTGCCGCCGAGCTTCACGGCTTTGCTGGGGTGTGGCGCTTTACTGGGGGTGGTGCCCCTATAGGGAGTGTCTCTACTGGGGTGAAATGTCGGAAAAGTTGCAGAACGTTATTGGTAGCGATACTCGGTAGTGTAAATGCGCTGGTCACGGGGCTGCGTGACCGAGCCTCGTTTTTGGTCACGAGACGTTTTGCAACTTTTCCGACATTTAAGGCGCTTTGGGGTGCTGGTGGCGCCCCGCCGCCCATGGTTTCGCACCCCTGCCACTCATGATTTTGCAACTTTTCCGACACCTAAGGCCTCGTTGGCGGGCGAAATGTCGCTAGAACGGCAATACGTTATCGACAACCGTTTGCAAATATGCAAAACCGCTGGTCAGGAGGTTGGCGCCGGAGTGATACATTTTTCAGAGGCGGCGTATTCCCGATCTAACGACATTTGGGGTTACTGGGGTCCAGCTGGGTGAAGCTGAGGGGAGGCGAGCGTGAGGATGGTGGGGATTATGAGACTAGCGAGGATGATGGGACTAGTGGGGTGGGGGGATGGGTCGGTGAGAATGGCGGGGATGGGGCTGGTGGGAATGGCGGGGATGGGTGAGGTGGAGGCGGAGTCGGGTGTGGGGCGGACTCAGGCATAAGAAAACCCCAGCGCCAGCAGCAGTGAACTAGCCCCCGAAAGTTGGACTGGTTT
>NZ_KV789188.1:172640-177203 GCF_001807485.1 Corynebacterium sp. HMSC08A12 | reverse complement strand
AAACGGCTACACCACTACACCGGACTTGACCCAGATGGTTATAAAAACAGAGTGGAAGATTTGGGACATCCCCCTTCGCGCCAGGCCTCCAAAAGGTCCGATTTTGGGCAATTCCCGAATGGGAGGCGCAATTTCGCACCCTCACTCAGGTATCCCTTGCCCTCGTTTCGGCCGCCTATGGCGCTTACAGAGCTTCGGCTTGAAACCAACCCCCACCGCATCTGCCTGCAGACCTGACGCAGACGCACCAACAGACATGCCACAAACGCGCTGCGGGCACGACTCCGGAGAAGCAATGTCCCAAATCTTCGAGTTATTGAAAGTAGCGGGTTTGAAGTAAAATCTTGCAAGCCTCTGACCTGCGGAAACAAAATAGTTATATTTTAAGACGTGGAATTTGGGACATTGCCCTCCGAAACTGCCCGCACCAGAGGTGCCGTGGGACGTAAACACGGGCAAAACCCGGCGCGAAGCGTGCGCCCGCAGGGTCAGGCTCGGCACGGCGTCAGGCGCCGGTCAGGCCCGGCGCGAACGCCTCCTACCCGCCAGCTAGGCCGGTCCGCCAGCTAGACCTGCCCGGCAGCTGGACCTACTTCGACATCTTCCGTCCGCCGAACCGGCCCAGCGTAAACGCCAGCACCAGCCCGGCCGCAGCCACCGCAAGATACCGCCCGACGTAATCTCCGCTGGTCTGCGGCGTTTTCGGCGGAGCAGGAGTGGTGTCCGCTGTCAGCACGCTGGACGTGTCGCGCCCGGTGGTGACGTCCTCGATCCAGGCTGCGGCGTCCGAAAGCGTGGTGATGGCCGCCGTCGGCGAGGGCAGGTCCGGGTCTCCGTTGGCCGTGCCCGCGGTCGCGAGGCCGGCGAGTTTGCCGCCGACGAAGAAAGGCGCGCCCGAGTCGCCGCCCTGCATCGCCGCGCGCGAGAGGGACTCTGCCTCGAGAATGCCACCGACGATTTTTGGCATGACGCCACCCGCGTCACCTGCAGAAACCTCCCCACCGCCCATGGCGATCTCGGCGGGGACAGACTCCACGCCTTCGGGGTTTGCGGCTTCCGCGGAAGCGGAGGACTTCGGCGTGCTGGACTTTCCGGAGGCCTCCGAGGTCGGCGTGTCTGGCTTACCCAACTGGCCTGGCGCGGCGGCGTCGGGCGCGGGGGATCCGGGCTCCGGCATGGCGCCGTCGCCCCGGAGGATCTGGGGCGCGCCCGCGCCGCCGGAACCATCCATGCCAATGGGGCCGCCGGGCGCGGGGATGGATTCCACGCCACCCTCAACATGCGGCGCGGCCGGCGCCTGCGAGTCGGTCGGCGCTTCAGACTTTTCAGAGGTCTTCGGAGCTCCACTCCCGGTGCTCGGCGCGGCTGGCGTTGGTGAACCGCCCGCGCCCGGCCCAGCGAGAACCTCCCGCACTCGCATCCGCGCCACCGGCAGATCGCCCTTGCGCGCCATCAGCGAGCTGCTACTCCAGCCGTAGAGATTCCCCTCGTCGCCCACGCCCGGCATGCTATCGGCCAGCTCCGCCGGCTCGACTCCCTCGACGGGCTTGGTTAGGTGCAAGAGCCCGGCGTCCATAACAGGCGACAGCGACCACGAATCCGCGTCGTAGACAGCACCCGCGATGCGTGCCTGCGTGCCCTCGTTGGAGACGGATTCCAGGCAGTGGCGTGCCGTCAGCACCCACTGCGGGGCGACGAGCGTGCCCGTGCAGTCGCCGAAGCTGCCGACGCGCCCGATCCGCAGGGATGCGACCGTCCGCGACTCCGCGTTGTCCGGCGCGTGTTCGCCGTATTCCAGTGCGCTGGCCGGGGCCACGCACCCGCCGGACAGGGCAGCTGCGGCCGCGATGGCTGCCGTTCGTAGTGTCAGTTTCTTCATGCTCGTTCCGCTCCTCGTTCCCCCGCGATCAGCCGGACCACCTGCGCGACGCATCGCTCCGCTGGCCCTTGCCCTGCAAACAACTTCCGCGCCGCCCCGGCGGCCAGCTTCTTCCACGCCCACGCGAACGCCAGGAACGCCGCGATAAACACCGCAGCCCACAGGTCCGAGTGCAGCGACACGTGCGTCTGCCACCACAGAGCCGTAAGCACGTGCAGGATGTACACCGTCAGCGCCATCGAACCCAGCGCGACCAGCGGATTCGTAGCCTTTACGTGCCGCCCGACGATCAGGCTCAGGTGCAGCACGATGGCGGCCACGGCGATGGAGAGCACGATCTCGCCCAGCACGCCCGTGTGCCCGGTCGCGCGCGCCCAGCCGGGAAGGTCGGTCTGAAAGCGCAGGTAGAAGCCTATTGCTGCGGCGAGGCAGGCGATTGCGGTTGTTATCTTTGTGACGCCACCAGCCCCCGTGCCGTCCTTTCCCACGTACACGTCGAAGAGGATCATCCCAGCCAGGATGTACGCGACCCACGCGAGGTGGGGGTACGGAAGCGGGAGTTCCAGTGGGGCGTAGCGCCACGTGGCGGCGGCTGTGGCGATCAGCAGGAGCGCGACTTTCGCGGCCGTTGGCAGTGGAGGCACCCAGGCGGTGGCGAGCATCGTCGCGCCGAGGACGACCAGCACGACCTGGATCTCCCCGCCAGCGGGCAGAAGCGCCAGGCCGATGAGGGTGATCAGCGCCCCGCGGGCTGCGAGCTTCGCGATGGTCTGCATAGTGGGCGCCTTGTGCGCGTCGGCGCGTGCGCTGGCGTTGGTCCAGATGAGCATCATGGTCACGCCCGCGATCACCGCGAACAGTGCAGCCGGGAGCCCCGACAGGATCACCTTCGTTTGCCATAGCGGGTGGCCGAGGTGCAGGTAGATCATCCCGAGTATTGCGAGTCCGCGGGCGATGTCGAGCCCGAGGATGCGCGGGCGCTTTGCATTTGCCGTTCCGTCGGCTGCCGTTTCAGCGCTGTTTGTGCTGGCGTTCTGGCTCGCGCCGTCCGAGCGCTCTGCGCTTGCCGAACCATCGGCTGCCGTTTCAGCGCTGTTTGCGCTGGTGAGGGCTTGGTCTCCGCGGGTTGTCGCGGAGCTCCTAGAAGTAGGTGTTTTAACCACCCGGCTGTCTCCTTTTCAGTTCTCAGTTTCAATTCTCGAGTCGACAACTTGGGTCCAGTTCCCCAATTGAGTCTGCTGTTGAGTTCTCAAACTCTGTACTCGAGTTCAAAGTGCGTCCGCTATGCGGAACGATTGTCTTTTTAATCCCCGATTCTTAAGATTTCCTGCTGCCCATTTGCAAGCCCCCTGTAAGCTTATTCTAAGTTCCCCGCCCCGCCGAGCTGTTTTCTCGCCTCGGCTGGCCACTGCCCCTGCCCGCCACACCATTTCCCTTCGCTCGCCAGGCCGATTTCCGCCCCACCGAGCCTTCCCCGCCGCCACTGGAGCGCTTGAAAAAGACCCAATGTCCCAAATCTTCCACTTTCAAAGAAAAGCAGATCTGCAGCAAAAAATTGCAAGGCTCTGACCTGCGGAGATAGATAGTTATAGAAACAGAGTGGAAGATTTGGGACATTCCCCTCCTAGCCAGGCAGCCAAATAGCCAATTTCTAGGCGCCTCCCGAATGAGGGGCGCAATTTCGCACCCTTATCCAGGTATCCCCCTCCCCCGTTTCGGCCGTCTATGGCGCTTACAGAGCTTCAGCATTTCGAGCGCTCAATTGCGAACAGCTACACCCCTCCCCGGCGCCTCCACACCAGCGGGCGCCACGCCAACGACAGCCTCCCCCAGCGCTAACCCGCCAACGCCAACCCCCGGACGCGAAATCCCCCGTGGCCGGCGGGTAACCGCTGGCCACGGGGGAAATTTGTGCGCCCGGAGGGATTCGAACCCCCAACCTTCTGATCCGTAGTCAGATGCTCTATCCGTTGAGCTACGGGCGCATCACCGCTACCCCAAAGGGCATCGATTAGGTCTGCAAGGTTGCCCTTGCAACGCAGATTAACTTTACACACCGGGGGCGCAAAACAACAAATCCCCACCTCACCAGCGGAAATGAAACCACGGCCGCCACGGGAAATAGGTAGTGCCCCAGGACCGTCACGGGAATGAAGTAGCTCGCGTGACCGCCACGGGAACGGGGCAGTGCGCCACGGGTGAAACGGACACCAAGCAGCGCACCGTGGATCCCACGGGGATCACGCAGTGGACCGCGGGCGAAACGGACAAGATCTGCAGACCTGGCGCGCGAAGCGCGCCAGAGGCCTCTGCGGCCAAAGTGTGCACTGTGCGGAGGCGCTCGCTAACGCGACCGCCACTGTCGCCCCACATCGACTGCGACGCCCATGCTCCCGCATGCGCGCTGCAGTCGGGAAGCACGGCGCGCCAACCGCGCGCCGTGCAAGCGCCCCGCGTGCACACGCACGCGCGGCACACATTCCAACTGCATGGCATTCCAGCACAAAGCTACTCCCCCGCAGCCAACCGGGGACTACCGCTGATCATGGGGCAAGGGTCCCGCAAGCAGCGCAAAGCAAACCCCCGCAACCGGCGTAAACCGCCGGCCGCAGGGGCAAACCGCAAGGAACCAAAGCCCCAAGCGGGAAAATCGTGCGCCCGGAGGGATTCGAACCCCCAACCTT
>NZ_KV789188.1:156911-172620 GCF_001807485.1 Corynebacterium sp. HMSC08A12 | reverse complement strand
GTCAGATGCTCTATCCGTTGAGCTACGGGCGCTTGGAAACTTCGACAAAGTGCTTCACGCCGGCACAATCCCAGCGGACCACCACAGGCGCACCACACGCCCCACAACACTGTCCGCAGCTGTTAGCCCCGGAACCTCACCACAAGTAACCGGGCAGCTTTGTGGGCAGCTCTGGCGCTGACGCACTCTGTCGAAGTTGCGGAGGCGACAGGATTTGAACCTGCGGTCCCCTAAGGGACAACTCCTTAGCAGGGAGCCCCATTCGGCCGCTCTGGCACGCCTCCGAACGTCGTATCGCAGCACTGTTTCCAGATACCACAATCTCGACCGAACTTAGCCTACACAACCTGCCCACCTTCCCCAAAATCCCGCCCACACCTTCTGGCCACGACCCCACCTGCGCCAGCCACGCTCCCCGCCCACTCCCCGAAGCCCCGTCCCCTGCGCCCACTACACTGTGCAGTATGATTCGCCCCGATCTTTCCTCCCTGCCCGCATACGTCCCCGGCTCCACCCAGCCGGGCGCGCTGAAGTTGGCTTCCAACGAGTCTTCGCTGTCGCCGTTGCCTTCTGTTAGTGCCGTTATTAATGACGCCACCTCGAACCTCAACCGCTACCCCGACATGGCTTCGGGCGCGCTGCGTGGGAAACTCGCGCAGTGGTTGGGTGTGGACCTCGACAATGTCGCCGTAGGTAATGGCAGTTCCGCCCTGTGCCAGCAGCTGGTGCAGGCCACCTGCAAGGACGGCGATGAGGTTGTGTACGCTTGGCGGTCGTTCGAGGCATACCCGATCCTGTGCAAGATCGCCGGGGCGGTTGGGGTGGGTGTGCCGCTGAAGAGGGGGCGTCATGACCTCAAGGCAATGAGTGACGCGATCGGCGAGCGTACGCGTTTGGTGTTTGTGTGCAACCCGAATAATCCGACGGGCACGACGGTGACCCGCGACGAGTTCCGTGAATTCATGGGGCGCGTGCCTGCGAATGTGACGGTTGTGCTGGATGAGGCATATGTGGAGTACAACCGGGATGCGGAGTCTCCGGTGGCGCTCGAGGAGCTGCGGCGCTACCCGAACCTGGCGGTGTGCCGGACGTTCTCGAAGGCGTATGGGCTGGCGGGGCTGCGGCTAGGATACCTGGTCGGGCCGGCGGAGCTGGTGGAGGCTGTGAATAAGGTGGGGATTCCTTTCGGCGTGAACGCGCTGGCCCAGGCGGTGGGGATCGCGAGCGTGGAGGCGCAGGGCGAGCTGGCCGAGCGCGTGGATGCGACGGTGGCGGAGCGCGAGCGGGTGGAGGCGTACCTGGCGGGGGTTGCTCCGGCTGGGGGTGCCGAGACCGGCGCAGGCGGCAGCACCAGCACCGACGAAGCCGCGGCCGCAGCGGCCGAGCCGCTGACGTACCCGTCGCAGGCGAACTTTGTGTGGCTGAACGCGGGCAAGCGCGCGGAGGCGCTGGACGAGGCTCTGAAGCGCGAGGGTGTCATCGCGCGGTGCTTCGCGGGCGAGGGCGTGCGCGTGACGGTGACGACGGCGGAGGAGGCGGATGTGCTGCTCCGCGCGCTGGATCGGGCGCTGCCTGCCGCCGGGCTTGCTAACAACTCGGAAGCCGACCCGGCCGCCGACAGCGACGCGGCGAATGGCACCGCGCACACGCAGGCCTCCTCGCAGGCTGACTAGCGCCGTGCATCCGGAGGATCCGACGCGCATCCCTGCCGTGGTGGAGCGTCTGCGCGCGGCGTGGGAGGCTCAGCCTTCGGTGCCGTTTGCGCAGTTGTGGGCTCAGTTAGAGTCGGTGGGCGTGGGTTTCAACGCCACCGATGCGGAGCTGGTGGAGGCCTGTGATGAGTTGTTGCGCCGTCATCCTTATTCTTTCGCCCCGGTTTTGTCGGGGGCGCCTACTGCCCCGTCTAGTGACGCCCCTACGGCCTCTTCTGCCCCGCGCACCGTCGTGGTGGAAACGGCCGATCCGGGGCCGGTGGTGACGCTTTCCGTGGAGCCGGGGGAGCCGCTGGGGTGGGCGATTGTGCGTGGCCGGCGGGCGGGGGTTCAGCCGGTGGTGTGGCGTTTTCGGGCAGTTCGGGCGTGCCGGGCGGGGGCTCCTTTGGTGGTGGAGGATGCGGAGGGGTTTGTGCATCGCCTGGGCATGGTGGAGCGTTTGACGGCTGCGGGGTTTGCGGTGGCGCCGGGGGAGAATGCGGCTGCGCTGGAGGGGTTGCGGCGCGCGGAGTTGGGGGATCGGGTGTTTGTGGTGCGTTTTGAGGATGATTCGTGGGCGTTGGTGGGGCACGCTTTGTGGTGGTTTCGGGTGGGGCGCCGCGCGGTGGATGCGCGGAGGTTGAAGTGGGTGGGGTTTGAATCTGGAATGCCAGGAGCCCCGCTCCTGGTGCGTACACCGGGAGCGGGGCTCGAGGAGTTGCCGCTGGTCGCGGAGGTTTTCCGCGCCATTTGATTGAAGAACAATACAATCTGCGGAAGCAGGGGGATTTGAACCCCCGGATGGTTTCCCATCGCTGGTTTTCAAGACCAGTGCATTCGGCCACTCTGCCATACTTCCAACACGGCTCAATACCGCTCAAAACATCCTACACCCCACACCACAACGCACCCATTTCCAGCCGCACAATGATTCATTAGGGTGGAGACCATGAGCATCACCACCAAAGCAATCGTCCAGACCGATACCGAAAACCCCAGCTCCCTGGCCTGGCTAACCACCAGCATCGCCGATCCCCAACCTGGCGAAGCCCTGGTGCGCATCCACTACGCAGGCGTCAATAGAGCAGACACCCTACAAGCCCAAGGCCACTATCCCCCACCCCGCGGCACCACCGACATCATTGGCCTGGAAGCCGCTGGAGTGATCGAAGACCCCAACGGAGCCACCCGCCCCGACGGCTCCCCCTGGCACCCCGGCGACGAAGTCGCAGTCCTGCTCTCCGGAGGCGGGTACAGCGAATACGCCACCGTGCCCGAAGGCCAGCTCCTCCCCATCCCCGCCGGATACAGCCTCGCCGAAGCCGCCAGCGTGGTGGAAGTTGCCTGCACCGTCTGGTCCAACATCATGATGACCGCCCACTTACGCGAAGGGGATACCATCCTCTTCCACGGCGGCGGCGGAGGCATCGGCATCTTCGGCATCCAACTAGCCAAAGCACTCGGCGCCACCGTGGCCGTCACCGCCGGCTCCGAAGAGAAACTAGACGTGTGCCGCCGCTACGGCGCGGACATCCTCATTAACTATAGGGAAGAGGACTTCGCCGACATCCTGGCCGCACACGGCGGGGCGGACGTGATCCTGGACATCATCGGCGCAAAATACCTCGACCGCAACATAAAGGCCCTAGCCCCCGACGGGCACATCGTGATCATCGGCATGCAAGGCGGCGTGAAGGGCGAGCTGAACATCGCCAAACTACTCAACAAACGCGGAAACATCAGCGCCACCGGCCTGCGCTACCGCGACGCGAAAGACAAGGCGCGCATCGTCGCCGAAACCCTACACAACGTATGGCCACTGCTGGAAAACGAGCAGATCACCCACCACATCGACCGGATCATGCCCATCGCCGAAGCCGCCGCCGCGCACAAGGCACTGCTGGCCGGGGAAGTTACCGGCAAGATCGTGCTCGAGCTACCGCAGAGCTAGGCGCGCTGCTTGCCACGCCGCGGCCAGCCGCCCGTCTGCACCAACACCAGCGCCGCCAGCACCAGCAGCAGGCCAACCCACTGCACCAGCGAAAGCCGCTCGCCGACGAACACCACTCCCAGGAACGTCGCCGTCACCGGGGAAAGCACGCCCAGGATCGCCACCTGCACCACGTCCAACTTCGCCAAACCGTGGAACCAAATGCCATACGCAATCAGGGCACCGAAGATCGTCAGGTACGCATAGCCCAGCACATTCTGGCCGGTCAGGTGATCCGGCAACCCCTCCATCACCAGCAGCAACGGAACCAGGAACAACCCGCCGAAAGTCAGCTGCCAGCCCGTCACCGCCAGCTGCGGCACATCGTCCGGCTTACCCCACTTCTTCGCCAGAATCGCGCCCAAACCCATGCACACACTGGCGCCTAGGCCCGCGAGGATACCGCCGGCATTCAGGGCGGCGGCGGGCGTCAATACCAAACAAGCCACACCCACCACGGCAACGAGCGCACCGATCACCTGGTACGGCTGAATGCGCGTGCCCAACAACGCCGGGCTCAGGGCGATCACCCACAACGGCGCCGTGTTCGTCACAATCGCCGCCACCCCGCCCGGCAGCAGATACGCCGCCGCGAACAGCAGAGCAAAGAAGCCGCCGATGTTCACAACCCCCAGCACCGCGGACTTCCACCACCACTGCCCGCGCGGCAGCCTACGGAACCACAGCAGCAGCATCAAACCCGCAGGTAGCGCACGCAGCACACCCGCCAGCAACGGCCGACCGGGCGGCAGCAGGTTCGTGGTGACGATGTACGTCGTTCCCCAAATTATCGGTGTAAGCGCAGTAATCAGTCGAAGCACATCGCCACGCTATCTTACGGACGCCACCACCCGCACCAACTGGTCCACATCATGCACGGTGTTGTGCGGGGCGAACCCGACGGAAACTGCACCGGCCTGATCCAGGGACGAACCCAGCGCAGAGGCTGCGTCTGCGGCCGAGGCCGTATCTGAGTTCGCGCCCTTGCGAACGTGGCGGCCACGAGAGTTCGCGCCCGGCGCGACCGACTGCTCCTCGAAGACCCCCATCCGCTCCAGCAGCTGCGACTGCCCCGGCGCGACCACGCCAGCGACCACACCATTAGCCAGCAGGCGCTGCACCACCACGCCCGCGGGTACGCCATCCACCAGGAAGCTCACGCGCGGCACGCGGTCCACGGCGGCGAACTCCTCCAGCACGTGGCCGTCCCCATCCACGCCGATCACGTGGACAGTGCCGAGGCTCTGCAGACCTTCCACCAGGTGCGTTGCCAGGGAATTCAGGTAGTCCGCGGCGTGCGGCAGGCCGGTCTTCAACCGAGTGCGGCGGGTGCCGCGGGCGGAATCATCCAGGCGGGCCAGGTGGTCCACGGCCTCCGCCACGCCACCCAGCAGGCCCTCGGACACGCCACCCACGCCCACGCCATGGCCAGAGCGGAACACGGCCCGGCGGGTGGCATCGTCCTTAAACACCAGCGCGCCGACGCTCGGGCCGCCCAGGCTAGCAACATCCAAGGCCAGCACGTCCGCGCCCATCTGCTCCACGTCCACCACGCGGTATGGGGCGAAGGAATCCACGTCCACCACCAGCAGCGCCCGGGACTTCGCCCGCACGCAATCGGCGATAGCGCGAACATCCGTCACCGTGCCCACGTAACGGTTCGCGGCGGAGACGGCCACCACGGTGGTCTCCGGCTCCACCAAGTTCGTAAACTGCCAGGCCGGAAGAACACCGCTGGAAAGATCCGGCTCCGCCCAGCGCACCCGCGCACCATACAGATCCGCCGCATGCTTCCACGGAGTAACGTTTGCCGGATCGTCGATGCGGGAGAGCACGACCTCCTGGCCCAGGCGCAGGCGCCGGTACAGAGCATGAGCCAGATCATCCAGCAGCGCCTCGCGGGAAGCGCCCAGCACCACATTCTCCGGCCGTGCGCCCGTCAGATCCGCAATCGCAGTGCGCGCGGAATCCCCGAAAGACTCACCAATGCGGCGACCCAGGCGCTGCGCGCGGGAATGCGAACCCGTCGCGGACTCCGGCGGCTCCAGCAAAGAAGCCACCCGGAAACTCCGCGCCACAGCCGAAGTGACCCGCTCTGGCACCTGCGGGAAATCCTGCGCGTTTAAGTACGTCCAGCCATCCGACAGCGATGCATACAACCCCCGGACCCGTGGCACATCGAACACTGGACTTCTCCTTACATTCCTTATATATGAACTGCTTCGGACAGTACTTTCCACACCTCGCGCCGCATTTTTGCGACTCGCGGCGGCGCCCCTCAAAGGGCGATGAGCATTCCCCGACCCGGCCGGGGGACTAACCTCAACCGATACTAGCGCCCAATCCGGACAGGCAACACCACGCCCGGTCGCAGCAGCTAAAGCGAAAGCGGGACTCGCCGGGAATAGGAGGTGTGGGCGTCACAAAGTAAAATAGACTGCCTCAAAGCAACAGCAACGAAAACGCGAAGCAGTAACAAGAAGCAGGACCACATGTCACAAAAAATGCCAGAGGCCGCGGATCTACAGCGGATCACCGCCGCGGCAGACGGCGACATCCCAGCTAGCAACTCCCAAACCTTCGGCGCCGCGTGGGCGGACCTGAAGAAGGGGCTTGCGCAGCGCGAACTTTGGCTCGCGCTCGGCTGGCAGGACATCAAGCAACGCTACCGGCGCAGTACCCTCGGCCCCCTGTGGATCACCATCGCCACCGGCGTGATGGCCCTGGCCCTCGGCCTGCTGTACAGCCTGCTGTTCCAGCAAGACCTCGCCAGCTTCCTGCCGCACGTCGCCGTCGGCCTGATCCTGTGGGGCTTCATCTCCGGCTGCATCAAGGACGGCTCCGAGGTGTTCATCGCCAACGAAGGGCTGATCAAACAGCTGCCGTCCGCTCTGTCCGTGCACGTATACCGACTGGTGTGGAAGCAATTCCTCTTCCTGCTGCACAACCTCGTGATCTGGCTGGTGCTGCTGGCCGTGTTCCGCCCATCGCTCGGGTGGGAAGTGCTGCTCGTCGTGCCCGCCATGGCCCTCATGATCGCCAACGGCATCTGGGTGACCATGTTCTTCGGCATCATCGCCACCCGCTTCCGCGACGTAGCCCCGCTGCTGGATTCACTGGTCCAACTGGCCTTTTATATGACGCCCATCGTCTGGACCACCAAAACCCTCCGCGACCAAGGCGGGGCAGTGGCCGAGCGCGCAAAGATTGCGGAGATCAACCCGCTGTACCACTACCTGGAGATCGTCCGCGGGCCCATGATCGGCGAGCCAGTCCCCGCCTACCACTGGGGCATCGTGGGCGTGCTGACCGTACTGGGACTTGCGCTGGCCCTGCTGGTGATGCGCCGCTGGCGCTTCCGCGTGAGCTACTGGGTTTAGGAAGCTACAGGGTTTAGGAGACAACATGGTTTCGATTGACACTTACGACGCTTGCGTAGACTTCCCCATCTTCGATGCGAAGACCCGCTCCATGAAACAGACATTCCTGGGGGCTGCCGGCGGCGCGATCGGCAGGAACTCGTCGAATACGGTGATGGTGGAGGCGCTTAAGGGCGTCAATCTGCATTTGCAGGATGGCGACCGGATCGGCCTGGTCGGGCACAACGGCGCCGGCAAGTCCACCCTGCTGCGCCTACTCAGTGGGATTTACGAGCCGACGCGCGGGTCCGCGATTGTGCGCGGGCGCGTGGCACCCGTGTTCGACCTGGGTGTGGGCATGGATCCGGAGATCTCCGGATACGAAAACATCATGATCCGCGGGCTGTTCCTGGGGCAGACGCGGAAGGCAATGCGGCGGAAGATGGACGACATTGCGGAGTTCAGCGAGCTCGGCGAGTACCTGGATATGCCGCTGCGCACCTACTCGACGGGTATGCGGATCCGGTTGGCTTTGGGGGTTGTGACCAGCATCGACCCGGAGATTCTGCTGCTGGACGAAGGCATCGGCGCCGTGGATGCGGCGTTCATGGCTAAGGCTCGCGGGCGGCTGGTGGAGATGGTTGAGCGGAGCGGCATCTTGGTTTTCGCCTCGCACAGCAACGAATTCCTGGCGCAGCTGTGTGACAGTGCGCTGTGGATCGACCACGGAGAGGTCCGGAAGGTCGGCCGCGTGGATGATGTGGTTGAGGCCTATGAGGGGCCGGAGGCTGGTGCGCACGTCCGCCAGGTGCTGAAGGACCTGGGCCGGGGTTAGCGCTGGTTGGGGTGCTGGGCCGCTGGCCTTGCCCCCCTCCTTTGTCTACTGCGAATGTCGCTAGAACGGGAATACGTCGGCCGGAGCAGGCTGCGCGGGGCTCTTGACGGGCCGAAATGTCGCTAAAACGGGAAAGCACCAGTTAAATCAGGCTCAAGCAACCTCCCGCAAGGCCAGAATGTCGCTAGAACGGGAATACGTCGGCGCCCGCAGAGCCCCACAGAAAGCCACAAAGCTCTGACCTGCGCTTTTGCCTATTTGCAAACCAGCCCCATTAACCCATTCCCGATCTAACGACATTCCCACCCAAAGACCCCTCCCGGAACCCCTCAGCCGGCCACCCATTCCCGATCTAACGACATTTCCACCCAAAGCCCCCTCCCGGAACCGCTCAGCCGGCCACCCATTCCCGTTCTAACGACACTCCCACTCAAAGCCCCCTCCCGGAACCCTTCAGCCGGCCATCCATTCCCGTTCTAACGACATTCCAGCGGGCCGCAGCCTCCCCCAGACCACCAGCCAACCCACCTCTCCCCACACCCCAGCGACACAAGTGGGGCTAGGGAGAGGCTGAGGGCGTCAGAAAGAAAGAACAAATAGTACCACCTGTGGTACTATCACTGCATGGGCAACAGCGTCCCCGAGATCCTCGAGAAAATGCGCAGAGCGCCCGCGAGCATCCGGTTTACCGAGCTCACGAAGGTCTGCGACCATTATTTTGAAAGCCGGCAAACAACCAAGACCTCCCACCGAACATACAAAACACCCTGGCGCGGCGACCCGCGCGTGAACATCCAAAACTCCAGCGGCAAAGCGAAGCCCTACCAGGTTCGACAGGTCCTGCGGGCCGTCGACAAGCTGGAAACTAGACGCAAGAAAGGCGGGCGATAACCATGGACGTGCACAAGTACACCTACCAAACTGCCTGGTCAGACGAGGATCAAGAATTCGTCGCAACTGTGACCGAGTTTCCGTCCCTGTCGTGGCTGGCTCCCGACCGCGCGCAGGCCGAAGCTGGGTTGCTGGACCTGGTGGCCGAAGTTGTAGAGGACATGACACAAGCTGGGGAATCCGTGCCGGAGCCGCTGGGGTTGCGGCGATTCTCGGGGAAGTTCAACGTGCGGACCTCGCCGTCGTTACATCGGATGCTGGCGATCGAGGCGCAATCGGAGGGCGTTTCGCTGAACACGCTGGTTAATCAGAAATTGGCGGCGCGGTAGTTGCGGATTTTTATTGACGCCCACTAGCAGGCGGCGGTTGGAACGTTCGCCTGGCCTGGGAGTTTCGGCGCGCAGGGGGTTGCGAGGGGGCGCTTGGCGGGCCCGAATGTCGCTAGAACGGGAAAACGTCGGCCGGAGCAGGCCCATCAGGGTGTCCAACGGGCCGGAATGTCGCTAAAACGGGAATACGTCGGCGCCCGCAGAGCACCGCAAGAATCCACAACGCTCTGACCTGCGCTTATGTAAATTTGCAAACCGTTCCCATTAACCCATTCCCGATCTAACGGCATTTCCGACTGGGCCATACCCCCGGAAGCCCTCAGCGAGCCACCCATTCCCGATCTAACGACATCTGCAGGTTGGTTGTCAGCGTTTGCAGGCGGTCTGTCGACGCTTCCACCCAGGAAGCCGCGCGAGAATTCAGCTCCTATACACCACCGCGAGGAACTTGGCATCAAAAATTTTTCTACCTGTGGATAAGTCAGGTGCCGTCCACAATTTATCCTCAGTGCACCGGATCCCAAGCACACTACTCGGGCAGAAGGTGTAAGAATACCTCCCATGACGGGGGATAACACCAACGCAAGCATCAGCAAACCCACCACCAGCAGAAACACCAAACCCACCAAGCCAACAGCCACCAAGCCAAACACCACAAAACCCAGCGCCTACACGCCAGCCAAGCATCACCAGCCTGTGAAACACCTGGTCGATGTGCGCCGAATCGCCCCCTCCCAAGCCCGGAAGTGGCAACGCTGGGTAGAGAAAGGCGAGGCCGTCCGCCTCGCTCGCGGGATCTATATACCCGCAGGTCTCTGGCGTGAGATCGGCCAACAACCGAACGCGGCAGAAATCCAAGCGCAAGCCTTCATCGTGGCGGAATACCTGCGCTACTCCCACAGAATCCCAGCCGTCGTGGCAGGCAAATCGGCGGCCTTCCTCCACGGCCTGCCCCTAGAGAAGTTCGGGCCGCCGGAGACGGTGGAGTTGGCGTCACCAAAAAGAAGCCTGATGGGAAGAAACGGCAGGTCAGAGCGCTACCTCGCGGCGCCGGGGCAAGGCCAGCGCGCCGTGCTGATCCCCACAGAGTTCGGCGAAATCTGGACCAGCGGACTGCTGGATACATGCCACGACCTGGGGCTTCGGCACTCGCTGGACGATGCCGTCATCGCCACGGAGGCCGCGCTGCACACAGAGAAAATCACGTGGAACGCCTGGCGCACGTGGCTCGACTGGCAAAGTGGACAGCCCATCCGCCACGGCGCCCAACGCGCCCGCACGGCCGCGCGCCTCATCACCCGCCACTCCGAAAGCCCGCGCGAATCGCAGCTGAAAATCCGCTTCTGGGAACACGGCCTGCCCGCACCGTTTCAGCAGGTCAACATACTCAACGAGGGCGGCTGGGCCATCGGGCGCGTGGACATGTTCTTCGACGTCGGCCTCGCCGTCGAATACGACGGCCGCGAGAAATACGGCTCCACCACACCGGCCATCGAGCGCGCCCTGCTCAAGGAACGCCAACGCGAAAACGACATCCAAGCCCGCGGCATCACGCTGCTGCGCGTCACGGCGGAAACGTACCTCTCCGGCCGCGCAGTCGAGCAGGTCAGCGAGCATTTCCACACCCTCGCCGCGCGCCCGACCCGCCCACCGTGCACCCTCTGGAGCGGCGGCGCGCTCGCCTGGTCGTAGCCCTTTTTGTTCTTTCTTATTGACGCCCTCGCCCCCGTCGCCTTCACCTCCAGCTTCGCGAACCGTCCGCCCCGCCCCGGCGCGAGCTAGCCACAAACTAGAGATAAAAAGAGAATTAAAGAAGCCCACCAGTTGGAGCGCCTAAGGCGTTAGACTCGGTCACGGACGCACAAGCGTGACTGACCGCACAGTGCATAGTGCAGACGCATAGTGCAAGCACACAGTGCAGGTGCATAGTGCAGCCGCATCGTGCATAGTGCAGACGTACCGCCCTGCACACTGCAATTTAACACAGCCACGCTGAGCAAATACCCTCCCCAGAACACACGCAGAACCAGGTGAAACAGTTGACCAACCCAGCAGGCGACAACGGCGCAGGTACCCCGGCGGGCACCCCCGCCGGAGACGGCGCAACCGCATCCGAGGCCTTCAACTCCAAGGCGTGGCTGCAGCACTACACCCCGTGGACGCAGCACACCATCGACCTCGACGACCCGGCGGAGAACCCTGCAGGCTTCACCATCCCGGAAGTCTTCTGGCACGCGGTGGACACGATCGGCGAGCGCAACGCCTTCACCTTCTTCGGCAAAGCCACCACCTACGAGCAGTACGGCCGCCAGGTCGCCATCGCCTCCGCAGCCCTGGAGAAGCTCGGCGTGCAGCGCGGAGACCACGTCGCCATCGCGCTGCCGAACTGCCCACAGGCCCTCATCGCCTTCTACGCAATCCAGAACATCGGCGCAGTTCCCACCCTGCACAACCCTCTGTACACTGCCGCCGAGCTCCGCCACCCCTTCAACGACCACGGCGCCAAGGTGGCCTTCTTCTGGGACAAGGTCAGCGACGTCGCCGAGGATCTCCGGCTGAACAGCCCCCTCGAAACAGTCATCGCCGTCACCCTCCCCGACGAAATGCCCGCCCCGCTGCGCTACGCCCTGAAGCTGCCGATCCCGAAGATCAAGGCCATGAAGGACAAGCTCACCGGCCCGGCGCCCTCCGCCGTCTCCTGGAAGAGCTTCATGCGCTCGGGCGGAAATGGCGAAAAGTGGCTGCGTGGTGGCGTCAATAATAAAAAGACCGACCCGACCGACCCCGCGCTGATCCTCTACACCTCCGGCACTACCGGCAAGCCCAAGGGCGCCGTGCTGACTCACCGCAACCTCGTAGCGAACCTGCGGCAGGGCCAGGCCTGGGTGAAGGGCCTGGGCAAGGGGCCGAAGCCGGAGGTCATGCTGGCCGCGCTGCCGATCTTCCACGCCTACGGCCTGACCATGAACATCACCCTCGCGCCGATGATCGGCGGCGAAATTCAACTGCTGCCCGCGCCCGAAATGCCGCTGGTCATGCGCGTGATGAAGAAGAACATGCCCTCCTGGATGCCCGGCGTGCCCGCGCTGTACCAAAACATCATGAAGGAAGCGGCGAAGCGCGACATGCCGCTCTCCGGCATCCGCAACTCCTTCAGCGGCGCCAGCGCACTGCCCGCAGAGACTGTCCGCGAGTGGGAAAGCTGCACCGGCGGCAACATCGTGGAAGGCTACGGCCTGACCGAAACCGCGCCCATCATCGCAGGTAACCCCATGGGCAAGGGCCGCGAGGGCTACATTGGCGTGCCTTTCCCCTCCACCGAAATCCGTATCGCCAACCCGGATAACCCCGCCGAGACCATGCCCGACGGCGAGGCCGGCGAGCTGGTCGTCCGCGGTCCGCAGGTGTTCAAGGGCTACCTGAACCGCCCGGACGCCACCGCGGAGGCCTTCCACGAGGACTGGTTCCGCACCGGCGACATGGCCGTCATGGAATCCGACGGCTACCTGAAGATCGTCTCCCGCATCAAGGAGATGATCATCACCGGCGGCTTCAACGTCTACCCCGCTGAGGTCGAGGAAATCCTGTGCGAGCACCCCTCCATCGAGCAGGCTTCCGTCGTGGGCGTGCAGCGCAAGGATGGGTCCGAGACCGTCGCTGCGGCTGTGGTTCTGGCCAATGGTGCTGTTATTGACGCCGACGACTTCCGCGCCTTCGCCAAAGAACGACTTACTGCGTATAAGGTGCCGAAGGTATTCCATGCATTCCAGGAGCTGCCTGCCGATCAGCTGGGCAAGGTGCGCCGCCGTGAGGTGCAGGAGCTAGTCGCAGAGAAAGAACAGGCCTAACACATGCCGTTGAGCAGGAAAGACACCGTTGCCGCAGTGATCGTCACGCATAATCGCGTGGAATTGCTGGAGGCCTCGCTGCGCCAGGTTGCTAACCAGGAGGGCGCGGAGGTCGCGCACGTGGTGGTTGTGGATAACGGCAACGACCCGGCGGTGCGCGAGCTGGTGGAAGCGGTGTGCGGGTCGCGAGCCCACTACGTGGGGTCCGCGACGAACCTGGGCGGGGCTGGTGGCTTTGCGCTGGGATTCCTGACCGCGCTGTCCCTGGGTGCCGACGCGATCTGGTGCGCCGACGACGACGGGCGCCCAGCCGACGCGCACGTTCTGGCCACCCTGCAGGAGGTTGCGGAGCGCGAGGGGCTGGAGGAAATCAGCCCGGTCGTGTGCAATATCGAGGATCCGGAGCGGCTGGCCTTCCCGCTGCGCCAGGGGTTGGTGTGGCGGCGGACGCTATCCGAGCTGGAGGGTTCTTTCCTGCCGGGGATCGCCAGCCTGTTCAACGGCGCGCTGATCAGTGCGCGGGCGATGGAGATAATTGGCGTTCCCGACTATCGGCTATTCATCCGTGGCGATGAAGTGGAGTACCACCGCCGCCTGGTCCGCAGCGGACTGCCCTTTGGAACGTGCCTGACCTGCGCGTATCTGCACCCCGACGGGTCGGACGAGTTCAAGCCGATCCTCGGCGGGAAGATGCACACGCAGTACCCGGACAATGAATTCAAGCGCTACTTCACGTACCGCAACCGCGGGTACATCATGAACCAGCCGGGCATGCGCAAGCTGCTGCCGCAGGAATACGCCCGCTTCGGATGGTTCTTCCTAGTGCAGAAGAAGGACCCGAAGGGGTTCGCCGAGTGGCTGCGGCTGCATGCGCTCGGTCGGCGCGAGCAGTTCCGCCGGCCGGGGCGCTAGCGCGGCGGGGCGCGGGGTGTGCAACACCCCGCAGCGCGGCGGGCGCTAGCCCGAAGGCCTGCGCTCGCACCCGCCCGCCCGCGGATTTCTAAGCAACTTTTTAAGCGCACACACCGGCCAGGATTTTCCCTTTTACCCGGTCACAGACGTAGTCTTAAGTGACTATCGCGGTGCCCCGAGCAGCACTCGAGCAGCCCCCGAGCAGACTCCCGGCGCCGCCTAACACCACCTAACCGAGGATGAAGTTAGCCGAAGTGACCGTGTCCGAAACCCAGACCACCCCGAGCGCTGAGCCCACCAAGCCCGCTGAAGACGTTGGCGTCAATAAGAAGAACGCCGAAGGCGCCGCCCCCTCCCGCGCGCACCGCCGCCGCAACGTCGCGCGGCAGTTCATCCAATTCGGGCTCGTCGGCGCGTCGGGGTTTGTGGTCAACCAGGCGATCTTCGTGCTGTCGAAGAAGCTCGCGGAGGCCGGCTGGGACATTCACGTGCAGGATGCCTTCCTGAACCTCCTCGGCACCCAATACCATTTCCGCTGGTACCACGTGTTTTCCGTGGTGGCGTTTCTGCTGGCGAACATCTGGAATTTCTGCCTGAACCGCTACTGGACGTTCCGCCACGAGCCGAAGCGCGCCTGGTGGAAGCAGCTGCCGCAGTTCATGGCCGTGGGCGTGTTCGGGCTGCTGATCACGCTGGTGGTCTCGACGGCGCTGGTGAACCCCGAGTCGCCGATCGCTCTGCCGCACGACATTTTCGATAACTCCACGGGGCTGCGCACGCGCGCGTACTGGGGCAACTTCATTGGTGTGATCCTGGCGGTGCCGGCGAACTTCCTGTTCAACAAGCTGTGGACGTTCCGCGCGAAGCCGCGCGAGGCCAGCCGGGTGGTGCGCGTGGTCGAGCCACGGACTGGCGGTGCTGGTTCTGGTGCCGGTGCGGGCGCGGGTGATGCGGATGTCTAAGCCTTCTTTTAATGACGCCCCCTCGCCGCAGCCAGGCACCGATCCCGCTGGGGCCGGGCACTCCAGTGGTGCCGGCGCTGCTTCCGGTGCCGCGACCGGCGCTGACAATTCCAGCGGGTCCCAGGCGGTTTCCGGCGCCGCTGCCGACGATGCCGCTGCCGGGCAGGGCGCGCGGGTTGGCGATAACTTTCAGTCGGAGCACACCACCCGGGCGCAGCGCATCATCCAGTCGCAGCTGGTGAAGTTTGTGCTGGTCGGAGGCTTCAGCGCCGTCGTGGATTTCGGCTCCACGGCGCTGTTCACGTTTGCGTTTGGCTTGAGCGATGGCGTGGCCAAGGCGCTGGGATTCGTGCTGGGCACTCTGACGGCATACTTCATCAACCGTCGGTGGACTTTCCAGGCGGAGCCGAGTGGGCGCCGATTCGCCATCACCATGGTGACCTACGGGCTGACCTTTATTGTGCAGTGGGGGCTGTACAAGGTGTCGATCCCGTGGCTCGAAGGCTTTGACCTGAATGCATTCTGGGTACGTGCGATCAGTTTTGTGATTGCGCAGGGCACGGCGACGGTGCTGAACTTCCTGATCCAGAAGTTCCTCATCTTCAAGCGCTAGCCGGGGTGAAGCTTCAAGTACTAGCCGGGCTGCATCTTCAAGTGCTAGCCGGGCTGGCTGGAGGCTTCCGGAAGCCTCACCTGTACTCAAATGTCGTTAGAACGGGAATGGGTTAATGGGAGCGGTTTGCAAAATCGCAAAGCCGCAGGTCAGGGCGTTGTGTATTTTTGCGGAGCTCCGCGGGCGCCGACGTATTCCCGATCTAGCGACATTCCAACCCGTTAGCCACCCTGATGGGCCTGCTCTGGCCGACGTATTCCCGATCTAGCGACATTCCAT
>NZ_KV789188.1:65959-156891 GCF_001807485.1 Corynebacterium sp. HMSC08A12 | reverse complement strand
ATTCCGTCAGGCACCCTGGTGGACCTGCCCTGACCGACGTATTCCCGATCTAGCGACATTCCGAGCCCACGATTCGAGTTCCGGGGGACTGTCGTTGGGGAAAATGTCGTTAAAACGGGAATGGGTTAATGGGAGCGGTTTGCAAAATCGCAAAGCCGCAGGTCAGGGCGTTGTGTATTTTTGCGGAGCTCCGCGGGCGCCGACGTATTCCCGATCTAGCGACATTCCATTCCGCTAGGCACCCTGGTGGACCTGCCCTGGCCGACGTATTCCCGATCTAGCGACATTCTGACCAGCCGGACACCAGGCAAAGCCCGGCCAAGCTGGGCAAACTACAGCAGCAGCCCCCGGCCAAACTAGCGCAGCAGCCCCGCCAGCGCTGCAGCCCAGCTAGCGCTGCAGGACGAAGCGGTACATCTCCAAGCGGTCCAGCAGCGAGCACTGCGGAACCAAAGGAACCGCCTGGTCATCGGGCTGAGGCTCCCACTTGCACGCCCCCACCTGCGCCAAGATGCGCCCGGTCCGCCGCGACAGCCACTTGATCTCGCTGGCGCTGAGGGCGTCAGTACCCAAGGCAGTATCCGTCGGCGGCAGCTTCGCATCCGCGCGCGTGAAGCCGAGTGCCGACATGAAAGCCTCGCTGACCTCGTCGACCTCCGAATCCACCAACGTGGACAGCGCGATGATCCGCGCCCACGCTGCCGCGCGCCCGATCTTGCTCTTCTCGATCGGCGCGTCAGCCAGCAGCTCAGCGGCATGCTCGGTGACGTTCGCCGGCCGCTCCAAATCCAGCGCCTGCAGCAGCGGAATGAACTCGTACAGCGCCCGCTCGTGCAGAAGTTCCCGCAGCTCAGGGTCGGTTTCGGCGAGGATCTGCTCGACGGTGTCCTCGCCCGCCAGCGCCACGTTGACCTCCGTGATGTCCACGCGCGCCGGAATGCCCGCAGGGTGCAGATGCGCGGCGAGTTCGTCTTCCTGATTCTTATTGACGCCACCCGCCTCAGCCGCATCGCCTTCCGTATCGGCGAGGAAGTCGGCGGCCAGGAGCACTGCTTCGGCATCCGGCTCGCCCGGCGCGTCGAAGGAGGCGTCGAAGGGGGAGCTGGTGGGGGCGAGCTCGATTTCCTCGTGGCGGGTGGTGGTGTCTGTGACGTTGACGCTGAAGTCGTAGCGGCCTACCTTCAGCACGCCGATGGTCCCGCGGCGGAAAATGTCGCCGAGAGCAGTGCCAATGGAGTTTGCGCCCTTGGCGTAGACGCGCACGCGGCCAGCAGTGCGGGCGCGGAAACTCCAGGTTAGCTCGGTGGTGGTGTCGGCGCTGGTAGCAGTGTCAGCCGCGGGCGCGTCGGCGGCGCCAGTGTCAGCGGCAGAGGCCGCGCCGGCGCCGCGCTCCGCCCGCGCGACGTAGCGAGTGGGGTGCGCCTCGGGGACTCGATTCACGGATTCAGGCCAGTCGAAGCTAGTGAGGATCGCGTCGGCGAAGTCGGCCACGCTCATGGCGCCGGAGACGCTGAGCAGGCGGGAGTATCTTCCCACTCCCGGGAAATGGTGCTCCACTACCACGGTGAAGACTGTGGTGTGGGCTCCGTTGTTTCTGCTGGCCCCCGCCCCCGGTGTGGACATAACCCCCAGGCTTTCCTGCACTTCCGCCCCCTCGGCGTTAGCTTCCGCCCCGCCGGCACCATCGCGCCGGGAGGTGCGGATCTTCGACAGGGAGATCACGCTCCCGCCCGCGATTGATGCATCCGTGGCCTCCGCGCCGCCGTTCCCGTTCGCTCGCGCAGCAGTGGAACCGCCGGCTGATTCATAGCCCCCGGCGGCTCCATAAAGCGATGAGCGATTCATGCACCTAAGCGTAATGGCGCCCGGCTAACCTCGCTGGGCGAGAACCAGCGGAAGCGTCTGAGCAGTCACAAACTCGCTGATCACAGGGCCAAGTCGGCGGACTCGCAACTTGTCGAATGCGTTGTACTGCGCGATCCAGCCGCGCAGCGCGGCGGCCTCTTGCAGCGCCGTCGCCACGGCCTCGCGCTCGGCCTCGCTTCCGGCGCACTCTGCTTCCCCTTCGCCCGCGCCCGCGCTTCCCTCCGCGCCAGCACCAGCGCTATCGTCGGCAGCACCCGCGCCGCCACCAGCCCCGCCAGCGCCGACCTCGGCCTCCCGGAACTCCGCCAACGTACGGAAGCTCCCCCACGCCGGCTGCTTCTCCCCCGGGAACTCGGCGCTGAAGTACTGCTTGGCGGAGGTGAGGGCGTCATTAAGAGCGACCTCCGTTGCCGCCACATCAACCAGCGCAACGTCACTAGGCAGCACCTTCGCCGCCGCCTCGTCGCCCACAAACAGCACGGGATAGCGAAGCAGGGCGGCGAGCATGGCCGCGCGGTCGTCGGTCCCCTCGATCCAATCCGCGCTGGCGGCGAAGCCGTGGATGCCTGCGCCGTCGATCAGCCAGGCGCCGGAAAAGTCTCCAAGTTGCACGTCGGGGTCGGTTTCCACCTGCCAGATGGCGAAAGTGGGATCGTCGGCGGGGCCTGCGGCGGCCACGACCATGATCGGGTCGTAGCGGACGGGCTCGGGCGCGCCGGGAGTGGCGCCGGAGCCCGCGGGGTCCGCGCCGGGGGCCGCGGTACTCGCGGCGGCACCAGACTCGGCGGCAGTGCTTTCAGGGGCAGTTGTGCTCATCGCTATTGGAGGTTACCACCGACTATGATCTTCCCCATGGCTGTTTTTGATAGGTTCCCCGCCTCCGCGAAACTCTTCAAGCGTTCCAAGCTCTCCCCCGCCGAGCAGGAGCACAGGAGTGCACCGGTGCGAGTCGGTGGCGTCGGTAAGGAAAGCAGCTACGAGGCCTCCACCCGCACGAACCTGCCGCTCAACGAGTTCATGACGCGCCTCATGGCCCAGGAACTGCCCATCCTCGACAGCACCAGCCGCCAGCGCGTGCGCGACATCCTGCGCGAATACGACGGCCCCACCATCACCGAGCCCGAGGAGCTGCCGGAGGAGATCCGCCAGATCATGGAGCTCTACTAGCTCTTTTTCGCCTTTTCTTAGTGACGCCGCCCACACCGCAACTGCGAAAACGCTGGCAACTTGAGCCCCACGCGGCGCCGCGCCCAGGGGTTGTCGCACCCGGGCGCTAGGGTAGAGAACATGGAATTGCACACCAGCACTCGTACCCTCACCGGGTGGGGTCGCACCGCCCCCACGACCGCCGAAGTTCTGTCTACGCAGGATGTCGATCAGATTGCCGCCGCCGTCGCGCGCGTGGCCGACGATAATGCGGATAAGCCCAGCCACCTGCAGCGTGGCGTGATCGCCCGTGGCATGGGCCGTAGCTACGGCGACCCGGCCATGAACGCCGGCGGGCTCGTTATCGACATGCAGCAGCTGAACACGATCCACAGCATCAACCCCGATACCGCCCTCGTTGACGTGGATGCGGGCGTGACGTTGGATCAGCTGATGAAGGCCGCCCTGCCCTACGGCCTGTGGGTGCCGGTGCTGCCCGGCACGCGCCAGGTGACCATTGGCGGCGCTATCGGCCCGGATATTCACGGCAAGAACCACCACTCCGCGGGTTCCTTCGGCAACCACGTTCGCTCCATGGAGCTGCTGGTGGCCGACGGGCGCGTGCTGCACCTGACCCCGGAGGGCTCCGAGGACGACCCGGACGGCGAGCTGTTCTGGGCCACCGTCGGCGGCATGGGCCTGACCGGCATCATCCTGCGCGCGACGATTGAGATGACGAAGACGGAGACCGCGTACTTCATCGCCGATGGCGACATGACGCACTCCCTGGACGAAACCATCGCGTTCCACTCCGATGGTTCGGAGCACAACTTCACCTACTCCTCCGCCTGGTTCGACGCGATCAGCCCGGAGCCGAAGCTGGGCCGCGCCGCGATCTCCCGCGGCTCCCTGGCAACCCTGGACCAGCTGAAGGAATACGCGCCGAAGCTGGCGAAGGATCCGCTGAAGTTCAAGGCCCCGCAGCTGATGACCGTGCCGGATATTTTCCCGAGCTTCACCATGAACAAGCTGTCCATGGTGGCTATCGGCGAGCTGTGGTGGCTGAAGTCCGGCGAGTACCGCAACCAGGTGCAGAACCTCACGCAGTTCTACCAGCCGCTGGATCTGATCGGCGAGTGGAACCGCGGCTATGGTTCCAAGGGCTTCCTGCAGTACCAGTTCGTCGTGCCGACGGAGGCCGTGGAGCCGTTCAAGGAGATCATCCGCGACATCCAGGCTTCCGGCCACTACTCCGCGCTGAACGTATTCAAGCTGTTCGGCGAGGGCAACAAGGCCCCGCTGAGCTACCCGATGCCGGGCTGGAACGTCTGCGTGGACTTCCCGATCAAGCCGGGCCTGGGCGCCTTCCTGGATGATCTGGACCGTCGCGTGATGGAGTTCGGCGGCCGCCTGTACCTGGCCAAGGAGTCCCGCACCTCTGCCGAGAACTTCCACAAGATGTACCCCGGCCTGCCCGGCTGGCTGGCCACCCGCAAGCGCATTGACCCGACGGGGGTTTTCGCCTCCGACATGTCCCGCCGCCTCGAGCTCTAGTCGCATCCCCACCCACCCGAAAGAGAGTCACAATGATTGATGCCGTTGGCAAACCCCAGTCCATCCTGCTGCTCGGCGGCGCGTCCGACATGGGTCTCGCCGTCGTCGAGGAGTTCCTCTCCCGCGGCCCCGCGCGCGTGATCCTGGCCGCCCGTGCTGGCGAGTCTTTGGATGACGCCACCGCACGCATGAACGCCGCCGGTGCCAGCGAGGTCGTACCCGTCACCTTCGACGCAGTGGACTTCGATTCCCACCCGCAGGTTTTCGAGGAAATCTTCAGCCACGGCGACGTGGACCTGGCCATCGTTGCGTTCGGAATCCTGGGCGATAACGAGAAGCAGTGGACCAACCAGAAGCTGGCCGTGCAGGCCGCGCAGGTGAACTTCACCGGCGCCGTCTCCGTTGGTGTGCTGCTGGCGGATTACATGAAGAAGCAGGGCCACGGCCAGATCGTGGCATTCTCCACCGTTGCTGGTGAGATGGTCCGTCGCTCCAACTTCGTCTACGGCTCCACCAAGGCTGGCCTGGATGGCTTCTACCGCATGCTGAACGAGGCCCTGCGTGGCACCGGCGTGCGCGTGCTGACCGTCCGCCCGGGCCAGGTGCGCACCAACATGACCAAGGACCTGGAGGACGCGCCGCTGACCGTGGACAAGGAAGACGTGGCTAAGGCCATCGCCAAGGCCGTGGATAACCGCAAGTCCCTGATCTGGGTGCACCCCCTGTTCCGCCCGATCATGCTGATCCTGAAGCACCTGCCGCTGCCGATCCTGCGCAAGCTGCCGCTGTAGTTGTACTGTCCAGGACCGTTGATCGGCTGTTTTACCAGTGATGAGGATTGACGCTTCGCGCATGGACGGGCGGTATGCCAACCTCCTTGATGTCGTGACCAGAACAAGTCTCACTGGTAACAACGGCCTTCTTCACCCGTGACAGCGCGAACCAACGGATCGCTGATCGCAATCGGCACCATGCGACCAGATACCAACGCCCGTCGGTAAAGGCGAACAGCACCGGTTCAACATCGCGGCAGGTTTCGACCCCCTCGCTGGTGACGTACTGAATCCGAGCCACCTTTTGGTCCGTCATCGCTTGCTCCAATGCAGAGCGTGTCGTCCTCAACGAAGCAGCAGAAGGATTAACCCACACGCGCTCAGCTAGGCGCTCAGCTTGCTGTCGCGTCCGAGGATCAAGAACCTCGACGATCTTCTCTGCCGCCGTTGTTGCCAGGTCGGCATACGGCGCATCGGTCGATACGCTCGCAGCCAACAAGGCCATTGCCTCCGTCGGGGACAGCCGCACCGGGGGAAGCGATGCACCTGGGACCAGACCATATCCACCGCCCGGACCAGGGCGCGACCAGATGGGCAGTCCGGCACTTTCCAACGCAGCTAGGTCACGCTTGATGGTGCGGACCGACACCTCAAACTCGCTTGCCAAGCGCTCAGCACTAATTCCGCGGGAACCGCTACGCCGCAAAACATCTGCGAGAGCGTGAAGACGCTCGGATCGCTTCATGGAATTGCCCGTTCAAAATTCATGACATAAATAGTGACACACTGCTGTCCAACAGCACTGCCATGATGGCACCATGACATCAAAACAGCAGGAAAAGACCCCTCCCGTGATAATCCTGGTCGCGGGTCATTGGCTTGGGGCATGGGCATGGGACGAAGTCGCCGAACAGCTGACATCCAACGGCATGCAGGCTATTCCCATCACTCTTCCCGGCCTCGACGATCAAGACCCACAGCGCGCAAACAGGACTCTCGAGGAGCAAGTCGCGGCGATCCAATCAGTTGTCGACGCGCAAGGAGGCAATGTAGTTCTCGTCGCACACAGCGGTGCTAATGCTCCGGTCAGTGTCGTCATCGATCGACACCCGGAACTGATCCAGCGGGTTGTGTGGGTCGACTCCGGTCCCGTCTTACCCGGTAGCGTCTTCGCCCCGGATCTCCCCGAGTCGGTCGCGGAGGTGCCCCTACCCTCTTTCGAAGAGCTCGGTCAACAGGCCAGTCTTAAAGGCCTTAGCGCAGAGCACCTCCAGCGCTTCCGAGAGAAAGCCGTCGCCGAACCGGGACCTGTCATGCGTGCAGCGGTCGAACTAACCAACAATGACCGCTTCAGCGTGCCGACCACGATGGTGTGCTGCTCTATACCAAGTGAGCAAGTACTGGAGTTGGCCGAAGAGGGACACGCCATGTTCGCTGAAGTAGCCCGGCTCGACCATATCGACGTTATTGATCTTCCCACCGGACACTGGCCGATGTGGAGCCGTCCCGATGCATTGGCCAAAGTAATCAGCCACACTGCGGGATAACTACCTAAGCGACCTCCTGGGGTGCCCCCGGGTGCGCGGATTCCCGCGCATCCAGCTTCACAAACGCCGCGGCCACCATCAGAACGACCGAGGCGAAAGCCGCAACCAGGAACGCCACGTGGATGCCCTGGCCCACCACCTGCGCCTCAGCCAGTGCAGGATCCGTGGCACCCAGGCCTGCCAACTCCGCCGCATGGCTAGAGGCGTAGCGCGTGGAGGCGAACGTCATCACAGCCACGAAAATCGCTGTGCCCGCGCCACCGGCAACCTGCTGGAAAGTATTCAAAATTGCCTGCGCGTGGGAAGCCAAAGAGTCCGGAACGGCCGCCAGAGCGTTGGACATAAGGGGCGTCATCATCAAAGCAATGCCCAAGTTCAACACGACCGTAACAAGCATGAGCTGCACAAACGCCGGCCACGTGCCGGAACCAACCCAAGAAAACAGGTGCTCCGTCTGCTCCAGGGCGGCAAAGCCCATCATGCCGATGGTGATCAAAATGCTGCCCGGGATAATCAGCGGGCGGGCGCCACGCGCGTCGTAGGCACGGCCGACCGCTGGCCCCAGCAGGCCCATAACCAGGCCGCCGGGCAGGGAAACCATGCCGGTCTTCAGCTCCGACAGGCCCGCGACGTTCTGCGCGTACAGCGGCATCAGAATGATGAAGCCGAAGAGCATGGAGAACGTAAACAGCAGCAGCCCCAGCGAGAGGTTGTACTCGCGCACACGCACCGGCTGCAGGTTCAACAGCGGAGTGGCGCCCGGCTTAGAGCTGCGCTCCAGGGAACGCTGGCGCAGGAAGAATACCGCCAGGATCACCGCGCCCGCAGCCAGGATGATCAGGCGCTGCACCGGCAGACCATCGGCCAGCTCCGACAGGCCGGCCAGGCCGTACACCAGGCCCGCAAAACCGAATGCGGAGAGGAAAACAGAGAGCACGTCCAGGGAGGGGCGGCTCGGCTCCTCGAAGTTCTTCACCAGGAACAGGCCCGCGACCAGGGAAATCAGCACCAGCGGGGCGACGAGGATGAAGATCCACCGCCATCCCAAAGCCTCCAGCACCACGCCGGAAAACGTCGGGCCTAGCGCCGGAGCCACCGCAATAACCACCGAGACCAGGCCGAATACCGCACCGCGGCGGTTAATGGGAACCAGCCGGATGATGGTGGTCATCAGCATCGGGATCACCAGCGCCGTGCCGCTGGCCTGGATCACACGCGCCAGCAGCAGGATCGGGAACGTCGGCGCCGCGGCCGCGAGCACCGTGCCGACCAGGAAGGTCGTCAGCGCCGTCGCGTAGATCGAGCGCAGGCGGAAGCGCTGCATGATGTAGCCGGTCATCGGGATGACCACGGCCATCGTGAGCATGAATGCTGTGGTCAGCCATTGCGCTGCATCGGCGGTGACGCCAAACTCTCCCATCAAAACGGGCAAAGCCACGGCCAAGGTGGTCTCGTTGAGAATCACCACGAAAGCCGCGGCGACGAGCACACCGATTAGGAGCTTTGCGCCGGGCGCGGGCTCGCCGGGAGGGACGGAGTGCTCCGCGCGGTCGGAGTTGGTGGCGTCAGAAATAGATTCTTCAGACAAAAGTATCCCTCCACGATGTAAAAGGCGGGCGCATTGGTGCACCCGCGAACCTTGGATACTTTACACCAGGTTTGCTGGTCGCAGAGGGTTAGCGGGTTAGCGCTCCAGCTCGCCTTGAGCCTCGCCAGTGCCATCGCCGTTGCCCTCGCCCTGCTCGAGGGCGTTCGCGCCGTTCGCACCGTTCTCGGCATTCAGCTGGGCGCGGATTTCCTCCAGGCGGGAGCTGGCGCGCATGTCGTTACCAGCGGATTCAATCTCCGTCATGCGGCCCTGCACGGAGTTCTCGACGAGCTCCTGGCTGCCGAGCGCCTGAGCGTAGCGCTGCTCGATCTTCTCGCGCACGCTGTCCAGGGTCGGCACGTCATCGTTTTGCACCAGGCCATCCATCTGCTGCATGGAGTTCGCGGTGGCCTCCTGCATCTTGGCCTGATCCACCTGGGAACGCAGCTGGTTGATCTGCGCCATCTGATCCTCGAGGCGGGCGGCGGACTGCTGCTGTTGCTGCTGCGCCTGACGGGCGGCCTCTTCCGCGCCGGAGTACAGCTGCTTGGTCTCCTCAAGCTGCTGCTCAACCGTGACCAGCTGAGATGCGAACAGCTCTGCCGTCTGGTTCAGCTCGTTGGCCTTTGCCTGGTCGCCGTCGGCCGCGGCCTTATCGGCTTGTTGAATGGCGGTGCGGGCGTTTCCCGCGAGCTTCTCCGCATCCTGCTGCAGGCGATTCATCTTCATTTCCAGCTGGTTACGGTTACCGATCACGCGGGCTGCGCTTTCGGAAATCTGCTGGTGCTGCTTGCGGGCCGCTTCCGTGGCCTGCTGGATCTGCACATGGGGATCCGCGTTCTCCTCGATCTTGGTGTCGAGGGACTGCATCAAGTATTTCCAGCCCTTAGAAAATGGATTCGCCATGGGGAAACTCCTGTGTCGGTATGTAGTCGGTACTTATTCGAGATGTAGTTGTTTGCTTAAGTTAACTGCATCCCAGCGTACTGACTTTCCGCGCGGGGCGGTCGAGCTGTTAGCCCGCCGCTAAAGCGGGTACAGGTGAACCACCGGGGCGTTCATATCCCGCCCGGTCAGGTGCATCAGGTCCAGCTTCACCTGTTTCAGGGAGACGACCTCCATCACCGGGTCCGGGATCGGCGCCTCGCTGGGCACTAGACCCAGCTGGTGCAGCACATCCCCAGCACCAGCGGAAATGTCCACCTTCACCGGCACCGTGGAGATCTCGGCCAGCGCGGGCACGGCCTCCAGGGACGTAGCCTCCACCACGACGGGGCCTTCGATCACGTAGGTCTCCACATCCGGGCCGGTCTGCATCAGCCCGTCGCCCCACTGTCCGGGCAGCTTGATCTGCAGGTTCTTGATCTCCAGCCGGTCGCCGGTGATGCGCAGCAGGTCGCGGCCGCCCTGCTCCGTACCCACGGAGTCCACGCCGACGCGCACGTTCCCCTTGAAGGTCACGTTATCTGCGGTGACCTGGCCGACGTCGCCCACGCGCGCTGGCTGCGCCACGCTGTACGGGGCATTCGCATTCAGGATGCCCACGCCGGTCGCGATCCCCACCGCCACCAGCAGGGCCGCCACGGTCGCGGAGTATCCGCCGTCGGAGCCCCTGTCGGAACGTGGCTCGCCCTCGGTATCGGCTTCGCTCTCGGCATCCTCGGCCTCAGTCTCGCCGCCGGCGCCGCCCCCGGAGCTCTTGCTCCGGGTCTTCTTCGGCTTGCGCTCCCCCGACTCCCACGCCAGGGCAAACGCCCCGCCGAAAATACCCAACAGCGAACCCAACAAGAACCCGCCGATATTGGAGGCCGGAAGCGCCACCAGCGATACCAAAATGGCGAAAACCCCCAGGTAGGGAGCCGTGGCAGGCTTCAGCCAAATCCCCAGTGCGAACATGATCTGCGCCGCGCCCAGGAAGAGCGTGGAAACCCCCGACAGCGTGGAGATCATCACCAGAAGGTCGGAAATGCGCAGCGTCAGATACGCGGGCGTCATAATCACAACACCCGAAAGCAGCACCAACAGCCCCGGCACGAACGGTCGGTTGCGGCGCCACTCGGCGAAGCGCGCTAACCGCCCTTTAGCAGGCATTCTCGGTTCCTCGGCGCACGCTCGCCTCCACTCCGGAAACGTTCAGCTGCTTCGCCCCAACCGACGTGGCAATGATCTTCTCCGCCACAATCTGCACGTCCTTCGAGTGCAGACCCCAGGCGTCGTCCGGCGCTTCGGGGTTGACCTGGCTGGCGTCAATACCAAGGTTGGGGTCGGCCATCCGCAGGCTGCCCTTAATGTCGGTGGAGCCCACGATCAGATCGTCCGCATCAACGCTGTTCTGTCCGTTGGCGCGCAGCGAAAGGGTGGCCTCGCCAACGGCGGGAAGGTCCGGCACGGTTGTGGAAAGGCACAGGTCAGAAGCCTTCGCCTGCTTAATCTTCACGCGCGCTACGGGCAGGTGATCATCGCCCTTCGCATCGTTATCCATGAACAGGGAGAAATCCTGCCCGGACAGGCCGCCGATCGTCACGGTGAAGAAAGAGCCGGAAAGCGCCAAGTTCGCAGAGATTCCGCCCTTCGCCACGGCCATTCCGGTACCGGCGAAGCCGACCAGCCCGGCGGTCAGCGCCACTGCGGCCTTCTTGCCGTTGATCCGTCCCATTTCGTGCCTCCTGTTGTAAAGCCCTTACGCATTATCCCCGCAGTGGCACCGTTGCGCGAATCGCCGTTCTTTTTATTGACGCCCTCTAGGCCGCGCCTGCCCGCACCCCAGCACAGGCTGTGCGAATCCGCGCTGCGCACGCGGGAGGCCTGTGCGCGAGCTACACACGTGCGCGCCGCACGCGAACACCGCCCACGTGGGACCTGCGTAGCCTGGGGAACATGGACGTTGCATGCTACTCAGCCCCCGGCGCCGGCGAGGCGCTGGAAAAATCCACAATTTCCCGGCGCGACCTGCGCCCCAACGACTGCCTCATCAAGATCCGCTGGGCGGGCATCTGCCACTCGGACATCCACACCGTGAACGGCGATTGGCCGCACGATAACTTCCCCATGACCCCCGGCCACGAGATCATCGGCGAGGTCACCGAGGTTGGCACGGAGGTGCAGAACTTCCGCCCCGGCGATGTGGTCGGCATCGGCTGCCTGGTGGATAGCTGCCTAGATTGCGATGCCTGCCGCGAAGGCGACGAAAACTACTGCGAGAACGGTTCGACCGGCACGTACAACGCGCCCGACCGCCTCGACGGCACGATCACGCAGGGCGGTTACTCCACCCACATCGTGTGTCGCGAGGAGTTCCTGGTCCGCATCCCGAAGGCCTTCGCCGACTTGGAGTCGGATGCGGCCGCGGCGGCCACTCCCCTGCTGTGTGCTGGAATTACTACGTATTCCCCGCTGAAGCACTGGGACGTGGGCGAAGGTTCCCGCGTGGCGGTCGTCGGCATGGGCGGCCTGGGGCACGTGGCGGTAAAGCTGGCTGCGGCGATGGGCGCGGACGTGACGGTATTGAGCCACTCGAAGTCTAAGGAGGCCGACGGCATGGCCTTTGGTGCCAGCCGTTACGTGGCCACCAAGGAGGAGGACTGGCACAAGCCCTTCAGGGCGAGCTTCGACCTAATCATTAATACGGTGAGCGCCCCGCTGGATCCGGCACCGTTTATTTCCACCCTGGCGCGTGGCGGAACCATGGTGATGCTGGGGCTACCGCCGGAGAAGATGCAGATCAGCGCCGGTGCGCTGATCGGTAAGCGCCGCTCCGTGGCGGGCAGCGCTATCGGTGGTATCCGGGAGACCCAGGAGATGATTGATTTCTGCGCCGCCCACGGCATCACCGCGGAGGCGGAGGTCATCCCGGCAGAGGAGATCAACACGGCCTACCAGCGCGTATTGGATTCGGATGTGCGCTACCGTTTCGTCATCGACGTCAACACGTTGTAGCGCGCTCCGGGCGCGCTGAGCGCTTACTGCGCCTCGCCCTGCTCGGCCTCGATCTGCTTGCGAACCTCGTCCATGTCCAGCTCCTTGGCCTTGGCAATCAGCTCGTTGATGGCCTTGCCCGGCAGCAGGCCGGATTCGCGAGCCAGCAGCACGCCGTCGCGGAACAGCATCAGCGTCGGGATCGACTGGATCTGCAGAGCCGCGGAAAGCTCCTGGTTGGCTTCGGTATCTACCTTGCCGAACACGGCGTCCGGGTTCTCCTCGGAGGCCTGCTCGAAGATCGGGGCGAAGCGCTTGCACGGACCACACCAGTCTGCCCAGAAGTCCAGTACGACGATGCCGTCGCCCTGTACGGTTTCCTGGAAGTTTGCTCCGGTGATTTCAGTGGTCGCCATTTCTTTCCCTTCGGGTTGATTGCTTCGTTCAAAGCTTGTCGCTGCTTTGTCACTGCTTTGTCACTGCGCACCGTTAAAAGGGGCGCGTATGTTTTTCCAACATTACGCAACGCACGCTTTATTCCACGTTAGAGTTCTCACTATGTCTATTTATGACGCCAACGCGAATCCGTCTAGCACTTTCAAAATGTACAAGAATCTTGCGAAGAAGCCGTTTGGCAACGGCCTGTTTTCGCTGGCAGCCAGCGCTAAGGCGCCTTACTTCCTGACCGTACAACCGCGCCTGCAGGAGTTGCGACCGGGCTACTGCCAGGTGAAGTCGAAGAAGTGGTGGCTGCTGAATAACCACATCGGAACCTTCCACGCCATTGCGGCCTGCAATGTGGCGGAGTTTGCGATGGGGATGCTGGCTGAGGCGTCCGTCCCCAACACGCACCGCTGGCTGCCGCAGGGCATGCGCACGAAGTACCTGAAGAAGACGAAGGGCAGCCTGACGGCCACCGCGACGGCCGAGCTGCCGGACTTCGAGAAGATCACCAAGGAATCCGGCGGGCAGACCGTGACGGTGACGATCCACTTCGCCGACGACGAAGGTAAGGAATCCACCTACGCGGAGATCGACATCTGGGTCACTGCCAAGAAGTAGCAGATGCTAGGCGCTGCCGCGTAAATCGCGGCAGGCTAGGCGCCCGCGAGCGCCGCCCCGCCCCAGAGCGCGGGGAAGAATACCGCGCAGCAGGCGGCGGTCATCGCCACCACGCCGACGATGCGGCGGCCGGGTTGGGGCCGGGTGTAGACCTCCACCATTACCGTGGAAAACGTGGTGAACCCACCGGCCAAACCCACTCCGATCAGGGGGAATAGGATGTCCCCGGCCGTACCAACCCCGCTGCCAGTCGAGTGCTGCGAGGTGAAGCCAAGGATCAGGCCCAGTAGAGCGGTGCCGAGGAGGTTCACCACCGCCAGGCTCCACAGGGGTGCCCAGCCGCGCCGGGACTTCAGGTAAGTGTCCAGGCCATAGCGGGCGGCCGCGCCCGTTCCGCCGCCGACGGCGACGGCCAGCAGCTCCACGAGGGTTGCTCCGGTGCTCATCGCGTGCCCCTATCCCCCGGCGCGGCCTCAGGGTCAGCACCGGCGCCGCTGGCTACTTGGGCTGCACTGCCCCCGTGCCGTAGCCGCGCCAGCTCATTCAAATCCCGCCCGAGGCGCAGCCCCATCGCAGCCGCAAGCAGGCCAAGCACCAGCGTGACCAGTCCGTAGGCTCCCCCGATGAGGACGGCGGTAGTTGAGTCGGTGGGGGCGTCAATAGCCGCAGCGAGCGAGCTAAACGACGTGAAACCGCCGAGCAGCCCCGTGCCCCAGAACGCGCGGCGCGGGTGGGCGGAATCCGGGATCATGCCGACCAGAAGGCCCAGCAGGAGTGCTCCCAGGACGTTGACCACCAGCAATGCAATATCCCCGAGGGGGATTCCGCCGGTGACATTCAGCGGAGTGGCCGCGCCGGGGACGCGCGTTGGGTCGCCGAGCGCGGGGATCCAAACGGTCAGTGCCCAACGAAAAATCGCCCCCAGCGCGCCGCCGAGGAAGACCAGGGCGATGGGCGGAAGGCGTTTCATGGGTGCAATATTACCCAGGCAACTGGATTAAACGGCCAGTCACGCCGCCGGGCTGGCGGGTTAGCCCTGCTTGACGGCAAAAATGTCGAAGTCAATGGTGACGGGCTTCGTGACGTCCTTGATGGTCAGGTCGCCGGTGACCTTGATGGCGGTCTCGCCGGCGGCGGTGATGTCCGTGGAGGTGAAGGTGATGTGTGGGTACTTCTCTTGATGCGCTGGGTCCCAACCTACGTCCACTTAGTTGATGTGTCCACCATATTGACTGATGTGCGATAATGGTGCACATGACACAAGAAAACACCTCTTCTCCGCAAGATGCGGATGCCAACGCGGGAACCCCGTGGCTGAGCAGCCGCGAGCAGCAGGTGTGGCGAGCGTGGCTCAACGCCCACATCCAGATCAATGCCGAGCTGGTGCAGCAGCTGGCAGCGGAAACTTCCCTATCCCTGTCCGACTACGAGGTTCTGGTGCATCTTTCGGAATCGCCGAACCACCAGCAGCGAATCGTCGCGCTGGCGAACATGATGCAGTGGAGCCGTTCGCGCCTATCGCACCAGATCACGCGCATGTCGAAGCGCGGTCTTGTGCGCCGCGAAACTTGTGACGCCGACGGGCGCGGGGCCTTCGTCGTCCTTGAACCCGCAGGTCTCGACGCGATCACTACTGCTGCGCCCGGCCACGTGGCGAAGGTGCGCGGGCTGGTGTTTGACCGGCTGACCGATACGGAAGTTGAGCAGTTCTACTCGATCCTGGCGAAGCTGAACGAACAGCCTTAGGCGCGGCGCGGGGCAGCGCGCGGATGCCCCGCGTGGGATTTAGGGCATAGGGCTGATGTCGCGGGCCATGTCGGAGAACTTGGAGAACTGCAGCTGGTTGGCCACCGTCACCGTGCCAATGGGACCACCACGGTGCTTAGCGAGGATGATGTCCGCCTCGCCCGCACGCTCGTGATCCGGGTTCTGCGAGTCCGGGCGGTTGATCAGCATGACCATGTCGGCATCCTGCTCCAGCGAACCAGATTCACGCAGGTCAGAGACACGCGGAAGCGCATCGTCGCCGCGGGACTCCACGCCACGGTTCAGCTGCGAGATCGCAACGACCGGCACGTTGACCTCCTTGGCCAACAGCTTCAGCTGGCGGGAGAACTCAGAGACCTCTTGCTGGCGTGATTCCACTCGCTTGCCGGAGGACATCAGCTGCAGGTAGTCCACCACGATCAGCTGCAGATCCACCTGCTGCTTCAGGCGGCGTGCCTTCGAGCGGATCTCCATCATCGTCAGGTTCGGCGAATCGTCGATGTAGATCGGCGCGTCCTCGATCTCGCCGATGCGCACGGTCAGGCGATCCCAGTCGTCGTCGGTCAGCTTGCCTCCGCGCATGGAAGCCAGGCGCACCTCCGCCTCTGCAGAGAAGATGCGCATCATGACCTCGGACTTGCTCATTTCCAGGCTGAACAGCGCCGACGCTTTGCCGTGCTGGATCGACGCCGAACGCATGAAGTCCAGCGCCAGCGTGGACTTACCCACACCTGGGCGGGCTGCCACAATCACCATCTGGCCGCCACGCAGACCATTCGTCAGATCATCCAGGTCGGCAAAGCCAGTGGGGATGCCCATCTCCACGCCATCCTGGCTCTCCAGCTGCTCGATCTCCCCCACTGTGGAGGCGACCAGTTCCGCGAAGACCTCGTAGTCCTCCTTCGCGGCATCGTTGGTGATGGCGAACATCTCCTGCTGCGCGCGGTCCACCACGTTATCCACGTCCGCCCCTTCAGTGCCCGCGTAGCCCAGCTGCACAATCGTGGTGCCGGCCTGCACCAGGCGCCGCAGCGTGGCCTTCTCTCGCACGATCGAGGCGTAGTAGCCGACGTTTGCCGAGGTCGGAGTCTTCTGGACGACACTGTGCAGGTAATCAGCGCCGCCGATGAAGCTCAGCACGCCATCGCGGTCCAGGCGGCCACTGACGATGACCGGGTCTACTTCCTTACCCTCGCCGTACAGCTGAAGTATGGCGTCAAAAATAGTCTTGTGCTTCGGCACGTAGAAGTCATCACCAACGAGGACCTCCACGACATCCGCAATGGCGTCCTTATCCAGCATCATGCCGCCGAGCACGCCCTGCTCGGCTTCCGGGTTCTGCGGCATCTCGCGGACGATCTGCTGAGAGCCGCCGTGACCGCCCTGG
The DNA here is from genome assembly GCF_001807485.1 of Corynebacterium sp. HMSC08A12. Taxonomy (GTDB): domain Bacteria; phylum Actinomycetota; class Actinomycetes; order Mycobacteriales; family Mycobacteriaceae; genus Corynebacterium; species Corynebacterium evansiae. Next base: position 140,286 of record NZ_KV789188.1, on the reverse strand, counting down.
CCACCCCGACCCCTCCGACCGCCCTGGAAACCCCCGCCGCGACGACCGGAAGACTCGAAGCCGCCCGCTCCCCCGGCGCCCGAGCCAGCGCCGAAGCCACCTCCCGAGCCGGCGCCGAAGTCGCTGGGACCGCCGAAATCGTCGAAAGGTTCCTCCGGCAGCGGGGCGCCGTCGTCGAAGTTCATGCCTGCATTTTCGCTCATGCCGACCACTTTAATGGCAGCGCGGGACAACCCCTAAGCGGCAATACAGAACAAGTTATCCACAGGCTTTGTGAATATACCTGTGGAGGAAATGTGCATAACCCCCAATCCCCCAGGATGGCTTGTGGATAACTTGTGGATAGCCGATGCTCTCACCTGCACGTTTCCACGTTTGCGCAGGTCAGAACAGTGTGACTGGTGTGAAAGCTTCTCTTTTCATCGGTGGATAACCTGGGGATAAACAAACCCGCAGGCCAGGCGATCGCGCTCATACAAACCCCCAGGTCGCCCAAATCCTTAAATTATTCACACTTTATTCACCGCCATAACCGCGTTCATGGCTATAAGCCCACACCCTTCATGTTCGGTTTCCTAAGCGGAAGTAAAATATTGGTTTTCCTACACACTGCACGACCTTGGAGTACGGTGTGCCTCATGAATTCCACACCCACCGACCCAACCACCAGCTCCTCCATCTCAACCCTCCCCGCACTCACGGAGGCTACCGCCGAGCGCCCCCTCGACCTCCTCATTGTCGGCGCGGGGCTCTCCGGCATCGACATCGCCTACCACGTAAACAAGAACTTCCCCGGCTGGAACTGGGCCGCCGTGGACTCTAACTACGACGTGGGCGGAACCTGGGCCACCTTCCAATACCCCGGCATCCGCTCGGACTCCGACATGGCCACGTTCTCCCTCCCCTTCAAGAAGTGGCCGCACAAGGGAACTCTCGGCTCCGGCAAGCAGATCCGCGACTACTGCCGCGAAGCCGCCCAGGAAATCGGCATGCTCGACCGCCTACAGCTATCCACGTGGGTCGAATCCGTGAACTTCCACACCGACCGCGGCCTGTGGGAAGTCACCATGCGCGTCGGCCGCACCGGCCACGCCAACTCCGAAGGCACCGACGGCTCCGACTCTGCCGCTTCCGCCAACCCCGAGCAGCCGACCGTAACCACGTGGACGCGCCGCCTCCACTTCGCCACCGGATACTACCGCCATGCTGAAGGGTTCACGGCGGAGATTGAGGGCGTCAATACCTTCGAAGGCACCGCCCTGCACCCACAGCAATGGCCCCGCGACCTCGACGTGCGCGGCAAGAAGGTCACGGTGATCGGCTCCGGCGCGACGGCAATTACGCTGGTCCCGGCGCTGCACGCGATGGGTGCGGACGTGACGATGCTGCAGCGCACCCCCACCTACATCGCCCCGCTGCCGGAGACCGACACGATCAGCTCCCTCGTCGGCCTGGGCTTAAGCACCGAGCCCGGCAAATTCGGCCACCGCCTGGCGCGCACCCTGCACATCGGCCGCGACATGGCGCAATACCACCTCTGCCAAACCTTCCCCAGCATCGCGAAGCTGGTGTTCCGCGGCTGGAACCGCCTTTACCTGCCCGCCGACGAGGTCCGCCGCAACTTCACTCCCCCATACGGCCCGTGGGACCAGCGCGTCTGCAAGTCCCCCGGCGGCGATTTCTTCAAGGCCGTGCGCGGCGGGGCGAAGGTCGTCACCGACCACATCGAGCGCGTCGACGCCGGCGGGGTGCGGTTGCGCTCCGGCGGGTACATCGAGGCTGATGTCTTGGTGATCGCCACGGGACTACAGCTTCTTGCTTTTGGTGACGCCAACTTCTCAGTCGATGGCGCCCCAGTACCCACCGAATCTCTGGTGGCTTATCGTGCCATGATGGCTAACCGGCTGCCGAACTTCTCCTACACCATTGGGTATTTGAACCAGTCGTGGACTTTGCGGGCGGACATGACCTCGCGGTACTTGGTGCAGCTATGGAAGGACATGGACTCGCGAGGCGAGCAGTGGGCGTGCCCGGTTCTACCCGCCGGCGAGCCCGCTGACCTGCCGCTTCTGGAGATGTCCAGCGGCTATATCCAGCGCAGCGTGGGGACTCTGCCGCGCCAGGCCGCTGGCGATCCGTGGCGGATGGAGCACGACTACATCAAGGAGCGCCGCACCTACACCAGCGCGGACAATACCCACGACATGGCCTTCGGCGTGGAGGCGCTGGAGGCGGCGGCGCCGCTGGCCGCCGGTGAGGGCGGCGGAGGCGCCGCCAAGCTGCGGGTTTAACAGCTGCGCCGGGTGATCCCAGCCGGGCGGCCAGGGGGTGATCCCGGCCCGGCGGCCAGGGGGTGCCGGGGTGCTGGTGACTACGGCGGCTGGTGGGCTAGCCGTGGAGGGTTAGGCCCCAGTGCCGCATCGCGCTGGCGATTTCCATTCCGCCGCCGAGGGTTTTGTTGTAGTCGCTGACCCGCGAGACCACGCCAAGCGCCCATACCCCACTTCTGTCCACGGCAAAGATGGCGCCGCCGGAATCTCCGCGATCCATGATGTTTCTAAAGTAGAACTGGCCTGCCTTGTCCACACTGACGAACACTCCGCAGGAGTACCCGGTGGTGGCACCGAGGCGGCAAATCTCCATGTTGCGGCGCTCGGCCTCCTGCGGCGTGATCCAGCCCTTGAGCTTGGTATTCATAGGCAGTGCGGAATCGACGTATTGCCTGACATTTGGGTAGAGCTCGATCAATCCAATGTCTGCACCAACGATGCCCTGGCCATGACGCTCCACGTAGGATTCCACCATCTCCCCCACCCGGAGAGTATTGCCACGTGAATCGCGGATGTCGAACTTATCCCCCTTGTTTCCGCAGTGACCTGCGGTAACAATGAATACCCGGTTGTCGCGGGAGGCGATGAATCCCGTCGAGCACGAGGAGCCATTCGTCCGGTTCAGAATCATTCCGCCGGGGACGACCTTGCCCGGCGCTTCCAGGAATTGCCAGTCCACCTTGTTGTGGTAGGTAATTCCCAGGTTGTCGTCGCGGCCGGCCCGGCCGGCGCCATCGTTGTCCGGGTCCAGGCGGTTTGGGTCTACCTCCGTTTGTTGCGAGCGGTTTCTGGAGGAATCGACGCGGAAGTTTTCCTGCGGGAAATCGAAGTTATCCACCTTTGTGGTGGATCCGTCGGTTTCGCAGTCGAAGTGGAAGGCGCCGGAATAGTCGTCGTTGTACAGCGAGCCCTTGAGTGGACCGTCGAAGTCGTCGTCGGACAGGTGTGTCTCGGAAACGTCCGTTGCGTGCACGAAAAGCTTATCGTGCGGAATGTTGTTCTTGTTGAGATCCTTCTCAACGGCCTTCTGGCAGGCCTCCGCGACATCGTAGACGCTGAGGGCTTTGGAGTCCGAGGAGCCATCCGCCCCGCCGGAGTCTGAAGAGCTAGGGGAAATGGAGACGCCCGAATTGGAACATCCGGCGAGCGCGAGGATGGAGACTAATGCCAAGCTGCGAACCAGCTGAGTTTTCTTCACAGAGCTATCCTGGCACATTCGGCTGGCTAAGCAAGTGGAATTCGGCAGCTCAGGTGGCGAAATTTCGGCGCCCGGGGTGCTGGTGGCTCGGCACCCCGGGCCCCTGTTCCCCGACCCCGGGCCCTGCTCCGGCCCTCGGCTGCCAGTTCCGGCGGCCCGGGGCCATAATTTCTGAGCCCTGCCCCCTGTTCCGACCCTCGGCTCCCAGTTCCGGCGGCCTAAAGCCATAGTTTCTGCGCCCTGCAGCTGGAAAATGTCGTTAGAACGGGAATCCGGGGCAAGCGGAGACCTTTTTGCGACCACGTATAGAAGGGAATGTCGTTAGAACGGGAATACGTTATTAACACTGATTTGCAATACCGCAAAAGCGCAGGTCAGGGCGTTGCAGAGTTTTGCAAGCCGTCGTGGGCGTCGGCGTATTCCCGTTCTAGCGACATTCCGGCCCAACGGAGGCTCCGCACAGCCTGAACAGGCCGACGTATTCCCGATCTAACGACATTCCGGACCACCAGGAGCCCCGAATGGCCCAGAAGCCTGCGATTTGGAGGCCTAAATGTCGGAAAAGTTGCAATTTGTTACCGCAAACCATTACCAATTTTGTAAACATGCAGGTCAGCGAGTTTTCCGAGGGTCGCGTTTTCGGCGCCAATTTTAGTTTTGCAACTTTTCCGACATTTAGCCCTAAGAAATGCACCATTTCCGACACTTTGCGCCGCTGGCGATGGCTATCAGGCAATACAGCCAAGCAGTTCGGGCAGCAATACAGCCAAACAGAATGGTCCAGCGGCACGGCCAGGCAATACAGCCCAGCACTCCCCAGCAATACAGTCCAGCAGCATAATCCGAGCAACGGAAAAGGCCCCACGCACAAAAACGTGGGGCCTCAACCTGCTGTTGTCTAAGTTAAGTTTTTCTGGTGCGTTATAGTCGCACGCGCATCTTCGCAGCTCAGCGGCTCAGCAGCTCAGCGGCTCTTTACACAGCTCCGGAATGTGAATGCCGCCGCGTGGTGTCTAAGCACGCGGCCAGTGCGCCTAACACTAGGCAAACACTTGGCACTCGATCCGTGGTGTCTAGGCACGAATCACGCGACCTGTGGTGTCTAGGCACAGGGCGCAGAAGCTCCCGGTAATTTCAGACCAGCTGAAATATCAGCCGAGCCAAGCCCGCCGACCGAAGTATCAGCCGACCAGGGCCAGCTGAAATGCCGAGCCAAGCCGGGCGAAGTTACGCGGAAACGACCTCGAAGCTCAGGGATGCAACGATGTCGTTGTGCAGCTGAACGTCCACAGAGTAAACGCCGGTTGCCTTAACATCGCCCTTGCGCAGCTTGATGGTGTGCTTATCCAGGGAACGACCGTTGGCCTTCTTCACTGCATCAACAATGTGATCTGCAGTGACGGAGCCGAAGATCTTGCCGGACTCTGCGGTGCGGACCGCCACGGTCACGCCACTCAGGTTCTCCAGCTCTTCCTTAACCTCGCGTGCGTGATCCAGGTCGCGAATCTGTCGTGCTTCCTGCGCGCGCTTAATTCCTTCGATCTGCTTCTCAGCGCCGCGGGTAGCAACAATTGCGTAGCCGCGCGGAAGCAGGTAGTTACGTCCGTAACCAGCCTTGACCTCTACGATGTCGCCGGGGACACCGAGCTTGTCAACGTTGGTGGTGAGGATCAGCTTCATGATCCAGCCTTTCGTTGTGCTTTGGTTTGACCAATTATGTTCAAAAAATTTAACGCTGACCAGCAGCTTTTAAGCTAGCCGATCAGAATGGCGGCTCGTCGTCGCCATCACCAAAACCGGACTGTGGGGCAGAGTTCCACGGGTCATCATCCATGGCCGCATTGTGGCCACCGAAGCCCTGGTTGTTCTGTCCCTGACTACCCTGGCCGCCCTGGTTGCCGGCGTTCCCGCCGAAGCCACCCTGGCCGCCGTTGCCACCATTACCCTGGCTACCCTGGCCGCCCTGGCCACCGAAGCCGCCGGCATTACCGCCGAAGCCTCCGCCGTTGCCGCCACCAGCGTTTCCGCCCTGGCCGCCGCCACGGTATGCCTTGTTGATATCCGCGGTAGCGAAGCGCAGCGAAGGGCCGACCTCTTCCACCTCAATCTCGAAGACGGTGCGACGCTCGCCGTTGCGATCCTCGTAGGAACGCTGGCGCAGTCGGCCGGTCACGATCACGCGGTCGCCCTTGTTCAGGCTGTTTGCCACGTTCTCGGCTGGTTGGCGCCACACATTGCAGGTCAAAAACAGTGGCTCGCCGTCGACGAACTGACCAGCCTGCTGGTCGTAGCGACGGGGCGTGGAGGCCACGCGGAAGTTAGCCACTGCGGCCCCGTTGGGGGTGTAGCGCAGTTCCGGATCCGCAACGATGTTGCCGACCACGGTGATTTGGGTATCTCCCTGTGCCATGTTTCTTTCCTAACGTTGTGTGGTGACGTGTGGGCGTCCGTAAAAAGAAGCCCTAGTGGTTACAGTGCTTAGGTTAATGGTTTAAAGGTGCCTGTACAGTCCGTTCGGAGCCTGCAGCTTTAGCTACTGGTCCTTCCGCAGCACCTTGGTGCGCAGGATCTGGTCGTTGATGTTGAGCAGGCGGTCAATTTCCAGCACGGTAGCCGACTCACACTTCAGGTCGAGAACAACGTAGATGCCCTCTTCCTTCTTGTTGATCGGGTACTCGAGGCGACGCTTGCCCCAGATATCAACCTTTTCCACGGAACCGTTTTCCTTGCGGACAATATCCAAGTACTTGTCCAGCGACGGGGCAACGGTGCGTTCATCCTGGGAAGGGTCGATGATGATCATCATCTCGTATTGACGCACGGACCTCATCACCTCCTATGGTCTTGTGTTTCGGCCATACCCCTTTTGGGCATGGCAGGAGGGTCGTTGCGTCAGCAACTCTCTCAGCCTACCTGGTGCCCCCGCGTTTTAAGAAATGCCCCCTCGCGCCCCAAGCCGAGCCCCGCTCCCGCGCTGCGCGCCCCTACGCCGCTACGAATACTGCCAGCCCCACCGGCACGATCGTCAGGAACAAGACGGCGAAGCTGAAAAGCGTCCACACCTGCTTCTTCGACTTGCCGTACATGAAACTCGCAAAACTGCCGCCCACGCACAGGAACCCCACCAGCACACTGGCCATGGTGATGATTATGGTCGTGTTATCCATCGTTGCTCTCTTTCTTTTCGGCGCCTTTCTTATTGACGCCCACTTCTCCGCCGGAACCATTCCCGTTCTCGCGCGCGGTCTGGTTGGTTGGCGCGCCGTCCTGCACCTCAGGCGGTTCCTCGGCCAGCACTCCGGCCAACGGGTCGCGCCCTCCGTGGGCCTCGCGGATCGGGTCCGGGCTGCGGCCCATGATCTGCCGGATGACCAGCACCGCCATGAACACCAGCAACCCGAGCCGGACGATGGTCACGGTATCGACCAGCCAGTTCGGTGCCGCCTGGTTCGCAGGCAGGAACTGCCACATGCGCAGGTACCAATACACAGTCTCCAATGCCGCCCAGCCAAAGACCAATCGCCAGCGGGGGAGAGCCAGCACCAGCAGCGGCACCAGCCAGATGGAGTACTGCGGGCTCCACACCTTGTTGGTGATCATGAAGGCCAGCGTGGCCAAGAACGCCACCTGGCCGACCCGCGGAGTGCGCGGCGCTGCGAAGATGACCAGCCAGGCCAGAGCCAGAAGTGCGACCAGCAGCAGTACGCCTGTCAGCAGGTTGAGAGTTTCAGCGCCTTCGACGGACCTGGTGGGAGACACGCCGTTCCAGGCGTCATTACCCAAGAGGTGAGCGATGACGGCATAGATGGTCGAGCCTTCCCAACCGCGTTCGGAGTTCAGCTTGAAGAACTGCGACCAGCCCTCCGGCGCGAAAACCATGATCGGCAGGTTGATGATCAGCCAGCTGGCGAAAGTCCAGCCGACCAGCTTCGCCAGCGGAACCCAGGCGCGCTGGCGCAGGCACAGCAGGATCAGTGCACCGCCGATGAACGCGGGCCATAGCTTCAGCGCCACGCCCACGCCCGTGGCCACGCCAGCCCAGCCAGGGCGCCGGTTGGCCCAGAAGAGGAAGATAGCGACGGCCGCCGCGCAGGTCAGCAGGTCGAAGTTGGTGAAGGCGTGGACGATGACTAGGGGAGAGGCCGCCATCAGCAGCGTGTCCCACACTCGGTTGCCGGTGAGTTTCGTCATCAGGCCGGTGGCGATCAGCCAGAACAGGGCCAGGAAGAATGCGTTGACTCCGAAGTAGATCGCCGCGGGCGCTGCCTGCGGCAGGGGGAGGAAGTTCCACACGGCCTCCACCGGGCGCGCGATTGCGGCCATCAGCCATTGGTACAGGCCCGTGAGCACGGGGTATTCCATGTACCGCGTGACGCCATCGTCGACGAAGGAGGTGAAGTAGGGGAAGTCGAGGTTATCCAGCCCGCGGCCCGCATACAGGGAAACCGTGTCGGAGTAGCAGGCGGAGGTGAACTGGCGCTTCCCGGACCAGTCCACAAAGGGGTTGCCATCGCCGTCAAACCCGGTGCGGATGCACTGTGCCTTCTGCAGCCAACCGAATACTAGGAAGGTGGCGGCGGTGGCGAGCAGGACGCGCAGGGGAGTCCACCAGTTCGCCCGGCCGATAAGTGCGTGGGCGCCGGGTGGGCCGCCGATGAAGCGGATGAATCCGCGGGCCATCGGCTCTGTGCGGGAGGGCAGCACGCGCTGGCCCGCGCCCCGGCTCGTGGCCGAGCCCGTGGCCGGACTCCCGGCGGTCGGTTTCCTATGGGTTGAGGATTCCATCGATTAGGTCTTGTAGGTCATTGTTCTGCGGCGGGTTGCCACCTCCCGGAGCCGGGCGCTGCGGCTCGGGCTGCGGCGCGGGCGCCGGCGGTGAAGCCGGTTCCGGAGACTCCGGCTCCGCCGGCTGCTCCTGCGCACCCTCGTCGCTTCCCTGGGCAGCTTCGCCGCCGACGTAGCCACCGCCGCCGGAAGCCGCTGGGCCGGTACCGAACTGCTCGACCTCCTTGCCTTCCAGCTGACGATCCAGCACGCCCTTCCAGATCTGGGCGGGCAGGCCGGAGCCGTACATGATGCCGCCGTAGCTGTTATGAATCGGCTTACCCTCGGCGGTACCAACCCACACTGCGGTAGACAGCTGCGGGGTCGAGCCAATCATCCAGGCGTCCTTGTTCTCGCCGGTATCGCCCAGCTGCGCCGTACCGGTCTTTGCAGCCGAGGGACGGCCACCGGCCAGCGAGTTGCCGTTGGAATACGCCGCAATGGGCTGCATCGCCTGGATCAGGCCGTTGGCGACTTCCTCGGAGACCACGCGGTCGCCGTCGTCGTTGGTGTTATCCAGCAGCACGTCGCCGTTGGAGTTCTCCACCTTCTCCACGAAGTGTGGGCGGTGGTAGGTGCCGCCGTTAGTCAGGGTTGCCAGGGCGGTGGCCATGTCCAGCGGGCTGGACTGGTACATACCCAGAGTGATGCCCTCTGCCGGCTTGCCGTTTGCCTCCTGCAGCGTCTTGCCCACGCCCGGCAGTTCCTCGGCCACTCCCAGGCGGTGCGCCATGTCAGCGACGTCCTGCGGGCCGCCCTTCAACGACTGGGTCAGGCGGATGAAGCTGGTGTTCAGCGACTGCTTCAGCGCTTCGGCGATGCTACATGTGCCACAGCTGGCGCCGCCGACGTTATTCACCTGCGCGTCACCGGTCATGACGGGGGAGGAGTCGAACTGGTCGTAAATGCTGCCGCCCTGGTCAAGGTATGCGGCCAGCGCAAAAATCTTGAACGTAGAACCGGTCTGCAGGCCTCCTCCGGCGAAGTCGAAGCCCACTGGGTTATCGCCGCCGTACCAGGAGCGCACGCCACCGGTCTTCGGATCCACCGAGACCACGGCCGTACGCAGGCCTTCCTGCTGGCCTTCGAGCTTCTTGTGGACCTCATCCACCGCGTCGGCCTGCATCTTTGCGTCGATGGTGGTGGTGATCTTCAGGCCACCCGTGTTCACCTGTTCCTCGGTGATGCCCGCGCGCTCAAGCTCCTCGATCACCTTGGTCTTGATCAAACCGTTGGTTCCCACGGCCTGGGTGCTCTCCGCGGTTTCCGCCGGGTCCTTCACGTCCGGGTACGCGGCGTTCCGCCGGTCCGATTCCTTCATCGCGTCGATGCTGACCATGCCGTCCAGTACATAGTTCCAGCGTGCTTCTGCACGCTCGCGGTTGGTCCACGGATCCAGGCCAGAGGGCGCCTGGATGGTCGCGGCCAGCACCGCGCCTTCCTCCGGGGTGAGGTCCTTGACGTCCTTGTCGAAGTAGGCGTGAGAGGCCGCGCTGATGCCGTAGGCATTGCGGCCGAAGTAAATGGTGTTCAGGTAGGCCTCGAGGATCTCGTCCTTCGACCATTCGCGGGCCATCTTCGCGGAGATAACCAGCTCCTTGGCCTTACGGCTCAGGCTAAACTCATCGCCGACCAGCGCGTTCTTCACGTACTGCTGGGTAATGGTCGAGCCACCACCGGCACCCTCGCGGCCCAGCACCTGGCCGATCGCCGCGCGGGCGAAGCCGGAGACAGAGAAGCCGGGGTTACTGTAGAACTCGCGGTCCTCCGCAGCCAGCACGGCCTGCCGAACTGCCATCGGAACTTCGTCGATCTTGACGTTCTGACGGTTACCCTCCGGCGGCACGATGCGCGCCAGCTCAGTGTCGTTGTCACTGGCCATAATGTAGGAGATCTGGTTGTTCACCAGCTCTTCCGGCTCCGGCACCTTCGTCACCGAATACGCCGTAAAGAACGCCACCAGCGGCACAATGATCAGCACCGCCATGACGGCCGCCAGCCCCGCGAAGAAGTTTCGCAGGGTGCGCTTATCGCGCCAGCTGCGCTTCTTGCGCGTCCTTGCCTTCAGCTTTCCGTCGCCCACGGAGCGGGATCCATTCTTTTTCACGCGAGTCTGTGGTCCATTCTGATTGGGCCCATTCTTGCTGGGGCCGTTGTTCTGCGGCCTCTTTCTTTGTGACGCCGCCGCTCCCGCCGCTGCAGCCCCAGCTCCCGCTGCGGCTCCGGCCCGGCGGGAACCTCCGGACTTCACCGGCTTGGTGCCGCGACCCTGCGCTGGCTTGCCCTGTGCGGGCTTGCCATGCGCCGGGCGCCCCTTAGCCGGACGACCCTTCACTGCGCGCCCCTGGGCAGCCTGACCCTGTGCAGGACGACCCTGTGCAGGACGTCCCTGGGCACTGCGGCGCTTACCTGGCTGAGCACCCTGACCCTGCGCAGGTTTGCCGTTTGCAGCCCGGCGCTTGCCCGGCTGGCTAGGCTTACCCGACTGGCCCGGTGCTGGGCGCCCCTGCGCAGGCTTGCCGTGCGCAGGCTTGCCGTGCGCAGGCTTGCCGTTTTTAGCCCGACGCTTGCCAGACTGAGCACCCTGACCTTGGCCAGGCCTACCCGGTTGCCCCGGCTTCCGCTGTCCGCCACGGCCGGCACCGGAATTTCCGGCACCACCGCGGGAGAACGGGTTCTTGGACGGCTTGTCGCTACTCAACTAGACGAGTCTCCTGATTGTCGATCGTGATTCCGATCAGCTCTTCTCGGATCAAGTGATTCCATCTACACTTCATGCACACTTCAACGGTGTGTATCGAGAACTCAGCATCCTGCTGCGCATTCACTAGCGCATCAATAACACCATTGATCTCTCTTACACTACGCGCTGTACCCGACTTTTCACCTAATACGTCGCCGTGAATCCACTGCGTTTCCCTTAAATCATGCCTTCCGCACACCGGACACGGACGGTCGACTGCCTGACCTAGAACCTCCGCGGACGAAAGGAGCCGCGGGGTGGCGTCACCAACAAAGCGCCCGACCCCACGCACCTGAGACAGAGTGCGACGGCGATCGAGTGACCTATCAATAACCCTTCGCGAAATCGACACACCCACATTCTAAACACGGCTCGGACAACCCCCACCGCGCGCGAGCTTAATCGATACACCCGCCCGGCTTGATCGGTAAACCTGCCGACGAGGAGCGGTTTTCACCAGCCCACAACCTAGCGTTGACCGCATGACATCTAAGACTTGCAACATCGCAATCGTGGGTCTCGGCAACTGCGCGACCTCACTGATCCAGGGCATTCACCTGTATTCCGACGCCGCCGCGACCGAGAACGTCCCCGGCCTCATGCACACCCAGTTCGGCCCCTACTCGGTCGGCGACGTGCACGTGACCGCTGCTTTCGACGTGGATGCGGACAAGGTAGGCAAGGACGTCTCCGAGGCAATTGAAGCGGGCATGAACTGCACCATCAAGATCGCCGACGTGCCCCACACCGGCGTGACCGTGCAGCGCGGCCACACCTTCGACGGCCTGGGGCGCCACTACCAGGAAAGCATCACCGAATCCGACGCAGAGCCTGTCGACGTGCCGCAGGCCCTGCGCGACGCAAACGTGGACGTGCTGGTCAGCTATCTGCCCGTCGGCTCCGAAGAGGCCGACCGCTTCTACGCGCAGTGCGCCATCGACGCAGGCTGCGCCTTCGTCAACGCCCTGCCGGTGTTCATCGCCTCCGACCCGGAGTGGGCCGAAAAGTTCCGCGCAGCTGGCCTGCCGATCGTCGGCGACGACATTAAGTCCCAGGTCGGCGCCACGATCACCCACCGCGTGCTGGCCCGCCTCTTCGAGGAGCGCGGCGTGCGCCTGGAGCGCACCATGCAGCTGAACGTCGGCGGCAACATGGACTTCAAGAACATGCTGGACCGCGACCGCCTGGAATCCAAGAAGATCTCCAAGACCCAGGCCGTAACCTCCAACCTGAAGGAAAGCCCGCTAGCCGGCAAGGTCCACGACCGCAATGTCCACATTGGCCCGTCCGACTACGTGGAGTGGCTGGACGACCGCAAGTGGGCCTACGTCCGCCTGGAGGGCTCTGCCTTCGGCGAAGTGCCTCTGAACCTGGAGTACAAGCTGGAAGTCTGGGACTCCCCGAACTCCGCGGGCATCATCATCGACGCAGTGCGCGCCGCGAAGATCGCGCTGGACAGGGGAGTGGCCGGCCCGGTTGAGGCAGCCTCCAGCTACCTGATGAAGTCCCCGCCGACGCAGCTGCCGGACGACGTCGCCCGCGCGCAGCTGGAAGAGTTCATCAACGGCGCCTAGGGCGCTGGGCACATGGCGCCTGGAGCTTCCGGGGGGTGGGAGTTTCCGGCAGGAGTGTCGGTGCACGCCTATGCAACAGTGGGCGTCACCGGCACTTGTTTTCATCCGTAGGGGGCGAAACTGCCGTACTAGGCAACCCTCATGAGCATTTACTTGCAAAACTGTTGTATTTTAGTACCTATGGCTTCCACATCTCTTGAAATTGCCAAGAAACTGCGCCTCCCGTTGACGCGCCTGTACCTGCTGTACTTCCGCCAAACGGAGAGCTCGCACATCAGCATGGCGCAACTGTCGATCCTCATGATTCTCGAGGAAAACGGCCCAATGCGCATCAGCCAGATCGCGGCGACCGAGACGATCCGCATGCCCACCGCCTCCAACGCGGTCAACCAGCTGGAGACGATGGAACTGGTCACCCGCGTGCGCGACACCTCCGACCGCCGCGGCGTGAGCGTCGCCCTCACCGATAAGGGTCGCGAGGAGCTCGAGCGCCTGGGTGAGGAGCGCGCCGAGCAGCTGGCCAGCATGCTGGACAGCCTCAGCGAGGAAGAACTCAAGGAAGTTGCAGACGCCACCTCTGTCATCGAGCTGGTTCTGCGCCGCTACACTGAATCCATAGAGGCAAAGCTGAACAACGACCAGCACTAAAGCTGGAGCTAGCGAGCAATCTTCCTTGAGCAACACCCCTAACCCCCTCCGTCTACTCCTCACGTGGCGCCCCGAATCCGCAGGTGACGAGGCTGCGCAGGTCGCCGCCTGGATCGCCCGCACGGAAACCATTGCCCTGCGCACCGCCACGGTCATCTCGCGCTCGTGGACGGCGCAGCCGGAGCTGGAGTTCGACAGCTACTCGGAGTGGCTCGACAAGGAATCCAAGGCTGTCTCCTCTGCCGCGCGGAAGGCCCTCGCTCTGGCCAAGCTGCCGGAGCAGATGCTGGACGCCGACGAACCCTCCACCGTCACTGTTGATCACTCGGAAACGAAGGCTCTTATTGACGCCGCCGCCGAGTTCAATGCCGACATGATGATCTTGGGCTCCCACCCCGCCGCGCCGCATTCTCGCTTCCGAATCGGCTCGACGGCGGACGCACTGCTGCACTACGCCCCGCTGCCACTACTGCTGGCTCCGCGGACGCCGAAGCTGTCGAAACGTGGCGTCACCAGAGTCAATTGCAGCTACATCGACACCGATCAGTCGCACGAGGCCCTACGCCGCGCCGCCGACCTGGCGCACCGTTGGAATGTTCCGCTGCGTCTGGTGGCGTTTAGCCCGCGCGGGGCAACGATGTACCCGACGGAGACGGAGTTCATCGACAACTCGGACATGATGGTCGAGTGGCGTGAGCAGGCGCTGGCGCTGCTGGACCGAGGCCGGGACCGTGCCCTGAACAGGCACAACGACCTGACCGTGCAGATGGAGGTCGGCAGCGGCTACGGCTGGTCCGGCGCGATTAACGCCCTGAAGTGGAAGAAGGGCGATCTGCTGGTGATGGGATCCAGCACGCTGGGTGGTTTCCACCGCGTGTTCATTGGCCCGTCAACGAACCAGATTTTGCGGCACAGCCCGGTGCCGGTCCTGCTGAGCACCGTCTAGCGCTCCTTAGCGTGCCGCCCGGGTTCGTGAGCTCGCACGGGTTCTGATTAGTCACCAACGGGTGTAGATTTGAGGTCATTATGAGCAATGATGGTTTGAACAACGGCCCCTCACCTGCTGATAACCCGGACCCTTCCTCCCAGTCCGACGGCTCCACTCCCGACGGCTCCTCTCCCGCAAGCTCCCAGCCAGGCGCCTCCTCACCTGATGGCTCCCATCTCGAGATGTCCGAGCTGGATCGCCCCAGCGCCCCCACCGAGTTGGACTACGAGGCCGACCCGTTGCTCCGCCTCGAGCGCAACAATAAGTCCACTCGCCAGGCGATTTGGTTCTTCGTCGGCGTGATCGTGGCCACCACTTTGTCTGCGATCCTGATTTGGATTTCCTCCAAGGTAATCGGCGGCCCCTACTGCGATGCAGACTCCTCCGCACAGCTGTGCAGCCGGACCTTCCAGCTGTTGTTCGCCATAGTTCCCACTTCCGTGGCTTTCTTTGGGCTGTTCGGCTCGGCTTTCATCACCTACTACAAGTGGAAGAACCACCAGCGCTGGCGCCCATGGGTAGCGGTGATCTGGTTCATCATGCCGTTCTGCATGGCTTGGATCACGTCGGTCGGTGCGTACTTGCTCCTCGACCACAACCTCTAGGACCGCTAGTTCCCCTAGTTCTCCTGGTTCCCCTGACCCTGCGCTCCAACTCCGCTAGTCTCCGCGCTCCACCTCCACTTACTCCACCCGCCAGCACACTCCAACTCCGCTAGTCTCCGCGCGCTACGTCCACTTACTCCACCCGCCTGCACCGCCTACCTGCGCCGGGGCACTCAGGAGATGTCCCAAATCTTCCACTTTCGGCCAGTAGCATCTGTGAAGCGCAGATCTTACAACCTTCTGACCTGCGGGAATAGAAACTTATAGAAACAGAGTGGAAGATTTGGGACAATCCCCCCTGCGGACCGTCCCCTTTGAACCCATCTGAGCTAGCCACTCGGAGCTAGACCCAGCCAACCCCTCCGAGGTAGACCCAGCCAGCGAGACACTCCAATTGACACGTCGCCGAGGGCAATCACAGAGCCTTAGGCGGGGTAATGTCCCAAATCGTCGAGTTATTGAAAGTAGAGGGTTTGAAGCCCAAAATAGCGACGCTCTGACCTGCAGGAATAGAATAGTTATGTTTTAAGACGTGGAATTTGGGACATTCGCCCCTCGAGCAGGCCATCCAGCCCGTCATCAACGCCTCGTAAAAGCCCAATCCACGCCTTTCGGAAGCGTCACTGTGACATTTCAGATGCATAAACTCGCACCTTAATTCGATTCAGCACCTTAGAGTCCGCAGCTTCCGTCCGTGACTGTAATGAAGGCACACGGCACCCCCACCGTGCCGCCGGGAAAAATAGACCTGCGGCCCGACAGCACTAGAACAGCGCCGCCGCAGGGTAGGGTCGGGGCGCCGGAAGAAGGAGAACTCCAGCCCGGGCGCGCCAGCGGGCACCCCCGCGGCACCCATGCCCAGCGGGCGCCCCAGCGCGGCCGCTACTTCGCGACGATATTCACCATCTTGCCCGGCACCACGATGATCTTCGCCACCGTCTTGCCCTCAATGTGCGAAGCAACATTCGGCTCCTCCAGCGCAGCAGCCTCAATGTCCTCCCGCGAAGCATCCGCCGCCACGTTAATGCGGCCGCGCAGCTTACCCATCACCTGCACGGGCAGCTCAATGGTGTCATCCACCAGCCACTTCTCGTCCCACTCGGGGAAGCGCTCATAAGTGATGCCCTCGGAGTGGCCAAGGATCTCCCACATCTCCTCGGCGATGTGCGGCGCCACCGGCGACAGCATCTGCACCAGCGGCTCCACGGCCGCTCGCGGAGCCTGCCCGGCGGAGTAGGTTTTCGTCAGGTAGTTCACGTACTCAATCAGCTTCGCTACAGCCGTGTTGTCGCGCAGCTCTGCATAGTTCTCGTGAACCCCCGCGATGGTCCTGTGCAGGGCCTTTAGGTCTTCATCCGTGAGGGCGTCATCGCTCACAGAACCCTTACCCGTGTTCTCGTCGACGGCGAGGCGCCACGCACGCTGCAGGAATCGCTGCGCGCCGACCACGTCCTTCGTCGCCCACGGCCGCGACGTGTCGAGCGGGCCCATCGCCATTTCGTACACGCGCAGGGTGTCCGCGCCATAGTCGTCGCAGATCTCGTCGGGCGAGACGGCGTTCTTGAGGGACTTACCCATCTTGCCGTATTCCTGGAATACTTCTTCTTCCTTTGTGACGCCCTCAGCATCATCCGCCTTGCGAACCCAGAAGAACTTACCGTCGCGCTCGGTGACCTCCTCCGCGGGGACGTACACGCCACGGGAGTCCGTGTAGGCGTAAGCCTGGATGTAGCCCTGGTTGTAGAGGCGGTAGTAGGGCTCGAAGCTGGAAACTACTCCCAGGTCGAAGAGCACCTTGTGCCAGAAGCGGGCGTACAGCAGGTGCAGCACGGCGTGCTCCACGCCGCCGACGTACAGATCCACGCCGCCGGAGGGGCGGCCTTCGCGCGGACCGACCCAGTAGCGTTCGTTTTCGATGTCTACCAGGGCATTGTCGTTGTTCGGGTCGATGTAACGCAGCTGGTACCAGGAAGAACCTGCCCACTGCGGCATGACGTTCGTGTCGCGGTAGTAGGTCTTTTCTCCGTCGCCGAGGTCCAGGGTGACTTCGACCCACTCCTTGGCCTTGGCCAGCGGGGGCTGGGGGGCGGAGTCCTTGTCGTCCGGGTCGAAGCTGACGGGCTTGTAGTCTTCCACTTCGGGCAGCTCGACGGGGAGCATGTCCTCCGGCAGGCCGTGTGCCATGCCGTTTTCGTCGTAGACGATGGGGAAGGGCTCACCCCAGTAGCGCTGGCGGGCGAACAGCCAGTCGCGGAGCTTGTACTGGATCTTGCCGCTGCCTACGCCCTTGGATTCCAGCCATTCGATGGTCTTGTCGATGGCCTCCGCCTTGCCCAGGCCGTTGAGCTCCAGGCCGTCGGAGTTGTTGGAGTTGATGTGAGGGCCGTCCTCGGTGAAAGCCTCGGTGAGCTCGGCGCCCTCGCCCGCGCCAGCCTCACCCTCGCCAGCCTCGCCAGCCTCAGCGCCCTCCGGCGCCAGGACCGGCACGATCGGCAGCCCGAACTCGGTGGCGAACTCAAAGTCGCGGGTATCGTGCGCCGGCACAGCCATGATCGCGCCGGTGCCGTAGCCCGTCAGCACGTAGTCAGCGATGAAGACCGGCACCTGCGCGCCGTTCACCGGGTTAGTAGCATAAACGCCCAGGAAAACGCCCGTTTTCTCCTTGTTCTCCTGGCGCTCCAGGTCCGACTTGGCGGCGATTGCCGCCCGGTAAGCCTCCACTGCGGCAGCTGGAGTCGACTGGCCGTAGGTCCACCGTGGGTCGACATCCGTGTAGGCGTCACTACCCGCAGAAGAACCACCGGACTGCGCAACGAGCGTATCCACTAGCTCGTGCTCCGGAGCCAGCACCATGTAGGTCGCGCCGAACAGCGTGTCCGGGCGTGTGGTGAACACGTCAATGTCGTGGCCCAGGCAGTCGAACGTGACCTCCGCGCCGCGGGAGCGGCCGATCCAGTTGCGCTGCATGGACTTCACCTTCTCCGGCCAGTCCAGGCACTCCAGGTCGTCGATCAGGCGGTCGGAGTACGCGGTGATGCGCATCATCCACTGCTGCAGGTTCTTGCGGAAGACGGGGAAATTGCCGCGCTCGGAGCGGCCCTCCGCCGTGACCTCCTCGTTCGCCAGCACGGTGCCCAGGCCGGGGCACCAGTTCACCGTCGAGTTCGAGCGGTAAACCAGGCGGTAGCTATCCAGGATCTCCTGCTTCTCGGCAGCACTCAGGTCCGCCCAGTCGGCGCGCTCGACAGCGAGCTTCTCCTCCAGCTCAGCAATCGGGCGGGCCTTGCCCAGGGTGCCGTTGGCGTTCTTGGCCTCCGGGTCGAACCAGGAGTTATAAATCTGCAGGAAGATCCACTGCGTCCAGCGGTAGTAATCCGTATCCGTGGTGGCGAAGCTACGGCGCTTATCGTGGCCCAGGCCCAGGCGGCCCAGCTGGCGCTCCATGTTGGCAATGTTGGCCATGGTGGTGGTGCGCGGGTGGGTGCCGGTCTGCACAGCGTACTGCTCGGCGGGCAGGCCGAACGCATCATAACCCAGCGTATGCAGCACATTCGCGCCCTTCATGCGGTGGAAGCGCGCAAACACGTCCGTACCGATGTAGCCCAGCGGGTGGCCAACGTGCAGGCCCACACCGGAGGGGTAGGGGAACATGTCCTGGATAAATTTGCGGTCCTCCGGCAGCTCCGCGCCCGGCTCCGCCAGGTCGCCCGTCGGGTTCGGGGCGTTAAACGTGCCGTTGTCGGCCCAGTGCTTCTGCCACTTGGCCTCGATCTTGGCCGCGAGGCCAGGAGTGTAGCGGTAGGAATTGTCTTCAGTGCTGCCGTTAGTCATGTTTTAACAGTCTAGTAGGTCGTCTGGACAGGGCAGGTTATTGCGTTTGGCTTGTTGGCCACCTGCAGTAATAGACTGTTTCGCATGATCGTGTTGACCGTTGTGTTGGTAGTCGTGGGCCTGGCCTTTTTCATCGCGGGTCTGCTGGGGGCTGTGGGGAAGTTGCCGGGTAATCCGGTCGTTGGCCTGCGCATTCCGGAGGTTCGCAAGACCGAGGAGCTCTGGAACACCGCGCACCGCATCGTCGGCCCTGCCTGGATGGGAGCTGGTGCGGCGTTCCTCGGCGCGGCGCTGATCACCCTGAAGGTGAGCGGTTGGATGTGGCTGGTATTTGCATTGTTGCTGGTCGGTGCCGCTTTCTTGATCGGCCTGGGCTCCGCGTTGGGCGCCCACGCCGTCGCGCGCCTGGACGCCCGTGCCGCCCAGCTCGAGGCCGCCAATTCTTCTTGTTGCTCTAGCGGTGACGCCACCTCGGACTCCTGCTGCGACGATTCCAGCGAGGCCCCCGGCGCTTCCGACTCCGCTGGCGCTTGCTGTTCCGACGGCTCTGGCGTCGGCGCCGAAGCTGGCGCGGTGAGCGCGGAGGCGTGCGCAAGCGGTCAGGCGTGCGGCAGCTGCTCGCTGAACGGCTCCTGCGAGGGCGGCGGCGTGGACTGGGAGGCCGCCCAGCGGGCCGCCTCGGCGCAAGACTCGGCCCAGAACCCAGCGTAGAATCCAGCGCAAGACCCCACACGGGCCTAGCCCAGCACCACTGCACCCGTCGCCGCAGCTCCACCGCGCCCGGCAACCCAGTATTCTGGGGAACCATGAGAGACTCCAACGCCACCGTCGTCGTATCCGGCACCACCAACGTCGACACCTTCGTCACCGTCCAGAACTTCCCCCAACCAGGGGAAACAACCATCGCAGAACCCGGCATAGAGGGGCTGGGCGGAAAGGGCGCCAATCAGGCGGCAGCCTGCGCACACTTGGGCGTCAATACCGTCCTTCTATCTGCGGTGGGCACCGATCCGCAGGGCGAACTCGCGATCAAAGAGCTGCGCGAACACGGTGTGAACACCGACTACATCGTAAGTAGCCGGCAGCCAACCGGCCGCGCGTTCATCATGAACGACCCGAGCGGCGAGAACATCATCATCGTCACCTCGGGCGCAAACGAGCTGGTCAGCCCGGCTCAGCAACGTGAAACCGTGGAGGAATTGCGCCGCCAGGGACCCGTACCTATCGTGCTTGCGCAGGGCGAACTGACCCCCGAGCACAGCGCGGAGCTGCCGAAGCTGGTGGCGAATTCGGACTCGCGGCTGGTGCTGAACCTCGCGCCCGTGACCACGCGCGACCCCGACCTGCTCGCCGCGGCCGACCCCCTGGTGCTGAATGAGGGCGAGGCCGCCGCGGTGCTCGACGCCGCCCCCGGCACGCCCATCGAGGAGCTGCTGGAGCGCCTGCGCCCCATCGCTCGCTCTGTGGTGGTTACCTTGGGGCAGCGTGGAGCCATGATCTTGGAGGGTGACGCCGAACCGGTGCACATCCCCGCCGTCTACGTCGAGCGCGTCGTGGATACCACTGGTGCAGGCGATGCGTTCTGCGGCACGCTCGCGGCGGCGCTGGCGCAGGGGGAGAACCTGGTGGATGCGTGCACGCTGGGCGCGGCGGCCGGGGCTCTCGCCACGCAGAAGCGCGGCGCAGCGGGCAGCTACGCCACCGAGAACGAAATCCGTCGACTAGGAGACGCATAAAATGACTCAGAAGATCATCCTGGACTGCGATCCGGGGCACGACGACGCAATCGCCATGCTCCTGGCCTGGGGAAACCCGAACCTGGATCTGCTGGCGGTCACGACGGTGGCGGGCAACCAGACGCTGGAGAAGGTCACCAAGAACGCCCTGGCACTGGCGCGCGTCGGCAACATCACTGGCATTCCCTTCGCTGCCGGGGCGGATCGCCCGCTGGTGGCGCCGCAGATCATTCCGGAGGAAATCCACGGGGATAGCGGCCTGGACGGCCCGCAGCTGCCCGCCGCCGGGGCCGAGCTGGATCCCCGCCACGCGGTGAACCTCATCGCGGACATTATCCGCGACAACGAGCCGGGGACCGTCACCCTCGTCCCCACGGGGGCGCTGACCAACATCGCCCTGTTCGCCCGCATGTATCCCGAGCTGGTGGAGCGCGTAGGTGGCGTCACCCTGATGGGTGGTGCGCACCACGCTGGCAACATGACCCCGAGCGCCGAGTTCAACATCCTGGCCGACCCGGAGGCCGCGAAGATCGTGTTCGGCGCGGGCTGGCCGGTGACGATGGTCGGGTTGGATGTCACGCACAAGGTGCTGGCCACGCCGCAGCGGATGGCTCAGCTGGCGGAGGTCGACACGGACGTGGCGAAGTTCATCGCGGAGCTGGTGGAGTTCTTCGGCGGCGCGTACATGAAGGAGCGGCACTACCCCGGCCCGCCGATGCACGACCCGCTGGCCGTCGCGGCCGTGGCAGACCCGCAGGTCGTGCGCACAATCCTGGCGCCGATCGACGTGGAGACCAAGGGCGAGCTGACGCGCGGGGCGACGGTCGTGGACTTGCGGCGCACCTGGGGTAGCCAGGATGGCGGGCAGGACCCGACGGCGCTGGGCACGGCGGATGATTCTGATATTGACGCCCCCGCCTCCGCCACCGCAGCGGGCGCTAACCTGCGCACCCGCGTGGCCGTGGATGTCGACGCGGAGCGCTTCTGGAACCTGCTGGTCGACGCACTACAGCGCATCGGGAGTACGGGATTCTAGTTAGGCGGTTCTAGTCAGGCGCGCATTCATCGCTTAAAGTTCTAGCTGCAACTATTAGAACCCCAATTGGTTTTCAATTGACGTTGAATCGGAGCCGCCCATGAACTCCAACAACCCGAACCCCGCGGCCGCATCGTCGGCCCCTGCCGCAGCTGCGGCAACCTCGCCGGATCCGGTCGACTCCCGCCCCGGCGGCATCGGCCTGTTGATGACGGTGCTGATCACCGCGGCCGTCGCGTTTCAGCTGAACGCCTCCATGCTCTCGCCGGTGTTGGCGACCATGGCTCGCGAGCTGAACACCGACGAGGCTGCCACGGGTCTTACCCAGACCGCCTTCTTCACCGGTGGAGCCATGTGCGGTCTGTTCCTGCCGCGACTGTCCGACATTGTCGGCCGCCGGAAGATCCTCGTCATCATGCTGGGCGTGATGTCCCTCGGCGGTCTCATTGCCGCGCTGGCGCCGAACATTGGCGTGCTGATGGTCGCCCGCGCCATGCAGGGCATCGCCGGGCCGACGATCCCCATGACCCTGATCATCCTGCGCAGCCAGGTCAAGGAGGAGGTCCGCCTGGGCACCCTCATGGGTCTGCTCGCCGCCATCAACGGCGGCGTCGCTGGCATCGACGTGATCCTGGCCGGCTGGATGGCCGAGCAGTGGGGCTTCCGCTCCGTCTTCTGGCTCATCGCCATCATTGGCATCATCGCCACCCTGGTCGTTGCCTTCGGCGCACCGGAATCCAAGCCGTCGGACAACGTGAAGATGGACTGGGCGGGCGCTGCTCTGCTGGTGGTATCGGTGCTGTCCATCACGTTGGGCGTCAACGAGGCAGGCAAGGCCGGGGCAGCGAACTGGCTGTACGTCATCGCCATGTTCATCGTCGGCGCGGTCGTCTTCCTGGCCTTCTGGAAGTACGAAAACCGCCACGACCAGCCGCTGGTCGCCCCGAAGTACCTGGCCCGCCGCCACACCTGGGCGCTGCTGGCCACCACGGTGCTGACCATGACCGGCGTGTTCGCCGCGGTCAACGGCCTGGCTATCTCCCTGGCGCAAAACCCGGATGCGGGCTTCGGCCTGGAGGCCGACAAGGCCTCCCTGTGGCTGCTGACCCCCTACGCCCTCATCGGCTGGGCCGTCGGCCCCTTCGCTGGACGCTGGGCACCGAGGGTCGGCTACGGACGGCTGATCATCATCGCCAACCTCGCCAGTGCGGCCCTCATGCTGGCTCTGGCGTTCGTCGGCGTGCACTCGCTGCCGGTGCTGATCATCACAGTGATCCTGCTGGGTGTCACCTACGCGGGTATCGGCAACATCGTCATCAACAACCTGGGCGTGATGAACTCCCCGAAGGATAACGAGGGCTTCCTGCCCGGCATGAACTCCGCAGCCTTCAACCTGGGCGCGGGCGTGTCCTTCGCCGTGCTGCCGGTCTTCCAGGTCGCGGGCTCCCCGCAGGGCTCGGATTCTGCCGCGGGTTATATCACCGCGTTCATCGTCGCCGCGGTGATCCTCGGCATCGCCGCGGCCGTGGCGGCGCTGATCCCGAAGCAGACCGTCGCGGAGCTCGACCGCGCCATCGTCTAACCCCCGGCGCCGCGCGCGGGTCCACGCACCACTCTGCGCCCCGGCCCCCGCAGGCGCCCACCCCACCCGCGCCTGGCCCGTTGTGGACGGTCAAGGTTCGCGGAGGCGAGGGCGTCAATAAGATAAAGACCCATGGTAGAAAAACAGTCGCTATGGCACCGCATCATTAACTACCGGCCGGACTTCCTCATCGTCCTGATCGTCATCGCGGTCGTCGCGGCGATCATTGTGCCCGTGCGCGGCGAGGCGGCGGATGTCGCCAACACCATCACGAAGGTCGCCATCGCGTTCCTGTTTTTCCTCTACGGCGCGCGCCTGTCGCCGCAGGAGGCCCTGAAGGGCCTGATGCACTGGCGGCTGCACCTGCTGATCATGGCGTTTACCTTCGTGGTCTTCCCGCTGATCGGCGTGGCGATGATGCCGCTGAAGGCGGTCGTCGGAAACGAGCTTTACCTGGGCATTCTCTTCTGCACCCTCGTGCCATCGACGGTGCAATCCTCCGTCGCCTTCACCAGCATCGCGCGCGGCCACGTCGCCGCCTCGATCGTCGCGGCCAGCGTCTCTAGCCTGCTGGGAGTTCTTTTCACACCGTTGCTGGTGCTGCTGCTGATGTCTTCTTCGGAAGGCTTTCATATTGACGCCACCACGTTCCTCGACATCGGAGTCCAGCTACTGCTGCCGTTTGCCATCGGCCAGCTGCTGCGCAGGTGGGTGTTCAAGTTCGCGGCCTCCAAGGCGACGAAAAAGGTGGACCAGATCTCCATCGGCCTGGTGGTGTACGTCAGCTTCTCGGAGGGCATCGTCTCCGGCGTGTGGGGTTCCGTCAACTGGCTGACGATTCTGGGCCTGGTGCTGGGCTCCATCGCGCTGGTGCATCTGATGCTGGGCGTGACGAGCGTGACCTCGCGGAAACTGGGATTCAACTACGCCGACCAGGTGGCCATCCAGTTCGCTGGCACCAAGAAGTCCCTGGCCTCGGGGCTACCGATGGCGGCGGTGATGTTCGGCGGGGCGAGCCTGGGCATGATGATCCTGCCGCTGATGATCTTCCACCAGGTGCAGCTGGTGATCTGCTCCTTGCGTGCCAGCACCTATGCCGCGCGCTTCCCCGAGGGCGGGAAGACTACGGGCGCGCACACCTGGTAGCCGCGCGGGCGCCTACTGCGCCTATTCCGGCTTCTGCAGCCGCTTCACGTAGCCCATGCGCGGGCGGAAGCCCGCCGGGTGCTTCATCTGCGCCACCGCGTCGGCAATCACCAGGCGGAAGCGCGGCTGCATCGGCGGCATCTGGGAGATCGAATACCAGCCCACCTGCGTGGACTCGTCGTCGCCGATCACCGGCTCGTCATTGAACTCGCCGGTCTCGGGGTCGGGAATCACGGTGCAGCGAACGGTGGTGTCCACGTAGCTGGTCACATCCCCATTCGGGTATTCCACGGGGCCGACCTGGCCCACGCCCAGCAGCGCATCCACCTGCACGTGCAGGCCAGTTTCCTCTCGCACCTCGCGGATGGCCGCCAGGTGCGGCTGCTCCCGCGGGTCCACGATCCCCGTCACGGGGGTCCACTGACCGTCGTCGGCGCGCTTCACCAACAGCACCTCCGGCACGGCCCAGATGGGTGCGTCCTCTGGGACGTCTCGGATGACAATGGCCGTCACGCCGGGCAGCCACAGCTCGTCGTGGCCGATTTTCTTGCGCAGTTCAACGATGAAATCAGGGGTCGGCATGGGCGCTATTCTACGGTGCTGGGGCTAGGTGCGGCGGGGGAGGGGGCGTCAAAAAATAAGGTTCACCAGCACCAGATACAGCACCGTGCCCAGCAAGATCGACAACGTGGCCGAGCGGCGCCAGAGGTGCAGGGCGACGGTGAAGGTCAGGGCGATGGCGACCGCCGCGAAGCCACCCGGCGCGTCGGCCTGGCCGGAGACGGTGTAGACGACCAGGAGGGTCATCACGCCAACGGGCATGGCCAGGCCCAGCCAGGCGACCAGGTCGGATTCGCGGAAGAAGCGCAGCGCGGCGAAAGGCAGGCCGCGCAGGGCGAGCGTAACCATGAATATCGAGCCGAGAATCGCGAGGGTGGGGCCGAGCTCCACGCCCGCGGGGAGACCCGCGGCGGCCTGTAGGTGTACGGCGGGCGCAGCAAGCGCGGCAGTGGTGGTGGGCATCTACTCCACCTCCCGGGAGGCAGCGTTATCCGCGCCGACCTTCAGCCGCAGCGCGCGGTCCAGCGGCGGGCACAGGAAACGCACGATGAGGCTCACAAAGTACAGGCTCATGCCGATCATCAGCATGTTGTCCGGCGAGATCAGCAGGCCGACCAGCCCGCATAGCGCCGCCACGATCGGCAGGGAGAGGTCCTTGAAGCTCACGAAAGCCTCGATCGCCAGCACCGTGAACAGGGCGATCAGCGCAAACTCCATGCCCTGGATCTCGAAGGGCAGGGCGCTGCCGAACAGCGCGCCGAGCACACCACCGCCGACCCAGCCGATCTGCAGCAGAATCTGCACCGCCATCACGCGGGCAGTCGACCACTTCGCGTCGCGCCGGGCGGCGAGGATCGCATACGTCTCATCTGTCAGCGCATAGATGCCATAAGCCCTGGCCAGCCAGCCGCGCACCTGGGCGATGGGGTAGTTCAGGGCGTAGAAGGCGTGGCGGAAGTTCACCAGGAACCCGTACAGCGCCGCGCTCAGCGGACCCACGCCACCCGTGACCAGCGACACCGCCAGGAACTCCATGGAGCCCGCGTAGATGACGAAGGAGAAAATCGGCGCCCACCACCAGGCGAAGCCGACCTGGGTGATCAGCAGGCCAAAGGCCAGGCCCAGCGGCACCATGCCCAAGGCCACGGGCCAGGCGTCGGCGATCCCGGCGCGCCAGTCAGCGTTCCTGTCGCGGTGGGTGCTGCTCGCGGCCATTTAGTTGCGCTCCGGGTGGCTCGCCCAGGTTGCGAACAGGTTCTTGGGGAAGGGGCTGTTCTTCATAATCTGACGCCACGTCTCCGCCGGTCGGTCCGTGAACACATCTTCTGCGGTTGCGTCCTGGAGGCCGGCAATCCCGGAATCCAGCCAGCCGCGCACGTCGGCGTCGTTGAGGAGGACGTAGCTGTGGAAGAGCCGCAGGCCGCGCAGCATGGAGGGATCCACGTGGCCGACAACCTGCGCTACCTGCTCGTCCACGCTGGGTGCCTCTTCGGCGGTGCTGATCAGCATGAACTGCCCGCGCGCGCCGAAGCGGGCGGCAGGGGCCGCGTTGGCTTCAGGGCTGCTGGGGGCGGGGGCTTCAGGGCTGCCGCTCGCCGCTTCACCATTGCTGCTCGCCGCAGAGGCGCCCGCAGCGTCCAGCTCCAAACGGTCAGCGTCCAACAGGCCGACGGCAAGCACGACGGGTTCGTTGTCGCCGCCGATGAAGAAGACCTTCGGCTTGGTGAGCTTCTCCGCTAGAGAGGGCAGGTGATTGGCAACGGCTTCGCTGCTCATGAGGCCCAAGCGGACAGCCACGATGGTGGCACCGCCGGCATCCGGGTCGTCCTGAACTTCCAGCACGAGTAGCGCGTCCGCGCCGGGCAGCCCCGGCACGGCGAGCACACCGGGGGAAGTGCCGAAGGCATCCACGAACGCCTCCAGGTGTGCGGGCTCGATGTCGGCGGTGTCCAGGTAGCCTTCCGGATCCACAACCACGGCGGGCGCCTGGAAGATCACGTCACCGGGCCGCACGTTGAACTGGTTCTCTGTGCCATTCGGCTGCTGGTCAGCGCTCACTTTTGCGACCCACCTTTCTGTTCGCCCCACCATTGTTTCAGCGCGGCGATGGCGTCCTCACGCTCCATCGGCCCGCGATCCAGCCGCAGCTCCTTCAAGTACGCCCAGGCCTTGCCCACATCGGGGCCGGGCTTGAGGTCCAGGATCTGCATGATCTCGTTGCCGTCCAGGTCGGGGCGGACAGCGGCGAGGTCCTCCTGCTCCTGCAGCTGCTCGATACGCTTTTCCAAATTATCGTAGGTGCGCTGCAGCCTCTGGGCTTTTCGCTGGTTGCGGGTGGTGCAATCGGCGCGCACCAGCAGGTGCAGCAGTGGCAGCAGCTCGCCGGCGTCGTTGACATAACGGCGCACGGCGGAGTCGGTCCAGGTGGATTCGTTGTTGTCCTTTTCCCCTGCACCGCGGCGAGCATCCTGGTTCTGCCCCTTGCCCTGCGTGTCCGCGTAACCGTGGAAGCGCATGTGCAGAAATACCAGCTGACCGATGTCTTGGACGTGCTGCTTGGAGTACTTCAGTTTGCGCAGGCGGCGGCGAGTGATGCGCGCTCCGACGACTTCGTGCTGGTGGAAGGTCACCGCGCCAGATTCGGTAAAAGCCCTGGTATCGGGCTTTCCGATGTCATGCAGCAGCGCGGCCATGCGCAGTTCCAGCGAGGGCTCCAGCCCGCGCTCTGCCTCTAGGTTCACGGCGTTGCGCAGCACCTTCAGCGAGTGCCAGTACACGTCCTTGTGCTGGCGGTGCTCGTCCTGCGTGAGCTTCAAAGCTGGCAGTTCCGGCAGCACGTGGTCGGCCAGCCCGGTCTCGACCATCAGGTCCAGGCCCACCCACGGCGCCGCGCCAAGCATCAGCTTGTTCAGTTCGACGGCCACGCGCTCGACGGTGATGCGGCTGATCTGCTCGCTCATCGCCGTCATTGCTTCCTTGACTCTCTTTGTGACGCCGAACTCCAGCTGCGAGACGAATCGGCACGCGCGGAGCATGCGCAGCGGGTCGTCGTTGAAGCTGATCTCTGGGCTATCCGGGGTGTCTAACACTCCGGCCTGGAGGTCTTCGAGGCCATTTAGGGGGTCGCGGAGCTGGTGGTTTCCGTCGGGGGAGAGCTCCAGTGCGATGGCATTGGCACGGAAGTCACGGCGGATGAGGTCTCCGTCGAGGCTGTCACCGAAGGAGACTTCGGGGTTGCGGGACTGGCCGTCGTATTGGTCGGCGCGAAAGGTAGTGATCTCCAGGATCTGACCCTTGACCAGCGCCGATACGGTGCCGTATTCAATGCCCGTGTCCCACACTGTCTCCGCCAGGGGCGTGACAATGTCGACGATGGCCTGCGGCCGGGCGTCGGTGGTGAAGTCCAGGTCGTGGGAGAGGCGCCCCAACAGGGCATCCCGCACCGACCCGCCGACGAGGTAGAGGCTGTGGCCAGCGTCGTGGAATGCCTGGGTGAGTGGCAAAAGGTCGCGGTCAAGCGCGCGCAGGGAGGTAAAGGCCTCCTGCAGCATGCCTTCAATGGTGCGCGGCTTTTCCGGCGCAGGATCCGAGTTTGCGGGGGAGTGGGCGGGTTTCGTCACGTTGCCAGATTCTACTAGCCCCCTCGGACGGGCCAGCGGCCCCCTCAGATCCTCCCCAACCTCCCGCACAGGCGCCAAGTCCCCCTCAGATCCTCCCCAACCCCGCGCACAGGCGCCAAGTCCCCCTCAAAATCTCCCTAGATGGGCGGCAAATGTCGTTAGAACGGGAATACGCCGAGCAAAAGCTGACGCCCAGAAAATCCGCAATCCTCTGACCAGGCACTTTACATAATCGACGCTCGCTTTCAATAACGTATTCCCGTTCTAACGACATTCACCGGCTTACGGCCCTGCCGGAACCCCCAGAAGCCTGCACACGCGCACCACCAATACCCGCACACCGCCTACGCACCGCCCGCAGCCCATCCCACGTGCCCAGCCCGCGCACCACCCGCAACTAGTTACAAATTCAGTTACAATTTCGCCTCCACTCGCTTCCATTCAGTTCCACATTGCACAGATAACCGGCTATCGTTATCAGAATGAGTGGAAACGACAGCACCGGAAACGGCACGCCCCGCCGCCGGCGCCGCCGTTCAAGAAGAAGGCACCGCTCTGGCAACGGCCAGAGCGGCCAAAACGCCCAGCAGCAAGGCGGCCGTTCCGGCCAGCAGGGCAACAGCCAGCGCAGCCAGCAAGGCAGCGGCCAGAACTCCCAGAACAGCTCCAACCAGGGCAAGCGCAAGAGCCACCGGAACCAGCCGCACCGCAGGAAGGGCACCAGCTCCAACAACCGCAACCGCCAGCGCAACCGCAGCAACTCGCGTCCGCGTTCTTTCGACGAGCACTCCAGCCTGCCGACCTCCGTGGAGACCTCCGCGGGCGGCCTCGTCCTTTCCGGCCTGGCGGAAGCCGTGCAGCCTAATGGCGAGGTCGACTTCTCCGCAATCTATGTGGCCCTTATCGGCCGCCTGGATCGCCGCGGCAGGCTGCTGTGGTCCATGCCGAAGGGGCACATCGAGCCAAACGAATCCCAGCACGCCACCGCCGAACGCGAGGTGTGGGAGGAAACGGGCGTGGCCGGGGAGGTCATCGCCGACCTCGGCACCATCGACTACTGGTTCGTCTCCGAGGGCATCCGCATCCATAAAACCGTCCACCACCACCTGCTTCGCTATGTCGATGGGGACCTGAACGACGAGGACCCGGAGGTCACCGAAGTCCGCTGGCTGCCCGTGAACCGCCTGATCGAGCACCTGGCCTATGCCGATGAGCGGCGCCTTGCCCGCCAAGCCTTCGATAACCTCGCCGACCTCGCCCGCGCCGAGGCCGAAGCTGGCCGTGCCACGCCACGCTAAGGAGCGCTAACGGATTGCCAGCCGTTGCTGTTAGAACTAATAGCGACTAACAACTACTAATTACTTACGTAAGCGTGTAATCGTGCACAAAGGTGAGCGCAATGTCTAGATTCCCCCACGCCTGCACGGCGTTTGGTGTTTCTGTCGCGCTCTGTGGCCTGTTTGCCCTGCCTGTGGCCCCGGCGGTTGCTGACCCTATTAATGACGCCCCCTCGGCCTCCACCACTCAAGACTCAGCCCAAGGGCAGGCCCCGGATCCCACCGACCCCGCGGTTCGCGAAGATTCCACCTGGGCCAACCCGCTGGCCCGCGCGACGGATCCGCAGCAGGACGTGGACTTGGAGATCATCGGTATTGGCACCAGCTCAAGCGTCCACGCCGCCGCTGGCCAGACTTACACCCTCCGCATCCGCAACGACCGCTCCCACGCGCTGAACAATCTTTCGCTCACCTTGTTCTATCGCTCGGCCGCCACTGCCGCGGAGGTGCGCGTCGCGCAGCTTGCCAACCAGGGCGAATACTCCCTCAGCAGCCAGCCTCTGCAGCTCGACGGCACGCTCAGCCCCGGCGAGACGCGCGAGGTCACGGTCACCGTTCCTGCGGCCGGTGCTTCCATCGATTCTTCTCGTGACGCCCCCTCGCCCCAACCGCTGAACCTTCCGCCTCATGCTTTTGAGGAACCCGGCGCTTATCCCCTGTTGTTTAGCCTGAGCGGCCAAGACACGAACCCGGAGAGCCCGGAGCAGGGAGGTACGCAGTACCTGGCGGTGGCGCGAACCACGCTGAGCGTGGGGGCGTCCACAAGAAAGGAAGACCAACCCAGCACCCCAGTGACGGTCGTGTATCCGCTGGCGGGGCCTACGTACATGGCGGCGGGGCAGACGGGCGATGCGCCGAAGCGGCGGCCCGCGTTTGTGACGAAGGACGTGCTGGCGGCCGAGGTCGGTGAGGGCGGCAGGCTGCGGGGGCTGCTGGATGCGTACCGCGAGGCGAAGTCGAGCAAGCTGAAGCAGGCGACGTGCATCGCCATCGACCCGGAGCTGCTGGATACGGTAAACCGCCTGGCCGAGGGATACTTCGTGGGTGAGCGCACTCCCGACCCGGTGGAGGAACCGCAGCGGCTACGCGACTCCTGGGACCAGATCCTGGGTGGCGAAGAAGTGGACGCCCAGCACATGCCCGGCAATGCGGATGCGAAGAAATGGATCGCTGACCTGCGGGAAGTCGTGCAGAGCAACTGCTCGGTGGCGTTGCCGTACGCCGGGGCGGACATCAATGGGCTTTCGCAGGTGGATTCCGACTGGCTGCGCGTGCGCGCGCTGGGCACGGGCGCCGGGGTGATTCAGCGGATCCTGGGCGTAGTGCCGACGCAGAACGTGGTGATCCCGGACGCCGGCTACGTCGCCCCGGAGGCACAGCAGGTTCTGGCGGCGGGGATCAGCAAGACTCCGGAGGGTGTGGAGCCGATCGAGGCCGACCAGTCGCGTCGGTTTGAGCAGTCCGTGCAGGGTAAGCCGGCAATACCGCAGGCCGGGCACGTCACCGCTCTGGTGGCGGAGAATACGGTCAACATCGAGCAGCCGGCGGCTGCGCCGGACCCGAATCCAAACGACGCAGGCTCCGGCGAGGGCAGCGCGGACGGCTCAGATGCCGCCGCGCCCAACCCCACCGACGAGGCATGGAACCAGCGCCTGGTGAACCTCCCAGGTGCAACGCGGACCGGCAACGCCGGCGAGGAGGCCGGCGCGCAGGGCGACGCACCGGCCAACGGCGCAGCGCAGACCACCGCCACCGCGCTGACGTACTCCGCGGACCTCGGCACGGTGCTCAAGGCCACTGGCGAGCACCCGGAGATTGCCGCATACTCCAACCCTGACCTGCGCTTTAACCTCGCCGACGATAGCGCTGTCGCCCGCCTGGCCAGCGCACAGGCGGTACTGAACCTGGAGCTCGACTCCGGCCGCCCGACCCTCGCCGTACCGCCCGCCGCGTGGTCCGTGAACAAGACCCAGGCCAGCAGCTTCCTGCAAACCATCAGCCAGCACCTGGACAATCACTCGGCCACGCCCGCCCCGCTGCCGGAGGCCGTGCAGCCCCGCGGCATCGACCTGGCGGATGTGAGCTCCGGCAGCACCACGGTGCCTTACACCGACCCCGGCGCGTACTCCTCGCCTTACCTGGGAACGGTGGCGGATGCCGCCCGCAAGCTGCGGGAGCTCACGTTGTTTATGCAAAATGATTCCGCCATTGCGCTGACCCGCGAGGGCTTCACCAGCCCCCTGTTCTCCGACCTTCTGCGCGGCCTTTCCACCTACCGCAAGCGCGAGCGCGGCCACGTGGACGTCCTGCGTGAGCAACTCGGCACCAACCTCGCCCGCGTGGGGCAGGTCACCTCCCAGCTGCGCCGCTCCATCAGCCTGCTGCCACCGGGCAACGTCTTTACCCGCACGTCGGATTCCTCGCCGTTGCTGGTGGTTGCGCGCAATGGACTGCCCCTGCCGGTGACGGCCAAGGTTGGTTATTCTTCTGACGCCGACACGGATGTCACCGTCCACGTGGATTCCACGGCCTCGCCGACGATCCCGGCGAAGGGCTCCATCACCTGGTCGCTAACTACCGACATCGCGGACACGTCCGAGCAGGTCAACCTATCTTTGTGGCTGGCGACCAACAGCCAGGACGGCAAGGGGGATCTGGAGGACGGAACCCGCATTTCGGATCCGGTGGAGCTGCGCGTGCAGTCCGTGCCGGGGCTGTCCTCCCGTGGGGTGACCATCATTGCCGGGCTGCTGCTGGGCATCGGCGCGGCCGGCAAGATGCTGTGGGACCGCCGGAGTGGGCGCGCCTCTAAGCGCAAAACGGCCACTGCTCTTCGGCCTGCCCCGCGACCGCAGGAAGGCGATCAAAACTAGACACGCCCAGAGCTCCGTTAGGGAATGCACGGTTGTTGCATAAAGATGGAGTAGTGACTTCTGAGCAAGAGAGGGATGACCAACCGGCTAGCCCCTCGGCCGGACAGCGCGGACGTTTCCGTGCGACCCAGCCGCCGGCGCTAGCGCCGAAGAAAGACCGCGCGAAGGCTGGAGCGCCGACGGGTGGAGACGGGGCGTCACAAAGCCCTACAGAGGTAGCCCCGACCTCCCAGAGCGGCCAGAGCCAGAGCAACGGTGGCCAGAGCGGCCAAAGCAACAGTGCCCACAACGGCGACGGCACGACCGTGGCTCAGGGCGCGGCAGCCACGACCGCAACCGCGGGCACCGCGACCGCAGCCAGTGCGAGCGCCACCGCGACCGCAGCCGACGAAACGACCGGCAACGGCGCGAACACTGGCGGCAGTGGCAGCACTGGCAACAGTGGCAGCGGCGACAACACAGACGGCCAGAGCCAAAAGCAGAGCGACGAGCAGATCGTCCGCGCCGGCGGTTCCATGGCCATCGCCACCCTAATCAGCCGCATCACGGGCTTCCTGCGCACGGTGTTCATCGCCTCCGCGCTGGGTGGAGCGGTGGCCAGTGCGTTCAACACGGCCAACACGCTGCCGAACCTGGTGACCGAGCTGGTCCTCGGTGCCGTGCTGACCTCCCTGGTGGTGCCCGTGCTGGTACGCGCCGAGAAGGAGGACGCGGACCGCGGCGAGGCGTTCATACGAAGACTCTTGACGCTCACGTTCTCGCTGACCCTGGTGATCACTCTGGTCTCCGTGGCGTGCGCGCCGCTGCTGGTGCGCATGAGCCTGGATTCCGAAGGCCACGTGAACATCGGCATGTCCACGGCATTCGCCTACCTGGTGCTGCCGCAGATCATGTTCTACGCCATGTTTGCCGTGTTCATGGCGATCCTGAACACCAAGGGAGTATTCAAACCCGGCGCGTGGGCGCCTGTGGCCAACAACGTGGTCACACTCGCCGTGCTGGGGCTGTACATGTTCCTGCCGCGGGATACGAAGCTGCAGCCCACGGACAACGTAACCATTACCGACCCGCACGTGCTGCTGCTGGGCCTGGGCACCACCGCGGGCGTGGTGATGCAGGCGCTGATCATGGTGCCCTTCCTGCGCAAGGCCGGCATTAACCTGCGCCCGCTGTGGGGCATCGACGAGCGCCTGAAGTCCTTCGGCGGCATGGCCATCGCCATCGTGGTGTACGTGGCGATCTCCCAGGTCGGCTGGCTGCTGAACAACCGCATCGCCTCCGACACGTGGGAGGTCGCGCCAACGATCTACATGCAGGCGTGGCAGCTGCTGCAGATGCCCTATGGCGTGATCGGCGTGACGTTGCTGACGGCCGTCATGCCCCGCCTATCCCGCAACGCCGCGGAGGGCGACGACAAGGCCGTGGTGCGCGACCTGACCGTCGCCTCGAAGCTGACGATGCTGGCGATGGTGCCGATCATCGTGTTCTTCACCTGCTTCGGCACCCTGATCTCCGCCGCGCTGTTCGCCTACAAGGAGTTCTCCCTGGAGGACGCGAACGTGCTGGGCTGGACCATCAGCTTCTCCGCGTTCACCCTGATCCCCTACGCCCTGGTGCTGCTGCACCTGCGCGTGTTCTACGCCCGCGAGGAGGTCTGGACCCCCACCTTCATCATCGCGGGCATTACCGCGACGAAGCTGACCTTCGCCTACATCGCCCCGCAGATCGCCACCGAGCCGCGCCTGGTCGTGGTGCTGCTGGGTGCCGCCAATGGCCTGGGCTTTATGGCCGGCGCGATCATCGGCGACCGCCTGCTGCGGCGCTCGCTGGGGGACCTGCAGTTCCGCAAGGTGACGAAGACCGTGCTGTGGGCGCTGGGTTCCTCGCTGATCGGCGCGCTCGTCGCCTGGCGGGTGGACGTGCTGCTGACGCACTTCGCATTCCCGACGCTCGCCAACCCCTGGTTCATCATCCGCCTGCTCATCGCCGGCGTGCTGTTCCTGGGCGTTACCGGGCTGATCCTGGTGCGTGCCCCGCTGCCGGAGATCCAAACCCTGGTGGGCGCCCTGTCGCGCATCCCGGGTATGTCGCGGGTTCTTCCTTCTCGACGCCCACTTCCCAGCGACGAGCAACCCATCGAAGAGGACCAGCCCCGTCGCCTGTCGGCCCAGGAGCTGGCCGCCCGGGAGGCCATTGCTCTGGACCACATGATGGCCGGCGTGGCGCTGCCGCCACTGGCGGCGGGCCGGGTGCGCGGTCCGCGCCTGGTTCCGGGCGCTCCACTGCTGGAGGGCCGCTACCGCCTGCTTGCCGACCACGGCGGTTGGTCTGCCGCCCGCTTCTGGCAAGGCCGCGAGCTGGCTACCGGCGACATCGTGGCTCTGACCATCATGGATCCGGTGGCTTATGCCCGCTCACAGGTCGACCCTGGAGTATCCGTGCCCGTCAACGGCGTGGAGGTGGCGCGTGCGAAGGACGAGATGCTGCGCCTCTCCGCGAAGCTAAAGCAATTCGACGTGCCGGGTATGGCGCAGGTCAACCGCGTGATCGACTACGGCAACCTGGTGGTCATCGTGTCCCGCTGGGTGCAGGGTTCCCCGCTGACCACCGTGGCGGAGAGCCAGCCGGAGCCGCTGGCGGCTGCCTTCGCCGTGTCCTCCCTGGCCGACGCTGCCGCGCAGGCCGAGGACAGCGGCACCTCGCTGGGCTTGGATCACCGCGACCGCGTGCGCATCGGCACCGATGGCGCGGCCGTGCTGGCCTTCCCGGGTGTGCTGCCGAACGATGACACGGCGCAGGATGCACACGGCGTGGCCGTGGCGCTGCGCCTGCTGCTGGAGCACGTTCCCTACGAGGAAGTGCCGGAGAACCTCACCCGCACCTACAAGAAGATCTACGAACTCGACGGCGAGAAGGTGGGTCCGGAGGACCTGCGCAAGGTAGCGAAGGATCTGCGAGAGCTACAGGCTGGCGGGCTGGCCATCAAGGAGGATTCAACTCCGGACCCGAGTGCACAGTCCGGCTTCGGTGCCCGCGGCAACCGCCCGGTAGGCATGGCAGCCGCTGCCGCCATCGCGTTCGCCTCCGTGCTGGTTATCGCCGCGCTGGTTGCGGCGGTGGTCAGTGTGGTCGGCGGCGACCGGAAGGATTCGCCGCTGTCCACCGACTCGCTGCGCCAGGGTGCGCAGGCAGTCCGTGGGGGGGACCCAGCGGAGGTTCCTCTGAGCCGCCCGCTCGAGTGGCTGCCCGCCGACGTGAGCTGGCCGCTGGACCGCCCGGATCTGGCGCGCCTGATCACCGATGGCGACCCGGAGACGTTCTGGCAGTCCAACCCTGCATCCGTGCAGCTGGGCGGCGAGCCTGGCACCACGAAGCCCGGAATTGGTCTCTTGATGACGCTGCCAGAGGGCACCGCCCTGTCGCAGGTTCAGCTGCGCGGCCTGACCCAGGGAACCACCCTGGAGCTGCGCTTGGCGCAGGCTGACACCAACGGCAAGCTGACCTCCCTGGACCAGACGACGCTGCTGAAGACCGTGCATGCGGACGCCGATGACGTGACCGTGGATCTGGCCGGCATGGGTGCGGACCACGCAGATACAACTGGCGACTCCGGCTGGGGTGCCGGCCGCGAGGGTTCCTCCGCCGCGCCGGGTGAAGGCAACAGCGACGGCGAGAACGAGGACGCCGCGGGAAGCCAGAAGGGTAGTGAGAAGGGCAAATACGATACCGATAAGGTCAGCGCCGCCAAGGGCAACCGCCTGCTGATCTGGATCACCGGCCTGCCGCTGCCGCGATCCGCCACGCTGGCGGAGGTTACCGCCGTCGGAAACTGGCTAGAGCAGACCAGTGACGAAGATGCCGACGACCCGGACGCTGACGAAGCCAACACGGAAGAGGGCTCCCGCCCCGCACGCCCCGTACAACCCGTCGGATAGCTGGTCGGACAGACGCTCAGAACGCCCGCGCTCCCATAGCGCATCACGGCGCCTGCCTCAACTGTGAAGTTCACAATGAGGCAGGCGCCGTTCCCAGTTATCCACAGGCCAGGAACTTCGAACCCACAATCTGCCCGCCGAAGAATAAAGTGTTGGGCACGGGGGCGGCACGGCTCCCGAAGACACACTAGGGGGAAGATGATGCTGGGGGCGTCACAAAGAACAAAGAGCAACACACGGCCAGCGCAACAAAGCGACCACGAGCTGCTGCGCGGCCACAACGAGGGGCAACCCGGCGCGTTCCGCGAGCTGATCGACCGCCACCAACGCACGCTGTGGTGGGCGGTGCGGCGAGTCAACGTGCCCGAGGCTCACCAAATGGACGTTTACCAGGAGGGACTGCTGCGCGTGCACCGATTCGCCGCGCGCTTCAACGGGGAGCGCTCCGCCAGCGTGAGCACCTGGATGGCGACGATTATGCGCAACGCGGCGCTGTCATACATGCAGCGCTACAGCCGCGAAGCACAGCCGGGTCGCGAGGATTTCAACGAGCGTACGCGAACCCTGCCCGCGCGGGGGATGCGAGAGGAAGCGACGGTCGCCCGGTTGGATGTGCACCGCAGCCTGCGGCAACTTTCGCCCGAGATGCGTGACGTGATGGTGCTGACGGAGATTAGAGGGCTGAGCGAGGCGACAACCGCGGAGCAACTGGGGATTCCCGTGGGCACCGTGAAATCGCGGAAGAACCGAGCAAAAAGGATGATGTACGAGCACCTCGGCGGGGCAGAGGAATACGGAATGGCCGTGGCCGGTTAAACTGAGGTGAACAACATCTTCGACCTCAAAGGATAGATATGAACCAGCCATTCCTGCAGGCCAGCGGTATTCTCAACAATGATTCGAAGGGTGCCGCGGACGCGGATAATGCCAGCGCCACCAGTGCAGACGGCGCTGCGAACGCGGAGGCAGGCAAGGTTCACGACGTCATCATCATCGGCTCCGGCCCGGCCGGCTACACCGCCGCCGTGTACGCAGCACGCGCTGAGCTGAACCCGGTGGTTTTCGAGGGCGTGGAGTACGGCGGCCTGCTGATGCAGACCACCGAGGTGGAGAACTTCCCGGGCTTTCAGAAGGGCATTATGGGCCCGGACCTGATGGAAGAGATGCGCGCCCAGGCCGAGCGTTTCGGCGCTGACCTGCGCCAAGAGGACGTGGAGAAGGTCGACCTGACCGGCGAGATCAAGAAGGTGTGGGCCTATGGCGAGGAGTACCAGGCCCGTACGGTGATCCTGGCTACCGGTGCTGCTCCGCGCTACCTGCACGTTCCCGGCGAGCAGGAGATGCTGGGCCGCGGCGTATCCGCCTGTGCGACGTGCGATGGCTTCTTCTTCAAGGACAAGCAGATCGCCGTGGTGGGCGGTGGCGATTCCGCCATGGAGGAGGCCGACTTCCTGACGAAGTTCGGCGAGAACGTCACCATCATTCACCGCCGTGACGAGTTCCGCGCCTCCAAGATCATGGAGGAGCGCGCCCGTAACAACCCGAAGATCAAGTTCCTGACCAACGCGAAGGTCGTGGAGGTCAAGGGCGACAAGTCCGTGGAGACGCTGGTGGTGGAGGATACCCAGACCGGCGAGCAGAAGGACGTTGCGATGGATGCCATGTTCGTAGCCATCGGCCACGACCCGCGCACCACCGTCTTCGAGGGCCAGGTGGAGCTGCAGGAGAACGGGTACGTGAAGGTCGAGGAGCCCTCCACCCGCACTAGCCTGCCGGGCGTATTCGCAGCCGGCGACCTGGTGGATTCCCACTACCAGCAGGCCATCACCGCAGCCGGCTCCGGCTGCCGCGCCGCCCTGGACGCCGAGGCCTACCTCGCCACCCTGTAGAAGCACACTGGCTGCGGCAGGGCGCCGGCCTGTGGCGGGGCGCCGGCCTTGTAACGGACCACCGGCCCTGTAACGGATCGGACAAGTTCGGTCACCGTTAGGTAACTATGGCCGGTCGGACATAGGATATTTACACGTTGAAGGGTAACCTCCAACCTAAAGAAAAGCGCTCCCAACCAGGAGGTTTGTCGCCACTATGTCCGACATCGTGAACGTCACCCAGTCCAGCTTCAAGTCCGAGGTCGTCGAGGCTACCCAGCCTGTTCTAGTCGACTTCTGGGCCGAATGGTGCCGCCCTTGCCTAGCTATGACGCCCATTCTCGACGAACTGGCGGCGGAGTTCGATGGCAAGGCGAAGATTGCCAAGGTGAACGTCGATGAGGAGCGCATGCTGGGCGCTATGTTCCAGGTCATGTCCATCCCCGCCCTAATGATTTTCAAGGACGGGGAGAAGGTCGCGGAATTCACCGGCGCTCAGGATCGGGACACGCTGCGATCTGCGATTGAAGCGCAGCTTTAGAAAACAGCTGATAAAACACGCCTGACCTGCAAGTAAAGCAGATCGGCGGATTTGTCCCTAGAATTGCATCTATGACTCGCCACTGTCGGCGAAAGATCTTAAATGTGATTTGTCTCACAGTGGATACAGTGGCTTTAGTGCCGCGAAAGTTTGAAGAATTGGAGTGTTGAACCCAGTGGATCGTTTGCTTCTCCAGGTCGGCGACCGCAGCCCGCGCGTCGCTGAGGTCCGCGGCACCTTGGCGCGCCTCGGTCTGCTGGAAGGGTATGAAGGCGACACGACCGGCAGTAAGTCGCAGCGCTGGACCAGCGAGGAAGAAGTTTTCGACGAGGCCCTGGCGGAGGCGCTGAAGGCGTTTCAGCAGCAGCGTGGCATCATTGCCGACGGCACCATCACTCCCGGCACATTGCGTGCGCTACGTGAGGCCTCCTACACCCTGGGGGCGCGTGTGCTCTCGCTGCAGGGCAACCAGTTCGTCGGCGACGACGTGGCGCAGCTGCAGACTCAGCTGCACGACCTAGGCTTTTACACCAGCCGTGTGGATGGCCACTTCGGTCCGCGTACCCACTCCGCCGTGGTGAACTACCAGCTGAACTACGGGCTGAATAACGACGGGGTTGTCGGCCCAGACACCCTGCGCGCACTGTCTTACCTGGGGCGGAGGATCACCGGCGGCTCGCCTCAGTCCATCCGTGAGAAGGAGCAGATTCGCTCTGCCGGACCGCAGCTGACCGGCAAGCGTGTGGTGATCGACCCGGGCCTGGGTGGCTCGGACAAGGGATACATCGTTGACGGCCCCTTCGGACAGATTTCGGAGGAGGAGATCCTCTGGGACCTCGCCGGCAGGGTAGAAGGCCGTATGATCGCAGCGGGGATGGAGACGATTCTTTCGCGCCCCCGGTCTGCCAATCCCACTAACCAGGATCGTGCCAATATCGCGAATGCTTTCGGCGCAGACGTCATGATTAGCCTGCGCGCCGATATTTATCCGAATGAGAAGGCCAACGGCGCGGCTACGTTCTACTTCGGCTCGCTGACGGGCTACTCATCGATGGTGGGCGAGAAGCTCTCTGGCTTTATTCAGCGCGAGATTGTGGCCCGCACTCCGCTTCAGAACTGCTTTAACCACGGTCAGACGTGGGACATTCTGCGCCTAACCAGCATGCCGACGGTGCAGGTCGTGCCCGGTTACCTGACCAGCCCTAAGGATGTTGAGATCCTCACTGATCCTGCGATGCGCGATACCATCGCCGAGGCCATCGTTGTGGCCGTTAAGCGCCTATACCTGCTGGATAAGGATGTCCACGCTACTGGCACCTTTAGCTTTGTGGAGCTGCTACAGGAAGAGCTTCCGAACAAGTAGATTCTGCACCGGACTAGGCGCGGAGACCCGGTTGCTCGTCTCGCGCTGTCCAGTAGTCCCGAACGTTTCCGGAGTTTCAAGGCTTCCGAGCACCCCAGATGCTTTTGGCGTCCGGTTGCCACCGATAACCGTGGAGAGCTTCTCCGGTCCGTTGACCTGTGCGTGATCCTCCTCAGCGAAGTCCCCAAAAAGGCTATGCGACCCGCTGATCTCAAAGCGATAGCGCGGGAAGTGTCGGTGATGCTTGACCACCTTGAAACCCTCCGCCTCAAGGATGTCCTCGGAGAGCATCGGGGCACTATCCAGAATGTCCTCGTCTATCCCGTGGGTTTCCGCGGCCGTCTTCCAACCCCGATAGGATTCGGGCACATAATTCAGGGATTCAAGGGCACTGTACCTGCGATTTTGTTCCTCTGGTGACCACTTAGGCTCCTCCGGCTCTTCCTGCGCCGTCGGCCACGAAGCCTCACTAAGCTGCCTAGCAAGTTCCTCGTCAAAGTCCTCAACTCGAGCGAAAGCCTCCACGGCCTTCACCCCGCGACGGTGCGCCTCGGTAAGCACGGTATCGATGAGTTGATGCTCTAGGTATAGACCCATGTACGGCACAGCCACGTGCACCGTGCTCAGAAGGATTGCATCAGGGGAAATCGGTGCAGTTGGCAGGTTCGCAATGCCTAGCATATAGCGCGCGGGAGCAAAGAAAACCGTCGCAGCAGGGACCGGTCGGGTGCCTGCATCTCCGGTGCCGACGAATGCCGTGTATCCGCAGATTCCCCATTCCAGGAGGACGTTCTGCAGCCATACCTGCTTATCAAATACCGGGTCTTTGGACGAACTACTCTGATTCTCGTAGCCCGGGGGGAGCGCCCAGAATGTCGATGCCGCAGCACTGGGCTCGAGATCTTCGGAACACTGAGGAGTGATGGCTTTAATGTGTACTTCCACAGCGCTCCTTTCTGTTCATTGAAGACATCCAAGAGTCCCTGAAAGTAGCGAGTCTGGAATGCACAATCGGCTGCGTGCGGTTGGTTTCTACGAAGATCCTATAGGGCACCAATCGTTCCCGTGGCGAAATCGCTAGTTTCTTGCTACACAAAACCCCGATGTTTCACGTGAAACATCGGGGTTCAGAGTGGAGGATTCTGCGTTTAATAGTGGTTATCCACTCGGCGGTTCACCGCACGACCCGGGTGAGTGGGCTCCTCATTGGGGTAGCCGGCTGCCACTACGAGTGCGATCGAACGATCATCGCGCCCCTCGAGGCCAATTGCCTTCTTGACGCCCTCTTCGTTCCAACCGGTGGTGGGGGAGGTGGCAAGACCCTGTTCCTGGGCTGCAAGAAGCAAAAATCCAGCAACGAGCATGGCATCCCTGATACCAATTTCGCGCAGCTTCTCCGGGGACGCGGAGCCATTGAAGCCACGAACCTTCTCCGTAAGCTCTGCTCCCAGAACCTCTTCAGCGTCGTCAGGCACCACCTCGGAGCGGCCGACCACAACGAAGACGACCGGAGCATCCAGGAACTGCTGCTGTCCCGAAGCATCAAAAATCGCCTGCTTAACGGCCTGATCCTGGACTACTACCAGGTCACGCATCTGCGCGTTGAACGCGCTAGGGGCTTCAAGAGCATTCTCAACTACCCGATCCAAAACTTCCGTTGGAATCGCCTGGTCGGTGTACTGGCGCGTTGCCCGGCGGGTTGAAATGGCTTCGGTAACGGTCAAGGACATAGAAATTTGCTCCTTTTCTTAAGGTTAACTTCCGCTGGTTCAGTTTGTCTGGGTTGGCCTTCCGGTGGTTCTCTTAGTCTGAGTTAGCTACATGCCGGTTTGCTTTGTCTGGGTTTAGCTAAGCGTTTTAGTGCTTCTTAAACTTCAACAGCTCAATGATCCTGTCGAAGTCCTCAGGGCCTCCAAATTCAACAACGATCTTGCCCTTTTTCTTCCCCATTTGGACACTGACCTTGGTCTCCAATGCATCGGAGGCATTATCCACCCAGTTGGAGACATCTTCTGGCAGCTGTTGGGGGCTGCGTCCAGTAGCCTTCGTAGCACTGGCTGCCTTATCGCCACGGTTCAGGAGGGTCACCGCTTCCTCCGTGGCGCGCACGCTCAATCCCTCGCTTACAACACGGGTGGCAAGCTTCTCCTGTTCCTCAGCGCCGCTCTTTAAGCCCAGGAGAGCGCGAGCGTGACCCGCACTAAGGACTCCGGCGCCGACTCGCCGCTGCACGGATACAGGCAACTGGAGAAGGCGGATCATGTTAGTGATCAGAGGACGAGATCGACCGATCTTCTTAGCCAGCTGTTCCTGGGTTACGCCGAACTCCTCCATAAGCTGCTGATACGCCGCGGCTTCTTCCAGCGGATTCAACTGGACGCGGTGAATGTTCTCTAGCAGCGCGTCGCGCAGCATCTCGTCGTCTGCGGTCTCGCGGACGATGGCGGGAATTACTTCGAAACCCGCTCGCTTTGCTGCGCGCAGGCGTCGCTCACCCATAATGAGCTCATACGTGGAATCCTCGTCTGGGGCCCTGCGCACGACGATCGGCTGCATAAGCCCGAACTCCTTAATGGAGTGGA
The DNA here is from genome assembly GCF_001807485.1 of Corynebacterium sp. HMSC08A12. Taxonomy (GTDB): domain Bacteria; phylum Actinomycetota; class Actinomycetes; order Mycobacteriales; family Mycobacteriaceae; genus Corynebacterium; species Corynebacterium evansiae. The sequence goes on along the minus strand of NZ_KV789188.1, from coordinate 97,365 downwards.
CGAGCTCCTGAAGGGCCTCCTCGTCGAATACCTCGCGCGGCTGCTTTGCATTTGTACGAATGGCACCGAGGGGGAGCTCTTGGTAGGTTGCCCCGAAATCATCTTGCGATGTTTCACGTGAAACATTCACGTCGCTCGGGGTAGCGGAACGGTTCTCGATGGCGTCGCATTCCGTACCGGAAGCCTCTCGGATAACCGTACGCGAAGCGTCACTGTGACGTTTCGCGTCCATACTCGAGGTACCCCCCAGATTCTCATCAGGTCGATCAAAATTCGGCTTGTCAGAGTCACTTTGATCCGCTTGAGGGTTCACAGGGCTCTTCTGAGATCTGGCAGAATCTTCTACCGCGCGATCACCCTTGCCACCGTTACCGGACGATGAACCAGCATCGGCCTTCTTTCCACCGCTACCGATGCTCTTCCCGCTACCCAATACAATGTCGGCTGCACCATCCCCAAGAGAGGGGCGAGCAGGTCCGGTCGGGATGAGCGATGCAAGACCTCGACCAAGTCCGCCCCGTCGAGCATTGCCTACAGCGTTAGGAGAGGGCATCTGCGGCTTTCGAGAGCCACCACTGGACTTGGTTGCACTCAGAGCTCGCCCCGCTTCCGACGCTAAGCTTCTACCAGCATTTTCGGGCATCTTCGCGCCCGCCGGCGTTTTCTTCGGCAACGGACTCTCCTGACTCTGAGGTGAATTGGCCACATTGTGCGGCTTTGAAACTTTACGCGAATCCTTCGAAACGCTATTTTCGGCGGACTTTAGATCTTTCTTCGACAGTTTGGAATCCTTTTTATTGCGTTTCCCCACTATTACTCACCCTGATCATGAAGTTCGGGAGCAATTCCAATCGGCGCGGTTTCCGTTGTCGGGAGGTAATCGCCGCGCTGAGCGAATTCCTTAGCTGCGTCATAATAGGCAAGCGCCCCAGGGGCGCCGCCGTCGTACTGCAGCACTGTCATGTTGTAACTCGGAGCCTCGGATACCTTCACATTACGCGGAATATGGTTATCCAGAACCACGGATCCGAAGTGAGTTCGAACATCGTCGCTAACGTTCTGCGAAAGCCGTGTGCGACCATCATACATCGTTAAAAGTACGCCCGAAATGTGCAGGTTCGGGTTCAGGTTCTCGCGAATCATTGCGATGTTATCGATCAACTGGCTTACGCCTTCCAGGGCGTAGTACTCGCACTGAATTGGGATCAGTACCTCATCCACGGCCGTCATTGCGTTGATCGTGAGGAGCCCGAGGGAAGGGGGGCAGTCAATGAACACGTAATCGAAACCGTGCTCTTCGATCCATCCGTCGCTGAGCGCGGAGGAAAGTCGATACTCACGTCGAACTTCGTTAACCAGATTGATCTCGGCTCCCGCCAGATCGATGGTTGCTGGGACGCAGAAGATGTTCTCGTTCTCGTCGTTGCCCTGCATCACTTCATCGACAGACATCTCATTCAGCAGTACCTCATAAGACGAAGGCGTGCCGACATGATGCACCGCATCAAGTGCCGTCGATGCGTTGCCTTGAGGATCCAGGTCGATAACGAGCACCTTCATGCCCAAAAGGGAGAGGGACCACGCCAGGTTAACAGTAGAGGTCGTCTTGCCCACGCCACCCTTTTGGTTGGCAATGGTGATCTTCCTGCACTTCTCCGGCCTCGGAAGTTTGTTCCGATTCGGGTTCTTCAAGCGCGCAGCCTGTTGGGCAGCTCGCCCGATGGGTGTTTCATCCATGTCGAAGGTCGACATCTATGTCCAATCCTGAAGTCGAAAGATGATGTTTCACGTGAAACATCGAGGTGTATGTAAAGGATAGATCAGCCTCACAGAGGCCACAATGAGAGCCCTACTTGATGCGCGGAATAGTGATCACGTGTGTAGGTTCCGCCACCTTAGACTCGCCTACTAGCTGGATGGTTCCATCCCCGCCACCCGCTTTAGCAATCTCTTTGGCGTCTCGCTCGAGTTCCTCTGCGACCGAACCACCCTTAAGGGCCTTCATCGCTCCACCAACGCGCACCAGAGGCAGTGACCAACGGGTGAGTTTACCGAGCGGTGCCACAGCTCGAGACGTAGCAACATCTGCACCGCCCAAAGCTCTAACTACATCTGGCTCTTCGGCACGACCGCGGACGACCTCGCACCCCAGATCGAGTCGGTCGTTGATCTCGGACAGGAAGTTATAGCGTCGTAGCAGTGGCTCCAGGAGCTGAACCTTTAGATCCGGACGCGCGATCGCCAACGGGATACCTGGTAGACCGGCACCGGAGCCAATATCGACAACACGGCATCCCTCATCAATAACTTCCCCAAGGACAGCGGAGTTAAGTACGTGCCGCTCCCAGATACGTGGAACCTCGCGTGGGCCTAACAGTCCTCTTTCAATGCCGGCTGTTGCCAAGAACTCCGCATACTCCCGGGCAAGGGGAAGACGATCGCCGAAAACCTCCTGGGCGGCCGCTGGAGGTTCACCTAGTTCCGGGCTTTGAATGTTCACGTCGTCTCGATTTGCCATCTAGACACTCCTTCAACGGTGGGAGGTAGGGGCAATGTTTCACGTGAAACAATCCGGGTTGTTCCACACGATGTTTCACGTGAAACATTCGGCTTCTATTACTCCGCCCATTCTATAGTCCGTTGACCTCAAAGCAGCACCCGAGTCTTCAAGCCGCGAACGGATTGTGCAGAGAAACTAGAGAAAACAAAAGAACCGCCACCATAACGGTGACGGTTCAACGCGGTTTAGGGCTACTTCCGCTTCTTACCCTTCTTCTTGGGGTTATCCGGGCGGGCGCCGACTTTCGGAGCAGAGGTGCGCTTGGAAGCCGCGATAGCTTCTTTCTCCGCCTCCTCCTCAGCATCCATCTTCTTGTAGAGGAAGTACTGCTGCAGGTAGGACCACGTCATGTTGGTAGCCATGTACAGGGCAAGACCAACCTGCCAAGCGAAGCCACCCATTAGGTACAGAACCGGCATGACCCACAGCATCAGCTTTTGCATCATGTCCATCTGCATCTGAGACTGCATGGCCTTAGGGTCGTTAGCCTTAATCGGGTTCTCCGCACGGCGCTTTGCAGCACGATCCATAGACATGCGGGCCGAGAAGTGCATCAGCACGGAAGCCAGCAGCATCAGCGGGACAACGACCAGGATGATGTTGGTTCGGGTGAAGTCCACGTGACCATCCGCGGAGAACGCGCGGTAGTTGGCCGGGTCCATGGAGATAAAACCGGACAGGGGAGTACCGAAGATACGAGCGTCCAGGAAGGACTGAACCTCGTCCACACCGAAGAAGTAGTTCGGCGTATTACGAGTCTCCTCGACCGTCATTCCCAGCTGACCCACACCGGTGCCCGTGCGGTTGAAGGAACGAAGCACGTGGAACAGGCCAAGGAAGATCGGCATCTGCACAAGCATCGGCAGGCAGGAAGCCAACGGGTTTACGCCCATTTCCTTCTGCAGCTTGCGCATCTCAATCGCCAGCGTCTGACGATCGTTCTTGTACTTTCGCTGCAGCTCCTGCATCTTTGGCTGCATTTCTTGCATCTTGCGGCTGGAACGCAGCTGATTAGCCATCGGCTTCACCAAGAGGATACGAATGGTGAACACGAGGAACATGATTGCCAGCGCCCAAGTGATGCCCGAATCTGGGCTCAGGACGTAGCTGAACAGCTTATGCCAGAACCACAAAACGCCGGACACTGGATAATAAACAAAATCCATGGCGACTCGAGGTTTCTCCTGAAATTGATCTATTAAGGCCCGTAGGGCCGGCGCCGCCGATAGTTGGCGTCCAAAAAAGGAACACAGCTAGCGGCGCCGCCCGCCCCACGAGCACAGGGGACGACGAGGCGGGACAGGATCCCAACCTCCCGGATGCCAAGGCCCACAGCGGGCCAAACGACCCAACGCGAGAAGCGACCCCTTAATCAGGCCATGGCGGCCTATAGCGGTTAAGGCGTAGTTGCTGCACGTAGGATCAAAACGGCATGTTGGCCCCATTTTAAGGGGTGACACATAACTTTGGTAACCAAGGATCAATCGGCGAGCCATTCGGGCCCCGACACCCGGCCGACCATTACGACCATCACTACTGGTACTCGCATCACCATTGGGCGAGGGCTCGGACGTGGGAGAGTGGCCACTAGCGGGCGAGGGCTCGCCGGATGCAGCTGCGCACATCGCCGACCAACTCCTCAAAGCTCGCAGTGGCGCTCTTAGGCAACGCACGGATCACTACCGTGGTGCCGACGGGGAACTCCAGGCTGCCTTCCTGCAGCCCTTCGTCCAACACAGCACGGAAGGCATGACGAAGCTTCCGCGAGGTATTATGCCTGGTCACGGCGTTGCCGACCGCCTTCGAAACCACTAGCCCCATGCGTGGCCCGGCAGTCGCCCCCTCTTGCAACGGCAGCGGAAGCTCTTCGGCCCCGCCGCCACCCGCTAAAACGTGAACCACCACAGTGCGGCTACCCTTCTTCCGACCCTTCCGTATCGTCTGCCCAAACAAGGCAGTCGACCGAAGCCGGTGCTGGGGAGCTAGCACTGTGGTGGCTCTTTCTTACTTATTGACGCCCCTACGACAATCCACCCCAAGAGTATTGGGGTGGAGCGAACGTCTGTGCCTAATTTAGGCAGTCAGGGACTTGCGGCCCTTGTTGCGGCGTGCGGAAACGATGGCACGGCCGGCGCGGGTACGCATACGGGTACGGAAACCGTGCACACGTGCACGACGACGGTTGTTGGGCTGGAAAGTACGCTTGCCCTTGGCCACGGTACTTCACTCCTTAACTTTCGCTATCAGCGGACGAGCCACGTGCAGCCACAACAGACACCCAGCCCCTTCATGAGCTGGGATCAACGCTTAAGCCAGCGGCGCGCCCACAAATTTAAGTGGACAATTGCACCGGCAAAGTCCCGGAGGACCTAAGAGCCGGTACCGGAGGCACCCGATAGACAGCGTGGTGACCTGCTGTCGTACGTGGGTTGCCATAGACGAGTCAAGGATACGTGCTGTGACGGAAGTTATCCAAATTTTAGAAAGTCACTACGGTAACTAGCGCGAGAAGTGCCACCTCAATGGGCATAAAACCGCACCGCAATCACCCATTTCTGCCGCCGAAGTCTGGGTGTGAACAAAAACCCTTAAGGACGGAAACGGACTTCGTCAAATATCGATTGGCCTTGTGGAAAACTCCTCCACCCCCAAACATTAAACCTTTACTTTACACCTTATACATGCAGGTCACGGGCATTTTCACACTTTAATTAGAGTTATCCACAAGAGCGCTGTACCTTGGGGATAACATGTGCAGAGAAGTTATCCACAGGTGTGTATAACTGTGTGGAAACGCAGGACAATCGGTGTTTCGCACTGTGCACTGGGCCGTGAACAACTACAGAACAGCCCGACTAGCTAAACCACCCGTGGTTTAACCCCCGTTAACCTTTCGGCCACCCCCGACCAACCCTGGAGCCCCATGAGCCACTCGAATTTCTCCATCGAGGAACACTTCCCAGACATGTGGGATGCCATCATGCACGATTGGCTTGCCGATAGCTCGTCGGCTAATCCCGATCCGGACCTGCCGGCGATCTCCCCCAAGCAGCGCTCCCTGCTGCGCAAGGTCAGGCCGGTGGGGCTCATGGGCCGCATTGTGGTGCTGGAGACCCCGAACAAGTGGACCAAGGAATCGATCGAGAAAGACCTGATCGATCCCATCAAGCACGTCCTCAAGACGCGGCTGGATCTCTCCGTTAGCCTCGCCATCACCAGCACTAACGGGGAAACCGAGGATCGCGCCGAGGCAGCCAACGACAGCCACACCGATGCTGATGCTGCCGGCGATGCCCACGAAGGGGCGTCACAAAAAGGGTCGGTGGCAACCGCAGACGACCTTTCGATGTCGCAGGTAGAGGAGCTGGTCAACAAGGCCGAGCAGAGGGACGGCGCGGCGCAGGCTGGGGATAGCGCCGCGGCCGAAACTGCTGAGGAAGCGGCGCGGCGTCGGGAGCATGACGCCGACGAACTCGCCGGGCAATACGCTGCGTCGGAGAACCATATCGACCCGAACCCGTCTCCGACGCCTACGCGCTGGACGAACAAGGAGACCGCGCACCGTCCAGCCCCGCGGCATACTCCTTCCTCGCACACCTCTTCGCCCCATACCTCTTCGCCGCAGCCGTCCTCGAGTTTCAACGACGGGCTCGACGGCGAATCGCTGCTGAACAAGAACTACACGTTCGAAAACTTCGTGGTCGGCTCCTCGAATAACTTCGCCGCCGCGGCTTGCCGCGCCGTGGCCGAGGCACCGGCCAAGGCTTATAACCCCCTGTTTATCTGGGGCGAATCGGGCCTGGGCAAAACACACCTGCTGCACGCCATCGGGCACTACGCCAAAGAACTGCAGCCGAATATGCGGGTGAAGTATGTGAGCTCGGAGGAGCTGACGAACGACTTCATTAACTCGATTGCTAACGACACCCGTGAGTCCTTCAAGCGGCGCTACCGCAACCTGGACATGCTGATCGTGGATGATATTCAGTTCCTGCAGAACAAAGAGTCCACGCAGGAGGAGTTCTTCCACACGTTCAACGCACTGCACCAGGCGAATAAGCAGATCGTCTTGAGCTCCGACCGACCTCCCCGGCAGCTGACCACCCTGGAGGATCGCCTGCGGACGCGCTTCGAAGGCGGCCTGATTACGGACGTGCAGACTCCGGATCTGGAGACGCGCATTGCGATTCTGACGAAGAAGGCCGAATCCGACAACGTGCAGTTGCCGGAGGACGTGAAGGTGCTGATCGCCAGCCGCTACGAAAAGTCCATCCGCGAGCTCGACGGTGCTTTGATCCGCGTGACGGCCTACTGCGCGCTGAGCCACGAACCTTTGACGGTGGAGACCGCCGAGATTGCGCTGCGCGATATTTCGCCGGCGGATCAAGACGTGGAAATCGTACCGCAGCACGTCATCGAGGTAGTGGCGAACTACTTCAACCTGACCACGGACGAGCTGGTGGGGAAGGGTAGGGCCAAGAAGTTTGTGCAGGCCCGGCAGATCGCCATGTATCTGTGCCGCGAGCTGACGGATCTATCCCTGCCGAAGCTGGGAAGCGCATTTGGCGGCCGCGACCACACCACGGTGATGTACGCGGAGCGGCGCGTGCGGGAATCCCTGTCGGAGAACAAGAAGGTCTTCGATCAGGTGCAGGAACTAACACAAAAGATCAAGTCCCATGCCCGGGATTAGCTTCGTCGCCCGGTAGCAGCACCCCCGGCGGCAGAGCAGGGCGCGAGTTTCCCACAGTTTTCCCCAGATTCACCGAGTTATCCACAGCGAGCCTGGGGATAACTCACGAGGCTCTGACCTTTACTAGACCAGGATTCAACTGAGTTATCCACAATTCCACAGGGTTTTCCACAGATGTAATTTCAAAGTTGTAATTCAAGGGGTAGCGGTTTCGGCGGGCTCCGGGTGCGCCGCAGAGGATGAAAAGTTAGCTGCGTCACAAAACAGCGCCCCGCCCCCTGGGGAAAACTGCGCCTAAACTGGGTAAACAGCAGTGGAGAAGATGTGTACAACTCGCGACCCGCCGAAGTTATCCACAGTCGAGATCTGTTATTCACAGCTTGTCCACCGGATCATCAACACCCGAACCTGCGGTGCGACATGCATCGATTAGGGTTTGTGCACAGGATCCACAACACCTACTACGACTGCTATCTCTCTAAATAAAAGGGAATAAACAGAAATAGAGCTTGTGGGTTAATCTTGATCAGACGAACCTCGAGGCCCGCTAGACCCCGAGAACCTCGAAAACCACGAGAGCGACGAGAGCACGGAAGTTAGATTGAGCATGGATAGCCAAACAGTGAGTTTCATTGTTCCCAAGGATGACTTCGCATCCGCCCTCGGTTGGGTAGCCCGCTCCCTGCCTAGCAAGCCGACCCAGCCCATCCTGCGCGGCGTGATGATTGTCGCCGACGACGAAGGGTTGGAGCTTTCCGGATTCGACCGCGAGGTTTCCACTCGCGTGCGCATCAATGCCGAGGTCAACGAGCCCGGCAAGATTCTCGTAGCCGGCAAGCTGGCCTCCGACATCGTTGGCTCTTTGCCGAATAAGCCGATCAACATCGAGTTCGACGGCACTACCGTGACTCTCAAGACTGGCAAGTCCAAGTTCGAACTGCCCGCAATGACCATCGAGGATTACCCGGTTCTGCCGGAGCTGCCCGAGGTCACCGGCACTATCGACCCGAATCTCTTTGCGGAATCTATCTCGCAGGTCGCTGTGGCGGCCGGCCGCGACGACACCCTGCCGATGCTCACCGGCGTACACGTGGAAATCGACGGCGAGAATGTCATTATGGTCGCCACTGACCGCTTCCGCCTGGCCGTCCGCAGCTTCCAGTGGAATCCGGCGCAGGCCGACGCGCAGGCGAAGCTGCTGATCCCGGCTCGCACTCTGGCAGACACTGCGCGCTCCATGGATCCGAACAACACCGATCCCATCGAGATCGCAGTGGGTAGTGGCGAGGACATCGGCGCCGATGGCCTGCTGGGTATTTCCACCGAGTCGCGACACACCACCACGCGCCTGCTCGACGCAGAATTCCCGAAGTTCCGCCCGCTGCTGCCGAAGACGCACACCGCACTCGCAAGCGTGGAGATTGCCCCGCTGCAGGAGGCCATCAAGCGCGTCTCCATCGTCGCCGAGCGGAACTCCCAGATCCGGATGGACTTCAAGGACAACACCGTCACCCTTTCCGCAGGTGGCAGCGATGTCGGTTCCGCTACGGAAACCCTGGACTGCGCTTTCGCCGGCGAGCCGCTGGTCATCGCGTTTAACCCCAGTTACCTGAAGGAAGGCCTGGCCGCCATCCACACCCCGCGCGTGGTCTTCGGCTTCACCATGGCCTCCCGTCCCGCGATCCTGCTGCCGGATCCGGGCGAGCTGCCCGAGGCAGACGCAGAGGGTAACTTCGCAACCCCGGAGACGGACTTCACCTACTTGCTGATGCCGGTACGCCTGCCGGGTTAAGCCAGGCTAGGCCGAGGTTGATTCTCGAGGTTGTTTTTCTAGGTTGATTTCTGGCTAACCGTGTACGTCTCCAATCTTCGTCTGAGTAATTACAGGTCGTGGGAGGAACTCGACCTGCAACTCAGCCCTGGCATCACGATCTTTTCTGGCCCTAATGGCCACGGGAAAACCAATATCGTCGAGGCACTCGGTTACCTAGCCCATCTAAGCTCGCACCGCGTCAACACCGATGCCGCCCTGGTGCGGCGCGGGCAGGACATCGCCAACATCTCCGCCACCGCCGTGAACAATGGCCGCGAGCTCACCGCTCACCTGGCCATCCGCGCCCGCGGCTCGAATCGCGCGCACATAAACCGCGCTGCCATGAATTCCCAGCGGGATCTGCTGGGGGTTGTGCGAACCACGCTGTTTTCCCCGGAGGATCTGGCGCTGATCCGCGGCGAACCCGAGCAGCGGCGTCATTTCCTAGACACAATCATGATTTCCAGATACCCGCGCCTAGCTGCCGTGAAGGCGGACTACGACAAGGCCCTGCGCCAGCGGAACGCGCTGCTGCGGCAGTCGGCCTTCGCTCTGCGGCTTGTCGTCGGCGCCCCGAAGGGGGCCAGCCACAACCTCTCGGAGGACATCAAGGCCGATGCGGAATCCGCCCTGGCCACTCTCGATGTTTGGGATAGCCAGTTGGCCGCGCTGGGTGGGCAGATCATGTCGGCGCGGGTGCAGATCGTCCACGACCTTGCCCCGCACCTGCAGCAGACCTACCAATCATTGGCTCCACAGTCGCGCCCCGCGCACATGTCTTACACGTCCACCATCGATGCGGAGCTCGCTGACCTGGGCATTCGCCTGGGCGTTAGCGAGCCAGACCAGCCCACGGCGCTTCTCAGCCCCGAGATCGCCGAGGCCACGCTGCTGCAGGCCTTCGCCACCAAGCGCCCCCAGGAGGTCGAGCGCGGCACCACGCTGCTTGGTCCCCACCGCGACGACGTGAACTTGATCCTCGGCCACCAGCCAGCCAAGGGTTACGCCTCGCACGGCGAATCTTGGTCATTTGCCCTCTCGCTGCGGCTCGCCGCGTTTTTTATGCAGCGCGGGGACGGGGTTGAGCCCGTCGTGATCCTCGACGATGTTTTTGCGGAGCTCGATTCTTCTCGACGCCACCACCTCGTCGACCTCATTTCCAGCGCAGAGCAGGTCCTCATCACGGCCGCGGTGGATGAGGACATTCCAGATGCCCTGCGGGATGTAGCAAAGATCTACACTATTGATGAACTCAAGACTGCCGCGACGGAACGCATTGTGAAGGATGGCGAGGCCAATGGCGACTGACCCAGTAGCCCAAGCCCTCGCTGCCATGAAGAAGGCCGGTGGTTCCCCGCAGGCCGAGTTGCCGCTGGTGGCGTCACCAAAAAAGAACAAGAAGACAACGTTCCGCAAGGCGACCAGGTACAAGACCCGCATGGATGGGCGGCTCGATCGTAGTTACCGCGACCCGAAGCGTTTCGGTGCGCTAATTGGGCGCGAGATCAAGCGGCAGGGCTGGCAGCAGCGGGTGAGCGTTGCGCGGATCATGAACGCCTGGCCGGAGCTGGTGGGTGACAAGATCGCCGAACACACCCGCCCGGTGCGGTATGAGGAGGAAGCGCAGATCCTGGTGATCGAGTGCGATTCCACCCCGTGGACCACTCAGCTGCGCTACATGCAAACCGTAATTCTGCAGGCCATTGCCAAGCGTGCGGGCGAGGACGTGGTGGCGCAACTGCGAATCCAGGGGCCCAACATCCGCCGGCCGAAATACGGCAAGCTGCGCGTGCAAGGGCGCGGGCCGCGAGACGACTTCGGATGATCTAAACACAGCTCAAATAGCTCAAACGGCCTGTCCAATGGCACCTTTAGGCCCCCGACGCGCTAGAATGGGGTGGTTATTTACGCGCGAGAAAAGGAGTTTGACCCACCGTGGCTGAACCACAGAAGCAGAGCGACTACGGCGCGAGTTCAATTACGATCCTCGAGGGCTTGGAGGCCGTTCGCAAGCGCCCCGGTATGTACATCGGTTCCACCGGCGAGCGCGGCCTGCACCACCTGGTGTGGGAGGTTGTGGACAACTCGGTTGACGAGGCCATGGCGGGTTACGCCAAGGAAGTCAGCGTAACGCTGCTGGCCGACGGTGGCGTGGAGGTCATCGACGACGGCCGTGGTATTCCGGTGGAGGATCACCCGACCGGCCCGCCGACCGTGCAGGTTGTTATGACGCAGCTGCACGCGGGCGGCAAGTTCGACTCGGACTCCTATGCCGTATCCGGTGGTCTGCACGGTGTGGGTATCTCGGTGGTTAACGCCCTGTCTACCCGCATGGAGACTGAGATTAAGCGCGATGGGTACCTGTGGCGTCAGAACTTCAACGAGGCTGTGCCCGAGGAGCTGCAGCAGGTGAAGAAGGCCCGCGGTAGCGGAACGAAGCAGCGCTTCTGGCCGGACCCGGAGATCTTCGAGACCGTCGAGTTCAACTTCGATACTGTGGCGAAGCGCCTGCAGGAGATGGCCTTCCTGAACAAGGGCCTGACCATTAAGCTCGTCGACGAGCGCGAGAACCTCGAGGACGACGAAGAGCTGGAGACCGCAGCCGAGGATGCGGCGGCACCGAAGTCCGCCGAGGAAAAGGCGGCAGAGGCAGAGAAGAAAAAGGGTCCGCGCACCCGCGTCTTCCACTACCCGGAGGGCCTGAAGGACTACGTCGCCTACATCAACCGCAAGCGCACCGCGATCCACCCGACCATCATCTCCTTCGACGTGGCCGAGGAGGACCACGAGGTAGAGGTTGCGCTGCAGTGGAACAGCGGCTTTAGCCAGTCCGTTCACACCTTCGCCAACACCATCAACACCTTCGAGGGTGGTACGCACGAGGAAGGCTTCCGCGCCGCGCTGACCTCCCTGATGAACCGCTACGCCCGCGAGCACAAGCTGCTGAAGGCCAAGGATCCGAAGCTTAGCGGTGACGACGTGCGCGAAGGCCTCGCGGCGGTTATCTCTGTGCGCGTCGGCGACCCGCAGTTCGAGGGTCAGACGAAGACCAAGCTCGGCAACACCGAGATCAAGGGCTTCGTGCAAAGGGCCGTGAACGAGCACCTGGCGGATTGGCTGGATGCCAACCCGGCGGAGGCGAAGGCCATCGTGGACAAGGCGGTGGCCTCCGCCCACGCTCGCGATGCCGCTCGCAAAGCCCGCGACATGGTGCGCCGCAAGTCCGCCTCCGACATCGGCGGCCTGCCGGGCAAGCTGGCCGATTGCCGTTCCCGCGATCCGAAGCTCAGCGAGCTGTACATCGTGGAGGGCGATTCCGCAGGTGGTTCCGCGAAGTCCGGTCGCGATTCCATGTACCAGGCCATCCTGCCGCTGCGCGGCAAGATCCTGAACGTGGAGAAGGCCCGCATGGATAAGGTTCTGAAGAACAACGAGGTCCAGGCCATTATTACGGCCCTGGGCACCGGCATCCACGACGAGTTCGACATCAAGAAGCTGCGTTACCACAAGATTGTGCTGATGGCCGACGCCGATGTGGATGGCCAGCACATCGCCACGCTGCTGCTTACCCTGCTGTTCCGCTTCATGCGTCCACTGGTGGAGGAGGGCTACGTGTACCTGGCCCAGCCACCGCTGTACAAGCTGAAGTGGGCCAAGGGCGAGCCGGGCTTTGCCTTCAGCGACCGCGAGCGCGACGAGCAGCTCGAGGAGGGCCTGGCTCAAGGCCGGAAGATCAACAAGGACGACGGCATCCAGCGCTACAAGGGTCTGGGTGAGATGAACGCCAAGGAGCTGTGGGAAACCACCATGGACCCGACGGTGCGCACCCTGCGCCGCGTGGACCTGGAGGATGCCGCGGCCGCCGACGAGATCTTCAGCGTGCTGATGGGTGACGATGTTGTGGCTCGCCGCAGCTTCATTACCAAGAACGCGCGCGACGTGCGCTTCCTTGATGTTTAATCGAGTGTTGTGAGCGATTCGAAACACCAAGGGAAAACCACTCGTACGCAGCCGCGCCGCGAGCCGACCCTGCTGCCGGTTGAGATGGCCGACGGCACCACGTCGCAGGTTCGCCTGTTCCTGCCCGGCACGGCGAAGGTGGGGGAGGAAGGTACGGACGCCACCGCCTCCAGCAGCGCTGCGAACTCAGCGAACAGCCCAGCGGATGCCGCGTGGGATCGTGCCCGCCCGCTGATCGTGGTCTGGCCGGGCTTTGGAATGGGTGCCCGCTATTACGACCCAATCGCCTGGGAGTTGGCGGACCGGGGATACCCGGTGGTTACCGGCGAGCTGCGTGGGCAGGGTAGTTCCACGGCCGTGGCCACCCGCAAGCACCAGTGGGGTTACCACCACCTGGCCTCTGAAGATTATCCGCGAACGATTCGGGCTGCGAAGGAAGCGTTGGGCGTCAATAAGGATCACCCCACGTTAATGCTTTGCCATTCGATGGGCGGACAGATCGGTGCGCTGTTTCTTGCGCGCCCCGAGGCTGCAGAGCTGGGCATTCGCGGGATGATGGGCGTGGGATCCGGCACTCCGTATTACAAGGGGTTTGAGGGTAAGCAGCGTACGCGCCTGCGCTTCGGTACCTACCAGATCATGCTGAATATCCTGCTGTTTGGGTACCAGCCGGCGGGCGTGTTGGATTTGGCGGGCTATGGGCGCCAATCGGGTACGCAGCTGCGTGAGTGGTTCCGTTATGGGCAAACAAACCGCCTGCACAAGCTGGCGGATCAAGACATGGACTACGAAGAGGCGAAGAAGTCCGTGCGCACCCCGGTGCTGCTGACGCGCTGCGCGAACGACGAGGATTGCCCGATAGCTTCCGCGGAGAACCTGGGGTCGGAGTTGCCTGCCGATGTGGTGCAGGTGGAGGAGCTCGATTCGCAGCTGGGGCATAACCGTTGGGCGCGGGAGCCGGAGTTGGTTTCCGATCGGCTGGAAGAGTTCTGGCGGGGGATGGCCGACTAGCGGTGCGCCCGGAGCGTGCCTAAAGCATCCGAAGGTATGGGAAAACCCGCAGCCCTTCCAGAGTGAGAAGGAGCCGCGGGTTCGTGGGTTCAGCGGAAGGCGTGATCCGCTTTTCCGTGATTACGCAGTAGAAGCGTGAGTTATGCCTGGCGGCGAGCGAACATCATCCAAGCGCCTGCGACCATGGAGATCAGAGCCAGGCCAGCCAGGATGGAGATCTCCGGCTTAACGCCGGTGTTAGCCAGCTGAACGTTGCGCTCTGCCGGTGCCTCAGCGTCTGCAGCCGGAGCCTCTGCGGCCGGTGCCTCAGCCTCGCCCTCGGCTGGAGCCTCAGCTGCCGGAGCCTCGATGTCCTCCTTGGCCGGTGCCTCTTCGCCCTCAGCCGGAGCTTCTTCCTTCTCGCCGTCCTTGGGAGCCTCAGCCTCGTCGTCGGCCTTGTCCTCGCCCTTGTCGCCGGCGTTACCCAGGACTGCACCCAGAACGCCCAGGCCAACGATGGTGCCACCGATGCCAGCAGCGATCTTGTCTTCCTTGCTCATGTTGGAGGAGCCGGCCGGCTCGTCCTCGGTGCTGTCGTCACCGGTCTGGTCGTCTTCGTTGCCGTTCTCGTCGCCCTCGCCTTCGCCCGGCTGCTCGCCCTCGGCCGGAGCCTCCGGAGCCGGGGAGCCTCCCTCTTCCTGAGCGTTAGCAACCGGGGTCAGCAGGGCTGCGGAAGCCAGGGCGGTAGCAGCGGCGGTAGCGGTGATCTTCTTGGACAGCTTCATGTCTTTCTCCTGTGTTTTCGTGTGTAGCCAAACCGTTTGGCTTCTGGGTGAAACGTCGGACATTTTTAAAGTAGCTTTCGCCCTGGGATTTTTCAGTGCTAGAAATTACAAAAATCCCTGCTCAGGTGGGTTAACAAGGCTTTCTCTTTAAAGAGACTGGTCAGCGCGATATTGCACATATGCGCAACTTTTCACACCAGCCACTTTAGTTTACCCACTTATGGGGGTAACTGACGTATTAACAATTCATTTATAAGTTCCAAATCAGTTCAAGCCGTAGAGACGATCCTGTCTCGAATTCACCTAACGCGGCGGGAAAGGTGGCGTCACAAAGCCTCCAAAGCACAGGAAACCCACAACAAGGGGGTAGAATAGATAGGTCTGAAGGCTAAACAGAAAGGCTTCTCAAAACAGTGAGCGACGACAACAACGGTAGCGACAACCTCTTTGATCGAATCACACCGATCGATCTGCAGGAGGAAATGAAGTCCAGCTACATCGATTACGCCATGAGCGTGATCGTCGGACGCGCCCTGCCCGAAGTCCGTGACGGTCTGAAGCCCGTGCACCGACGCATCCTCTACGCGATGTTCGACAACGGCTACCGCCCCGAGCGCAGCTATGTGAAGTCCGCAAAGCCTGTCGCCGACACGATGGGTAACTACCACCCGCACGGCGACAGCGCGATCTACGACACCCTCGTACGTCTGGCTCAGCCGTGGTCCATGCGTTACCCGCTGGTCGACGGCCAGGGCAACTTCGGTTCCCGCGGTAATGACGGCGCGGCCGCCATGCGTTACACCGAGTGCCGCATGACGCCCCTGGCGATGGAGATGGTGCGCGACATCCGCGAGAACACCGTCGAGTTCCAGCCCAACTACGACGGCAAGACCACCGAGCCGACAGTGCTGCCGTCCCGCGTGCCGAACCTGCTGATGAACGGCTCCGGCGGCATCGCCGTGGGTATGGCTACCAACATTCCGCCGCACAACCTGAACGAGCTGGCGGAGGCCATCTACTGGCTGCTCGACAACCCGGAGGCTGAGGAAGCCGACGCGCTGGAAGCCTGCATGGAGCGGGTGAAGGGACCGGACTTCCCGACCGCCGGCCTGATCGTCGGCGACAAGGGCATCCAGGACACCTACCGCACCGGCCGTGGCTCCATCCGCATGCGTGGCGTGACCAGCATTGAGGAAGAAGGCAACCGCCAGGTCATCATCATCACCGAGCTGCCCTACCAGGTGAACCCGGACAACCTGGTGGCTTCTATTGCGGAGCAGATCCGCGACGGCAAGATCGCCGGTATCTCCAAGATCGACGATGAATCCTCCGACCGTGTGGGCATGCGCATCGTCATCACTCTGAAGCGCGACGCTGTGCCGCGCGTGGTGCTGAACAACCTGTACAAGCACTCCCAGCTGCAGACCAGCTTCGGCTCCAACATGCTGTCCATCGTGGACGGCGTGCCGCGCACCCTGCGCCTGGACCAGATGCTGCGCCACTACGTGGACCACCAGATCGACGTAATCGTGCGCCGTACCCAGTACCGCCTGGATGAGGCCGAAAAGCGCGCTCACATCCTGCGTGGCCTGGTGAAGGCGCTGGACATGCTGGACGAGGTCATCGCCCTGATCCGTCGCTCCCCGACGGTGGACGAGGCCCGCACCGGCCTGATCGACCTGCTGGATGTCGACGAGGTGCAGGCAGACCACATCCTGGCTATGCAGCTGCGCCGCCTGGCCGCGATGGAGCGCCAGAAGATCATTGACGAGTTGGCGGAGCTGGAGGAGACGATCGCCGACCTGAAGGCGATCCTGGAATCCCCGCAGCGCCAGCGCGACATCGTCCGCACCGAGCTGGCTGAGATCGTGGATAAGTACGGCGATGAGCGCCGCACGCAGATCATCGCCGCTTCCGGCGACGTGTCCGAGGAAGACCTAATTGCCCGCGAGAACGTGGTTGTGACCATCACCTCCACCGGCTATGCGAAGCGCACGAAGGTGGATAGCTACCGCAGCCAGCGCCGCGGCGGCAAGGGCGTGCGTGGCGCCGAGTTGAAGCAGGATGACGTGGTACGCCACTTCTTTGTCTGCTCGACGCACGACACGATTCTGTTCTTCACCAACTTCGGCCGCGTGTACCGCTTGCGCGCCTTCGAGCTGCCGGAGGCCACCCGCACGGCCCGTGGCCAGCACGTGGCTAACCTGCTGGAGTTCCAGCCGGGCGAGCAGATCGCCCAGGTTATCCAGATCCAGTCCTACGAGGATGCCCCGTACCTGGTGCTGGCTACCGCTCACGGCCGGGTGAAGAAGTCCCGCCTGACGGATTACGACACTGCCCGTTCCGGCGGCCTGATTGCCATCAACCTCAACGAGGGCGATCGCCTGGTCGGTGCGCAGCTGTGCACCGCCGAGGACGACCTGCTGCTGGTCTCCGAAGAGGGCCAGGCTATGCGCTTCACCGCCGACGATGAGACGCTGCGCCCGATGGGTCGCGCTACCGCCGGTGTGAAGGGCATGCGCTTCCGCGAGGAGGACCAGCTGCTGGCGCTGACGGTCGTGGCAGAGGATTCTTCCCTGTTCGTGGCTACCTCCGGCGGTTACGGCAAGCGCACTCCGATGGAGGAGTACCCGACGAAGGGCCGTGGCGGCCTGGGCGTGGTTGCGTTTAAGTACGACAAGAAGCGCGGCAAGCTGATCGGCGCGCTGACGGTCAACGACGACGACGAGATCCTGGCCATGACCTCCAACGGCGGTGTGATCCGCACCGAGGTCAGCCAGATCCGCCACAGCGGCCGCGCGACGATGGGCGTGCGCCTGGTGGACCTGGCCAAGGGCAACGAGCTGGTTGCCGTGGACCGCAACGTGGAGGAAGAGGCAGAGGAGTCTGCCGAGGCCACCGCGAAGGCGGAAACGGAATCCGAGTAGGCCGAGTACCCCGGGCAGTCCGGGTAGGCCTGCAGGGTAAGCATTGAACCGAAGTAGCCTGGCGGTCGATACCGCTAGGCTACTGTCGTAAAGGCATAAAAGAGCACAACCGAGCACGAACGAGTACTGAAGAGTACGAACAAGTACGGAGATGCGATGACGCACAAAACGCCCCCGCCGAACGCGAAGAACGCGAAGAATGCCAAGAACGCGCAGGCCAAGAGCGCCAAGAACGCAGCGAACGCGCAGAATGCGAAGGCAAAGAACGCAAAGAACGCGAAGGCAACGGCGGATAAGGCTAAAAACGCTCCGGCGGAGAAGGCCAAGGCGCCGGTGCAGGATCAGGCTGCGGTGAAGAACCAGGCCACCTCGAAGGCTGGTGACAAGGCCGCCGCGGAGACCGGGCAGAAGGCTACCGCGAATGCCGATCAGAAGGCGCCGGAGACCAACGCGGCTACCCAGCCCGCTCAGCCCGACAATAAGCCCAGCAAGCCCAACAAACCCGGCAACCCGGCCAAGCGGGGCGTGCAGCGCACAATCACGTACATCGAGCCGATCAGTGCCCTGAAGATGGCCCTTATCTTCAACTTGGCGCTGTTTGCGGTGTGGTTTGTGGCTATGGCGCTGATCTACATCGTTCTTGGCGCTGCGGGCACGTGGGACCGTCTGGATTCGTTGATTGGTGACCTGACGGATTCCTCCGGCATGTCCGCCGGAATGTACTTCGGTGGTGTTGTGGCCATTGGTCTTTTCGAGGTCGTGCTCTTCACCCTTCTGGCGCCCGTTGCCGCGCTGATCTACAACGCCTCGTCGAGCATTCTGGGCGGTCTGCGCATCCAGCTGGATCGCTAACTCTTTTGTTCTTTTTGACGCCCACTTTCCGGCCATAAAAACCGCTACTGAACAGGCGATTTGGTGATTGGCCGGGTTGGTGGGTAATGTTTCTACTCGTTCGAGGGCCTATAGCTCAGGCGGTTAGAGCGCTTCGCTGATAACGAAGAGGTCGGAGGTTCAAGTCCTCCTAGGCCCACCATCGAACACTCTTCGCTAGAGATAAAAGCGTCTGATATAGTTTCGGAAGCTTGGTTCGATAGTCAAGGGGCATTAGCTCAATTGGTAGAGCATCTGCTTTGCAAGCAGAAGGTCAGGAGTTCGATTCTCCTATGCTCCACAACTAAAAACGCAGGTCAGGACTTTGCCGGGAACACTCCTAGCAAGGCCCTGACTGTTTTGTTTCACACTGGTTTCACACGAGGATTCTTCTGCGCCGCGTTCTTGCGTATGAGGGAGTCGATTTCAGTCCCCACTCGGTCTAGATCTGAGTCAAGGAGATCCGCGTAGGTGTCCAGCGTCATCTCGGCCCATCGAATGCCCGTATAAGCCAATACTCTAATGACGGTGAGTTACCGTCGGGCATGGTACGTGGCTTGCGGGACTGGGCCAAGTGAGCATGAGGCGCTCATGGCTTTTGTCTCGCCAGGTCAACCATGGCGTAACGGGTTTGTCGAGTCATTGCATAACCGGATGCGCGACGAGCTACGTGAGGATAATCTTTTTGAGGATCTCACCCACGCCAGGGTCATGGTTGACTGGTGATCGCGCCGGTACAAATCTGAACATCCGCACTCGGTGTTGGGCTATCTCAAACCGGGCAGGTATGCGGAGAATTGGAAGAAAAAGCAGCAGGCAGTCGCTTAAGCCTACTGAACCTAATTCTCAGACCACCCCAGCATGGGTATTAAACCTCGGGTGATAGCGATCAAGAATTTGGTGCATAGCCGGTGTCGAGGTGTTCAAGCTGAATATATGCAGGCAGGAAACCAGTAACGGGATGGTACCCAGCCGCCGTGACCCATGTTGAAACGTCAGTCATTTGGTTAGCATCGATAGCCTCGCACGTGACATGTGGACCGATAGAGTTTTCGGCAAAAACCGCATTCACTGCGAGGGTCAATTCCTGATTGACGGCTACTTTGTCTGCGTATTCAGACTCGAACGCGACCGCCACCCTAATCAGATGCCTCCCACTGGCAGAGGTTTTTCTAGCATGAGCTACCCCGATCCATGACAGGCCTTTGGTGCAACAGTGGCGTAGAGCACGGCGAACGACGGCGAGCGCGAGTGCCTGATTTGTGGCAGCTATTGATCGTGCCCCTAACGCACGGGGCCATAAGATGGGGAGTTCCAGCGACGTGGCCTGTGGCGGTGCAGCGTTGGGAGAGGAGGTGCTGACGCCGGCCTCTTTCGGTTGATCGAACCACAGTAACTCAATCGGGAAGTCCGTAAAGGGATCGATGCCCAGGTCATCGAGAACATCACACACGTCATGTGCCACAGTGCCGAGTGGCGCCTGCTCATCGACCTCAACTGTTAACAGTGGTTGATGAATGGAACCTTCCACAGCGGAGGTGCTATTGGCACGCACGCTAAGCACGGAACACACTGAACTTGCGGTGCTGCCGGATGCGAGACCCCAAGTGCTGAGAGATTCCCAGATCAGCGTCGGTGTTACAGCTGCGGCGAGACAATCAGGATCAGCCATCGCCTTTTCCTGTTGTAATTTAGAAACAAGTTCCGAGGATGCGAGATAGCCGCCGCGGTGAATTGCACGATCGACGATGCTTGTTCCTGGGATGAAGCTGCGTACCCGTATGATGCCGCTATCTGGGAGTCGACGAATACTTAACAAACTCCGTTGGGGAGGCTCCCTCAGGGCGTTATCGGCTGTGCGGGCGGCGCTGTCACCCAACACCTGCGTTAAGGATTGGACAGGGAGAAGCTCAGCGCTGAGCGGGATTCGGTACAGGATGATTGGTGTTTCTTCAGCATCCGGTTCATGGACGGTGCTAGGGAACGCCTGGTGGAAAATGATGTTATGGAATACTGACTCGCAATGAACGCCACTTCCACATGCGCTAGCGAAGGCCTGTGCCCGGTCAACGATGTGCCTCAACACAGATTCTGTGAAAAGAGGATCATCTTCCTGAACGTGCAGGGTGATCACCGGAGCGGTGGTTGCAGAGTCATCATTAACTTTAAACGCCACACTATAGGCGAGGCGGCCATAACCGAGAACTTCCTGGGTGTTTAGAGAATCCGAACGAAGATCCTCTACATATTTCCGAGTAAGTTTCCGTACTACCGCGCCCGTGAAGTATTCACGAACAGCAAGAGCTAGCAGCCCTAATGACTCGGCCATATTCCAGGCAGGAATATGTTCTGAAAGAGCCGATCCTATCGCGGAGTTGCTGAGGCGCTGAGCTGCAGCTAATGCTTCCTTGGGACTGTAGTCGGGGCGGCGATCAGCTGCAGACGACTGCCTGAAGGAGTAGTTTTTGCTCCCGCACGCGCTATCGCTGACATCCAGGATGGCGAAGTCATGGTCGATGAGGTCATAATGCGTTAAACAGAGCTGCTGGTGGTTCACATAATCCAGCACAGATTCATCACTAGGAGCTCCAGCTAGCAACCACTGGATATGTGTGTACTCACGCTCAATGTCCTCGAATGTTGTGGCGCGTCCACCGGCGCTCTGGATTAAGATTCTTCTGGGAGAATCCCCCGGAAGAACAGCCAACGCCTGGCAGTTTCGTGGGATGGCTAAACCACTGGTCCACGCTGCAATTCCAATCCAGCGCACATAGTCAAGTGACATGGTCATTTCGCCAGTTTAACCTTTTGGTTTGCAGTGGAGTGTTTTAATATTCTCTTGCTTTCCAGGCCAGTCTCGTTCGTCAATAACATCTACATCGACTAGATTCCGCCGGCTCACGGGATGAGCAGATTTATGGCAATATGCACGTGCTGTAACCCTCTGTCCGCATCCCCTTTTGTCTATTAACCCTTCTTGTATCTGTGGTGTCCAGAGCGCTTTCGGGTTAAGGGTTAAAATCCAAACTCATAAATCAAAGTGTGAAACTGCTAATTGTTTAACACTTTGATTCGCACTTTGAGGTTCAAACTGTGAATGAGCAGGTAGTGAAAGTGTGAAAAGTGATCTAGACTGATCATCATGAGCTGGAATGCCGAATGTCTTGCGGAAATGATCAGGGAGCTCCGTGCCTTCGGGGACGACACGACTCTTGTTGAATGTAAAACCGCGGCAGGAGGTGTTCCGGAGAACATCGGTGAGACGCTATGCGCATTCGCCAATATGCCGCAAGCTGGCGCGATCATTCTTGGCGTTAGCGAGCGAAAAGGTTTTGAAGTCACCGGTATTGAAAACCCAGCGGAAATGCAGAAGGCGATCGCATCGGTCAGCCGGTCTTCAGTAAAGCCGGCCCCGCAGCTTGAGTTCTTTCACCACATTGTTGACGGAAAACACGTTTTAGTGGTGGAAGTCACGCCGTTGACACCGACAGAGAAACCGGCAAGGTTCAAGAACAAGGCATACCTGCGTCAAGCTGATGGCGATTATCAGATGAACTCTAACGATCTAAAGATGCTAGAGCTCTCTGCGCTAACGGCTAGCCAACAAACGAACTTCGATTTTCAGATTGTTCATGGAACCGATACTGGTGTGCTCGATGGCGAGGCGCTAAGGAGCTTTATCGAATCGGTGCGCCAGTCTAGAACTCGCCTATCCAGGATTGACGATGACTCACAGTTGCTCCAAATTTCTAACGTAACCGATAACCAGGGCAATCTTCGTTTGGGAGGTTTGTATGCGCTCGGTTATCTGCCTCAGTCAGTTGAACCTGCTCTTGGCGCAACTGTTGCGGTGAGGTTAGCTCGAGGTGATGGAATGGGGCGCCATAAAAATCTCAAGGAGATCGAAGGTCCACTGCCGGAGATGCTTGTGGAGATGATGAACTGGATCAGGCAAAACTCGGACACGGTGAGCAGGTATACGGAAACTGGCCATCTTGTCGATGAACCGGAGTTTCCGCCTTCGGCTATCCGAGAGGTGCTGGCGAATGCCCTGGTTCACCGGGATCTAGGGCCATCCGTGGAGGTGGGCAAAAAAGTAGAGGTTCGAATTACGGAGAAGATGCTTGTAGTGGTCAGCCCGGGTGGTTTGCGTGGATTATCCGCATCCCAGCTGGAAAGCCCGGAGCTGACCAAAGCCCCTGTAAACAAGCGGCTTTATGAGATTGCACGCTATCTAAGGACGTCGGATGGCGAGCGCGTCATCGAGGGTGAAGGTGGTGGAATTCAAGAGATTCTCACTGCTACGAGGGAGGCTCGTTTGCCAAAGCCGCAGTTCATCGATACCGGTGTCACGTTTAAAGTGTTATTTCCCCGCGGTTCACGTTTCAGTGAGATCGAGGATAAATGGCTCGAGGATCTGCAAAGACAAGGAAAGCGGCGTCTCGTTCCGATTGAGGAAGATCTACTGGTGAATCTACGTAGTCAGGGCGGGGCGACGCGGCAGCGCATCGTGCAGATGTACGCCCCGTTGGGCGAGAGAGCATGTCGACGGATGCTTGATCAGCTCTCGGATAATGAGTTCCTTAATTGCGAAGACGGCGTCTATTACGCCGTCGGAGAGGAGACCGGTTCTGGCGATAAGGCGCGTCGTAAGAGCACAGACGAGCAGATTCTACGATCCTTGGGAAAGAACGTTCCTAAAGTTTATGAAGCCATTGGCTTGAACGGGTCGGCGACAATGAAGGAGTTGCAGGATAGGACGAGTCTGTCTCCTGCGCAGGTCCGCTACGCACTTGATCCACTCCTCGCACAGGGATACGTGTCCATGGTCGGGGGTCAGGGGCGAAAAGCGACGGTTTACAGCCGCGAGTAGCGGTTGGAGTCTAAGTGTTAATGAAACTGTGAAATGATTCGTTGAAAGTCACACTTTCATTCGCAGTTTGACACTTTGATTCTCAGTTTGATGCAAAGTGGGAATCCTTGAGGAGACGGCTAGGCAGGGAAGTTCTACGCATTGTCCGTTAGGTCATCACTCTTGCCTGTTTGACTTTCCTTCTTACTCTCAGCGATGCGTGTGCGGAGGACTTCGGCGCGTTCGCTGTCGCCCAAACCGTGTCGTTCCAGTACTTCCAGTACAGCTTCGTCGCCGGTGATTTCTCCTCGGAGGATGCGTCGGACATCCTCTTCGTCTCGGGTTGTCATGGTGTATCCGGCCATCGTCATGGAGGCGCGGACGGCAGCAGCCTTCTGATCTTCGGTGCGATTGTCGGGGGTCATGGTCTGTGTCCCTTCCGATATGTTGTTGAGTTGTTTACGGTGGGCAAATGCCTTGGCATCTTCGGTGGATGTAGTACTTACTGTAGCGACGGGGTAAGACATCTAAAGTGGTTCATCTGCTCGGTAATCAAACGTTTGTTTGCCTTACTGCACTTCTGCGAACTGGTGGGGCATCTCGTGGCAAGTGTTCGGGAATTTAAGAATTCTCGAAAACTCCCAATCCGGTGTGGGGGAGGGCGCCGTATGTACCAATGAAGCGGCCCTGCGACGGGGTCGTGTGGAAAACGATCGCTAACCCGAAGGAGCAGTACAAATGATGATTCGCAAGACCAACTCTGCAGCTAACCGTGCAGCCGGATTCTCTGTGGGCCGTGCCGCCGTTGCTGTGGCCCTGACCGGCGTGATGGGTCTGGGCCTGGTTGCGTGCAACGAGGACGATGACGCTGCGGATTCCAAGATGAGCGAAACCACTTCTTCCGAAATGACCAGCGAGAGCAAAATGACTGAAGAAGAGATGACCGAAGACATGAAGGGCGGTGACCAAATGTCCGGCAAGACGGAGAACATGATGGAGACCGACGAGAGCATGATGCCGGACAAGCCCGCCATGTCCGAGAAGATGGACAACAAGATGGACGGCAAAATGGAAGACAAGGTCGAGAACATGATGGAGACCGACGAAAGCATGATGCCGGATCTGCAGGGCAAGCAGAACAAGTAGAAAGCTAGCAGGTCGTAGGCCCCGGGGCGTTACGATGAAAACGGTGGCCATCGTCGATAGAGAAACCCTCGAGAGCTTGATGCTGCTCACCCAACAGGGTGATGCGGCGGCTTTCGCACGCCTCTACGACCACATCGCCCCGAATGTCCTGGGCCTCACGCTGCAAATTCTCCACGACCAAGCGCAGGCGGAGGAAGTCACCCAGGAAGTTTTCATCGAAGTATGGCAGCACGCTGCAGACTTCGACCCAGCCAAAGGTTTGGCCAAAGCATGGATCCTCCGCCGGGCGAGGCTCCGCGCCATTGACCGGGTTCGAAGCGCCATCGCCACTATGAAACGGGATGACCGGGAGGCCTTCCTGGTGGCGTCAATAAATAAAGAAAGCGTGGAAGACGAGGCGCTAAGGAACGTGCAACGCCACGCCGTGCGGACCGCGCTGGAGATCATGGGCGAGCCGCACAAGACCGCGATTCTGCTGGCCTACTTCGGCGACATGACTCACGCGGAACTGGCGGAAGCCACCGGTGTACCGCTGGGAACTGCGAAGACGCGCGTGCGTGATGGGCTTCGTAAGCTAGAGAAGATCCTTAAAGAACAACGTGACGCACTGGCGGAAGGGGGTGCCCGATGAAAGACGAGAAGCCGGACTTCGGCGAGCTAGAAGCCGACCTGGCGGACTTGGCCGGACCGGTGGCGCCTCCGCCGCAGTTGAAGTCGAACATTATGGATGCGATCGCTTCGGGCGAGTATCCGCAGGTCGCGCCGGGTGCAGAGGCCGGTGAGGATAACGTAGTGCCTATGTCGAAGGCGCGCGGAGCTCGTCGTGGATTCGCGCGCACTGCCTTTGCCGCGGCTGCCGCAGTTGTTCTGCTGGCCGGCGTGGGGATTGTGGGCACCACTAGCGGGTTATGGGGTGGCGGCGAGAACGCCGACCTTGCAGAGAACAACACCAACCAGCCCGTCGAAGACGGTGGGGGAGACGCCCCGGAGGTGTTCTCAGACTCCGAAGGAGCTGGTCAGGGTGCGAACGGTGAGGAGCCCATGCAGGGTGCGGAGGCGGAAGACCACATGCACTCCATCATGGCGATGGGTGACGTGCGCAGTGTTTCGCTGAAGGCCGAAGGGTCAACGCTGGACGTGGTGGTCTCGGCGGAGATGGATTCCGGCGGGGCGATGGTCAACGGCGCGCCCGTACTGAAGGACGGCATGGGCGCGCAGGTGTGGTCTATCAACAAAAGCGGCGCCGCCCGATCAGCCGGCGTGATTGGTCAGGACCCGCACGACAACGTGTGGATGCCGCTGCCCGCGGACACGATGATGGTGCGCGTCACCGAGGAGCCGATGGACGGCAGCGCCGCGCCGGGCGGGACCGTGCTGGCCGAGGGGAAGCTCTAGTTCCCTTCGGGCTCCACAGCGAACTTCTTGCCCTGGATGCGGACTTCGGTCACGCCCTTCGGCACGATGAAGGCTCCGTAACGACGAGACTTGTCGCCCACTTCGGTGCCCTCTCCCCAGTCTTCGTATCCTTCGCTTTGTTCACAGTCGAACCCGAGCTCGGCTTCCTTAGCGAAGCCATCACCGTCCACTGCTTTAGGGTTGTCAAGGTAGACCGAGCCACCACTGGCGGGATTGTCCAGCTTCTGCACGTCGATCTCAGCAAGGATCTGTAGGTATTGCTGATCGTCGTTCATTTGGTCGAAAGAGTACTCCGGATCGTCTACCCCAAAGCGGCATTCCTTACCCAGGGAGATTTCCTTGATGGTCATGAACACGTCATTGTCGCTGAGAGTAGAGATCCTAAGCGGCTTGTTCAGTTCGCCAGCGTCACCTTCGTCTTCGGTCGACTCCTCATTCTCAGGCGCGGATTCAGCTGCGGTGATGGTTCCAGCGGTAGTGGATTTCGGCTCATCACTCGAGCTGCAGGCCACGAGGCCAAGAGAAGCTGCAGTGACGATCGCAAGTGCGTAGCGGCGCATTTTTACTCCTAAAAGATAATGGTCAGGGAAATCATATACTTAACGGTGAATAAGAAACATAATTGTTTGCTGAGGTATGCAAAAGGGTGCCCCCGAGAGGGTTTGCTCTGAGTTCGGCCTCTGCCGAGGTGCTAAACCCCCATTTGTGTAGATCAGCCCCCGTCGCTGCAAGTAATGTGGAATCAGCGACCCTAATCAAACCGCAAACCCAACCCAGGGAGCCCCACGACTAATGACCGGCACGACCACCACGTATCGCTACACCGACCCCTTCACCGGCACGCCGCAGACCATCGTCGGCCCGGAGGGTAAGGCGTACATGCTGGTGGAGCGTGGCGAGGAAGTCCGCGTCGGCGACCCGTTGGAGTTCTACAACGACCGCGACAGCGCCCGCGAGGCCGTGATGGCCCGTCTCAACGAGAAAGCCCGCACCCTGCGGGACTACGAAGAGTACTACGTCACGCACACCACCCTGCGTGGAGCCCAGCACTAGAACCGACCACCATCCATGCGTAATCTGCGGCGAAGAATCCTCCCGGGCCTAAAACGGCGGGCGAAGTGGGCCTCCCTCACCACGCTGTCCTACTCCTTCCGCGCTGCCGCCGGCGCGATTGACCTCTACGCCAACCTCTTCCCAGGCGTGCGCCTGAACAGGCGCTATGCCCTGGATCCCCGCCGCGGATTCGCCATCATCGGCGCGGAAATCGGCATGTGGAATGCCCTCTCGCCCTCCCTGCTGCCGCACCCCTGGTGGGCCGTGGCCGGTAACGCCTCCACGTCCCAGACGGTCGGGCACTTCAACGGCACCATCATCGCCAGCGCAGTACTGCCCGCCTTCCGCGCCGCCGGCTTGGACCTGCGGGAACTCGTGAACAAGCCCGGCTACCGCGAGGCCTACCGCGCCATGCACGCCGCCGTCACCCTGGCCACCGCCGTCGCCGCCTACCGCTTCTACAAGCGCCAGGGCGAATCCGCCGCGCTGGTGAACAGCCAGCGCCTCGGCGCCCCCTCCGCCTTCGTTGGAGTGGCCGTCAGCACCCTCGGCTACGGCGCATTTCTCCTGCTCGGCGAGCTACTACAGTCCAGCTTCGACCTCACCCGGCATTCGCTGCGCCGGTTCGTCCCCGCCCCCGTTGCTGTGCCTGTGGCCGCTGGAGCGGTGGGCGTCATCGCCTACCTCATCTCCGACAAGATCCTGCTACGGCAGTTCCTCGAGAAGTTCAACGAGAAGGCCGAGCTCGTCAACCGCCGCGTGTACTGGGGCTACCAGCAACCCTGGGAGCCCGAGCGTTCCGGTTCGGTGTGGTCGCATGAAAGGTGGATCTCCCTGGGCGCCCAAGGCCGTGTGCTGGTCGGCGGTGGGCCTAGGGCGCGCGACATCACGGAGGTCACGGGCCTGACCGACGTGCACGAGCCGATCCGCATCTACGGCGGCCTGGCCCCCGGGCGCACGCTGGAAAGCATCGTTGAACTGGTGAAACGGGAGCTGCTGCGGACGGGCGCCCTGCACCGCTCGGCCATCGTCATCCACACCTCCACCGGCACGGGCTGGGTGCCGGATTGGCAGCTGGATACCGTCGAGTTCCTCACGGGCGGCAACTGCGTGAACGTGGCGATGCAGTACTCCTACGTGCAGTCGCCCGTCGCCTACGTTCTTGACCGCGATACCCCGGTGCGCGCTGCCAAGTTACTTATTGACGCCGTGTTTGAGCTGCTAGACGGCATGCCCAATGCGCCAAAGGTGTTTGTGACCGGCGAATCCCTGGGGGCGTATGGCACGGCAGCAGCTTTCGATGGGCTGGAGGACATGCTGGCGAAGGTGGACGGGGCGGTGCTGTCGGGCGCGCCACGCTTCACCAAAATGATCCGCGACATGACTACCTACCGCAGTGAAGGTTCGCCAGAGCGCCTACCGCTGTACGACCAAGGCCGGCACGTGCGCTTCATCAGCCACGCCGACCACTTGGACCGCGACTGGCGCGGCCAGGAATACGGCCAGCAGTGGCAGCATCCGCGGGTGGCCGTGGTGCAGCACGCCTCCGATGCAATCGTGTGGTGGGATACGGATCTGTTCTGGAAGGAACCAGACTGGTTGCGCGAATCCGGCGCCCGGGGCGTGCCCGCACCGGCCACCCAGCACAACGATGTAGTGCATAAACTCCGCTGGATTCCGTTTACCACCGGCTGGCAGGTGGCTATGGACATGCTGACTTCCAAGCAGACTCCCGCAGGTCACGGCCATAACTACCGCGGAATCATGGTCCCCACCTGGGAGCGGATCCTAGGCCCCGACCTGGTGCGCGCGCCCCTGAATCCGGAGCTGCAGCAGCGCATTACGGATTGGATCACGGAGCATTCGCGGGACACGCGCCGGGAGGAAGACCGCTTCCTCGACCGCTTCGGCTTCGGCGTGGCACGGGAGGACTAGCCCCGCGCCTATTGCGGTGGCGTCAGGTATTCGTCGATCGGCCGTGCGATGGCCTGCAGGGCGCGCTCCTCGCTAACCCCCAGCATGCGCAGCAGATCCAGCGCCAGGTCGTCCCCGGCGGTCCTGCTGTTCAACGTCGGATCCTCATGCAGGCGCTGCCCCAGCATCGCGTTGGCGCCGAAGATAATCGCCGCTGCCGTTTCGGTGCTGGCCACGTGGAAGGAACCGTCGTTCACACCCGCGCTGATCCGTTCGCGCAGCTTGCGCACCAGCTCGTTGGGCATGGTGTAGAAGTCTGGGGAGCGGCGCACAATCGACTTCGAGAGCGTCGGCACCAGGCGATGCGCATACGCCAGGATGCGGATGTTCGTCGCCGCCGCGTCGATCGAGTCCAGATCCTGGTCCGCCGCCAGGTCAAAAATACTGGCCAGGTTGTTTACCGCGTACTCGGCGACCGCGTCGAAGAACTGCGTGCGGTCTTTAAAGAAGTTGTAGAAGCTGCCGTTCGAGACCCCGGCCTTCTGGGTGATCGCCAGGATGGAAAGATCCGTCTGCTCCTCGGCGATCAGCTCGATGCCGGCCCGTAGCAGCGCCTGCTTGGTCCGTTCGCGGCGTGTGTCGGCCTGCTCGCTGCGGTTGAAGATGGCCTGCATCCACGCGGCGGTATCGATGTGTTGCTCGCCTGTTCGCACGCGCGGATTCACTCCTCTTTCTTCTCTTGGTGACGCCTACCGTTACAACCACGCCCGCCCCAGCATCGCTGTTATTGCGGGTATGCATAGCTTTCTTTCAGGCTAACCTATCGGCTTCCAAGGTTGCGAAAGGAGCTACTTGAAAGCTACTCGAAACGTACTCGAAACCTACTAGAAACAAGTTTCGAGCCTCTGACCTGCGATAAACAACGTACTCGAAAATGTTTCGAGTAGAATGTTAGATTGTGAGTGTGCAGCGAAATCTCCACGAGGAGCCGAACCAGCTTCTGCAGTTCCCCGAAGACCAGTGGTTCGAGCGCAAATCTTTCCGCATTAAGCCGAAGGACTTGGCTAAGACAATTGTCGGCATGGCCAATTCTGAGGGCGGCGTAATTGCGGTTGGCATTTCGGACCGGCAATTCGAAGGAAAGCCGACCGCTACCCAAGACAATGCTCTGCGGCAGACGTCGTTGGATCACACGGATCCGACGGTTCGCGTCCAGATCGAGTTGTGCGACGTGGATGATCGTACGCAGGTGTATCTTTTCCACGTCTTGCCCAGTGAGCGGGTCCATTACCTGAAGTCAGGGGACTGCTTCTTGCGAGTGGGTGATGAAACGAAGCACTTGAGGGCTGATGACATTCTGGAGCTTCGTTACACCAAGGGTGAGCAGCAATACGATGCCACGGTTCCCGCGAACGCTACCCCGAACGACCTCAACATGGATCTGGTTGAGACTTATGCCGAGACCATTGGTTCTTCGAGTGCCGAAGATGCTCTGAAGGCGCGCAACCTGATTGACCGGGAAGGCAGGCCACGTGCTGCTGCGATATTGCTTTTCGGGCACAATCCTCAAGAGTTCTTCCCGAACGCACACATCCGGGTTTTACGTTTTGGCGAGGACGAGCGATTGCCTGGCCAGATGCAGCAGTTGATGGATGACCAGCGTTTTGATGGTCCGATACCGCAACAGATTCAAGCAGCTCAGGAAGCAATTAGCGGAATGCTGCCAAATACTCGACGGCTCACCGGCGCGGGTCTTTTCGAGGATGAGAACCTTATCCCTCACGACGTTTGGCTTGAGGGGTTGGTCAACGCGGTGGTGCATCGCTCGTACAGCATGGTCGGGGATCACATTCGTTTCGAAATTTTCCCGAGCCGGATTGAGGTCTCTAGCCCGGGGCGCTTCCCCGGCCTTGTAGATCCGACTAAACCGGAGTCCATTGCCCGCTTTGCGCGCAACCCTCTGATTGCGCGAGTAACCGCTGAGCTCCGCATTGGCCAGGAACTGGGTGAGGGAATCCGACGTATGTTTGCAAGTATGCGGCGGGTTGGGTTTGCTGATCCGG
Organism: Corynebacterium sp. HMSC08A12; assembly: GCF_001807485.1. Taxonomy (GTDB): domain Bacteria; phylum Actinomycetota; class Actinomycetes; order Mycobacteriales; family Mycobacteriaceae; genus Corynebacterium; species Corynebacterium evansiae. The sequence goes on along the minus strand of NZ_KV789188.1, from coordinate 66,323 downwards.
TATATACGCAAACTAGTGGCAGCGTAGTTCTTACATTGAACGCAACACAGCGTTTAGACGCCCAAGTGCTGGGTGGTCTCCCTCGTCATTCCGAGGATGTGCTTGCTGCTCTAGAAATGAGTGGTCGGCCAATGTCCACGGGTGATGTTGCCGAGGCGCTGGGCTTGTCGGCCCCGCCAGTGCGCCGTGCATTGCAGGCCATGCGTGATGCTGGGCTGGTTCATTGGCGTGGAAATGGACCGCGCGATCCGCGTGCCGTGTGGTCTGTAAAGGGGCCGCTTAGGTAGCTAGGAAAGCTACTCGAAAGGTACTCGAAACCTACTAGAAACAAATTTCGAGCCTCTGACCTGCGATAAACAACGTA
>NZ_KV789188.1:0-65939 GCF_001807485.1 Corynebacterium sp. HMSC08A12 | reverse complement strand
GTACTCGAAAATGTTTCGAGTAGAATGTTAGGCGATTTGGCCCCCGAGTGTATCGAGTAGCGCCGCCGCTTTTACTAGCGTTTCCTGGTACTCCGCCAGTGGATCCGAGTCCGCGACGATCGCGCCGCCGACCCCGAAAGAACACTCCGCGCCATCGTCGACGAGCGTGCGGATCGTGATGTTCAGCTCTGTGGCGGAATTGGGGGAGATCCAGCCGATCGCCCCGGAATAGAACCCGCGCGGATGCGGCTCCAGCTCCTCGATAATCTCCATCGTCCGGATTTTCGGCGCGCCTGTCATGGAGCCGCCGGGGTAACTGGCCGCAATCGCGTCGACGGCGCCGAGCCCCGGACGGAGCTGGCCGGTAATGGTGCTGACCAGCTGATGGACGTGCGAGAAACTCTCCACCGAAAAAATTTTCGGCACCTCCACACTGCCCGGCACGCACACTCTGCCGAGGTCGTTGCGCAGCAGGTCAACGATCATCAGGTTCTCCGCCCGGTCCTTGGGGTTGCTCATTAATTCCTGACGCCCCCTCGCATCCGCCGCTTCGTCCTCCCCACGGGGGCGGGTGCCCTTGATCGGCTTGGCGGAGACCTCTCCCTCCGGCGAGACCTTGAGGAACCTCTCGGGGGAGGCGCTGAGGATATGCAGTGGTGCCTGACCAGGGCGGTCGAAACGCAGGAATGCGCCATAGGGAACCGGGCTGACTTCGCGGAGCCGCAGGTAGGCCAGTAATTCCGGTGACTGCTCCTGAGGCGAGTTCGCGCCGGGCTGCTCGCTGGATTGCAGTGCTGGATGCTCGCCAGGTTGCTGAGTGGGCCGCAGTCCGACCAGCTCCCGCAGTGCGGGCCCACGGGCCGTATTCGTCAGGCAGACCTCGTAGCTATCGCCCGCGGCAATGTAATCCAGGCAGCGCTGGATGCTCGCCAGGTACTGCTGCTTCGGTTGGTCGAAGTGGAAGGTCGCCGCGCGCTCGGCGGGCACCGTGTCACGGGGCGGTGCACCGCCCGGAATGCTGCTCGGAAAGGTTTCCGGAATGGCTTCCAGTCCCGCACCGCTTGTCTCGGAGACCTCGCCAGCGATCCGTCGCACCTCGGCGACGGTGGTGTCCAGCCATTCCAGCTGCTCATCGTGGGTGCTCCCGGCATCCCCGGCATCTTTGGCACTCGGCAGCATTGCCATTGCATAGGCCACCGCGTGTGCGTGGTCGATCACGACCGCCCGGTCGGCGAACAGCAGTGCCGCATCCGGATGGTCTTCCCGGGAGCGGGCAATGTCCTCCACTCCGTATCCCAATGCGCCCACCCAGCCGAGGGCGAAGTCGCACGGCCAGTCTCGCGGAATCTCAACCGACTCGTCGAAAGTGCTTCTGAGCTGCGCGAAGAACGTATTCGAGCTTTCCACCTGCGGCATCCACGTTCGGGCTAGGGGACCCGCGCTATTTGCCAGCACACTGAGGGCGCCGCCGTTGCCGGAGGAATCCAGCCAGGCGGCGGTGGGGGCGTCATTAAATAAAGACAAAAAGACCCGCGGCGCGACACTTCCGGTGATGTCCCGAGCGTCTGCCTGCGGCAGCGGGATGGTGCGGAATGTGAGGCGGCGCGGGGTCATGTACGCCATTATCGCGCGCCGGATTTAGCGCGCGATGTGGGGGTGCGGGTTACAGGCGGTGCTTGCCGCCCTCGTCCGGATCCTCGCCCGGGCCATCGGCCAGCGGGAAGTCGGCCTCGGCGGCGTCGGTCGCATCCGTGGCATCGGCAGCGCCCTGGTCGCTACCAGCCTGCGGAGCAGCCGGAGCACCCGGAACAGCTACGCCCGGTGCGGGAGCGCCCGGTGCACCCGGGGCAGGTGCGGACGGTGCGGCGGGGGCAGCCGGAGCCTGCTTCTCCTCGGTCTTGGCCTCTTCGGTCTTCTCGCCGGCCTTAGCCTCCTTAGCCTCGTCGACCTTGGCCTCGGCGGTCTCCTTCACCTCGGTGGCCTTCGCCTCAGCCTTGTCAGCGGTCTCGGCGGCCTTCGCCTTGGCCTTCTCGGCAGCGCCGGTGGCCTTGTCCGCGAAGTCCTGCACCTTCGGGGAGTTCTTCGGAGCGTTCTCGCCACCACGCAGGAACTTAAACGCAGCAGCGCCCGCGGCAACCAGGATGGCCAGCAGCAGGAACTTGCCGAACAGGCCACCCTTCTGCTTCTTCTCCTGTTTCTTCAGGCCCTTCTTCTCGGCCTTCGCCAGCGCCTTGCTCTGCGCCTTGTTGGTGGCGCGGGCTACCTTCTTGTCCAGCTTCGCAGCGCGCTTGCGGGCATCCTTCTGTGCGCCCTTGGTCTGCTTCTGCGCACGCTTGGCTGCCTTCTTCTTGGTGGCCTCCAGCTTCTTGGCCAGCTGCTTGCGGTTCTTCTCCGCGCTCTTCGCCAGGTCGCCGCCACGGGACTCCGCCTCTTCGTACAGCTTGCTGGTCGCAGCCTGGCCGCGTTCCTGCAGCTCGTGAGCATTTTCCTTCAGCGCAGCGGTAAGCTGAGCGATCTTCTGCTCACGCTTCTTGGCCTTCTTGCCGGCCTTCTTCTGGGCCTTCTCCTGCGCCTCGTCGAAACGGTTGCGCAGCTTCTGCGTGCGCTTGTCGATCTTCTTGCGCAGCTTCTCGGCATCCGCGCCGAGCTTCTCGGTCAGTTCATCGGTGTTCAATTCTTCGCCCTTCTTCCTTAGCGACGCCACCATCCCAGCAGCCTCGCCCTCAACCTTCTTGGTCTTCTTGGCTGCCTTGGCCTGTGCCTTCGCTGCCTTCTTCTTTGCGGCCTCGGCCTTCTTTTCGGCCTTCGCACGAGCCCTGTCCGCCTTGTCGGCGGCCTTGTCAGCAGTGTCGGCAGTGTTCTGGGAACCGGTGGAGTTCATGTCCGCAACATCCGCAGCAGTGAGCTCGTCGGAGTGGTGCGCCTGGTGGTGCTTGCGGGCAGCCGCAGCCGCACGGGCCTGCTCGAGGGCAGACGCAGCACCCTCTTCCTTCAGCATGAGCTCCGCGACGGCCTTCACGTGAGCGGGAGAACCAGCAATGATGCCCTCTCGTTCGCCCTCCGTGGCCAGGTTGTCACGCAGCTGCTGCAGCGCGTCGAACTCCTGGCGGCGCTTAAACTCCTTGCGGTTATTCAACATGGTGCGACCCTGCTTGGCGCCGCGCAGCGCCAGCTTCAACGTGGTGGGGTTCATCGTGCGAGATGCTCCTTGGAGATCTATTTGGGTATTTCAATATGTGTTCGTGCTAACACCCATCCTAAAGAAAAATCCCCACCGGGATGGGCAATACAGCTTTTGAGTCGCCAAGGCGCCGGAAGCCGTCGCGGCTTTTTAGTACAATGGATCACCGTGACTAATAAGACTGCAACCGCAATTCTGCACACCAACCAAGGCGACATCGCCATCGATCTGTTCGGCAACCACGCGCCGGAGACCGTAGCCAACTTCGTTGGCCTGGCGCAGGGCACCAAGGAGTACTCCCAGCCCAACGCCTCCGGCACCAACGAAGGCCCGTTCTACGACGGTGCGATCTTCCACCGCATCATCGATGGCTTCATGATCCAGGGCGGCGACCCGACCGGCACCGGTCGTGGCGGCCCGGGCTACCAGTTCGGCGACGAGTTCCACCCGGAGCTGCAGTTCGACCGCCCCTTCCTGCTGGCCATGGCCAACGCTGGTCCCGGCACCAACGGCTCCCAGTTCTTCATCACGGTGACGGCCACCCCGCACCTGAACAACCGCCACACCATCTTCGGTGAGGTCACCGACAAGGAGTCCCAGAAGGTCGTCGCAAAGATCTCCCGCGTCGCAACCGACCGCATGGACCGCCCGAACGACGACGTCGTCATCGAGTCTGTCGAGATCCAGGAGTAAAAACTCCTTGCCGTGGCTGGACACGCAAGCCCGCCGGAATAGCCGGCGGTATTCCGTCACCAACGTATTCATCGCAGCCTGCTGCCTTGTCTACGTGGTGACGGTTTTTCAATCCGGCAGCATCGCCAGCCCCCTCGATGGCCGATCCATGTTCGGCCTCAGCTCGAACAACCTGGGGCGGGAGATGCTCTTCAACGCCGCCAACGTCACCCTGTTCGGTGAATGGTGGCGCATCCTCACCGCCGCATTCGTTCATTTGGACCCCGCCCACCTGGGCTTCAACATGCTGCTGATCTTCCTGATCGGCCGCGATGTAGAACGCTTTTACGGGCCGGTAGTTATGCTCAGCCTCATCGTTGCCAGCGCCGCTGGCGGCGCGCTGGCCTGCATGTACTTCCAGCCCAACGTCCCCGTCGGCGGTGCCTCCACCGTCGGCTACGGGCTGTTCGCCATGCTCATTTCCCTGTCGCGGATACGGCAGCGCGACCTCCGCGGGCCCATCATCCTCCTGCTGGTGAACCTCGGGTACTCCCTCATGTACTCCAACGTTTCGCTATGGGGACACATCGGTGGGCTCGCCGGAGGCGCCGTCATAGCACTCATTACCAGCACCGTTGGGGAGGGCGGCAACGGGGGCGTGGGGGCGTCAATAAGAAAAAAGACCGTCGCAGCACTAGCCGCGACGGCAATCTTGGCCTTCACCATATGGACCGGCCTGGGGTGGCACTACTAGGGGCGCCCAACTAGGGCAGTGCCGGGAAGTAACTTGGGTGCTACTTCCAACCCATGGTCATCAGCAGACCCACGATCAGCAGGGCGAAGCCGATCAGGTAGTTCCATGCGTTCAGATCGCGCATGAACGGGATCTCCGGGCCGGCGATGTAGTTAACAACCAGCCAGGCCAGGCCCAGAAGCATCAGCGCGAGCATCAGCACGATGTACCAACGCGGAGTACCGCTGGAATTCAGCTTCACGGGTGTGCGACGGTCCGCGGAAGAGGAGCTGGAGTAGTTCTCCTCAGCGGAATTAACCTTGGACTTTGGCATTGTTCAAAACCTCGAAGCAATTGACTGCGGAGCGGACGGCCTACGAGGTACCGAGCGCCCATGGGCAAAATACGTACTAGACGATAGTAGCAGTACACCGCGGCAAAACCATGCACGCTGCCACGCTAGACTCTTTGCTATGCGCATTCTCGTGATCGATAACTACGACAGCTTCGTCTACAACCTCGTGCAATACATCGGGCAGCTGGGCTTCAGCGGGGACGACTGTGTGGTGCTGCGCAATGACGCCCCCGAGCTCACCGGTGCTGGCAACCCTGAGGGGGCCGAGACGGATGCGCTGGCGGACATGCTGCAGGGCTTCGACGCGATCCTGCTATCCCCCGGACCTGGCGAGCCGAGCGCGGCAGGCCGCATGCTGGATGTGCTGAAAATCGCTGTTGAGCAGCAGATTCCGCTGTTCGGGGTGTGCCTGGGGCACCAGGCGATCGGCATGCACTTCGGCGCGGAGGTCGTGCGGGCAGACGAGCTTTTCCACGGCAAGACCTCGCCCGTGGCCCATGACGGCACCGGCGTGCTGACCGGAGTGCCGAGCCCGTTCCGCGTGACGCGCTACCACTCGCTCACCGTTGATCCAGGCACCGTGCCGGAGGAGCTAAAGGTCACGGCAACCTCCGATTCCGGCATGATTATGGCGATGCGCCACCAGACGCTGCCGATCCACTCAGTGCAGTTCCACCCCGAGTCCGTGATGACGCAGTACGGCCACCTAATGCTGGCGAACTGGCTGAACGAAGCCGGGCGGTTGAGTGGCAAGGGCGAGGTTGTGCCCGCCGAACTGGTGAACCGCCTGGTGCAGGAGCAGCTGGAGGTTACCGGCGCGATCAGCGCCGAAGCCTCGATGCTCTAGGCGCGCTGCCGCTAGGGCAGCAGGTTGAAGACGTACACCGTGACGGTGATGTCCTCGTCCTTCTTGATGACCTCGCCACTGTGGATGGACTGCTGCGCGACCTCGTCCACGCGGCCCAGATCCGTGGTGTTCTTGTTCTCCCGGTGTAGCTGTTCCGGGGTGCCGCGCCAGCCGGCGGCCTGCAGCTCGCGGAACACGTCACCGAACTTCTTGCCCTGCAGGGAAGGCATCTCGAACTGGTTGCCCAGGGATACCTCCAGGGTGATCTCGCTGCCCTTGGGCAGCTTCTCACCCTCGCTGCTGGCGGAGAGCACCTGATCCTTCCGCTCCACAGAATCGACGTGGTTCACAACCACCTTGAAGCCAGCTGATTCCAGGTTCTCCCGGGCGTCCTCGAGCTGTTGGCCGGTGACGACTGGCACGCGGACGTCCTCCGGACCCGTGGAGACGGTGATGGTCACCTTCGTGCCCGCAGAGACCTGCGAACCCTGCGGCGGAGTCTGCGTGATGATCTTGCCCTTCGGCACATCATCGCTGGCTTCTTCCTTGACTTCCTTGTTCAGAACCAGCTTGGCATCCTTCAGAAGCTGGACTGCTTCCTCGGTGGTCTTGCCCGTCAGGTCCGGCACGTCGGTGATCTCTCGGCCGCTGGAGACCAGCAGCTTGATCTCGGTGCCGCGAGCCACGGATGCGTTGGCTGCCGGGTCGGTGCCGATAGCCTTGCCGCGCGCGATCTTGTCGTGCGTGGTTTCCTCGACCGTTACTTCGAAGCCCGCGTCCTTGAGGATCTTCTCCGCCTCGGCACGGTCCTTGTTGGCTACGAGCGGGATCTTCACCTGCTCGGCTTCGATAGGCTTCTCTGGTTCATCGTCGCCGGTAAATGCCTGGTAGGCAAAGTAACCACCGGCGATTACTGCGGCGATACCCGCCACCCAAGCGATGGGCGCCCACCAGCGACGCTTGGGCTCATCCTCGTAGTACTCGTCGTCGTACTCGCCGTCATAATCATCGTCGTAGTCGGCGTCATAGTCGTCGTAATAATCGTCGCCGCCATCATAATCGCCGCTGTAATCGCTGTTGTAGTAGCCGTCGCCGCCACCGTTGCCAGCGGCTCCAGCGGCGGCTGCTCCGGCCCCAGCTGCTCCGGCTCCAGCAGCGGCACCGTTGGCCGTGTTGTGGCTGGCGGGGATCACGGAGGTCTGCGCGTCATCTTCATTCGCGTGCGCGCCAGCCGCGGCCGCACCGGCGGCCAGCCCCGCGGCGCCAGCGGCACCGGCAGCAGCGCGGCCTGCGGTGTGGGAACCAGCATCGGCCGAGTCGGCGTCATTGGTATAGGCCTGGGCGACCAGCGGCAGTTGGTCTTCGGAAAGGCGCTTCAGATCCGTCGCCATCTCTTGCGCGTCGTCATAACGATCCGATGGCGACTTCGCCATAGCGGTCAGAGTGATGGAGTCCAGGCTCAAAGCCTCGCGCTTCGACAGGTGCATGCCCGGAACCTGGGACGGCGCCTCCGGGTTTTCCTGCACGTGCTGGAAGGCAACGGACAGCGGGGACTCGCCGTGGAAGGGAGCCTTGCCCGTGGCCAGCTCGTAGAACACGCAACCGGCGGCGTAAATATCCGAACGTGCGTCGGCGGACTGGCCGCGTGCCTGCTCGGGGGAGAGGTACTGGGCGGTGCCGATGACGGCGGCGGTTTGCGTCATAGCAGAGGAGCTATCGCTCAGTGCACGTGCGATGCCGAAGTCCATGACCTTCACCGCGCCGGTGTTGGTGATCATCACGTTCGCGGGCTTGATGTCGCGGTGAATGATGCCCGCCTCGTGCGAGAAGTACAGCGCCGAGCAGACCTGGGACATGACCGCCGCGGCATCGTTCAGGCTCATCTTCCCGGAGTCCTGGATGATGTCGCGCAGGGTTTCGCCGTGCACGCGCTCCATGACGATGTACGGCACCGCACCGTCCTCGTCCGGGGTCTGGCCCGTGTCGTAAACGGCGACGATGGCGGGGTGGTTCAGCTTCGCGGCATTTTGAGCCTCGCGGCGGAAGCGCTCCAGGAAGGTGGTGTCGCGCGCCAGATCGGGGCGCATCATCTTTACCGCCACATCGCGGCCCAGCAGTTCATCGGTAGCGGCGTACACGTCGGACATGCCACCAGTGCCGATCTTGGCACCGAGGCGGTATCGTCCGCCCAAGGTTGTGCCGTTTCGGTCCACGCCTTCTGCTCCTTTGTCTGCTTCTGTAGCTAACCCCAGAATGATTTTCTAGTCACTTTGATTAACAAATCCTAGTCCAACTTGTTGTATGGACATAGTTCTATCCCTTTTACATTGCTAAAAAGAATCGTGCTTAAACGCTTAAAGCACTGGCTGGCTTTCCGGATCGGCCTCCCGATTGCGTAATTCTGCAGGTACATCGTTGTCCGCCGAGGTTGCGCTATCGTTCGTCTGCGGGCGGCCGGGTTGGTTCGGGCGAGCAGTGTTGTGGTTGCCGCCATTGCCACCCTGACCACCGTTTCCGCCGTTGCCGTTGTCACTGTCGTTGCCGCGCCCGCCACCGTTCGGGATGGTCGGCAAGGTGGGGAACGAAGGCTCGCGTTCGTCGGAGGTCTCCGGCGGTTCCGACGTGGTCTCGGTCCCCGGTGCGGGTTCCGGGCCATTCGTCGTGTCCGTCGGCACCGGGTTTACCGGCGCGGGGGCGTTGCCGTCCGGGTCGGCCGGCGCTTCTTCCTCCTCCGTCGGGCTGGTCGTGACCTCGTTGGTCACGGTCATTGTCGACGGGTCCGGCGCTTCTTCGTCGCCACCGCTGGTCAGCAGGAAGGTGGCCAGCGCAAGCGCGAGGATGCTCACCAGGGCCAGCACCGCGATAATCAAGCGGTTCTTTCTTGGTGACGCCCCCTGCGCTCCACCCGCCCCGCGTGCAGTCGCGGGGTAGCCCGCGCCCGTGGCCGGAGCACCTGCACCGGCAGCCGGGCCGGAGGGGCCAGGGTAACCGGAACCTTGACCGGGCCCTGGCCCGTGCTCTGGACCGTACTCAGGGCCCGACGCTGAAGGCACTCGAGTTCCCGGCCCGCTGGCAACGTTGCCCAGCTGCTCGGTCAGCGGGTGCGGTTCGGTGCTGACGTTCGGCACATTGTGCGGCGACGGGGGTTGCTTGCCCTCGGCCACCATGACAGTGGCGGCGACAAGTTCCGCGCCGTCGGCGTAGCGCGTCCGCGGATTCTTGCGCAGGCAGACCTTGATCAATTCCCGCAGGTTGGGGTCGACCTCTTCCGGCAACTCCGGTGGGGTTTCGGAGATGTGCTTGATCGCCACGGACACGGTGGATTCGCCGGAGAACGGACGGTAGCCCGCCAGCATCTCGAAGCCGACCACGCCCAAGGAGTACACGTCGCTGGCCGGGCCGACCTGGTCGCCCTGAGCCTGCTCGGGAGAGACGTACTGGGCGGTACCAACCACCATGCCCGTGCGGGTCAACGGCACCGCGGCGGCGGCCTTGGCAATGCCGAAGTCCGTGATCTTCACGAACCCGTCGGAGGTGATCAGCAGATTTCCCGGCTTAATATCGCGGTGCACCAGTCCGGCTTCATGGATAGCCTTCAGCCCCGCGGCGGTTTGCGTCAATACGTCCAGCGCCAGATTCTGCGGCAGCGAGGATTCGCGCGAGAGCACATCGGCCAGAGACTCGCCACGGATGTACTCCATGATGATGTAGCAGAACACCGTGCCGTTGTCCGGGTCCTCGACCTCGCCGGATTCATAGGTCCTGACGACGTTGGGGCTGTCGAGGTCCTGGGCTGCGGAGGCCTCGTTGCGGAAGCGCGCGCGGAACTCCTCGTTTTCCGTGTACTCCGGCTTGAGGATCTTGACGGCCACGTCGCGCAGCTTTTCGACATCGTGGGCCAGCCATACGGTGGACATGCCGCCGCGACCGATGATCCACTGCAGCTCGAAGCGCTCGCCCAGAAGCCGCTGCGTACGCTCAATTTCTGTGCGGTCGGGTTGACGGGAATCGCTCATGGCCTACTGCTGCTCCTTCTCAGCTGCGTGGATGACGGCCCGGCCGATGGGACCGGCCACCGAACCACCGGTAGCCGCCCGCCCGCGGTCGCCACCATTTTCCACCAGAACGGCTACCGCCACATCGGCGGAGGTGGAAAACGCGATGTACCAGGCGTGCGGGTTGGAGTTGCGGGAATCCTCGCCGTGCTCGGCGGTACCCGTCTTCGAAGCGATGGAGGCATCGCCGCCGGCCCACTTCTCGGCCTCCACCATCAGATCCTTCAAGGTATCGGCCGTCTCCTCCGGCACCGCGCGCTGAGCCTTCTGCGGCTTGGTGGTCCGCAGGGTGGAAAGATCGCGGCCGGTGATCTTGCTAACTAGGTAAGGCTTCATGCGCACACCACCGTTGGCGATGGTCGCGGCGATCACCGCATTCTGCAGCGGGGTCAGCGCCACGTCGCGCTGGCCGATGGAGGACTGGCCCAGAGCCGCACCGTCCGGGATGTCACCCAGGCGGGAGGGCTCCACCGGCAGGCCCAGGTAGTCGTCCTGTTCCCCGATGCCGAAGTTCTCGGAAATCTTCTTGAACTTATCCGCGCCGTGGCGAGTGGAGATGTCCACGAAGGCGGTGTTACAGGAGCGTTTGAAGGCCTCGCGCAGGGTGGTGGTGCCACCGCCGCCACAGGCCGCGCCGCCGTAGTTCTCCAGGGTCGTGGCCGTATCCGGCAGGGTGATCTGCGGCGCGGCGGTCACGGAGGTCTCCGGAGTGTCGCCCTCCTCCAGGGCGGCCGCGGTAGTGATGACCTTGAACGTCGAGCCCGGCGGCTGGATCTGCTGCGTGGAGCGGTTCAACAACGGGGCGGAATCGTCGTTGGCGTAGTTCTCAAAGTTCGTCTTGGCCTGCTCGGCCGGCGGGCCGACGATCTGCGCCGGGTCAGCCGAGGGCGTGCTGGCCATCGCCAGCACTTCGCCCGTGGACGGGCGCAGAGCCACCACGGAACCGGAGTAGCCCTTGTTGGCCAGCTGGTCGTAGGCGACTTCCTGCACTTGCGGGTTGAGCGTGAGCTCCACGTTCGCCCCGCCGGCCTCCTTGCCCGTCAGCATGTCCCACGTGCGGGTGGCGAACAGGGAATCGTCCTCGCCGGTGAGGATGGAGTTCTGGGAAGACTCGATACCCGAGGCACCGTACTGGTCAGACAGGTAGCCGATCACGGAGCCGTACTTCGCGGACATGTACGGGTACTCACGGTCGTAGAAGTCGTCGGAATCCTTCACGGACCTGGCCAGCACCTGGTCGCCGGCGATGATCCTGCCGCGTTCCTTCGACTTGGCCTCTAGGAATTGACGCGAATTCAGCGGATTCTGCGCCAGCGACTTCTGCTGGAAGCCTTGGATGTAGGTCAGGTTTGCAATGAGGGCGACCACCAAGATGAAGCTAAAGATGGCTACCGCGCGGATGGAGCGGTTCATGCTTCCTCTCTTTCCTTAATGGCCAGGGGCGTGCGGGCGTCATGAGAAATACGAAGAATAATCGCCAACAGGATGTAGTTCGCCAACAGTGACGAACCACCGTGCGACAGGAACGGCGTGGTGAGGCCGGTCATGGGCAGCAGGCGGGAGATACCGCCGGTGACCACGAAAACCTGGATGGCGATCGTCAGCGACAGACCCGCGGCAACGAGCTTGCCGTAGGAATCGCGGGCTCGCATGGCAGTGTTGAAGCCGCGCGACACGAAGATCGCGTAGGCCAGCAGCACGCCTGCCAAGCCGATCAGCCCCAGCTCCTCGCCGATAGCGGCCAGGATGAAGTCGGAGTGCGCGACGGGGATGTTGTTTGGGTAACCCTCGCCCAGGCCGCGGCCAGTCACGCCACCGAAGGACATGCCAAACAGGGCCTGGGAGAGCTGGAAGCCGTTGCCGTCGTAGTTCGACAAAGGATCCACGAAGTTGGACACGCGATCCTGGATCTTGTCCGAGATCTGGTACACGCCGAATGCGCCGATGAAAGCCAGGCCGAGACCCAGCACCAGCCAGGAGGCGCGGCCGGTGGCGATGTACAGCATGCCCAGCACGGTGCCGAACAGCAGCAGGGCCGGGCCGAAGTCGTTCTGCGCGGCCATGATCATCAGCGCGATGCCCCACACCAGAAACAGCGGGCCGAGGTCGCGCAGACGGGGGAACTGCAAACCCAAGAAGGACTTGCCGGCCACGTTGAACAGGCGGCGCTTATTTACCAGCAGCGCGGCGAAGAACAGCAGCAGCATGATCTTTGCGAACTCGCCGGGCTGGATCGAGAACGGGCCGATGCTGATCCACACCTTTGCGTCCGCGTTCAGGGAGGTAGGCCAGACGATCGGCAGGGCCGTCAGGATAAGGCCCGCCAAGCCCAGCAGATACGAGTAGTTCTGCAGCGAGCGGTGATCCCGCAAAAAGCCAATCACCAGGCAGAACAGGATCACACCCAGGGCGGTCCACATGATCTGTGACTTCGCCAGTGTGAGGCCCGACCCGAGGTCCAGCCGGTAGATCATCACCAGCCCCAGGCCGTTGAGCAGCGCCGCGATGGGCAGCATGATCTGGTCGGCCTCCGGGGCCGTCCAGCACACCACCAGGTGCGCCACTAGAAAAGTCAGAAAGAAGCCGCCGACCAGGTAGAACACCTCGGAGCTGATTTCCTTGCCCTGCGAGATCTCCAGCGCCACGATGGCCAGCAGCAAAATGATGGCGGCCAGCAGCAGCAAGCCAGCCTCGGTGCGTCGGCTAAAAAGCTTCATGGTTTACTTCACCTCGCGGCAGGAGACTCCGGGGGTCGTGAGGTCTTCGGGCGCGTCGCTCTTCTTTTCGCTCTTTTCCGTGCTGCTCTTTTTCTTATCCTTGTCGTCTTTGCCATCCTTGTCTTTGTCTCCGTCTGCCGGCACTCGCGTCACACAAACCGGCAGAGTCTGCTCCGCCAGACGGTTGACCTGGCCGGTGACCTTGTCGTAGGAATCCTCCGGCAGATCCGACAGTGCGCCCTGCGCCGCCGGAGTCAGATCCGAGGTCATAAACAGGTGGCAATCGCCGCCCGCACCCGGATCCACGAAGGTCGCCTTGCCTTCGTCGTCCAGACAGACGTCCTGGTGCACAGAGTTCAGCTTGAATCCCATTACGGAAGAATCAGTGCCGTTCATCACCTTGATCTGCGAGTTATCCGCGGTGACGTAGTACGTGTCCTTCACTCGCTGGTACATCACATAGGTCACCGCGCCACCGGCCAGAACAACGGCCAGGATGATCGCCAGCGTCACCCACAGCCCGCGCCGGGATTTCTTCGGCTTCTTGGCCGCGCTGGGTTCTGCATCGCCTACGCTGTGGCCATCGCCGTGAACGTTGTTGCCGTTACCTGTGCGATCGTGGCCACCATTGGCCGTCGCAGGTTCGGGCTCGTCGTCTTCCTCGTCCTTTTTTGGTGACGCCGCCGTCGTCGTCGACAGCCCCTGAATAGCTGCTGCGCGGGCTGCCGAAGAATTCGGGCGTGGCATATCCACTGCCTCACCTGCAATAGCTCCCGCCATCACCGGGCGGGGTGGCAGGGTGAGCTCCGGATCCGTCGGGGCATTGGAGTCGGCGTCAAAACCAACAACATCGGCAACAACAACGGTGACGTTGTCCGGGCCACCGCCACGCAGTGCCATCTCAACGAGCTTGCGGGCAGCCTTCTCCGGGGTGCCGTGGGAGAGAACCTCGCGGATCGTGTCGATGCTAACCGGATCCGAAAGCCCGTCGGAGCAGAGCATGAAGCGGTCGCCGACCTGCGTTTTTTCACGCCACAGGGTGGGTTCGACGGGACGGCCGGTGAGGGCCTTAAGGATGAGGGAACGCTGCGGGTGGCTGCTGACGTCCTCGGGATCGAGCTTGCCCTCATCGACGAGGGACTGCACGAAGGTGTCGTCCTTGGTGACCTGGCGCAGCTCACCGTCGCGCAGGACGTAGCCGCGGGAATCGCCGATGTGGCAGATGGCGACCTCGTCCTCGCGGAAGAGCATGGAGGTCAGGGTGCAGCCCATGCCATCCAAGTTTGGGTGCTCGTCGACGTGCGCGGCGATGTCCTGGTTGCCCTCGTCCGTAGCCGTGGCCAGCAAGTTTTCCAACTGATCGCGGTTGTTGGGCTCGTCGATCAGTGGGGAATCCAGGGGGCTGAGGGCATTAATGAGGAACTGGGAGGCAACCTCGCCGGCAGCGTGGCCACCCATGCCGTCGGCCAGAGCCAGCAGACGCGGGCCGGCGTAGGCGGAGTCTTCGTTGTTGCCGCGGACCAGGCCACGGTCAGAGCACGCCGCGTAGTTCAGCGTGCGCCCGATGTTTCCGTTCTTGCCCTCGGTCATGCGTCCATCCTCACGTGGGTTTGGCCGATGCGGATTTCCATACCGGCGGAAAGCTTAACGGGCTGGTCCAGGCGCTCGTTACCGATCCAGGTGCCATTGCGGGAGTCGAGGTCTTCGACGTACCAATCCGAGCCGCGGCGGATCAGACGCGCGTGGGTGCCGGAGGCAAAGTCATCCTCCAGCACCAGCGTGCACGACTGCGAGCGCCCGATGGAGACGTCCTGGTACCCCTTGAGGTTCAGCGTGGTGCCAGTCAGCGGGCCACTGGTGAGCTCCAGGGAATTAGGCGCCTTGTGCCTGCGGAAAGCATGGCCGGAAGAAGAGGGCTCGTTCATGGGACCGCCGTATCCCGCTGCGATGGGAGCCATCCCGGCGGGAGTCAAGCCAGAGGTGCGATCCGCATCCTTCTTGAGGGAGCGAACAGTCATCCAGATGAAGAACCACAGCAAAAGCAGCAGGCCAATCTTGACCAGCAAAAGCAGCGTGGTCTGCACGGTATTCAACTCCTCAATAAGGTCGGAAGGTTCGGTGAGTACTCGGTGAGTACTCCATGAACCACTCAATAAACACAGGCGCACATAGCCCCGCGGGGCACATGTGTATGTGAATAGCCTAGTTTAGATGACCCTGAAGGAGTAGGGCGGAAGGGAAAAATAGGGTTAGTGGAACTCCACGCCGATCTCAGAGTGGCCGAGAGAGATTACGTCGCCGCTGGCCAGCAGCCAGTTTTCGATCGGGGTGCCGTTAACGGAAGTGCCGTTGGTGGACTGCAGGTCCGTCAGCACCGCATCGTAGCCATCCCAGGTGATGTCTGCGTGCTGGCGGGAAACACCGGTATCGGGGATGCGCAGATCCACTCCGTTGCCGCGCCCGATGATGTTGCTGCCCTTGCGTAGTTCGTAGGTGCGGTCGGAGCCATCGTGCAGCGTGAGGGTGACCCGCAGTTCGCTCTCGCCGCTGTCCGCGCCCACGCCTCCGCGTACGGGGGAGGGAGTAGACTGCACAATGACTTCGGTGCCCGGGTAGCTCACCGGACGTTCGAAATCATTGCCTTCCTGCTGGCCCTGCCAGTTCTGCTGGTTGTGCACCGCGCTTTCCTTCTCTTCGTCCTGGGATTGGTGGTCGCGGGGCTCCCAAGATTCCTGGGGTTCCTGGGATACCGGGGACTCCGGGGACTCTGGGGCCTCAGTATCTTCCGCTTGCTCCGCCTGATCCGACCACTGGTTGCGCGCGAAATCCGGGGAGGCGCGGTGCACACCTGCTGCGCGGGCACCTGCAGCGCCAGCAGCGGCCGCACCTGCAGCGCCAGCGGCAGCACCAGCAGAGTCGGCCGACCCGTGGTGGTGATGCTGCGCATCTGCCGACGAAACCAGATCCCCTAGAGATCGCCCGGAGTTGGGGTGTTGAGCATCGCTGGACGGGTCGTCGTTGGAGCTAGGGGCGTCATAATCATGAGAGACCAATGAACGCTCGCCGGGCTGCGATGAAGGCCATTCCGGGCGACTAGCTTGCGCCGGGGCATCCTCGCCGATGGCGACGTTTGCGCTGGAGCGATCCTCGGTGCGGGGAACGTCGAAGCGCGCATCGGCACGCATCTGCCCGGAGTGCAAGCCGTCGTGGGCAGAAAGGTTCACCTTGACCGGCTCGTTTGTGCGCCAGCCCTGGTTACGAATGAAGCGGCTCAGGCGATCGCCCATTTCCTCGGCCAGGCGCGGGCGGGACTCGGTGAGGCTTGCGTAGTCGCGGGTGCTGACGAGTACCTGGAAGTAGCTGGGAGCCAAACGCTGGCCCTGGGCATCCGTCATGACGGACTCTTCGGCGTACTGCTTAAGAACCTCGTCGATCTCGGTTGGAACAACCTCGCCGCCGAAGACACGTGCGAAGCCGTTATCCAGCCCGCGCTGAAGCGAGCTGTCGAGCTTCTTGAAACGTCCAAACAGACTCATTGTCCGTAGTCCTCCTGTGTCGTCCTGTGTTTTCCACTGCAGTCGCATGCCTTAAGTGCCTGGCGCTAGTTGTGCCTGGCGGGGCGCTGTATGACGAAAGTCGCGGGCACCGGGTGGCAGGTTGTGCTGTGCAGCCATACCCCGATGCTGCGAGTGTGTAGTTGGCCATTATAGGGGTAGTAACGGGTAACGTGCATTTTCACGCAGGTCAGATGCGTTTTTTGGAAGCGCGCGTGCATCGTGCTAGAGTTTCATTTCGTTGCCAGCGAGCACAGATTCCAGTTAGGAATGTGTGGTTTCAGCAGGCAAGACAGTGTAAACACTGTGGTGAATACCATGTGTCCTACATAGTCACTCGGGCGAGTGGCGGAATGGCAGACGCGCTGGCTTCAGGTGCCAGTGTCCTTCGGGACGTGGGGGTTCAAGTCCCCCTTCGCCCACAGAACGAACACTCCGCAGGGTTGGATCTTCGGATCCTGGCCGTGCGGGGTGTTTTGCATTGCCGGGGGCGGTTACAAGGCAGTAGTAATGCGTGCTAGATTTCAGACCGCGAATGGGTCGTGCTCCGGGTCGCTATTAAATTGAATCTCTAGGTCATGGGCGATCTTCTCCGCAAGTGGAGCGCCGAAGAAGTGGGTGACGAAAGCGACGGCCATATCTATACCCGCTGCCACACCGGAAGACGTCCAACGGTCTCTGTCCTGCACCCACCGGGCAGAGCCTTTCCAGTCGATGTCCTTGCCGAAAGAATTGGCCCAATCAAACGCAAGTTTATTGCTGGTGGCGGCGTATCCCTCCAGCAAACCAGCTGCGGCCAAAACCGCTGAACCCGTGCATATGGAACAGACAAGCGAGGTGCAGCTCGCCATTTTGTAGATGCGGGCCAGGAAATCCGCATCTTTGACGAGTGCTCGCGTTCCCTGGCCGCCGGGGATGATAAAGGTGTCGCACACGAGGGAATCGAAGGTTGTGTCGGGGAGAATTTTCACACCTTGGGAGCTGGCAACGGCTTGCCCATCCACGGAGGCGAACTCCACCTGTAGGCCAGGAACTTTGGAGAAAATCTCGGCAGGACCAAAGACATCCAGCAGCTCAAATCCATCGAAAAGAATAAACGCTACCTGTTGTGGTTGTTCGTTATCCATGAGCCTGCCCTTGAATCTGCTGTAGCTCTTCGTCCAATAAGGCCTGATCGATCGCGATGGCGGTGGAGGCGGAGTCGCCAGCTTCGATGGGATCGGTGGCGCTCACTAGCACTCCCGTTTTCGATTCTGGGTCGGGCTGCACGCGGGAGACGGGGGCGTCCATAAGAACAACACCGCGCTTCTCGAACAGTGCGCGATCAGCTTCGCTAAGGGAAAGGCCGTTAGTGAAGAACGTGACGCGATCGGTCCACTTGCGCAACAAATGCACCATGCGCGTCGTGAACCCGGGATTCTTTCCACCGACGACGGCAAGATCTCGCCCTCGGGCCTCATACCCGTGGCAGTAGGGGCAGTGAAAAACTCGTGATCCCCAAAGCTCAGCTAGGCCCGGGACGTCCGGCAGTTCGTCGGTAATGCCCGTCGCCATGAGTACTTGTCGAGCCGGAAACTGCCGTCCGTCGGCCGTAGTGGCCGTCCATGCGTTGCCTGTTTGCTCGAGAGAGGTGACCTCATTTTGGGTTACTTCACCGCCGAAAGCTATGAATTCGTCGCGCCCTTGGTCGAGTAGCTCCATTGGGTTCGCTCCGTCGCGCCCCATGATGCCGTGAGAGTGGGCGCTGAAGCGGTTACGCGGTTTTCCGTTGTCGATGATTCGGACGGTCCGCTGAGCTCGGGCGAGGGTAACACCCGCCGCAGTGCCCGCAAATCCCCCGCCGATGATGAGTACGTCGAGTGGTTCCGTCGCATTGCGCGCCATGATCTGCTCCCTTCGAGGATTGTTACACTTGGCCACCGTACCTGCATGTTTGGTGCAGTTCGCGCGACGGAAAGGTGGAGTATCGTGCAGGCCTACTCTGAAAAGGCGATTCGGAAGAGCTTTATCAACTGCTCTAAGGGTGCCGCTGCGCGCATTCACATTCCGGCACACGTTCTGGGCGCCGACTGGGGGAGCCAGGTGTTTGTCAGCTGGGCGGACCCCAAGGCGCCCCAGCGGGCATACCTCGTCGCGGAGACCGCGCAGGGTTTGCAGGGTCTCACTATGGAGATCCGTAAGGCCCCGACCGGCGGCGGGGCGCGCATGTGCCAGATTTGCCGCACGCTGCACCCTTCGAGTGGCGCCTCTCTGATGTCGATCGTCACCACGAAGTCCGCGCAGGATAACTACGGCAGCATCGGTACGTACATGTGCAGTGACCTGGCGTGTGTGGATTATGTGCGCGGAACGAAAACTCCGGACGGAACCACGCAGATGACGGAGACGCTGACGGTCGAGGAAAAGGAAGAGCGCGTACTCACCAACGTTCGTAGCCTTATCACCAGTGTGGAAAAACGCCTGAAGAAGTAATCCGGTGACCACCGCGCACTGCTTCTAACCAATATTTAATGAAAACGTATTGACAACGTAGCAGGTGAGAGGGCAGTATAGAAAGCGTCGAAGCAACCTACTGGCCCGCCTAACCCATGGGTGGTGGCTCCATGGTTGCCTGTAATAAAGGAGTTCATCATGAGCTGCACTACCCACGCCGACCATGATCACAAGCACGGCCCGAACTGCGGCCACGTCGCCATCCCGCACGGCGACCACGTCGATTACGTCCACGATGGCCACCTGCACCGCGAGCACGAGGGGCACTGGGACGAGTGTGAGGTCACGGAGCACCAGGTCCACGAGGATCACGACCACGAGCACGGTCCGAACTGCGGCCACGTTGCCGTTCCGCACGGCGATCACGTGGACTACATCCACGACGGCCACCGCCACGCCAAGCACGGTGACCACTGGGACGATCACTAAAGCTGCGGAGAGGGGTGACTACTCAATAGTCACTCCGGTAACATAGGCCACCTGAAACGCCAGTGAAAGGAGCGTTGGGTGACTTACCCGCAAGGAAACGACGACCAGACTCGCATGTTCAACACGCAGGGCAATGGCGGTTATGGCGGCTACAACTCTGGCTACAACAACCAGCAGCAGTACCCGCAGGGGTATAACTCTGGCTACAACCAGCCCCCGCAAGATCCGCGCGAAGGCCTGCTGGCCGGCCGCTACGACGGCAAGAAGGTTGCGATGAACCTCATCGTCCTCGCTGTTCTGGCCGCGGCTGTCACTTTCGCTGCGGTGTTCATCGTGGACCTCCTGGTGAGCTTCATTCCAGGTGAAGCGTCCGCAGGCGTGGGGCCTGCTGTACTGACTGGAGTGATTGCGGGCGTCATCGGCGTACTCGCCGGGCTCCTGTACATACCGGTTTCCGGTACGGGCAACGAGCACCTCTTTGGCATGGCCGTGATCGCGCTGGCATCAGTCGCCGCGATCGCATGGGTGCTCGCGGGCGGACTGCTAAGTGGCGACTGGGGGACGTTGGTCACGCTCACGGGCATTGTTTGCACCGCTGCAATCGCGTACGTGGTGCCTACCCGCATCGAATCGGCTGCGGTCTACGGCCCGCGCCGATAAATGCTTCGCTCCAGTGGATTGTCCTCGTCGACTGCAATCCGAATCGAGAGTTGCTACTTTTCTTCGCCAATGCTGTTCCACCGCAGGTTGGAGAAGCGGGCGAAACCTTGATCATCGCTTATTAAGGTTGCCTCGTCTGCAATGACCGCGGCGGCAATCCATGCGTCGGGAATATCGTTACCGCAGAGTTTATGCAGTCGCACCATCTCGTCGAAGATGTCCCAAGAAGCGCCTGCGGGGTGTAAAAGCACTGTGTTGGGGGAAGCGAGGACTGCGTTGATGGCTCCTGTAGCCTGCTCCGGGGTGAGAGGCACTGCAAAAATCCGAGGATTCGTCATGATTCGGATAAACCCGGTCGCTATCACGTCGAGAATTCCGACCGATTCACGCTGAGAAAGCGCCTTCTGTAGCCATTCCTTAGCTTCCTTGTGGCGGGGTGCGGAGGAGCTGAATGCGTTAATCAGAACATTGACATCAGGAACGATCATCGAGCGTCTCCCAGAGTGCATCTTTATCGTCGATGTCTACGAGCATGGGGCCGCAGTCAAACACTGGGAGAAAAGTGCTGTCTGTTTGTTGTGGAGAGTTTTCAGCTTGCTTTAGAGCCGTTCGAATTACCTCTTCTACGTAAGAACTCAAGGTGAGGTCGTTGAGCTTCGCTTGCTGTTTAGCCGCCTCTAGGACTTTCGAAGGAAGATTAATTGTGGTGCGCATGTACACAATAGTATTCCGCATCAAAGCATCAATCAAGAGGTGCAGTGATGCATTCGCCTGGTAAGAGGCGCTTTCTCAGGTTCTAAGTGGTGGAATCCAGCCAGCAAGGGGTCTAAGAAGCCCCTTAAATTTTGTTATCAATCCGAGATTTTTTCGGGATCTGGCGCCTTTTCGGTTGACGCACCCCGGGGGAGAGTGCGTAAGTTTGCGTGCTTAGTGGCAGCTGCCCGGCAAGCACCCGGGGCGCGATACTTCGCGTAACTGCCAGCGTGCAGTCGCAAAGCGCGGCCGCGTAGACATCAAACAATCGATATGAAGCCAGCCACCCGGCCGGCTTCGCAGAAGGAGTTTTCGTCTACATGAATAAGTCCGTAAAGACCGCTTTCGCCCGCATCGGCATGGCCGCAGGCCTGGTTGCTGCCCCGGCAGCCGCCGCAGCTGTGGCAGCCCCGGCCACACAGGCCGCACCGGTAAGCGCCTGGGATCAGGTTGCACAGTGTGAGTCCGGTGGCAACTGGAGCATCAACACGGGCAACGGCTACTACGGCGGGCTGCAGTTTAGCGCCCAGACCTGGTCTGGCTTCGGCGGTACGAAGTACGCCCCGACCGCTAACCAGGCCACGAAGGCGCAGCAGATCGAGATTGCCGAGAAGGTCCTGGCCACGCAGGGTGCAGGCGCTTGGCCGAACTGCGGCAAGGTGCTGGGCTAACTTAAGCGTCCAGGTACTTTTCCGGAATATCGAGAGCCACCAGGTCCTCCCGGGACTTGGTGGATTTTTCTAGCGCTACCTTCACCACGTGGCGCATCTGATCCTCGGGATCGGGGATGCGGCGCTGTTCGGACATCAGCACGGTCAGGATCTCCGGCTGATCCTTGAAGCAGTGCCAGACCACGGCGTTTGCCAGCGATTCCAGCACTAGGCCGCGCGGCTGCAGGGCCTGCTTCGGCCGGTCGGCGCGCTTGCCTCCACCGCGCGGGCGGACGTGCAGATCCTGCTGGCCGATGCCCACGATGGAGCCGTCTTTGTTGTAAATGATGGAGGTGTACGGCACGTTGCAGTAGCCGTCCTCTTCGACGGTTTCGGTGATCCAATTGATCAGCTCGGGCGTGAGATCCACGTCCATGTATGCCCCACTGCGACCGGGCTTGAGGAATTGGAAGGTGCCGGTACGGGTCCAGGCTTCGTATTCAGTGCCAAGACGGCGGGCGATCAGGGTGCCGAACAGCACATCCGTCATGGAAAACAGCGTTCCGCCGAAGGCGGCACCGTGCATGTTGGCGTTCCACCAACGCAGGTTCAGCACGATGCGCGCGTGTGCCCAGTCTTCGGAAACGCGGGTCATCTTAATGCCGGAGCACAGCAGCGGCGGCCAGAGGTTCATCATGCGCCGCATGCGGTTCGGCTTCTCGATCATCTTGTCTGCGAAGGCCGGTACTGCCTTCATTTGTGCACGGTAAATCTTTTTTAGAGGTTTCATGATGCGTTTATGCTACCGCGAGGCCGCCAGCGGTAAGCAGCTATAAAAGTATTTTCTTTTTATTGACGCCCCTACGTCCGCGCCGCCCCGCACGCTTGTTCGAAACTTAAGGTGGATGCTCGCCAGGACTGTCCAGGGCGATTGCTAGCGTGTTGGGTTATGAGCAAGAGGGTAAGTGGGCGTGTATCCGCCCGTGCAGCGGCGCTGCTAGTGGGCGTGAGTTTGCTACTTGGTGGGTGCGCCGAGGGTACGGAGTTCCTAGAGGGCGGAAGTTCGGCGTCACAAAGCTCGGAAGCACCGGTAGAACCGACCACAGAAACGGTGCCGGAGCAGTCAGAACAATCCGAGCCCCCAGAGCAGCCAGAACCGGAACAAGAACCAGAGCAACCCGCAGCGCCGGAACGGTCGCTGCACCAGCAGAACATGCTGGACCTGCTGGAGACGCTGGCGGTCAAGGGGCGCGCGCCGAAGACGGGCTACAGTCGCGATGAGTTCGGCCAGCGGTGGAAGGACATCGACCGCAACGGTTGCGACCAGCGCAACGACATCCTCGCGCGCGACCTCACCAACGTGGAGGCGCCGAAGGGTTGCAAGGTGCTCAGTGGTGACCTGCAGGATCCCTATACCGGCCAGCACATCCACTTCGTCCGTGGGCAGAAGACCAGCCAGGCGGTGCAGATCGACCACGTAGTGGCCTTGGCCGATGCCTGGCAGAAGGGCGCGCAGCAGCTTTCCCCGGAGCGGCGCGAGCAGTTCGCCAACGATCCGATGAACCTGCTGGCCGTTGATGGGCCGGCGAATATGCAGAAAGGTGCGGGCGATGCCGCGACGTGGCTACCGGCGAATAAGGGTTTCCGCTGCACCTATGTCTCCATTCAGGTGCGAGTGAAGGCGGAGTATCAACTGTGGGTTACACAGGCGGAAAAGGAGGCGATCCAGCGCGAGCTTGGTCGCTGCTAGCAGCCGACTACGAGGGTGTGCGCAGTGGGCTTCCCAGCTGCCGGCCGCGGGGGCTGGAAACGCTGCGGTCGCCGGGCACCCAGAAGCGGAGTAAGGCATCCGCGTTCTTGGTGATCCCTATGCGTTTGCCACGGGTGATCTCTGGGATAGCTGTGCGTGGGGTCAGGGTAAACGGGGCAGCAGTGGATGAGGTATCGCCTGCGCAAGAAATCACTTGATCAACCGCCGAGCCATTAAGGTCCAGGTTCAAACCAAGTGCTGCGCCCAGGTTTCCCGGCCCACGCGCAAGCGCTTCATCCGCGGGCTTTGATCCGCGCCGGGCACGGGCAATTTCGAGCCCCTCGATGATTTTTCCTGCGCGCAGCAGTACTCCTCCAGCCTCGCCATCGGGGCTGCACACCAGGTTGCCGGCACGGTGGATGCCATAACTGGCATACACGTAGAGGTGTTGGGGAGGGCCAAACATAACCTCGCAACGAGGGGTCGGGCCGTTGAAGGCATGGGACGCTTCGTCTGCAATCCCCAGATAGGCCTCGACCTCGGTCAACTCAATAGCCACTCCGCCGTGGCGCAAGACCGCGCCCAACAAAAGCGGGGCGACGACGTCGGCGGGTTGGGCGAAATCGATTCTCTGTGCGCTTCGATCCATGTAGCCATTGTGGTGCTATTGCCCTAAACCCGCCAAGGTTGGTCCATTGTTGCCGAAAACTAGACTGCTTGGTCTATAATCGTTGAAACGATGCGCGCCGGATCGGTTCACCCGGCGCCGACGAGCGCGACCAAGCACTAGTTCGAAGAGGAGTTTCCATGGCCCACAACACAGATGCCATCCACGCAGGCTACGAGCCCGACGAGTTCATGGGCTCCATCAACGTGCCGATCTACGCCTCCACCACGTTCGCCCAGAATGCGCCGAACGAGCTGCGCGGAGGCTACGAGTACGGTCGGGTGGCGAACCCGACCGTCGACTCGCTGGCCCGCACAATCGCCGCCCTTGAGGGTGGTGAGCACGGCCGCGTCTACGCTTCTGGCATGGCCGCCACCGACCACCTGCTGCGCGTGCTGCTGCGCCCCGGCGACCACCTGATCATGGGGCACGACGCTTACGGCGGAACGTATCGCCTGATCGCCACCGTTTTCAAGGACTGGAACGTGGACTTCACCGTGGTGGACACCACCGACCCCGAGGCCGTCCGTGCGGCGCTGACCCCGAAGACGAAGCTGGTGTGGCTGGAGACCCCGACGAACCCACTGCTCGCCGTGACCGACATCGCTGCCATCGCCGAGGTGCTCGCCGATGAGTTTGGTAGTGACGCCCCCACGCGCCCGCAGCTGATCGTGGATAACACCTTCTGCAGCCCCTACCTGCAGCGCCCCCTGGATCACGGCGCGGACGTGGTGCTGCACTCCACCACGAAGTACATCGGTGGGCACTCCGATGTGGTCGGCGGCGCGATCGTCAGCAACGATGCACAGCTGGACGAGGATCTGGACTTCCTGCTCGGCGGTGCGGGCCCGATTGCCTCGCCTTTCGATGCCTACCTGAATGCCCGTGGCTTGAAGACCCTGGGTGTGCGCATGGACCGCCACTGCTCGAATGCACAGGCCATCGCGGAATACCTGGATGAGCGGGAGGAAGTCGCCACCGTCCTGTACCCCGGCCTGCCGCAGCACCCCGGCCACGAGGTGGCCAAGCGCCAGTCCACCGGCAAGGGATTCGGCGGCATGATCTCCGTACGCTTCCACTCCGAGGAAGCGGCGCTGAAGTTCTGTCAGTCCACCAAGCTGATCTGCCTGGCGGAGTCGCTGGGCGGTGTGGAATCGCTGCTGGAGCACCCGGCGACGATGACCCACCAGTCGGTTGCGGGCTCCCAGCTGGAGGTTCCGCGCGACCTGGTGCGCATCTCCATCGGCATTGAGGATCTGGAGGATCTGCTCGCAGATGTCGCGCAGGCGCTGGAGCAGCTTTAAACTACTGGACTTATGAAGTCCTTTTCTTCTTCCAAGTCCCTGACTGCACTGGCCACCGCAAGCGCCCTGACCATCAGCGCCGTCGCAGCCGCCCCGGCGCAGGCTATCGCCCCGTCCGAAGGCAAGGGCTCCAGCACCGCCCCGATCACCCAGCCCACCGACCCAGATTCCAACCCGAACAACCCGAAGGCCAACAACGAAGGCTCCCTGGCGGGCAGCATTGAATCCGCGAACCCGGGTGCCGAATGGCTGCTGAAGACCTTCCCGCTGGGCAGCACGGATCCCGCAGGTTCCCTAGGTAAAGATGTACCGCCGATCGCAGGCATTCTGGCCTGGGTCGGCGGTGTCGTAGGTGCGGTTGCCCTGGGCGCGGCACTGGTTGGTGGCTACCAGCACGCCGTTCAGCAGGGCTGGATCCAGCCGCTGTAGGGAGGCTAGGCGCTAGCTAGCCTGGCGCGGGTTAGGCGTCCTCGCCAACACCGGAGTAGCCAAGCTCGTCGAATACCTGCTTAACCTCGCCGCGCTTCGGGGCGATGAGCTTGGACTCTAGAACGATGTCCTTGTCCTTGTTGAAGATGAACACGATCGTGTTGCCCCTGTCCTTAACGTAGCCAGCGTATTCGTTCGGCTTGTCGTTCACGATCGTCGCGCCGCCGTCCTTGAATTCCTTCTCCTTGACCTCGACGTACTCCTTGTCGTTGATGAAGTCCACGTCCCAGTAGGCCCAACCCGAACCCCGGACGCCCTTACAATTTGCGCCGGTCATGTCGCGCTTCTCCTTGGAGGAGTCGTAGTAGCGCAGAGTGAAGGTTCCGTCCTTGCACTTGTTCACCAGGTCGTTGACCTTCTCCGGCATTGCGTCCTTGTAAGTGGCGGGGAGGGAATCATCCGGTCCGCCGACGTCACCCCTCTGCGCGGCGGTGGAGCTCGGTGCGCTTGAGGTCTCGGAAGTAGTGGACTCCTCGGAGCTTTCCTCGCTGGTCTCCTCGGTGCTCTCTTCGGAGTTGCCCTCGGTCTGGGAGGTCGAGGTTTCGTCGGAATCGGATCCGTCATCATCCTTGGCCAGCAGGAAGTAGCCGCCTACCGCCAGGGCAATGACGACAGCGAGGGCGACGATGATGCCGATAACCTTGCCGGTGCCCCCGCCACCACCGCCGGAGTTGAGGTCTTGACCATAGGCGCTGGCAGCACCGCCAGCGAAGGGGTTCTGGCCAGGCTGTCCGGGTTGTCCGGGTTGGCCGTAGCCGCCCTGGTTAAAAGGATTCTGTCCGGGCTGACCATTCGCACCAGGCTGGCCGTAACCGCCTTGCGGGCCGGGCTGGCCATAACCCCCGGGCTGTGGCTGCTGTGCGCCGTATTGCTGACCGCCCTGGGGCTGGTTCTGGTTTGCGCTCCACTGAGTGGTCTCGTCACCTGGGTTGGAGCCGTTGTTGAAGGGGTTGTTCTCCCCGTTGTTGCCGCCCTGGTTGGGCTGGTTATCGAATGGATTGTTGTTCGTCATGAGGGGACAGGTCCTTTACTCTCTGGAAACGTCATTTTCTGGGTTTTAGGGGCCTGGGAAACAATGGCGCCCTCTCTGTGTGAGGGGCGCCTTCCCGCGGCGCTCGGTAGGTCAAATGGTACGACCCCCGCGGGATGTTCCGTTTCGTTATTCTTCTTCTGAGCTAGGGGTGAATAACGGGGGGGGGATAAATCCCCTTGTGATGAGGCTAAGGCTTCTCGTAGCCCAGCTGGGTGAGGACCTCTTGCAGGGTGGACTCGTCTGCGAAGTACATCTTGGTTTCCATGGCGATGCCCTTCGACTTGTTCATGATGAATACGAACGGCTTGGAGTCATCCATGAGGTAGCCCGCGAAGTTGTCCGGGTCATCGGACCAAATCTCAGCGCCCTGTTCCTTCACGTAGTCGATCTCGGTGGGTACGAACTTCGCATCATTAACGAAGTCCACCTTCTTGAACTCCCAGGCGGAGTCCCATACGCCGGTGCACTGCATGCCCTTGACCTTGCGGTTGTTATCGCGGGCGAGCTCGTAGGTGCCGTTCTTGCAGTCGTAAACCAGTTCCTGCATCTTCTTGGGCATCGCGTCGGCGTAGGTCTTGTCCATCGAATCATCTGGGCCGCCGATGTCGCCGGCCTTCGCGGGCTCCTTGGAGGAGGACGAGGTCTCGGAGGTGGAGGATTCCGAGCTGGATTCGGAGGAGTCCTCGCTGGTCTCTTCCGACGAGCCAGACTCTTCGGAGCTCGACGAGGAGCTGGAGGCATCCGTGCTCTCTTCGTCATCTTTACCCAGGAGGAAGTAGCCGCCAACGATCAGGCCGATTACGACAACTGCGGCGACGATAATGCCGATGATTTTGCCACCGTTGCCGCCGCCACCGTTGCCTCCGGCGTTACCTGGCTGGCCGTACGCGCCATAGGGCTGCGCATTAAACGGGTTTTGCCCCGGCTGGCCATAACCCTGCTGACCGAAACCTTGCTGGCCATAACCCTGCTGGCGCTGCTGGCCAAAGCCTTGCGCGCCGTAGCCTGGCTGGTTCTGTTGACCGTAACCAGACTGACCCTGCTGACCGTAGCCCGGCTGGCCTTGGTTCTGGCCGCCCGGGAACTGCTGGTTGCCGTAGCCCTGCTGGCCAAAGGGATTCTGAGGCTGATTCGGATTCTGTCCCGGGTTGTTCTGAGAACCGTTATCGGATCCGGGGTAACCGCCTCCGTAATTATTAGTCATAAGAATTCCTTAAGGTAACGCCATAACCTTTGCTAAAGAAAAAGGTTAATGCATAGCTTTCTCTATTGCAGTGTTCTGCAGGGATTGCCTCAAACCAAAACTAAATAGACCCCGCTGCCTGCGCTTGGTCGCTACATTGGAATTCATGAGTTCTACTAATGCAGAGTCCACGAATGCACAGGCCACGTCCATTCCACCAACTAACTCCCGCGTCGCCGTCGTCACCGGCGCGAGTGCGGGCATCGGCGAAGCCACCGCTAAGCTGCTGGCCGCGGATGGCTGGTATGTGGTTCTGGCCGCGCGCCGTGCAGAAAAGCTAGAGCAGGTAGCGCAAACGATCGCCCAGGAGGGCGGCAAGGCTACGCCCCTTGTGCTGGATGTGACGGATAGGGCGTCAATAGATAACTTCACCGCAGCGCTCGCCGAGCTGACGGGCTCCAAGCTAGACCTGCTGGTCAACAACGCAGGTGGCGCGCGGGGGCTCGACCCTGTGCTGGAAGCCGATCCGGAGGATTGGCGCTGGATGTTCGAGGCGAACGTGATGGGCACCCTGGAGGTCACGCGCGCGCTGTTCGATCAGCTGCAGGTAGCGGACGCACCGCAGGTTATTAACGTGGTTTCCGTCGCCGGTCGCGGCGCTTACCGCGGGGGTGCGGGTTATAACGCGGCGAAGTTCGGGCAGACCGCGCTGACTGACGTGATGCGCATGGAGTTCGCCGAGGCGGGCGTGCGCGTCTGCCAGGTCGACCCGGGCCGGGTGGCCACTGACTTCAGCCTGAACCGCTTCAAGGGCGATGCCGAGCGGGCCGAGGAGGTTTACGCGGACAAGCTAAACCTGCAGGCAGAGGACATCGGCGAGGCTATCCGCTGGATCGCGGATCGCCCCCGCCACATGGACGTAGAGTCCATCATGATCCGCCCGCTTGACCAGGTTTAAACCTGGCGCTCGGGATGGCTCGGCGGGTCTGTCGCGCCGGGTTAACCCCGGCGACCAGCTCCTACTGGAAGGTGACGGCGGTGCCGGTCGCGCTGACCATCACCATGCCGCCCTGACCCAGGGACTCGTAGTCCACGTCCACGCCGACGATGCCGTGGGCGCCCATCTCCAGCGCGCGATCCACCATTTCCTTCAGCGCGGTCTCGCGAGCCTGCAGGATCTCGCCCTCATATGCGGAGGAGCGGCCACCGGTGATGTTGCGGAAGCCCGCGCCGATGTCCTTGAACATGTTGATACCGGCCACCGTCTCGCCCGAGACGATGCGCAGGTACTGCCCAATGGTGTGGCCCTCGACGGTGTTGGTGGTAGTGACGATCATGGCGTTGTTGGCCTTTCTGCGAGTCTTTCTTAATGACGCCCACGTCTGCCGCGGGCGCGCTTATGCAACTGACTATAGAGGACTGCGTGGGCTGCGCGCGCGTGAAAACTTCAGTTGGCCTTCCGGCTAGGGTGGGGGCATGGTCACCGTGATCGCCAGCCCGCAGTCCACCTCCAACGATCTCCAGCCGCTGAAGTTGGGGGACCTGCCGGAGGATCTTGTCGCCGCAGTGCGCGGCGCCAAGTACGTGGAGGTATTCACCGGGGCGGGCATGTCCGCCGATTCCGGTTTGGATACCTTTCGCGACGCGCAGACAGGCATCTGGTCGCATGTTGATCCCCAGGCGATGGCCACCTTGGACTCCTGGGCGAAGGATCCCGAGCCCATGCTGGCCTGGTACTTGTGGCGGGCGGTGCTATGCCGCCGCGCAGAGGCAAATGCGGGGCACCGGGCGATAGGTGAGTGGGCGGAACGAGGGGGCGTCACCGTACATGTAACAACCCAGAACATCGATGACCTGCACGAGCGTGGTGGCAGCAAGAACGTGGCGCACCTGCATGGCAGCCTGTTTAGCTACCGCTGCAGCATTTGCGGCAAGCCCGCGCGCATGCCGGAGCTGCCCGAGAAACAGGTGAAACGTGCCACGCCGCCGACGTGCTCACTGTGCGGGAACCCGGTGCGGCCGGGCGTGGTGTGGTTCGGTGAGCCGTTGCCGCACCGGGAATGGGAAGCCGCCGAAGAGGCAATGCGGGCGGCGGATCTGGTGGTGATCATTGGCACTTCGGGCGTGGTGTGGCCCGCCGCAGGCCTGCCCGCGATCGCAGCCCAACGCGGCACGCCCATCGTGGAGATCTCGCCCGCGCGCACGGACCTAACGGATATGTGCACATGGTCGCTGCGCACCACTGCGGCGAACGGGGCGCCGCTGCTGGTGGAGGCGGCGGAGGGGCGCTCCTAGTGCCGGCCCTGAGTCAGCCCCGCTAGAGACCTACTACAGCGCCCGCTAGTCCTGCGGGTTAGGCGGCGCCTGCTGGTTGTGCTTTGGCATCAGGCCGGCGTTCATCGGCGGGATCTTGTGGTTCGGGTCGAACATCTGCGCCTCGATCTCCGGAGCCAGCGTCTCCGCGAAGATGTTGTTGAAGTGGTGCGCATCGCGGTAGACCGCCATGTTGCCGATGATGGAAGGGCACCAATCCTCGCGGCAGATCGCGGCCGTCAGATCCATGAGGGTCACGTCCATGCCCTTGTACGCCTCGATGGAAGGATCCACAGGCAGCAGGGAATCCCAGACGCTCTGGCCACACTCGGCATTGATGGCCAGCACCTCGTCGAAGTTCGGGCGGCCGGGGTTGGCCAGGCCGGGGAAGTCCTCGTCCTCTGCAACCTCGCCCTGCTTGCCTTCCATCATCTCGGCAACGCAGGCGCGCATGTCGCGGGGTGCACCCTTGTCGGTGGTCTGCCACGGGTTATCGCGCATCAGCCAGCTGTGGATGCCCTGGTCCGTGAAGCTCTGCACCAGGTCCTTGTACTCCTGCGGCACCTGCTCCGGGCCAGCGCCACCGATCGAGGTCGGGCGCGTACCGGTCATGAAGATGCCCTCTGTCGGCGGATTCTCCTTGATGTAGTCCACGACCTTCTCCGACCAACTGAGGCAGGAGGGGTACTCTTCGCCATTGACGCGCGTGATCTTGGCGTTCACCGGGCAGCCCATCTTCAGCAGCGGGATCATCTTCACGTGCCGGTTGCGGCCCACGATGTCCAGCGCCGGAATGTAGTGCTCGGAGTGCGAGCCGCCGATCACATAGATGGTCTTATCGGAGTTGACGTCGCCATACGCGCATTCCTCGTCGGAACGGTTGAAATTCTTCGTCAGGATCAACGCATCGCTATCGAAACCGATCTGGCAACCATCGGGCTGCGTCTGCGGCAGCAGGGCGTGGAAGTCCTCCAGCGGCGGCACGATCGGCATGTTCTCCGGCACGGGGGCGTTCACCAGGAAGCTCGCCGCGCCGGGGTAGATCGATCTATCTGCGGCCAGGTCCCACAGCTGTTCGCTGTTCACATCCTCGCGGTGTTGTAGATACTTTGGTGACGCCACCACAGACCCAGCGAGCACCAGAATCAGCACGGCATAGACAGCCTTCGGCCAGGCGGAAAGGGACTTTGCCCAGTACTTCGGGCTGAGCAGCACCCAGTTACGCTCGGGCTTCTTGCCCTGGCGCAGGGGGCGCTCAATCAGCTTGTTGGAGAGCCAGGCCAGCACCACGCTGGCTGCGATCACGGCTGCACCCAGGGCGGGGCTGACCTTGGGAACGTTGAAGTAGTAGACGCACAGCACCAGAATCGGCCAGTGCCAGACGTACAGGGCGTAGCTGATGCGACCCAGGAATTGGAACGGGCGCGTCAGCAGCAGGCGAGTCACGCCTACGGGCTCGCCGGAGTGGCCGGAAAGAACCACCAGCAGGGCGCCGCCCAGCGGGATCAGCGTCCACGGGCCGGGGAACTGGTCCGCGCCGTCCAGGAAGAGGCCGGTGCTGATGATCATGCCCAGGCCGACAATGCCCATCACGGTGCGGGTCCAGCGGCCCAGCGGGCGCAGCACCGGGTTGCCGTTCGCGTCGCGGCGCAGCAACAGCATGCCCAGCAGGCCACCCAGACCGATCTCCCAGAAGCGGCTCAGCGTGGAGTAGTAGTTGATGGTCTGGTCTTCAAAGTGGAAGTACGTGGCGTAGGCGAAAGAAAGCACCGTTGCGGCGGTCAGCACAACCAGCAGAGCCGGGCGTGCGTACTTCCGGAAGATTAGGGCAAGCAGAGTAACGACCACCAGGGATGCTACGTAAATCTGCAGCTGCGCCGACATGGACCACAGGTGTTGGAAGGGGCTGACGGTGGTGCGCACAGAGGTGTATTCGCGGCCGGAGTACGCCAGCTGCCAGTTGATGTAGTAGCCCAGGGAAGCCACTGCATCCTTTGCCATCTGTACGTGCACCAGGCGATTCATTAGAAGTAGCGAAGCCGCCAATACACTGGCGACCACCACTGCCAGCAGCGGGAATAGTCGCCGGATGATGCGGATCAGCGACTGAATGAAGGTAAGCCCCTTCGGGTTCTGCGCGTTGCGCAGCTGGCTGCCGAAGAAGAAGATGCCGCCGAGCAGCAAGAACACGTCCACGCCGGAGCTGACTTTGCCGACGAAGACGTGGAAGATCACGACCAGGCCGATGGCCAGACCGCGCAGGCCTTCGATGTCGTAGCGCATCGTGCTGGAACGTGCGCCGGACTTAGCTGGTTGTTTTACCTTTGTGGCGTTCGACTGCTCTGCCTTCTTGGCTGCGCTATCGTCCGCCGAAGAATTTCCCTGTGCCATAACTCGGATAAGTCTATTGACCAGGGGGAAAAATATCGAAACGACTCACCCGAGAATGCTCAAAGCTGCGACGGCGATCACGCCAGGCGCGGCGGGGGTTACTCGAAGTACACATCCTCCAAAGACAGCGCTTCTGCAGTACTGGCCTGGTTACGGGCAGTTTCTACATAGCGCGCCGCGTGGGCGATGAAGCCCTGGCGCTCTTCCTCCGTCAGCTCGCGGCGCACCTTCGCGGGAAGGCCAGCGGCCAGGAATCCCGCCGGAATCTGCTGCCCTTCCAGCACCACCGCGCCTGCGGCGACGAGGCTGCCGCCTCCAATAGTGGAATCCGATAGCAGTGCCGATTGCATGCCAATCAGTGTTCCCGCCCCCACATGAGAGGAGTGAACCAGCGCCTGGTGGCCGATGGTCACATCGTCCTCCAGCACGCATTCCTGGCCGCGCTCCACGTGCATCACGGAGTTGTCTTGCACATTCGTCCGCTCGCCGATGCGGATTGCGCCCACGTCACCGCGCAGCACGCACCCGTAGAACACGGAGGAATCCGCCCCGATTTCCACATCCCCAATGATCGTCACGCCCGGGGAGATCATCGCGCTGCGGTGGATCCTCGGCGTCTTGCCCTGATACGGAAGGATAATCGGTGCTGCATTCATGTTTACCACCCTAACTATTTTTGGACGCCCACGCTTCCCATTGCCTGGAATACCCCACCTAACCCTGCAGGATCGGTAGCGTTGACACCATGAGCGAGAACGTCACCAGTGAAAAACCAGTAACGATCCTCGTCGTCCACCACAGCCCGACCGAGAAGGCGCAGAAACTCGCCGACACTGTACTCGCGGCAGCACGCGCCGCCGCGGAGGAAGTGAACGCCGAGCTGAGTCCGGCCACAGGTGGAGAGCCAGGCAGGGAGCCAGGCGAGGGTGCAGGCCAGCCCGCCGTGCAGGTGCTGGAACGCCAGGCCCTGGAGCCGGATGTGGAGGAGCTCCGCGGAGCGGACGCCGTGATCCTGGGCACCACCGCCAACTTCGGATACATCTCCGGAGCCCTGAAGCACTACTTCGACACGGTCTACGTGCCCGTCCTCGAAGAGAAGAAAGCCACCCCGACCAGCTGGTGGATCCGGGGTGGCTACGATACGACGGGTGCGGAGAAAGCCATGCGCTCCATCCTCACGGGGCTGGAATGGGAAACGGTGGCTGAACCCGTCGAGTTCACGGGAGA
Source organism: Corynebacterium sp. HMSC08A12 (assembly GCF_001807485.1). GTDB lineage: Bacteria > Actinomycetota > Actinomycetes > Mycobacteriales > Mycobacteriaceae > Corynebacterium > Corynebacterium evansiae. The sequence continues at coordinate 32,483 of NZ_KV789188.1, read as the reverse complement.
TATTGAGCCCCACCTGGCGGAGCTAGAGGCTATGGCTCAGGCTGTGGTGGGCCAGGCTGTGGCGTCAATAATCTAAAGAGCCCTAAGGAAAGAGCTTGTTAGCGCAGGTCGGACAGGACGCACGCAGCGCCTGCGGCGGCGGTGGTGACGGTCAGAACGGCAGGCCAGGCGCCGATCTTCTTGGCTAGCGGGTGGGAAAGGCCAAACGCGGCAAGGTATCCGGCGGTCAGGCCCGTGGCAACACCCGCGCCAGCCTTAGCGTTCCAAGAGCGGGCAGCGTAGCCACCTGCAGCGGCCAGAATCACGCCACCGAGAGGGCGAATACCGGTCTCGCGGGCAGTCAGCCAGCCGCCGACCAGGCCAGCGATGACGACGGATGCGGTGTTGACTTCCTTAGCGGGCTTCAGGGAGGCGGTGGGCTTGAGCTTGTTCAGCTGATTCTTCTTCGACATGACTCCAACTCTACGCTGGTGAAAGGGGAGTAGTTTCGCAAATGAATTAGAAGTAGGACTAGGGTGGCAACCAGACCAAAGCTTTCTGCCCATCCGAGACCATGAGGAGGCATGTGTTCCATGGTTGAACGCATCGATACCCGGTTAACCAGACTATGGGGAATCGATAAGCCCATCATCGGCGCACCGATGGCGGGGCGCTCCGACGGCCACCTGGCAGCCGCAGTCAGCCGCGCCGGTGGATTGGGAATGTTCGGCGCCGGCGCGGGAACCAAGCCCGAATGGATCCTGGAGAACGCACGCATCACCGCAGAGGCTGGACCCTACGGAATCGGCCTGATGGTGTGGGCGCTGGAAGACAACCCGGCCCAGTTCGATGCAGTGCTAGAGGCCAAGCCGAAGGTAGTGAGCCTGGGCTTCGGCGACCCCAAGCCCTACGTAGACCGCGCTCACGAGGCCGGGATCTCTGTCGTGGCTCCCATCAACACCATGGCGCAGTTGCGTCAGGCATTGGTCGCGGGTGTGGACGCCGTGTGTGTGCAGGGAACGGACGCCGGCGGGCACACCGGACACATCGGAACGCTGCCGCTGCTGCAGATCGTGATGGAATACATGCAGGTCAACGCGCCGGGCGTGCCGATCGCCGCCGCGGGTGGCATCGCCACCGGCAGGGGCGTGGCCTCCGTGTTGGTGGCAGGCGCCGACGCAGCATGGGTTGGCACCGCACTGCTGGCCTCCCCGGAAGCCGCCGGGGCGCCCGAGCTGCGACAGGCCGCGATCAAGGCCACGGCCAGCCGGACCGTGCTGACCGACATCTACGACCGCGCCGAAAAGCAAAAGTGGGATACGGAGCAGTGGCCCACCCGCACCGTGCGCAATGCATTCGTGGACGTTTACCGCCCGCTGTCCGAAGCGGGGGAGGTCACCGACGAGGAACTGATCGCGGCCCGCGCCGAGGGCGGGGACTTTGCCGACGAGTTGAAGCTGCACGCGGGGCAGGGCGTGGAGCTGCTACGGGCAGAGGTGCCCGCCGGTGAGGTCGTGCAGGGTATGTACGACGAAGCGCTGCACTGCCTCGGGCGTTTCTCCTAAGGAGGAAACCGCATGGACATCGACCGCGTGTACGACTGGCGCGACCGACAGCGCCAAGGTCTGTATTTAGTGGACCGGTTGTGGCCTAGGGGCGTCAAGAAAGAAAGCCTAGATTTGGCCGGCTGGCCGAAAGAACTAACGCCCAGCAGCGACCTGCGCCGAGAGTTCCACAATGGTTTGAGCTTTGCCGAGTTCCGCGAGAAGTACGTGGCGGAGCTGGAGGAACGGAAAGCCGCAGGGGAACTGGACGATGCCCTGACCGAATTGCGCGACTACCAGGAGCGGGCGACTGAGGAAGGCGCTCCGGAGCTCCTGCTGCTGTATGCCGCGAAAGAAAAAGAGCACAACCATGCGGTTGTGCTCCGAGATTGGCTGGCACCCCAGCTGGAAAGCTAAGGCGCCGGCTATCTAGCCAATCGCGCTAGAGGCGCTGGCGCGACAGGAAGTTCCAGACCTCCTGGGAAGCATCCGGAACGCGGTTCCAGGTGTGGTTCTGCGGGTTCAGAATCAGCTGCAGCTCCTTGCGAGCGCAGGGGTACACGTGGCGCTCGCCACCCCGGATGCGGGTGACGCGCGGCGGGTAGCCGCAGCCGTTACGCTTCGCGTAGCTACCCACCAGGTCGCGAACAGCCAGGTAGTGGGCGCCGTTGTGGCGGTAGCCACCGTTGATCTTCATCATCGTGTCGCCACGGCCATGCATGATCAGGAACGGGATTGCGCGGTTCTTGCAGCCCATGTTCACCGGATCGTAGTAAGCACCGCCGACGGCAGCGGCACCAGCGAAGACGTGCGGCAGGTGGCAAGCCACGACGGCAGTCATGCCGCCGCCGTTGGAGTGACCGGTGGCGTAGATGCGGCCACGGTCGATGTTGTAGGTGCGGTCGATCTCATCGATGATCTGCAGGATGAACTTCAGATCAGTGCCGCCCTTTACCACTGCGTAAGGGGCACCCTCCCAGCCGTGCTTGATGGACTCCGGGAAGATCTTGATGGCCTGCTGGCGAGCACCGGTCTCGTACAGGCGGGAGTAGCGGCGGAAGTTCTCCGGGGTATCGCGCCAGCCGTCGAAGCCGAAGATCACCGGAGTGGGACGCGCCGGGTTGTAGTGCGTCGGCATCTCCAGGATGTAGCGACGGTTGTAGCCAGCGGAACGGGTGTACACGCTGGTCTGGTGGCCGTTGCCAACACGCGGGGCCGGCTTGGCGGTGTTGACGCGCTGCGGGCCAGCCGGCTTACTCGGAGCCGGGGGCTGGAGCATGCGCTGCAGGTCAGCAGAGCCAGCGGGCAGTGGCGGTAGCTCCGGCATCGGGGGCAGCTGCGGCATGGGCGGCAGCTGGGGTAGCGGCGGGACGGAGCCCTGCGGGGCAGCGTTTGCCTCCGGTGCGTTGTAGGTAGCCACGCCCGTGGTACCGAACGCGGTGGCCAGCACCAGCGACAGCGCTACGGCAATGCGCTGAAAGGAAGACAAGAAGGAACTAAGAGATCGATTCACGAATGTGACTATACATATATGTGAAGAAGCTGCCAATTGGATTGGGAAATTCTGGCTAGCTGGAGTTGCTAGCTGAAGTTCGGGCCGTAGAAGTTCCTGCTCACGGTCGGTAGACTGGGCACCATGATTACTGAAACTCTTGCGGCAAACACTTTCCTACTCGCTGAAGGCTCTGCAGTGCCCCCGCTGGGCATGTTCGGTTGGATCATTATCGGTGGCCTGGCCGGCTGGATCGGTTCCAAGATCATGGGCACCGACGAGCAGATGGGCTTCTTCCTCAACATCGTCGTCGGCATCATCGGCGGCTTCCTGGGTGGCTGGGTTCTCGGCCTGCTGGGAGTCGGTAGCGGCGGCATGTTCTGGAGCTTCCTGACCTGCCTGCTGGGTGCCTGCATCCTGCTGTTCATCGTCGGCCTGGTCACCGGCAACCGCAAGAAGTAGGTAACCGCAAGAAGTAACTGCCGTTACGAGCTGGAGCCGGGGTTTAGCCCACCAGCAACATAGAAAGCGCACCTTCGCCCAAGCGTGCGCTTTCGTTTTCTAGGCCCAAGCCCAGCCACATTACGAGAAGCAGGATAATGAGCGCGCAGATGATAAGAATCAGCGTGCCAATAAGGAAATAGGAGCGGAAAGGGCCACTTTTGGACTCTTTCTGCAGAGGCGCCTCAACCGTCGGTTGGGGGCCTTTTTTCTGTGGGTCTACGGCCGGTGTGCCCGTCTCATCGACGAAGCCGCCACGTTGGACGGATACCGCCCGGAACGTGCCCGTATCGCGTTGCTGGCTTTCCATCGGTCTTCTCCGGTTCGTAGATCTTAGCGGTTCGTGCTGTTTCAGCTGCATGTTCAGTGGCGGCGAAATTTTGCATAACTTCTGCAGGGCTGTGTATAGCCCTACGAAAGCTTAAAGGGTAAGAGGAACGAACAGTCGAAACTGTTGGGTTTCTTTAAGCTTAGTATTGTCGCTTCTTTCGTTTCGGGACTGTCCCAATTCCAGGGGTGTAATGCCAGGTGAGCCTCAAGTGTTCCACCCCTAAGTAGGGTTATTCACAGTCCGAGCTGTCTGTGGATAACCCTGCTAATTGGATGGGTTGGTGGCCGTCTTACACGCCAACCCGTCCCACCTTTTGGTTACGCTGTTGAATGTCTACCAGCGCTCGCGAGCGCGCACCAAATTCCGCACATCAAACACTGCACACTGAATTCCAGGCCACATGTTTGGCACATGTTCTTGGCCGTAGTTGAAAGGAACCCGATGGAAGGCCAACTTCTCACCACCAGCACCGGGCAGCTCGTCGATGAATCGGGAGTCGCCCGTCCGCCGTGGGCCTACCGCAGCGAGATTGAGCTGGACTACTACGACAACGAGTGGGGTCGCCCCGTCATCACCGAACACGGCCTGCTGGAGCGCATCGCCCTCGAAGGCTTCCAATCCGGGTTGTCGTGGGCCACTATCCTGCGCAAGCGGAGGGATTTTCGCTCTGTGTTCTTTCTTTTTGACGCCCAGCGCATCACCGAAATGAGCGAGCCCCAAAGGCGCGCTGCTCTGCAGGATGAACGCTTGATTCGTAATGCCCGCAAGCACGAAGCGCTCTACGAAAACGCCAAGGCGACGCTGGAGCTGCGGCGAGCGGAGGAATATCAAGAATTGCCGGAGGATTCGCCCGCCCGCGACGTTCTGGGCGGGGCGGCCAACCGGCTGGCGCCGGGTCTGCCCGTACTCGTGTGGTCGTTTACCCCGGCGGAGCACTCCCGTCCGACATCGCTGGATGGGGTGCCCTCGACCTCGCCGGAATCCAAGGCGCTGGCGAAGGAGCTAAAACGCCGGGGATTTCAATTCGTCGGCCCCACCACCTGCTACGCGCTGATGCAGGCTATCGGCATGGTCGACGACCGGGTGGTGGAGCCTGCGACTTAGAGTCGTGCGGCCAGCTCCACGGCCTGGCGGATCGCGCGCTTGGCGTCCAGCTCCGCGGCGACATCCGCGCCGCCGATGATGTGGACGTTAGAGGTGTCGTCCTGCTCGGCGTCGCTCTTCTCGGCACCCTCCGGGCGCACGGACTCCTGGCCCGTGCACAGCACGACCGTGTCCACGTTGATCACGCGCTCTTCGCGGTTCTCCTTGGTCTCACGCTCGATCTGCTCCAGCAGCTCCTGCTTTTCGGCGCGATCCAGCGTGCGGCCCTCGAAGGTGCCGGACTTGATCTGCTTGATCTTCTTCAGGGTGACCTGCGGATCCTCCACCGGGACGGTGATGTGCAGGCCGTCGGAATCGATCTTCTCGTAGGTCACGCTCACGATCTGCTCCGTGCCGCCCATGGCCACCGCCGCGCGGTGTACCCAGCCGGTCGTCTTGCCCAGCGTGCGGCCCATGCGGGTCGGCTTACGCTGCAGCATCACCACGCGGCGCTGCGGGCGCTCCGGCTGCGGGGAGGAGAGGTTGCCGTGCACATCCGAGTCCTCGACCACGCCCCACTGGCTGTTCCAGGAGGTCAGGGACTGCGGCGCGCCCTGGCGATCCTCCAGCAGGAACTCCGCCACGTCGTAGCCAATGCCGCCAGCGCCGATGACGGCGACGTACTCGCCCGGCGCCTTCTTTCCGGAGATTAGCTCGGCGTAGGTGGCGACGGTCACGCCGTCGATCTTGCCCTCTAGGCCTTCGTTCACGCCCGGGAACTCCGGGATGCGCGGGCGCACGCCCGTGGCCACAACAACTTCCTCGAAGCCGTCGGTCTTAAGCTCCTCCGGGGTAACGGCCTTGCCGGTGGAGATGTTCACCTTCAGGCCCTCCAGGCGGTTGACCACCGCGTATAGCGCCTGTACGAACTCTTCCTTGCCCGGCACGCGCATCGCCAGGTTGAACTGGCCACCCAGGGTGTCAGCCGCTTCGAAGACGGTGACATCGTGGCCGCGCAGCGCCAGCGCCTCAGCAGCGAAGAGCCCGGCCACGCCACCGCCGATCACGCCGACCTTCTTGGTGCCCTGTGCGGGTAGCAGCTCCAGCTCGGTCTCGTAGGCGGCGCGAGGGTTAACCAGGCAGGTCGCCCGCTTGTTCTCGAAGGTGTGGTCCAGGCAGGCCTGGTTGCAGGCGATGCAGTGGTTGATCTCGGTGTTCAGGCCGCGTGCAGCGCGGTTGACGAACTCTGGGTCGGCCAGCAGCGGGCGAGCCATGGAGACCAGGTCGGCCTGCGGGGTGCCGGCGGGCTCGCCGTCGCCACCGTCCCAGCTGCCGTCGAGGATGGCCTCGGCAACCTCCGGGGTGTTGATGCGGTTGGAGGCCACCACAGGGATGTTTACGTGCTCGCGCACCTTCTGGGTTGCCCAGGCAAAGGCGCCACGGGGCACGGAGGTCACGATGGTCGGGATCTGCGCCTCATGCCAGCCCACACCGGAGCTCAGCAGGTCAGCCCCGGCCTCCTCGATCTTCTTGGCCAGCTGCAGGATCTCCTCCTGGCTCTGGCCGCCCTCGACCAGCTCCAGCACGGAGATGCGGTAGTCGATGACGAAGTCCTCCGGCACCTTTGCGCGGATGGCCTTAATGATCTCCACGGGGAAGCGCTGGCGGTTCTCCACCGAGCCTCCCCACTTGTCAGTGCGCTGGTTCGTGCGCTCCGCGAGGAACTGGTTAATCAGGTAACCCTCGGAGCCCATCACCTGCACGCCGTCGTAGCCTGCGTCGGCAGCGAGTGCGGCGGAGGCGGCGTAGGCGTCAATAAGCTTTTCAACGTCCTCGGTCGCGATCTCGCGGGCGGGGAAGGGGCTGATCGGCGACTGCGAGGCGGAGGCGGACTCCGCCATCGGGTGGTAGCCATAGCGGCCGGCGTGCAGCAGCTGCAGCAGGATTTTCGCGCCGCCGGCGTGTACTGCGTCGGTGATCTCGCGGTGAGCCTCGGCGATCTCCGGGGTGTTAAACGGAGTGCCGTAGGGGGTCAGGTTGCCCTCCAGGACTGGCGGGTAGCCGCCGGTGACCATCGCGGCCACGCCACCTTCGGCGCGGGCGGCGTAGAAGGCGGCGAGCTTCGGCACGTCCTCGATGGAATCCTCCAGGCCGGTGTGCATGGAGCCCATGATCACGCGGTTGCGGAAGGTGGTCTTTCCTACCTGGATAGGGGAGAGGAGGGTCTTGTAGGCGGTGGCGGGATCTTCCACCGGGGTGGCGGTGAGAGCGGTGGCACCCGGTGCCGTAGTCAGCGGCAGTAGGGTGCGGACGGAAGCGTCAGAGGAGTTGCTGGAAGGCTGGTTGGTCATGGGCGCAATTATCTCTAACTGCGCAAAAACCTGTGGGGCTTTTGAAGAAACCGAGAGCATTCACACTGCTGCGCGTTAAAGTATGTATCAAAATGTGAGTAATGTATGACGATCGTCGCAGTTCAGCGTGACTTCGATCACACACAAATGTGAGGCTAGAAAGAGCAAGGCAAGCCTAATTTTGTCTGCTCGTACCGACGGGTGCACTCTAGATAACCCAAGACGAAATGGTGTGACCGGAACTACAGCTGTTTCTTGGCGGAGACTCACGTCACCACCAGACCGGCGGTCCGATTGCAACTTTATTCGCATATGCAAATGCAGTACTTGTGACGAAAGTTAGGCCGTAAATCATGAAAAACTACCCTGCACGCCAGGGTCTTTACGACCCCCAGTTTGAGCATGATGCGTGTGGTGTCGCCTTCGTGGCTGACATGCACGGCCGCGCGACACGCGACATTGTGGACAAGGGCATCCAGGCCCTGGTGAACCTGGATCACCGCGGCGCAGCTGGAGCGGAAAAGAACACCGGCGACGGCGCCGGCATCCTCATCCAGGTCCCCGACCGCTTCTACCGGGAGGAGATGGCCAAGCAGGACATCACCCTGCCGCCGGCCGGCCAGTACGCCACCGGCATCGCCTTCCTGCCGAACTCCCGCATGGCCGCGCTCGACGCGGTACGTGCCGTCGAGGCCATCGTGAAGGAAGAGGGCCTGAACCTCATCGGCTGGCGCGACGTGCCCGTCGACGACTCGAGCCTGGGCGCCATCGCGCGCGACGCCGAGCCGCTGTTCCACCAGCTCTTTATCTCTGGTGTTGACGCCAACGGTTCCCCCCTCGAGGGTCTCGAGCTCGACCGTCGCGCCTTCTTCGTCCGCAAGCGTGCAGAGCGTGAACTCGGCACCAAGGGTGCAGGCGAGGGCTCCGGTGGAGACACCGTGTACTTCCCCTCCCTGTCCTCCCGCACGGTCGTCTACAAGGGCATGCTGACCACTCCGCAGCTGCGGGAGTTCTACCTGGATCTGCAGGACGAGCGCATGGAGTCCGCGCTGGCCATCGTGCACTCGCGTTTCTCCACCAACACCTTCCCTTCCTGGCCGTTGGCTCACCCCTACCGCTTGGTTGCACACAACGGTGAGATCAACACCGTCCGCGGAAACGAGAACTGGATGCGCGCCCGCGAGTCCCAGCTGCGCTCCGAGGTGCTGGGCGATCTGGACCGCGTGCTGCCGATCTGTGATCCGGAGGGTTCGGATACCGGCCGCTTCGACGAGGCCCTGGAGCTGCTGCACTTGGCCGGCCGCAGCCTGCCGCACGCCGTGCTGATGATGGTTCCGCAGGCGTGGGAACGCAACCCGCACATCGACCCGCAGGTCCGTGCGTTCTACGAGTACCACTCCAGCTTCATGGAGGCCTGGGACGGCCCGGCCGCCATCACCTTCACCGACGGCACCCTCATCGGCGCGACCCTGGACCGCAACGGTCTGCGCCCGGGCCGCATCTGGATCACCAAGGACGGCCTCGTCGTCATGGCTTCCGAGGCCGGCGTGCTGGACATCCCGGACAGTGAGATCGTCAAGCGCACCCGCGTGGAGCCGGGCAAGATGTTCCTGGTCGACACCTCCCGCGGCTGCGTTGTGGAGGACGAGGAAATCAAGCAGGCTCTGGCCGACCAGCCCTACGAGCAGTGGGTAGAGGAGCACCTGGTCCGCGAGTCCGACCTGCCGGCCGCCGAGCCGATCGCCATGAACCACGAGCGCATCGTCCTGCGCCAGCGGGTCTTCGGCTACACCGAGGAAGACCTCGAGACCCTGCTGCGCCCCATGGCCGACAAGGGTGCCGAGGGCATCGGCTCGATGGGTACGGATACCCCGATCGCCGCCCTGTCCGACCGCCCGCGCTTGCTGTACGACTTCTTCGCGCAGCGTTTCGCGCAGGTGACCAACCCGCCGCTGGATAGCTACCGCGAGAAGATGGTCACCAGCATGTTCACCCAGCTGGGTGCGCAGGCGGATGTTCTTAACCCCGGTCCGGACGCCGCCCACCGTATCCACCTGGACAGCCCGATTCTGGGTAATCAGACACTGGCCAACCTGGCGAGTGCAGCGGAGAACGCTGAGGCCGCCGGCTCCGACGTGGACTTGAGCGCCTTCAAGGCCGTGCGCATCCCGGGGCTGTACTCCGTCGCCCACGGCGGTAAGGGGCTGCGCGAGGCCATCAACCGCATCCGTCGCCAGGTCACCGAGGCGATCGAGGATGGCGCGACCATCCTGATCCTCTCTGACCGCGAGTCCGACGAGCGCTACGCGCCGATCCCGTCGCTGCTGCTCACCAGCGCCGTGCACCACCACATGGTGCAGGAGAAGACGCGCACCCGTGCATCGCTGGTGATCGAGTCCGGCGGAGCCCGCGAGGTGCACCACCTGGCCATGCTCATCAACTTCGGCGCGGATGCCATCAACCCATACATGGCTCTCGAGACGGTTAATGAGATGGCCAACGACGGGCGAGTGGGCGTCACCGCAGAAGAAGCCGAGGAAAACTACATCAAGGCCGCGACCGCCGGCATCCAGAAGGTCATGTCCAAGATGGGCATCGCGACGGTGGCGAGCTACCGCGGCTCCCAGCTGGCCGACGTGGTGGGCCTGCACCAGAGCCTGCTCGACGAGTACTTCGTCGGCGCCTTCAGCCCCATCTCCGGCATTGGCCTGGACGAGATCGCTGACGACGTGGCCAAGCGCCACCGCGCGGCGTTCCTGCCCCGCCCCGAGGAGCAGGCGCACCGCGAGCTCGAGATCGGCGGCGAGTACAAGTGGCGCCGTGAGGGCGAATACCACCTGTTCAACCCCGAGACCGTATTCAAGCTGCAGCACGCGACCCGCACCGGCCAGTACCGCATCTTCAAGGAGTACACCGAGAAGGTCGACAAGCAGTCCGAGCGTCTGGCTACGCTGCGTGGCCTGTTTAAGTTCAAGTCCAACCGCCCGTCGATCCCGATCGAGGAGGTCGAGCCGGTGAGCGAGATCGTGAAGCGCTTCGCCACCGGCGCGATGTCCTACGGCTCGATCTCCGCCGAGGCGCACGAGACCCTGGCGATCGCCATGAACCGTCTGAAGGGCATGTCCAACTCCGGTGAGGGTGGCGAGGATCCGGCCCGTTTCGAGCCGGAGCCGAACGGCGATTGGAAGCGTTCCGCCATCAAGCAGGTGGCCTCCGGCCGCTTCGGCGTGACCAGCCACTACCTGAACAACTGCACGGACATCCAAATCAAGATGGCCCAGGGTGCGAAGCCGGGCGAGGGTGGCCAGCTGCCGCCGAGCAAGGTGTACCCCTGGATCGCCGAGGTGCGTGTGACCACCCCGGGCGTGGGCCTGATCTCCCCGCCCCCGCACCACGACATCTACTCCATTGAGGACCTGGCGCAGCTGATCCACGACCTGAAGAACGCCAACCCGGATGCCCGCATCCACGTCAAGCTCGTCGCCGAGCAGGGCGTGGGCACGGTCGCCGCCGGTGTGTCCAAGGCGCACGCGGATGTGGTGCTGATCTCCGGCCACGACGGCGGCACCGGCGCCTCCCCGCTGACCTCGCTGAAGCACGCGGGTGGCCCGTGGGAGCTCGGCTTGGCCGAGACCCAGCAGACCCTGCTCATGAACGGCCTGCGCGACCGCATTACCGTGCAGTGTGACGGCCAGCTGAAGACCGGCCGCGACGTGATGGTGGCAGCCCTCCTGGGCGCCGAGGAATTCGGCTTCGCCACCGCCCCGCTGGTGGTCTCCGGCTGCATCATGATGCGCGTCTGCCACCTGGATACCTGCCCGGTGGGCGTGGCAACCCAGAACCCGGAGCTGCGCAAGCGCTACACGGGCCAGGCAGAGCACGTGGTGAACTTCTTCAAGTTCATCGCCGAAGAGGTCCGCGAGTACCTCGCCGAGCTGGGCTTCCGCACCCTGGAAGAGGCCGTGGGCCACTCCGAGTGCCTGACCGGCGGCGAGATGGAAGTCGATCACAAGACCGCGGGCAAGCTGGACCTGGCGCCCATCTTCGCCCAGCCGGACAGCCCCTTCATGCACCAGGACCTGCACCGCACCAAGGAGCAGGACCACTCGCTGGACAAGGCGCTGGACAACCAGATCCGTTCTGATGCGCAAGACACGATTCGCCGCGCCGCTGCGGGCGAGGACGTCTCGATCGACCTCAGCTACCCGATCACCAACGTCAACCGCACCGTCGGCACGATGACCGGCTCGCTGATCTCCCGCGTTGCCGGCCGCGACGGCCTGCCGCAGGACACTGTGAACCTGCAGTTCACGGGCTCGGCAGGTAACTCCTTCGGTGCTTTCGCCACCCACGGCATGACGCTCACCCTTAACGGTGACGCCAACGACTACGTGGGCAAGGGTCTGTCTGGCGGCCGCATTGTCATCCGCCCGACCGATAACCACGGGGCGGAGGATACGACCAGCGACGTCATCGCCGGCAACGTGCTGGGCTTCGGCGGTGTACACGGCGAAATGTTCATCCGCGGCACCGTGGGCGAGCGCTTCTGCGTGCGTAACTCCGGCCTGACCGCCGTCGTCGAGGGCGTGGGCAACCACGGCTGTGAGTACATGACGGGTGGCCGCGTCATCGTCCTGGGCAAGATCGGCAACAACTTCGCAGCCGGTATGTCCGGCGGCATTGCCTACCTGGTGGATGACGGTAGTGGCGTCACTGACCGAATCAACACCGAGCTCGTCGACATCGAAAAGATCACCGACGAGGAAGAACTGCGCTGGGTCGAGCAGACGATCCAGACCCACCGCGACCTGACCGGATCTACCGTGGAGGTAAACGCCGCGGATCTGATCAAGGTCATGCCCCGCGACTACGCGCGTGTGCTCAAGACGATCGCACGGGCCGAAGCCGAAGGCTTGGACAACGACGGCATCGCCGCCGCAATCATGGAGGAAGTGAAGTAAATGGCTGATCCACGCGGATTTCTGAAGCACCGCCGCGAGTCGGCGGCACACCGACCCGTCCCGCTGCGCCTGCTGGATTGGAACGAGGTCTACGAGGACTTCTCCGACGACAAGGTGCAGACCCAGGCCAGCCGTTGCATGGACTGCGGCATCCCGTTCTGCCACGATGGCTGCCCGCTGGGCAACATCATCCCCGAGTGGAACGACCTGGTGCGCAAGGGCAACTGGCGCGAGGCCTACGACCGCCTGCACGCCACCAACAACTTCCCGGAGTTCACCGGCCGTCTGTGCCCCGCACCCTGCGAAGGCGCATGTGTGCTGGGTATCGGCGACGACCCGGTGAACATCAAGACCGTCGAGTACACCATCGTTGAGCACGCCTGGAAGGAAGGCTGGGTCAAGCCGATCAAGCCGAGCTTCAAGACCGGCCAGCGCGTGGCCGTCGTGGGCTCCGGCCCGGCCGGGCTGGCCGCCGCACAGCAGCTGACCCGCGCGGGCCACGACGTCACTGTCTTCGAGCGCGCCGACCGCATCGGTGGCCTGATGCGCTACGGCGTGCCCGAGTACAAGATGGAAAAGAAGTGGATCGACCGCCGTCTGGAGCAGATGGAGGCCGAGGGCACGAAGTTCGTCGTCAACACCTCGCCGACCGGCGAGCAGCTGAAGGAGTTCGACGGCGTGATCGTCGCCATCGGCTCCACCGTCGGCCGCGATCTGCCCGTCGTGGGTCGCGACCTGAAGGGTGTCTACCAGGCGATGGAGTACCTGCCGGAGGCCAACAAGGTCTGCGAAGGCGACCGCGAGGAATCCACCATCAACGCCAAGGGCAAGCGCGTGGTGATCATCGGCGGTGGCGATACCGGTACCGACTGCTTCGGCACCGCGCTGCGCCAGGGCGCCATCTCTGTGTCCCAGTTCGACATCACCCCGAAGCCGCCGAAGACCCGCGGTGCCTCCACCCCGTGGCCGACCTACCCGCGCATCTGGCGCGTGGCGTCCGCCCACGAGGAGGGTGAGTACCGCGTGACCGGCAACGAGTCCGCCGACGAGATCGCCGCCCTGGGCCTGGCCGAGCGCCAGCCGGGCGACGAGCTGGGCATCCGCCGCTACTCCATCAACACGGTGGAGATCACCGGCGACGGCGAGAAGGTCACCGGCCTGAAGGGCGCCGAGTGCCGCTTCGGCGAGAACGGCCTGGAGAACATCCCGGAGTCCGACTTCGAGATGGATGCCGACCTGGTGCTGCTGGCGATGGGCTTCGTCTCCGTCGAGGAGACCCCGGTGGTGCGGGACCTGGGCCTGCAGATCGGCGAGCGCGGCCGCCTCGAGCGCGACGACACCTTCCGCGCCCAGCCCACCAACGCTGAGTTCGCGGACATTCCGGTGTTCGTCGCCGGCGACGCGGGCCGTGGCCAGTCCCTGATCGTGTGGGGCATCTCCGAGGGCCGTTCCGCCGCCGCGGAGCTGGACCGCGAGCTGATGGGCGAGACCGCCCTGCCGCGCCCGATCAACCCGACTGACGTGGCGATGCAGGCTTGAGCCTAGCCGCTTACCTAGGGCTGCTCGGTGCCTGGGTGCTGGCCATTACGATGCCAGGCCCGGACACCGTGCAGCTCATTCGTTTGGGTGCCCGTTCGCGCCGCTCGGCGGTGTTCGCGGCGCTGGGAATCTGCACGGGCAATGTGCTGTGGCCGGTGGTCACAATGCTGGGCCTGGCCGCGCTGATCGCGGCCTTCCCGTGGATCCTGACAGTGTTGTACCTGTTCGGCGGCTGTTTTCTGATCTACATGGGCCAGGGCGCGTTCCGTTCCGGATACGCGGATTGGCGCGCCCGGGCAGTCTTGCCCACTGTTTCTATTAATGACGCCACCCGCGCCCCAACGGCCGCAGATGGAGCACAGGCTGCTGCGCGTGCACCGCTGGGGGACCTCGCTTCCTGGCGCCTGGGGCTTGCGACGAACCTCTCCAACCCCAAGGCGCTGCTGTTCTTCGGTTCGGTGTTCGCGCAGTTCATCCCGGTGGACGTGTCCTTGCTGGACCGGCTGCTGGTACTGGTTCTGATGACTGTCGTGGGTGTGGCGTGGTTCTGCGGATTCGCCCTGGCGGTGGCCGCGGGAGCGGAGAAGATCCAGCGGATCAACCCCTTCATCGAAATGGTGGCCGGCGTGATCTTCGTCGTGCTGGGCGCCTTCCTGGCCTTCGAGGGCGTGCAGATGCTGATGGGTAGCTAAAGCCCGCTAGACTGAGGCGCATGGAGTTTCCAGAGGTCAGCATTCGCGATTCCGAAATCAAGCTGGGGCAGTTCATCAAACTGGCGAACCTGGTGGAGACCGGTGGGGAGGCCAAGGAGGCCATCGCCGCCGGGGTTGTGCAGGTCAACGGCGAGGTGGATACCCGCCGCGGTAAGACGTTGCGCCCGGGCGACGAGGTGACCCTGGTGGATGCGGACACTGGCGAAGTGCTGGCAGGAGCCGTGGTGGCTGGCGCGAGCGGCGCGGCGGGTGCTGGCGCTGCTGCGAATGGAACGGAATCCGACGATGACCTCGGGGAATACTTCGACGAGTCCACCGCAGACGATGATTTCGACCCGGAGAAGTGGCGCAACGTCAGCCTGGAAGACGTCCGCGAGGATAACGCGATCTAGCGCTAGCTGAATGCCTGGCCGGTGGAGGCCGGGTGGCGTCAAAAAGAAACAACAGTTAGCCCCCAACAAGAGCACAAGCAAGAACACAAGAAAGAGCAGTGGAGGAACCATGCCCGCAATGATCGCTCAGCCCGGAATGCCCGTATGGCTGGACCTAGCCAGCACCGATGCGGCAGGGGCGGAGAAGTTCTACAGCGAGTTGCTGGGCTGGGAGTTCGAGCAGGTCTCCGATGGCTACGCCGTGGCGAAGAAGCAAGGCATGCCGGTGGCGGGTATCGCGCAGATCCCGGAGGGCAACCAGTCCGTGTGGGGAGTGCTGCTGTACACCCCGGATGTGCAGCAGGCGCATGACAAGGCCGTGCAGGCGGGGGCGAAGTCCGTGCTGGAGCCGCAGGACCTGGGCGACCGTGGCGACATGGCCGTCATCGTCGACCCGTCGGGGGCCACGGTCGGCCTGCGCAATCCCGCGGACGAGCATGCGTTGATCGCCGCGGGCGAGCCCGGCACCCCGGTGTGGTTCGAGCTCATGGTGGCGCAGAACTGGGATACGACGCTGGAGTTTTACCACGAGCTGGCGGGCTGGGATATTAAGGCCGCAGGGGACGGTGCAGAGGATGGCGCAGGGGAGGGGGAGTTCCGCTATGCCACCGGCGAGTTCGACGGCGCGGCAGTGGTTGGTCTGTGGGATACCTCCAAGCTGGAGGTGCCGGGGATGTGGACCGTTTACCTGGGCGTGGCGGACGTGGACGCCGCCATAGCCAGCACACCGGAGCTGGGCGGAAAGGTGATCCGCCCGGTTTGGGAATCCGAGTTTGGACGCATGGCCACCATCGAGGATCCGACGGGTGCGTTGGTGAACCTCTGCGAGATTGAGGAGTTCGTCCCCGACGAGGACGCGCACGAGCCGGACCTGCTGGCCCCGGAGAACTTCCAGGCGTTCTAGCGCGCCGGGCTGGCGGGCGCTGCTACCAGATGCAGACGCGCTCGTCCTCGGCGAGCCACATTCCGTCGCCCTCGGAGACGTCGAAGGCCTCGTAGAACTCCGCGATGTTGCTGGAGACCACGTTGCAGCGGAACTCCGCCGGCGAGTGCGGGTCGATGGAGGCGTACTGAGCCGCCATCTGCGGGCGGATCGCGGTCTGCCAGATCCGCGCCCAGCGCAGGAACACGCGCTGCAGGGCGGTGTACTCGGTGGTGTCCGGGTTGCCCTCGGCATCCACCAGCCCCTCGACCGGTAGCTTCTCCGCCGTCTCGAAGGTCTTCCCCTGGTCCGCCAGGTAGCGGCGCAGGGCCACGATGGCGATTCCCAATCCGCCCAGGTCACCGATGTTTTCACCCAGGGTGAAGCTGCCGTTAACGGTGTGCTCGGTGATGCCGCGCTGGCGCAGGCCCGTCGGCACCAGGCCGTCGTACTGGGCCACCAGCTTGTCGGTCAGCGTGGTGAATGCCTCGCGATCCTCCTCGGTCCACCAGGAGTTCAGGTTTCCGTCGCCGTCGTACTTCGACCCCTGGTCGTCGAAGCCGTGGCCGATCTCGTGGCCAATCACAGCGCCGATGGCGCCGAAGTTGCCGGCCATGTCCGCCGCCGGGTCGAAGAACGGCGGGCGCAGGATCGCCGCCGGGAAGGTGATGTCGTTCTTCACTGGGTTGTAGAACGCATTCACCGTCTGCGGGGTGGTGAACCAGGTCTCGTTGTCGCTGGGCTTACCCAGCTTGGAGACCTCGTAGTTGTGGTTGAAGCGGCTGGCTGCCCGCACGTTCGCCAGCAGATCCGCGCCTGTGGGGCCGAATTCCAGGCCGTCGAAGTCGCGCCACTTATCCGGGTAGCCGATCTTCGCCTCGAACTTCTCCAGCTTCGCCAGTGCCTTTTCGCGCGTCGCGGGGGTCATCCAGGCCAGTTCGCTGATGCGCTCGCGGTAGGCGGCGATCAGGTAGTCCACCAGCTCCAGCATCTTCTGCTTGTGCTCCGGCGGGAAGTGCTCGGCGACGAACTTCTTGCCGACTTCCTCGCCCACGGCACCTTCGACCAGCGCGACGCCGCGCTTCCACCGCGCCCGCTGCTCCGTAGCGCCGGACAGGGTCCGCCCGTAGAACTCCCAGTTCCGCAGGTTCACCTCCGTCGGCAGGTATGCCGCGCTGCTCAAGATCACCCGCCAGTAGGCCCACAGCTTCCACTCATCCAGACCGCTGACCTGCGAGTTCTCGCCTCCGCCGGTGGCCATGGCCGCGACGTGCTCCAGGTAGCTGGGCTGGCACACCACGATCGTGCCCCCGCCCGCGCTCTGCGTATCCACGCCCGTGGCCGCCAGCCACTCGCGGAAGGGGAAGCCCGTCGGCAGATCCTCGACCTTTGTCGGGTTATATGTCTTCTCCGCATCGCGGCTGGCCACGTTGTCCCAGTGCCCGCGCGCCAGCTCGGTCTCGAACGCGCAGATCGCATCCGCCGCCGCAGCCGCGCCCGCATCCGCATACTTTCCGGGCAGCTCCAGCTCGCTGACCAGCCCCAGCATGTCCTCTACGAACTCGCGATAGGCCTCGCGGGTCGGCGCGTGCTGCTCCTCCCGGTAGTACGCCTCATCCGGCAGACCCAGCCCGGTCTGCACCAGGTAGGCGCGCTGAATGTCCTGGCTGGAATCCTTTTCGATCCAATACCCCGCAACACCACCGGTGCCCTCCATATCGAGCCTGCCGAGCACCTTGGCCAGGTCGCTGACCGAGGTGGCGTCACTAATAAGACCCAACGGCTCCCGCAGGCCGGCCAGACCCGCGGCGGCGATGCCCTGCACGTCCATAAAAGAGGAGTACAGCGCGCCCACGCGGCCGTTCGGCTCGTCGGAGGCGGCGGCCTCTACGATCTCGCGAACCTCCTGCTCAGCGAGGTTGCGCAGCTGGTGGAAGGTGCCGTCGACGGGGCGGTCGCTGGGGATCTTGTGGGTCGCCAGCCAAGTGCCGTTCACGTGGCGGTACAGGTCCTGCGCCGGTGATGGCTGGGTGGGCTCGCCGGCCTGGTTCTGAGGCGCGGCCTCGGAGATGTCGTCCGGGATTTCTACAGCGTTAGTTTTTGCAGCGTTGTTTTCTACCATGCACACCACCTTAGACACCGCCGCGGACAGGGTGTCCCGCACAATGGTTAGGCTATGGCGTATGTTCCATCATCCCGCGCCACAGGGCCCGCCGCAGCGTCCGTCACAGGGGCGACCAGCCCGCCAGCCACAGCGACCGATGGCTCCGGTTCCTCCGGTGCCAGCCCGCCCCGCGCCACCCGCAAAGCCTGCCAAGCCCGCCCCACCGACCACATATCGCCCCGCGCCGACCAGCCCGCAGCGGCGCGGTGCCTACTCTGCCTATCTTTTAGGGACACTGTTGTTGCTGGTTGGGGGTGTCTTTATTGTGGACGCCACCCTGGAAGACGAGCCCCAATCCCTGACCGTCGCGGAAGGGATGGCGGACTCGGTTCTCACCTATTCCGAGTGGCCGCTGCGGTTTGCCTCCCTAGAGGAATGCCACGATTCGCCCGGCCTGGGGCGCCCCGGAGTGATGGAATTGGATTGCGATGGAGAAAGCTACGGAGTGACCGGCCTATCGGGCGTGGACGTGAAAGGCGGCGAGGAACCCATCTCGCAGGCCGTGAACCGCGCCGTGCGTGCGATAGTTTTCCAGGACGGTGTGAACCTGCAGTCGATCGACGTGCTGGGCAAGATCTCGGAGGAAAACCGAGAGCAGTTGAAGAAGATGCATGTCAAGCAACTGCGCGTGACGGATACCTACAAGCTGGGGGACAAGCGATTCGTGGCGGTTGCGTTCGTGAGGGATCCGGATGCGGTTCCAGAAGAGGGCGCGGATGCTGGCGCCGGTGCGAACGATGGCGCCGGCGGGGAGCCCAATAGCGAACTGGAGCACAGCCTCGAACCCGACGGCACGGCCCCGATAGTGGTGGTGCAGATGCCGGTGAAGTCGGCGTCAATCAGAAAGCAGTTAGAAGAGATCGACGAGTTCGTGCGCGGCGTCAGCTTGGACGACAACGCAGAAAGCGCAGGTGAATCCGATGTTTAAGGTGCGCAACTACCGCGTGTTCGAGGTGCCACTCGAGTTTCACTTGAAGCATCCGCCCCAGCAGCGGCCGAAACTGCGACTATTCCGCGACGGCTGGCTGGCGGCGTACTGGCTGCTGGTGGTTCCGAGCCTCGTGATGTCCGGGTTTCTGCTGATCGGCAATAACCCCTCAACGGTGAGTCCGACGCTGGGGCTGGTGCTGCTGATCGGCGCGCTGCACCTGGCGGGAGCGCTGCTGTTGGTGTGGGCGCTGCCGATATATAGGGGCACACCCAAACGGCTGGTTGCGCTGGCAGTGCTGTGGGGTGGGGCGGCCTCCGTGGTGCTGGCGGCGGTGGTGATTCAGCCACCGGTGGTGAGCACCGTAGACAAGCTGGGCTGGCACGGGCTGACGGCCAGCTTTGGAGGCGCCTACCCGGAGGAGATCGCTAAGGGTCTGGGCATCTGGCTTCTGCTGTGGATGGGGCGCGCTTGGTGGAACCGCCCGTGGCACGGCATTATCGCCGGATTGCTGGTGGGGCTGGGTTTCGAGGTCTTCGAGAACATGATGTACGCGATGATGCTGGCGGTGATGGATCCGGTGTCTGACATGCAAGGAGCCTTGTCGACGTACCTCGTGCGCGTGATTGCCGGACCTGCCAAGCACATGATGTTCAGCGCGCTGGTCGGCTATGGGATCGGCCTGGCGATGTTCGTGGGAGCGAAAGCGAGGAAGCCGCGCGGTGTCGCCTGGCGCCTGGGGGCGGTCGTGCTGTGGGGCGGTCTTGGCTTCTTGACGCATTTTGCGTGGAATATTCGCTGGCTAGATGTGTCGCCGGTGTTCCAGCTGCTGTGGATGGGCTTTGTCTGGGTGGCGCTGGCGGCGCTCGCAGTATGGGCGATTGTGTGGACGAGTGTGGAGTTTCTGCGGTGGAAAAAGCGCGGTGTTTGCCCAGCTGTGACGATATACCAGCGAGTGTGACGAAAATCACACAAGGGCTTGAGCAGGGA
Organism: Corynebacterium sp. HMSC08A12; assembly: GCF_001807485.1. Taxonomy (GTDB): domain Bacteria; phylum Actinomycetota; class Actinomycetes; order Mycobacteriales; family Mycobacteriaceae; genus Corynebacterium; species Corynebacterium evansiae. Next base: position 12,554 of record NZ_KV789188.1, on the reverse strand, counting down.
TTTCCTGGCCAATGGTTTCATAGGGTGAAAGATGTGCCCCATGGGGTTGATGTGAATGATGTGAAACGTGTGGTTCTTGGGTATGGTGTGATTCATGATTTCACTGCCATGGCGCCGCTCCACGCGCACGTCCGTACCGAAACGCCTCACCGCAACGGCACTCGCTGGCTCCGCTTTGACGGTGGCAGCGCTCGTCGCCACCGATGTTGTTCCCGTCCCCTCGTGGGCGCTGAATGGCATCGACGTTGCCTCCCACCAGCACCCCGGTGGCGCAGCAATCGACTGGACTGCCGTGAAGCAGTCCGGCCAGTCCTTCGTCTTCGTGAAGGCGACCGAGGGCACGTCCTACACCAACCCGGCGTTCACCACGGACTCCGCAAAGGCCCAGCAGGCTGGCCTGGTTCCGGGTAGCTACCACTACGCCCGCCCGGGCAGCGGCAACCCACGTGCCGAGGCTCGCCACTACGCCAGCGTTCTGGCTACCGGCGTGCAGCCCTCGCTGCCTCCGGTTCTGGACCTGGAGGAGCACGAGGGTCTGAACCCGACTCAGCTGCAGAACTGGGTCCGCGAGTGGATCGACGAGATCAAGGTTCAGACCGGCCGCGATCCGATCATCTACACCTACTACAGCTTCTGGATCCAGCGCATGGCCAATACCACTGAGTTCTCCGAGTACCCGCTGTGGCTGGCCTACTACCGCGACACTTTGCCGGATAAGATCCCGGGAGGTTGGGACCACGTCACCTTCTGGCAGTACTCCGGCTCCGGCCGCGTTAATGGTGTGCAGACCCAGGTGGACCTGAACAAGTACTACGGTGACGACGCTGCCCTGAACGCCCTGGCATCCGGCATGCCTGCGGATACCGCTGCAGGCCAGGCTTCCGAGGCGATGGATCCGATGCGTCCTGCTGTTGAAGGCGAGGCCGAGATCGCCAACAAGATTGAGCACGCCACCGGGGTGAATGTCCCGCTGGCATCCGACTTCATGATGCAGCTGCTGGGCGTTATCGGTGGCCGCGTGTCCCCGGACGTTCTGCTGACTCAGGGTAAGCAGCAGCTGCAGGGCATGGATCCGGCACAGGTCGCAGGATCCGCTGGCGGCCCGGATCAAGGTGCCCAGGCAACCGGTTCCGTGAAGACTGCCCAGGAGATTCTGACTGCCTACACCGCACTGTCCGGCGCACTGAAGGAGTTCAACGCTGGCGGTAACAAGCTGCCGGTCGAGGCCATCCTGAAGCTGATCCAGGGCTACGCACCGGGCGCTGGCGACCAGGGCGGCACGGTGAACATCGGCCAGGTTCTGAGCCTGCTGCAGCAGTTCGGCGGTATTTCCAACTGGAACGCCAAGCTGGAGAACGGCGAGGTTAAGCCCGACGCGAATGCCTTCGCTGAGCTGGCCGACGCCGCCAAGTCCGCGAACCCGGACGGCTCCGCGCCGGCGGATGCTGCCGCCGCGCCGGCCGCTGGCCAGGCTCCCGCTGCAGGCCAGGCCCCGGCCGCTCCGGTTCCGCCGGCAGCCCCGGCTCCCGCTGCGAACTAAGCGCACGGTGCTTCCGCGCTAGGGAGCTAGTGGCTAAAAGAGAGAAGCGTCGCCCTGACCGGGCGGCGCTTTTTGCATCCCTATCCCGCTCTTGCTCGCACCCCACGCTCTTGCGCCTTTCCGCGGTCGCGCACCCCTGTCTCGGCGAGCTGCAAACCGGGGAATGTCCCAAATTTTCCACTCTGTTTTTATAACCATCTATTTCCGCAGGTCAGAGCGGTGCAAATTTTTGCTGCAAAGGCGCTACTCGTTGAAAGTGGAAGATTTGGGACATCGTCCCCCTAGCGCGAGGCATCCGCCGATGCATCGCGGCACTGCGGCATCGGAGGATCGGGGCACCGCGACATCGGAGGATCGGGGCACTGCGGCAACGGGGCACCGCGGCATGCGGCTGGGGAGTCCTCAGACCGTGGAGGCCGCAGGGCTCCTAGGGGGCATGCATAAGTGCCAGGGCATGAAGGGGGACCAAGGCATGAAAAAGGGCGGGATGGTAGATCACCACCCCGCCCAGCCCTGCTCAGTGGCCGGCCCTGCGGAACCTAGTCCGAGAACTTCATCGGCCCGTTGTACCAGAGGCCAGAGCGCTTATCCGTCTCCGTATCCAGCTTCACCGGCTTCGGCTTATCGCCGTTCGCATTCGGGAACGGGGTCAGCTTGTCCAGCACACCCCAGTCCCGCTGCCAGTCGTCCTGCAGGTAGGTCGGTACTTCCTCGGCCTGCGAGGTCATCTGCACCAGCCCGTAGGAGCCACCGCCGGAGTAGTCCATCACCGGCGTGTGGTTGCTGCGCACGTCGTGGTCCGGCGAAATGCGGAACTCTGCTGCCTCTGCCACACCTGCCCAGTGGTCATACGGCTTCTGGCACGGGAACTGGAAAGCGATGGTCCAGTCCAGCAGTGTCGGTGCTTCGGAGCCCACGTAGTCGTTCAGCGACTCCATCTCCGGCACGCGCGGCGGCGTAATGGCAATCCACTGCGTAGGTGTCAGGTTTGGATCGTTCGCCACAATGCGCACCGAGTCCGCATCCTCCGGCACCTGGTCCATCGGGATGCGCAGGTTACGCCACTCGGGCGCGTAGCCCGGATCCAGCGGAATCTGCTCGCCGAGCACCTCAAAGTCCTCAGCCTTCTTGGAACCTCCGGACTTGCCGAACTGGACCTTGATCTCCTGGCCGTACTTGAAGATGCCGTCCATGTCGAAGTGTCCGACCTGCCCGGCCACGCTGAATACCAGCAGCGGCAGGCCCTCGCGATCCTCCGGCAGGCTGTACCAGCTGGTCGTAGTGTTTGCGGGCGTCTGCAGGCCCTCGGTGTACGAGCCGACCACTGGCACCTTGTTCGCGTCAATTCCGAACGGCAGCACGGCATAAGATCCGTTCACGCCCTTGGTGGCCTTCAGGCCGCCGGTGGTGCCGGATGCGTCGCTGCCGTCGTTGCGGTCACTGCTGCTCGTCTCTTCCTCGGACTTGTTCGTTGCCCTATCTTGTGACGCCGCATTCTGCGTGTCTCCCTGGTCAGAGGAAGCGTTCGTGTCGTCGGAGCCGGAATCCTCGCTACGGAACTGGTCGGAAGAGCCCACCGTGGCCTGGGAGTCGCCGGTGGACTTGGAGTCGATCTTGGCGGGGATGTTGTTCGGCTCGAAGCCGCGACCCCCGCCGCTGGTCAGGGATTCCTTCAGGGAGCTACCGTCGGCAGGCTGGAGGAAGGAGTCGTTGGTGTTGGTTTCCACCAGAACATCCGCAGCCTGGTTACAGGTCTGGCCCGTGAGAGCCATCATGTTGCCCTTGCCCACGGAGTAGGCGGGCCACTGGCTGACCATGCCCTTCGTCAGGGAGGCCAGGGTGAACACGACCGTGAAGGCCGTCAGCACGGCGATTGGCGCGGCCGTCAGGCCGCGGAACTGGTGGAGCTTCTTAGTCTCGGCCCGTTCAAGATCTGCCACTTCCGATTCGGTGGTGGCACGGGCGCGTTTGGCGTCCGCAAGAAAGCCAACGATCACACCCCAGAAAAGAACCACGACAGATACAGCAAGCATCACGGTGCTAGCGGTGATACCAGAGAGCTGCACCGGCTTATCCCACCACGGCACGCCGTAGGAGGACAGGTACCACCAACCGTTCGGGCCGGCGAGGGTGAAGGCGAACAGCATCAGGGTAGAGCCCAGGAACAGCAGTTGGTTGCGCCTGGTCTGCAGCGCGAAGCGCGAGGCGGCAACGGCTGCTAGAGCCGTCAGCGCAGCACCGATACCCGCGAACACGCCGAAGTGGTGGGTCCACTTGGTGGGCGTGAACGTCATGAAGAACAGCGTGCCCAGAATGATCAGCAACAGGCGGGTGGACGGAGCCTTAGCGGCACCGGTGATGCGCCCGTTGCGCAGCATGGCAGCCACGACGATGCCAATGCAGAAGAACAGCATGACCATGGTGAAGCGGCGCGGGAAGCTGCCGTCGACGGTCTGCTCCATGAGGGCTTCGTAGCGACGGAACTCCTCGAACCACTGCATAGACGGGCCGATTTCTCCGCGCAGCTTGATGGCCTCGGTGACGGTGCGCAGCGTCTGGTCTGCGAACACAGCCGTGAGGATCGCGGTGCCGGCGGCCAGGAACGGCGCGATCTGCGCCAGGATGGCCGCAATGACCGTCTTCTTCGGGGCACCCTTCGGTGCGCCCAACAGAGGCAGGCGGCGGGTGAGAATGCGAATCAGCGCGCCCAGGGAGGCCAGCAGGGCCGAGACGGCCATCAGGCCAGTCGGGCCCGCTCCCAGCGCCAGGGTGGCGATGATCGTGCCGACCGCGGCGGGTAGCAGGCGGTGGGTGGCGATGGCGCGTTCGAAGGAGACCCAAGCCAGCAGGGAGAGCACGGCGATGATCGGCTCCGGGCGCGTGCCGTTGTTGAAGGTCATCCAGAACAGCAGGAATGTCGCCGCCATGGTCCAGTGGGCGACTTGGCGCTGGTTGATCTTGGCGCCGAGGCGCGGCATGACCTCACGGGAAAGGACCAGCCACGTGACGATGCCCGCGATCAAGGAGGGCAGGCGCATCCAGATGGATGCGGAAGAGATCTGCGTCATCAGCGCCAGCAGGTCGTAGAACGGCGAGCCGAAGGGGGATTCCGGTACGCCGAACCACCGGTAGTAGTTGGCCATGTAGCCGGACTCGTGGGAGACCTTGGCCATGGTCAGCAGGTAACCGTCATCGGAGGTGTTGGCGCCGACGAAGTACCAGGCCAGCAGGATGAAGCCGACCACGCCGTCGAGCGGTCGGGGCTTCCACCAGTTGCGGTGGAACAAGCGGCGGGACGTGGTCCGCTTGTCGAGGATATCGATGCGGTACAGGCAGTACAGGGCGATCGCGGTGGCGATGATGCCTACGAAGATGGCCAGGTACTTGATAGCCGACGGGGAAGAGGTAAAGCGCGAATCGACGGTGACGTGTGCCTGGAAGCCCGCGTCGATCGTGTTGTTGGCGTTCTTCTCCGTGTTCTTGATGTCCGTGTAGATGCCGGTGAGGGCGGGGCGAACGTCGGCATCGATGGTGGAATCCAGCGCGTAGTGCAGGTGCTTGTCTGCGTCCGGGACCCAGGCGCGGGTGGATTCGTAGTTGGAGGTGATGCGCAGCTGCGCGTCGTCCGGCAGCTTCTGCAGGGCGTCCTTGTTGATGGACAGCGGAACGACGTTGCGCACGACCACGTCGAGGTTGTCGTCGGTGGAGCGGACGAACAAGCCGCGGAGGGTGGCCTCAGTGGATTCTGGCGGGAGGGTGGACAGGACATTTGTCGCACCTTCATCCAGGTTGCGCACTTCCTGGATCGGAACCGTGATGTCTACGTCTTGGGGGACGTAGGAGATCAGGGGCGCCTGGACGGAAGTGAGTTCATCGTCCTGAGGCCAGTTGAACGAGGACTGTACCTGGTTTACAGGCAGGAAAGGCAAAGATACGAACATCACCATGCCGATGAGGCCGGAGACGATGGACGCTAACTTTAGTTTCCCTGTTGGCTGCTGAACTTTAGACACAACAGGTAATTGTAGGCCACGGCCGGGCTAACACAGAACTCAATTAGCCTATTCGCCGGGATTCTTGTTAATTCCTGTTACTCAGGGAGCTTTTTGTGGCGCCACCTACAGTGTGCGCGACGCCAGGGACCTGCTGGTGTGCGCAGCTCCGCTACCTAGCGTTGGATTGCTCAGCGCTGGGTGACTCAGCGCTGGCGCACCGCGATGACAAACGGCCCGACCTGGTGCAGATCCCAGCCTTCGGAGAACGCAGAGGCATCGAAGTGGATCGCGCGGAACCGTACATTCGGCTGGCTGGGGTAGATGTCATCTGCCACCAGGTAGGTAAATGTGCCGTCGGCGGTGGTGCTGTCAGCGCCGTCGGTGTCGTCGACGCCGTCACCGCTGCTATCGGGGGAATCCAACTGCCCGCGCATGAGTAGCGCATCGGGTGCCTTCCACCCATTTGCTTTCTCTGCGTTGTCCATCGCAGCCAGCAGGTCCTTGGGATCCGTGATCTTGCTCCAGCCCTCGATCTCCTCGTTACGGCGAGCGAAGTCGCCCAACGGGTTGGCATAGTGTGAGGTAAAGGCCTGGTAGGCGTGGTACGGATAGTAGGCCATGAAGCTCTTCTCGTCCGTGAGCAGCACCTTGCCGGATCGGCCGCCGAGCTCCTCGGAGAGCACCTCGTCTACCTGCGAGTAGTACACGGCGGAATCGCCCGGAAGCTTGTCCGCACGTTTCCCATCGCCGTCGGTATCGGTGTAGGCGGTGTCGATGTGGTTCTCGTGCTCGAAGGGGATCTGCGTCGCATAGTGAATGCCACATACGGCCATCACGATAGCCATTACGCGGCTAATCAGTACGCCGTTCCTAGGCATGCGGCCCGCCGCAGCCGTGAGCTGCGGAACATACACCAGTCGCCAATCTGCGATGGCCAGCACGCCCGAAACGGCGAGGATAATGCTGATTGGTACGGCCATGCGGAAGCCCAGCAGCGTGGTGCCGAAGACCGTCATCAGCAGCGACAGGATCACCCATGCGTAGCAGACGAGCAGGCCGAGCGTCAGGGCGCGAACGTCGCCGTCTTTACGGCGGAAAACCATCCAGATCAGCGCGATGATGGAGAGGATGCCAATGGCCGCAGACTCGAAGAATGGGGTGGGCACCTGTGTGGCAACTTCCGGCAGGTAGTGCTGCGCGGTGCTGGTGGATCCATGAGTCTGGGTGACCAGGCTCCATAGGTATGGTGCCCAGCCCAGCAGGGCGATGGCGATGGAGCCGGCGCCGATTGCCACCAGGCGGATCAGCGGTTTGATGCCGCGTACCATAACTGCGCCGACTACTGCGAGTACCACTACCGTCAGGGCGGATGCGGCTGTGTACAGCGTATAAAGGTTGGCCGAAAGCCCCAGATAGATGATGGATCCGACGAGCGCGGCGCGCCCTCCGTGCAGCGCGCGCCGGGCGAGGACAAACGCCGGTGCCATGCCCATTGCCACAATCGCCGCGTAGGGTTCATCGCCGCCGACCGTCAGGGTAACCGTCACGGTCACTAGTGCCAGTGCGCTGGCGATAGGTAGTGAACCGCAGATGCGCTGCCACACCGGCACCAGCATGCTGGCGGCCATCGCCATCGTGATGAGCGCCCAGGGCTGCATTGCCACCCAGCCGGCCAGGCCAAAGGTGCGGGCGAACAATCCGCCGCTGAAGAACCACAGGCCAGGGTAGAAGGAAGGCTGGTCGATGTATGCCATGTCCTCCCAGCCCAGCTGGTTGGTCATGCGGGTGAGGAACTGCGTGCGAAACGCCTGGTCTACGCTGATTCCGCCGAGGTAAAGCTGGGTTGCTGCCAGCGGGATACCCAGCGCTGCCAGCACCAGCACGGCCGGTGCAAGGTGCATGATCAGCTGCAGTAGGACGGAGACCCACCCGCGCAGAGCTGGCCGTTGCGATCCCCGTGCACCTAAGCCCTTACCTCGCGCATCTTTGCTCCGCGCGCCCTTGCCCTGCGTACCTTTGCTCCGCGCGCCCTTGCCCTGCGAACCAGTAGCCTGCCCACTGAGCATCCACTTCGCCGGGTAGACCCACCAGTAGCAGGCCAATCCGGTGAGCACGACCAGGATGGTGATGGCCGCGGTAGTTAGTCCGCGCAGCACGAAGCTATTGTTAAAAGCGGGGAAGTTCGTGTGCGCCATCAGGTACCACCCCAGGGTGGTTCCGGCGAATGCAAGCGCACCGGTCACAACGAGGCGCACGAGGGTTTGGCGGATGGACAGCGCGTCCTTGGTGAAGGGGACCGTCCGATCAGCCTGCGTGGCGGAACTTGAGCTCATTGCTTCATTCTTGCACACGCCCCGGACAACCCCAGCTGTCCGAAGCCGTGTGCGCGGGTCGCGTCCGTCACGCCCCGCTCAGTCAGCGCAGCATGATTGCCCTAATTCCGGAGTGGAATCCGTCGCGCAGGCCCACGCGCTGTGTTTCGGAGAGCGTGTACTCGTGCAGAGTCTCGCAAGCAAACTGCAGCAGTGGCCGGTCGATCTCCGGGGGCAGCCCGCCGCCCGACAGCAGGTGGGCGTTGTCGCGCTGTTCCTCGTTCGCCACGTTGTCGTACCACCACACCGCGTATTGCTGGCCAATGTCAGACGGGCTCTGCTCGCCCGCGGTCGCCCACACCTCGTTCGGCAGCGGCACGTAGCGGCTGCGCAGCTTGCGGTGGCGCGCCATCATGCCGGGGTTCGGACGCGGCTTCGGCTTGGGTGTTTCTGTTTCTTGTGCTTCTGCCGTCTTATTTTGTGACGCCGCCGTGCCCGGCTCGGCCGCCGCCTCAGCCGACGTACTGGGCTCCGTCGCTGCGGGTCGTACGCTGTCTGCATTTTGTGCAGCTTCGGCCGCATCCACCGCCTCAGCTGCAGTTTCCGTGGCGGGTTGGGTTGCCGGGGGTGGGGTGGCCTCCTGGTTCACGCTCGGATGGGTGGCGCCCCGGGAGGTAGCGGCTGGGCCACTGCGCACTGGTTCTGGAATCTGGGGAGTACCCGGAGTCTGTGGTTTGGCCGAGTCCGCGGGTCCGGTCGCGTCCGCATTGCCGACGGCGCCCTCCTTGGCTGAGTTTTCATCGGCAGGCCCATCCCCGGGAGCATCGGCGGCGGTGAGCACGCACGGACTCGAATCCGCCGGCTCTTCCGCATCGCCCAGGGGCTTGTCCTCGGGCTGTTCGGGCTGCTCGCCGGCTGGCAGGGGGCCTTCCAGCACTTGCAGGCGCATGGTGTCGCGGAAGTCCTCGCGCGGGTCCAGGATCGTGGTTGTATCGCAGGCGAAGCGCAGGGCGGAGGACATGGAATCCCAGCCGAAGCCGTATAGATGCACACGGATGCCTGCGGCGACGGCTTCTTCAACACCGGGTAGCATGTCGGCGTCACCAGAAACGAGCACGATGTCGGATACCTGGCGCTTCATCGCGGCGATAACGATGTCCGCGACCAGGCGCGTATCCACTGCCTTTTGGGTGCGGCGGTCGCCCCATTCGATCAGCTGACCGGCGCGCAGCTGCACGCCTGGCTCGCTGCGCAGGGAGCGCTGGTAGCGGTGGGGGCCGGAATCGGGGATGCCGTCGTACCAAAACTGCCGGTGAACGGGCTGCTTCAGCTGGTCCTGGATCATCTGGCCGAGGACTGCTACGACCTCCGGAAGGTCGATCTCTAACTGGGCGCGCGCCCCGGTGTCCCAGGAGTTATAAAAGCTTGCTAGCAGGTAAGACGTGTCGACATAGACCTGTGTGCGTTCCAACATTGTTCATTGCTCTTTTCGTTTCGTTCGTAACTAGTTCTTGCGTGTTCTTTCCCTCTAGCATGCCTGAAAACTTTGTTGTATGGTTAGTTACGCAAGTAACCAACCAACTAACTAAGTGTGTTGAGAATGCGCTGAAGCGCAGAACGCACTGGGAGCTTGTTAAGTCGCAGACCGAAGGAGGTGCCTCATGAATGAATCGTCGACTCCGCTTTTTCAGCAGGTCGCAGACCTCATCGCGGACGCGATCGTGGATGGGTCACTTCCTGAGGGCGAACGCGCGCCATCGACTAACGAACTCGCAGAATTTCACAGCATCAACCCCGCAACCGCCAGAAAAGGGTTGGCGCTACTTGTCGATCAGGGCGTGTTGGCCAAGAGGCGCGGCGTGGGGATGTTCGTTGAACACGGCGCCCGCGAGCGAATCCTGACCTTGCGTAAGGAGGCTTTCGCTGCCAGTTATTTGGTTCCTCTCGTCGACGAGGCCGCCAAGTTGGGCATGAATCGCACACAGCTGAAAACCCTCATGGACAAAGTCGCAGAAAGTCGAGGACTCTACGAATGATTGCCACTACGTATCCCGACGCAGCCTCTGGCGTCGCCCCCGATATCGAGCTGCGTGATGTCAGGCGCAGGCTCGGCTTCACTCACGCCCTTGATGGCGTGACGGCGCACCTGCCAGGGGGTCGCGTCTATGGCCTTATCGGCCGCAACGGCGCTGGTAAGACCACTCTGCTGCGCACGATTGCCGGCCAGCTGCGGGCCAAGGGCGAGGTTCTCATTGGCGGCCAGCCGGTCTACGACAACACGGAAGTACTGAACAGCTTGATTCTGTCTGGCCCCGATGTGCCGTGGCCTTCGGATATTAAGGTCAAGCAGTTACTCAGTGTGGTCGCCGCCCGCTGGGAGACCTGGGACCAGCGCTATGCGGACCAGCTCTGCGAGGATTTCGAGGTCGATACGCGCAAACCCCTGTCTAAGCTCTCGCGCGGACAAAAATCCCTGGTCTCGATCGTTATTGGACTGGCTGCGCAGTGCCCCGTCACTCTCCTCGATGAGCCCTACCTGGGCCTTGACGTCCAGAATCGCGAGTTGTTCTACAAACTCTTGCTGCAGGATGTCGAGCGCAACCCGCGCACATTCATCCTCTCCACCCACCACGTCGACGACGCTGCTCGCATCCTCGATTCCGTCGTCCTCCTCGACAAGGGCCGCATTACGGGAGTCGGCACCCTCGACGCCATCACCGAACGCATCGCGATCCTCTCTGGTTCCGCCGCGGCAGTCGAAGCCACGCTCGGCGAGGTTGGGGCCACTGGTTCTGTTCTTAATGACGCCACGTCCTCCGGCCTACGCCGGGTAGTCCTAGATACTCACGGGCTGGAAACCGATAGCGTGCAGGACCTCGCCGCACGCATTGAGGGCAGTGGAGTGCGTGTGAGCAGCGCGGACCTAGAGCAGGCGGTGCTAGCGCTGACCGGAAGGGAGTTCTAGCCTTGGAGACCACCCACCGACCCCTGCCCTGGGGAACGCACTGGAAACTGGCCATGCGCCAGCTGCTGGCTAAATCCGGGAACCTTGGCTTTGGCGCCGTGTTCATTCTTTTGCTCCTGTTCTTCTTAATGGGCGGAGAGGAAATCAACGGGTTCAAGCTGGGGGTATACCTACTATTTGGCTTTTCGCTGGGTCTGCAGCCGATCACCGCAGTGTGGGACAAGGCTCAGCTTCGCGCTCTGGGAATGAGTGTGGCGGATATCCGCCGAAACCTCCTGATAGTAATGCCAGTTGCATCGGCAGCCGTCTGCGGAGCGATGCTTTTAGGCTACGTTCTTTCGCTAATTTTCAATTGGCACATCCCGGCATTCTGGGTTGTCCTAGGATTCGTCTTCCTCGTGCATGTGGCCAGCATCATCGGGGCTCTGACACGTGTCGGGGATAATAGTGAGGTCGTCAAGGGTTCCACGAGCGATACCGAGGAAGACGAGACCACCCAAGCGGATAAAGCCAAGTGGGCTGAATTGTTTAACGCGGAGACGAGGTGGCGTCAACAAGAAAAGAAGGGCGAAAACCCCACGGCGCTCAACTACATTGCCTCCTGGCGGATCGATGGGTTCATGGCTTGGATGCACCTGGCTGGATTCATCGCGATAGTCATCGGTGTGATCGGCTGGTTCGCATCGGGGCTAACGCCTAGTGGCGCGATGTGGCTGTACCCAGCAGCGATGATTCTGCCGGTAGCTGCCTGCTACCTGGGTGAGACGCTGAACTCGAGCTTGCGCACTTGGCTCGTGCTTTCGGGTGACCGACGCCGCTGGTACGCCAAGGCTATGGGTCGGCTAGTTTTGTGGCTGCCGGGTGTGGCTTTATTAGTTCTGATCGGGACGGCGGAGTTCACGCTATTTAGTGCGCTGTTCCCGGGGATCGGCGATCTAGAACTGCACGTAAGCGGAAAGGGTCTACTGATGACCCTGCTTATTGCTCTGACAGTGGCAATGGTCTTTGGCCTGATGGCAATCGTGAGCTTCTGGGTGAGCAACCGCTTCAGCGGGTGGATGAGGTGGGTGGCGAGCGTTCTAGCCATCATGCCGATGTCGGCCGCGATGGCGGTGATTATCGTCTCGGTTCAAGAGATTGATGAGGCTGGTACCGGCCTGCCGGGCCCCGTCGCTACCATCTTTGGAGCCGTAGGTGTGGTGACAGTGATCGTATTCGCAGCGCTGCGATGGGGCATCGGGCGCTTCGATACGGCCCATGAGTCAATTCAGGAAAATCTGGGCCTGGATTCGGAGGCCTAGAACACCTCTTAGAAACGGCCTGTGGCCTGCGGGTTTGTGTTTGTCGTGGGGTGTGTGTACATTAATCCAAGTCAGCGCGACACGGCGCCGCGAGTTACAGACTCTCGGAACGCTGGAAGTCATAAGCGTTTGGCCAATCACTTTAAAGCTGTAAAAACAGTTCGTGTGTGCGAGTGCAGCGGGTTGTTTACCGGGAATTTGCTTTATTTTCACGGTTGCTTTACACTCGTGATCCGTCGCAACGTGGCTGCCACCGATTGTGTGGTGTGTTTGTTGTGTGCGTAGGTTGTTTGAGAACTCAATAGCGTGATGAACCAAGTTTAGATACTTTGTTGACCAACCTTTGTGTTGATTCTGATGCATTGTATGTCTTATTTACTTTTGTGACTTGTTTCAGTGCTCCATCAGCTCGCATGGATTGTGGGTTGGTGGTGGTTACGC
>NZ_KV789187.1 GCF_001807485.1 Corynebacterium sp. HMSC08A12 | reverse complement strand
TATGCCGCGGCTGATCTGACAACCGTCACAACGCTTTTCCCTGGAACACGTTGTCAACTATGTCCTGACTTCGGACATCGTCGCCGGCTCAAATTTTTCTCTCGCCTTGGGGCAGCAAGTGGGGGCTAGCTGTCGAACGTGTACAGCATCACGTGCGCGTGCTCGGCCTCGTCCACGCCCTTGTCGACGTATCCGATCTTCTCGTAGACGTGCTTCGCGCGGTCGTTGCCGAAGACGACGCACAGGCTTACGCCCGGCTTGCCGTCGGCCTTCGCCTGATCCAGCACTGCCTGCATCAGCTTCGTGCCCAGCCCCTTGCCCGTGTTGCCGGGCGCCATGGCGATCGCCACCTCAGGGTATTCTGCAGAAACGTAGCCGTAGCCGTGGTTTTCTTCCGTAGAGTCGAGCAGCCATGCTGCGCCGATGGACTCACCGTTTTCTTCGACGATGACGCCACCTTGTCCTTCGGTCCAGCCATCCACGTAGAAGACCGTGTCCTCGTCGAAGGTGTCCGAGTATTCCTTGTTCGGATCGCCCCAGGTATCCGTCTCAGCGTTCATCTTGTGGATGAATGGACGGTCGGCTTCGACCGCGCGACGGAAGGTGAACAGTTCAGGATTTTCTTTGTAAGAAGTCATAGGAGTAAGCGTAGCGAAAGCAACCCCCAGGGCGAAGCTGCTCCGGTGCGGCGCTCGCCTTGGGGGTTGGGGTGAACAGGCTGGTGAACCCTGGTGCTGTTGAACCCTAGCGCTGTTGAATCCTAGTAGATGTAGATCCGGTCGCCGACGTTCAGCGCGTTGAAGAAGTTCTGGGCGTGTGGGGCAGCCAGGTGGATGCAGCCGTGGGACATCACGTTCGGGGAGCCCTGGTGGAAGGCGTGGCCGTTGTTGGTGAAGTACACGGAGTAGGGCATCGGGGCGTTGCCGTAGGTGCGGGAGTAGTCGTCCTTCACCTTGCGAGTGATGACGTGCCAGCCCTTCGGGGTCTCGTAGCCGCGCTTGCCGCTGGAGATCTTCACCGGGCCATAGCTGGTCTTACCGCCGCGCTGCAGCCAAGCAGTCTGGTTGCGCAGGTTAACGCAGCCGCGGGCCTGAGCCGGGCACTGAGTGTTGCGCGGAGCGGGACGGTGCTTCGGAGCCGGGCGCGGGGCGGGCTTGTTGGCACGCTCGCGGGCGGCCAGGGCGCCTGGGGCGAAGAAGTTAGCGGCATCGTCGGCTGCACGGTTGATCTGGCCACGGACGGGCTCTGGCAGACCGCGGGTGCTGTTGTGGACGTTATCGCGGGCACCCAGAACGAAGTTGTTGATGTCCTGCTGGGAGGAGCCCAGGGGAGCGGCGGATGCGGCGCCGGTGCCCAGGGAGGCAGCCATCATGGTTGCGACACCGGCAGCGGCGAGGCGGCGGCGGAGGGAGCGAGAGTTGGATTTCGTCATGGGGATAGCTTATCGGGTCGCATGAAGAATACGTGCACTGAATCACGGGTTAATTTTTAGATTCTTTCCAGAACCACTGCAGTTTTCGAGGGCAATCAAGTTGGCGCGGTAGTTGGCGCGTGGAGGCAGGAAGAGAATTCCGAGAGTTTTCCGCGTTGGTATGCCGCGTTGGTATGCCATGGTGGGAAACCGCTACAGGGTTCACAGGAAACATCCAGCTATCATGCAGATAGACGCTAATTCTCTGCAGCACAATGAGGTGCATGACAATGCCTAACGCCCAGCCGGTGAAGGTCCTCGTCGTCGACGACGAGGCCAATATTTCTGACCTCCTCAAGGTAAGCCTGAAGTTTCAGGGGTTTGATGTGGAAACGGCCGACAACGGCCAAGACGCGCTGGCGCTGGCGGAAACCTACCAACCGGACGCTTTCATCCTGGACGTCATGATGCCCGGCATGGATGGCTTCACCCTCCTCAACAAGCTCCGCGCCGCAGGCCACGATGCCCCGGCGCTCTTCCTCACCGCAAAGGACGGTGTGGAGGACCGAATCCACGGCCTGACCATCGGCGCCGATGACTATGTGACCAAGCCGTTCAGCCTGGAAGAGGTCATTACCCGACTGCGCGTGATCCTGCGCCGTGTGTCCTCCGAGGAAGAGCAGGAATCCAGCCTGATCACCTACGAGGACATCACTCTGGATGACGACATGCACGAGGTCACGAAGGCCGGCGAGATCGTCGACCTATCGCCCACGGAATTCAAATTGCTGCGCTACCTGCTGGTCAACGCCGAGGTTGTGCTGAGCAAGGCGAAGATCCTGGATCACGTGTGGAATTACGACTTTGGCGGCGACGGCAACGTCGTCGAGTCCTATGTTTCCTACCTGCGCCGCAAGATCGACAAGGAAGAGCCACACCTCATCCAGACCGTCCGCGGTGTGGGTTACGTGTTGCGTAAGCCCCGCAGCTAAAACCTGATTCCTATGTCCAACGCTGATAACACCGGCGCGCCCGAGTCTGCTGTGTCTGCTGTAGGCTCCGCCGTCCCCGTCCGCTCCGGTCATCCTGGGCATTTCCTGTCTCACTATCCGCTGCGCATCTCCCTGGTCGTGGTGATCGCGGTGCTGGTCGCAATGGGGCTAACGGTTTCCGGTGTTTCCGTGACGACCACCCTGCAGCGTTTCCTCATTCAAAGGGTTGATGAGCAGCTAGATCAGGCGACAAACGGTTGGGCTCACCGGTCCGGCCTCGCCGACGGCAATTCCGAGGATCAGAGTGCGCCGAGCGGGAGCGGGAGCGACAGCAGCGCTCTGGGGCTGGAAGGTTTCGGTGTACTGAACCTCCAGCAGCCGCCGAATCCCGTCACCGGTGTTACCCGCCCACCCAGCGACTTCTACATTCTGGTGGTCGACGACCAGGTCTCCTATGAGTACTTCAACTCCCCGTTGAAGGCTCGCCCCGAGATCCGCGGTCTGGGGCAGCCCACCATGCCCGTGACCGTCGGCTCGCGCGAGGACTCCGGCACGCACATCAGTTGGCGTGCTACCAGCTTCCGCAATGACGACGGCACCATCACGATCGTTGCCCTGCCTTTGGCCGAAGAAGAGCACATTATCTCCCGCCTCGTGCTGTTGCAGGCAGTGATCGGCCTGACGGTCGTCGCGTTCGTCATCCTGGCATCGATGTATCTGGTGCGCCGCGCTTTGCGTCCACTGAACGAGGTGGAACTGACGGCGTCAAAAATTTCGAACGGTGACCTCGGGCAGCGCGTGCCGAATTGGCGGCCCAACACAGAGGTCGGGCGGCTTTCGCAGGCGCTCAACAAGATGCTCGCGCAGATCCAAGCGGCGTTCGTGGCCATTGGCGCTTCGGAAAGGCAGGCACGTCGCTCCGAGGCATCGATGCGCCGCTTCATCGGGGATGCTTCGCACGAGCTGCGCACGCCGTTGACGTCGGTGCGCGGATACGCGGAGCTGTACCAATCGGGTGCTACTGATGACGCCCCCATGGTCATCGACCGGATTTCGGAAGAGGCTGGCCGCATGAGTCTGCTGGTCGAAGACCTCCTCGCACTGGTCCGCATGGACGAAGGCCGACCGCTGGCGAAGAACCGCGTGGACATGCTGGAATTGGTGCTGGAAACCGCGGAGTCGGCGCGCGCGGGATTCCCGAACCGCACGGTGCAGGTCGTCAACGAAACCGGGGATGTGCCGATCGTCATCGGCGACGTGAACCGCCTGCACCAGGTGCTGGGCAACCTAGTGACCAATGCGTTGCGGCACGCGGGCGAAGACGCTGAGGTGAAGCTGCGCCTGGATAAGCGCGACGGCAACGTGATCGTGGATGTGGAGGACAACGGCCAGGGCATCCCGGCTGAAGACGTGCCACACCTGTTTGAAAGGTTCTACCGCCCGGATGTTTCGCGCTCCCGAGCTTCCGGTGGCTCGGGGCTGGGGCTGTCGATCGTCAAGGGGCTGGTGGAGGTCCACGGCGGCACGGTCACCGTGGACAGCGAAGAAGGCAAGGGAACGCGCTTCCGGATCGAGTTGCCCGAAGCACCCGAAGCGGAATAGCGCCCCGCGGGGCATGTGAGGCCGCCCCGCCTACGCTTCTGTATCGCCTTCCTCCAAGCCGTCGAGCAGTGCCAAGTGGACGATGTCCTGCACGTCCGGGTTCGTCGGCAGCTCCTCGTGCTTGCACTTGGACACGCCCAAGTCCTGCAGGAAATAGTTCGTGATGATGGCCTCGCCCGTGTCGTTTGAATGGCCGTCCTCGAGTTGGAACGTGGTGTGGTCGCTGGGGATGGTGGGCTGCCGGTCACCCAAGAAGGCATTTTCGTGAGGCACCACGGTGGCATCGTTGCGAGTGGCGTAGCAGGTGTAGCGAATGTGGTTGCGGGTTTCGGGGGAGGCCGCCAGGGTTTCCATCAGCGGCGAACCGATGACCTGCTGCATGCCCGCCGCGCCGAAGACCCGGCGAATGGTGGCAGCCGCCACGCGCTGGCTCATGTCCGTGGTAAACATGCCGCCCAACATGCCCATGAGTGTGGTGCCCTGGTGCGGAGCGCCGAGCGTGATGAGGTGGTGGACGTAATCCTCGCCGCCGAGCTCGTTGATCCAATAGCGGGCCAGCAGCCCACCCTGGGAATGTCCCACGATGTCCACAGCCTCCGCGCCCGTGGCGGCCAGCACCTGCTCGATGTAGGCACCGATGTCCTGGGCGGAGGTTGGAATATCCTGCGTTCCGTGCACGCCATAGTCCGGGCTGAACACCACAAAGTCGTCGTCCCGCAGGCGCAGAACCAGGTTCTGCCACACGTTCTTCGAGCTGATCGTCCCGTGGATCAGGATTACCGGGTACGGGCGGTCGATAGTGGGGCGGGCTTGCCAGAGGTCGTCCGCGTAACCGGGGGAGACTTGGCGGGCGCCCAGCGGCGGGTCGGGGATGGCACCGCGGAGCTGCGGTAGCTGCGGGCGGGTCATGCGCCCCGGAATGTCCCAAAGGAAGCGCCCGGTGTTGGAAAGACCGCTGGCCATGCCGCTGCCAAGGCGGCTAAGCCAGCTGCGGATATCAGGGTCGGGGCCGATGACGTCGCCCGCGTTGGCGGGGTCGTAGTCATCGTCCGAAGAGCCACTGCGATAGTTGCCGTAGCCGTCGTAGCTATCGAAGCTATCGGGGTCCTTGAAGCTCTCTGCCACGGCTGCACTCGCCGGGGGATCGACCTCGGCTAGTTCCTCTAGGCCGAGTTCTGGGTCGAGCTCTGGGGAGACCTCTGGGTCAACCACGTTGTCGTTGTTGTCGTTTTCCACTGGTTATCCACCGCAATGACAATGAAACGAAAGAAGGGGGCTGTGCTCTAAACTTTCAAGCCTTTAAGCGGAAGGGATCTTCGCCTCGTCTACACCCTGAGCCTGCAGCGCTTGGCGGATCTTGGCCGCCGACTCATCCATCTTCTCTGGATCCGTCTCGTCCATCCGCATCACGTTCTGCAGGCTGTAGCCGGACATGTCGGAAGCCGGGAAAATGTGGATGTGGGCGTGTGGCACCTCGAATCCAGCGATCAGGTAGCCGGCGCGGGGGGCGTCAAAAGCCTCGACGATGGCCTTGCCCACCAGCTGCGCGACTTCGTTGCAGTGAGCCCACGTTGTCGCATCCATATCGGTCCAGCGGTCGACCTCCTCGATCGGTACGACCAGCGTGTGGCCGTATGCCGCGGGTTCGATGGTCAAAAACGCCGCCGCGGTTTCGTCGCGGTAGACGATGCGACCGGGAATCTCACCGTTCAGGATTTTCGTGAATACCGTAGCCATGCTGCCGATGTTAGCGCGTTAAACGTATCTGGTGGCGGGGGTTAGCTTCGCTAGACTGGGGAACCATGCGCATTCTTGTTATCGGCAGCGGTGCCCGCGAGCACGCACTGGCTTATTCTTTGTCCCTGGATCCCTCCGTCGAACAGGTTCACGTCAGCCCGGGTAACGCCGGCATGACGGCCGTGGCCACCCTGCACCCGGATGGCGATCCGGTGGCCCTGGCCCGCGAGATCGAGGCGGATCTGGTTGTTATCGGCCCCGAGATCCCGCTGGTCGCCGGGGTTGCCGACGAGCTGCGAGCGGCGGGCTTTGCCGTGTTCGGTCCGTCGGCCGCCGCCGCACAGATCGAGGGTTCGAAGGCCTTCGCGAAGGACATCATGGCCAAGGCGCAGGTCCGTACCGCCGATGCCGTCGCTGTTCCTGTCGGGTCTAGCGATTCTTTTATTGACGCCACCCTCGACAAGTTCGGCCCAACTTACGTTGTCAAGGACGATGGACTGGCCGGCGGAAAGGGTGTGGTGGTCACGGCCGACCGTGCGGAGGCTCTGGAGCACATCCACGCCGTGCACGCAGGCGGCAACCCGGTGCTGCTGGAAAGCTTCCTGGATGGCCCGGAGGTTTCCCTGTTCTGCCTGGTGGATGGCGAGACCGTGGTGCCGCTGCTGCCCGCGCAGGACTTCAAGCGAGTGGGGGACAACGACGAAGGCCCAAACACCGGCGGCATGGGCGCCTACACTCCGCTGCCGTGGCTGCCGGCGGATGGCGTGCAGCGCATCGTGACCGAGGTTGTGGAGCCGGTGGCCAAGCAGATGGTCGCCGAGGGCGTGCCTTTCAACGGCCTGCTGTACGCAGGTCTGGCCTGGGGTAGCGAAGGTCCGGCTGTGGTGGAATTCAACTGCCGCTTCGGCGACCCGGAGACTCAGCCCGTGCTGCGTTTGCTGAAGACCCCGCTGGGTGGGGTGCTGAATGCTGTGGCGACCGGCACCCTGGACCAGCTTCCGCCGCTGGAGTGGGAGGACGGTTACGCGCTGACTGTCGTGCTAGCCGCCGAGAACTACCCGGCCAGCCCGGTTACCGGCAAGCCGATTGTCGGCGCGGAGCCGGGCAACGAATCCCGCGGCATTTTGGCCGCGGGCGTGGCGGAACAGAATGGTCAGCTGGTGAGCTCCGGCGGCCGCGTGCTGAACGTCATCGGCACCGGCGCCACCCTGGCAGAGGCACGCAAGCAGGCCTATGAGACCCTGCAGGGCATCCAGCTGGAAGGTTCGCACTACCGCTCCGACATCGCCCTTCCCGCAGTTGAAGGCCGCATTTCCATCTAGCGCCCGGGATGTTGTGAGAAAAACTCGCGCATAAGGGTTTCGCACTGGGGGGCAATAGGTTTAATGTAACCACTTGTGATTGCACACCCAGGCGAAAATCGCCGGCGGGGCTGGCAAGGCTTCAGCCCCGCGCAGCTGGTCTCCGTCAGTTTCCTGCTGCTTATCCTCGCAGGCACGGCGCTGTTGCTGTTGCCCATATCCCGCAGCGGACCGGAGAGCCCGGAGTTCACCACCGCTCTTTTCACCGCCACTTCGGCCACTTGCTTGACCGGTCTCACCGTCGTGGATACCGCGACCTACTGGTCCCATTTCGGGCAGGTCGTCATCATGCTGCTCATCCAGGTCGGAGGTCTCGGCATCATGACACTCGCCACTGTGGTGAGTTATGTTTTGGCTGGACAGATGGGCGTCAAAGGCCGCCTGCGCGCCGCCGCGGAACAACGCGGAAGAAGCCTGGGCGAAATCCGCACCATCATCTTCGGCACCATCGGCTTTTCCCTGGCCACTGAGCTGGTGATAGCCATTGTGCTGACCTTCCGCTTTGCCTCTGGCTATGGATACGGCTTCTTGCCGGCAGTGTGGGAGGGTACGTTCCACGCGATCTCCGCGTTCAACAACGCTGGCTTCGGCCTGCGCTCCGACAACCTGATGCCCTACGTCAACGACGCGGGCATCATCCTGCCCATCGCCGTCGGCATCGTCATAGGCGGCCTGGGTTTCCCCGTGCTGCTGGAACTGCGGGCGCGGTGGCGTTCGAAGGTGAAGCGCCCGCCATCGCTGACTTTGATCTTCACGCTCACCGGCACCGCAATCCTGCTGGTGGTGGGTACGGTCGGCTTCGCGCTGATGGAGTGGACCAACGCCCTGCGCGACCTCACACCGCTATCGGCGCTGCAGGCGGCGTTCTTCCACTCTGTTTCCTCCCGCACGGCCGGCTTCAACTCAGTGGATCTGACGGAGCTGCGCCCGTCCTCGCTGATGCTGACGGACTTTCTGATGTTCATCGGCGGCGGCTCGGGCGGCACCGCGGGTGGCGTGAAGGTGACGACCGCTGCGGTGCTGGTGGCCGTGTTGATCGCGGAGGTGCGTGGCGACGAGCAGCTGCTGGTCGCCGGTCGGCGAATTCCGAGCCGCATCGTCCGCCAGGCGATGGCGGTATTCATGATGGCCTTCCTGGTGGTCGGAGTATCCATCATGGCGCTGCAACTTTTGCTGCCGCAGTACGATTCCCATCAAATCACCTTCGAGACCATCTCCGCTTTCGCCACCGTGGGCCTGACCACCGGCATCACCCCGGAGCTGCCGGACTTCGCCCGCATATGGCTGGTCGTGCTGATGTACCTCGGACGCATCGGTCCCATCACCGTGGTCGCGGCTCTGGCCGCCCGCACTAACCAACGCCTCTATTCCTACCCAGTAGAAAGGCCGTTCATTGGCTAAGTTCTTTTCCCGCCCTGCTAACCCTCCCGTCGTCATCATCGGCCTGGGCCGCTTCGGCATGGCCCTCGGCGAAGAACTCGTGCAGTCCGGCGTGGAGGTGCTGGGCATCGACGTGGACGAAGCTGTGGTGACGAAAGCCGCCCCGCTGTTGACGCACGCGGTCATCGCCGAAACCACCGATCAGGATGCGCTGCGCCAGCTCGGGGTGCATGATGCCCACCGTGTTGTAATCGGCATCGGTTCAGACATGGGGGCGTCACTACTTACAGCTTCCGCCGTGATGGACCTAGGGGTGCCCAACGTCTGGGCGAAGGCAGACAACCAGCAACACGCGAAGATCCTTACGCAGATCGGCGTGCACCACGTCGTGCGCCCTGAAAGGGATACCGGGCGGCGCGTGGCGCACCTGATCGCAGGCCACGTGCAGGAGTACATCGAGTTCGACCGCGACTTTGCGATGGCCAAGCTGGCGCCGCCACTGCACATGCACGGTCGCAAGGTGGAGGAGACACCGCAGGGGATCGCCATCGTCGCGGTGCGTTCGGCGGACGGGCACTTCTCTACTCCGCCGGCGGAGTACGTGATTCGCTCCGGCGACCTCGTGATCGCCGCGGGGCGGATCAAGGACTTGGAGAAGTTCGCGGATTCCTAAAAGTCAGCGGTACGCATAAACTCGAGGACGTGCCTGCTAAGAAAAATATTTCCAACGTCCTTGCCAATCGCTACGCCTCCCCAGAGATGACCGCCATTTGGTCCCCGGAGGACAAGATCATCATGGAGCGCAAGCTCTGGATCTCCGTCATGAAGGCCCAAGCCGACCTCGGGGTCGATGTCCCGGCCGAGGCCATCGAGGCTTACGAGAAGGTCATCGAGAACGTAGACCTTGCTTCCATCGCCGAGCGGGAAAAGGTCACCCGCCACGACGTGAAGGCCCGCATTGAGGAATTCAATGCGCTGGCCGGCCAGGAGCACATCCACAAGGGCATGACCTCCCGCGACCTGACGGAGAACGTGGAGCAGCTGCAGATCTTTAGTTCCCTGCAGCTGGCCCGCGACAAGGCTGTCGCCGTCCTGGCGCGCATCGGCCGCCGTGCGGCGGAGAATCAGTCGCTGGTGATGGCCGGGCGCTCTCACAACGTGGCCGCCCAGGCAACGACCTTGGGCAAGCGCTTCGCCTCCGCCGCCGATGAGCTACTGGTAGGGCTGGAGCGCATCGAGGACCTGCTGGGGCGCTACCCGCTGCGTGGCATTAAGGGGCCGATGGGAACCAGCCAGGACATGCTGGACCTGGTCGGCGGCGACGAGTCCAAGCTGGCGGCACTGGAAAGCACCATCGCCGAGAACCTTGGCTTCTCCCGCGTATTCGATTCCGTCGGCCAGGTTTACCCGCGCAGCCTGGACATGGACGCGCTGAGCGCCCTGGCGCAAATCGGCGCCGCCCTGTCCTCGCTGTCGATGACGATTCGCCTGATGGCGGGCAACGAGACCGTCACGGAGGGCTTCAAGGAAGGCCAGGTCGGTTCCTCCGCCATGCCGCACAAGATGAACGCCCGCTCCTGCGAGCGCGTGGGCGGCATGCAGGTCCTGCTGCGCGGCTACCTGACCATGGCCGCCGACCTGGCCGGTGCGCAATGGAACGAAGGCGACGTGTTCTGCTCTGTGGTTCGTCGCGTGGCTCTTCCGGACGCCTTCTTCACCTTCGACGGCATGTGTGAGACCTTCCTGACCGTCCTGGACGAGTTCGGAGTCTTCCCGGCAATGATCGACCGGGAGCTCGAGCGCTACCTGCCGTTCCTGGCCACCACGCGCATCCTGATGGCAGCCGTGCGCGCCGGGGTAGGCCGCGAGACGGCCCACGAGTTGATCAAGGAGCACGCCGTGGCGGTGGCGCTGAACATGCGCGAGAACGGTGGCGACCAGGATCTGGTGCAGCGCCTCGCCGGCGACGACCGCTTCCCGCTGGACGAACCGCAGCTGGAGGAGGCTCTGGCGGATCGCCACGCATTCATCGGCGCGGCCGAGTCCCAGGTGTCCCGCGTTCTGGCGCGCATCGAGGAAGTTAAGAACCGCCACCCGGAGGCCGCTTCCTACGCGCCGGGCGAGATTCTGTAGCTGCGGAAACGCCGAAGATTCGCACAGTTCCGGCCACAAATAGTCAAATGCCTGGTACAGGGCTACACTGTCTACTCATGCGTCCAGAACTGTGCGAGTACGAGCACCATTCCGCAGGTAAAGTGCGGGAGATCTACGAAGTCGACGAGGACAACCTGCTGATGGTTGTCAGTGACCGGATCAGTGCCTACGACTACGTCCTTGATACTGAGATCCCAGACAAGGGCCGGGTGCTCACTGCCGTGAGCGCTTTTTTCTTTGACGAGATCGATTTCCCCAACCACCTGGCCGGTGCGTTGGATGACGAGCGGATCCCCGAGTACGTCCTCGGCCGCGCCATGCTGTGCAAGAAGCTGGATATGATCCCCTTCGAGTGCGTGGCCCGCGGTTACCTGACCGGCTCTGGCCTGAAGGAGTACCAGGAAACCGGCAGCGTGTGCGGTGTGGAGCTGCCCGAGGGGCTCGTGGAGGCCTCCCGCCTGCCGGAGCCGATCTTCACCCCGGCCACCAAGGCCGAGCTGGGTGACCACGACGAGAACGTGAGCTTTGACGTGGTCGTCGAGGCTTTGGGGGAGGAGCGCGCCAACGAGCTGCGCGATGCGACCCTCTCGATCTACAAGAAGGCCGCCGCCATTGCCGAGGAGCGCGGCCTGATCCTGGCTGATACCAAGTTCGAGTTTGGCCTGGATGCCGACGGCACCCTGGTACTGGCCGATGAGGTTCTGACTCCGGACTCCTCCCGCTACTGGCCCGCCGAGGGCTACGAGGAGGGCAAGGTGCAGCCCAGCTTCGATAAGCAGTACGTGCGCAACTGGCTGACCGGCCCGAAGTCCGGCTGGGACAAGTCCGAGGGCACGCCCCCGCCGCCGCTGCCGGGCTCCGTGGTGGAAGCCACCCGCTCGCGCTACATCGAGGCCTACGAGAAGCTATCCGGCAAGCGCTTCTCCGACTGGATTGGCCAGTGCGTCTAGGCGACTGCAGCCCCAACCAATTCGGCTCCCAGTAGTCCTGTCTGAGTAGCATGGCGCGTATGCCTAATAACGACGCGCCCCAGACAGCTAACAACCCAATCGCAGCCCCGCCGGTTGCCAAGCAGGTGCCGCACACCCGCACCTTCCACGACCGCGAGTTCGTCGACAACTACGAGTGGTTGCGCGACAAGGACAACGCGGAGGTCCGCCAGCACCTAGAGGCGGAAAACGCCTGGACCGCCCAGCAAACCGCCCACCTCAAGCCGTTGGAAGACCGTCTGTTCGAGGAGGTCAAGGCCCGCGTGCAGGAGACCGATATGTCCCTGCCCGTGCGTTCCGAGGGCTGGTGGTACTTCTCCCGCACCGAGGAAGGCAAGAGCTACGGCACCATGTGCCGCGTTCCCATCGCCGATCAAGACGACTGGACCCCACCGACGATCGAACCGGGCATCCCCGCGCCGGGCGAGGAGACCTTCCTGGACTGCAACGCCCTAGCCAAGGGCAAGGAGTTCTTTAGTCTGGGCGCGGCCAGTGTGACTCAGGACGGCACGCGCCTGGCTTACTCGGTGGACGAAACCGGCTCCGAGCGCTTCACCCTGCGCATCCGCGACCTCACTACGGGGGAGGACCTGGAGGACGTGATCGAGGACGTCTTCTACGGCGCCACCTGGGTCGGCAGGGATACCGTGTACTACCAGCGCGTGGATGAAGCGTGGCGACCACACGAGGTCTGGCGCCACACAGTCGGTGAGGGCGTCGATAAAGACGAGCTGGTGTACCGCGAAGACGACGAACGTTTTTGGGCGGGAGTGGCGACGACCCGCTCCGAGCGTTACCTGTTGATCCACACGGGCTCGAAGGTGACCAGCGAGGTGTGGTACCTCGATCTGGAGAATCCGAATGCGGAGCTGACCTGCGTAATCCCGCGCGAAGCCAATGTCGAGTATGCAGTGGATCACGCGGTCGTGGGTGGCCAGGACCTGTGGCTGATGTTGCACAACAAGACAGGTCCGAACTGCGAGTTGGGTTACCACCCGACCGGCCAGATTGCCGCGTGGGACGACGTTCAAGTACTGGTGCCGCACCGCGAGGACGCGCGCCTGGAAGGCGTGGATGTCTTCAGCGACCACATTGTCCTCGAAGCTCGAGAGAATGCGCTGGAGACCAGCTACATCATGAAGCTTGGTGACGCCGACGCCTCGACCGGCCACTCTTCCGCCCCGGCCTTCGGCGAGTTCGAGCAGATCGAATTCCCCGGGGAACTCTGCGGGGTTGGCGCCGTCGGCAACAGCGAGTGGGAGAGCCCCGTGTTGCGCGTGGCCTACACAGCCTTCACCACCCCGCCGCGGATCTATGACATCGACTTGGCGACGGGGGAGAAGATCCTGCGTAAGGAACAGCAGGTTCTGGCCGACCCGGACGGCCGGGAGTTCGACCCCGCGCAGTACACCTCGCAGCGGCTGTGGGTGACGGCCGAGGACGGCGCGCGCATCCCGGTATCCCTGATTCACCGCACGGACGTGGACATCAGTCAGGCAAACCCGGTGCTGCTGTACGGCTATGGGTCCTATGAAAACTGCATCGACCCAGGGTTCTCCCTGTTCCGCCTGTCCATGCTGGATCGCGGCGTGGTGTACGCCATCGCGCACGTCCGCGGTGGCGGCGAGATGGGTCGACTGTGGTACGACCACGGCAAGGGGCTGGAGAAGCGCAACACGTTCACGGATTTCGTGGCCGTCGCTGACCACCTGCTGCGCGAGGGCATGACCACCCGTGAGCAGATGGTGGCCGAGGGCGGCTCCGCCGGCGGCATGCTCATGGGCGCGGTGGCCAACCTGGCGGGCGATCGCTTCGCGGGCATCGAAGCCGTGGTCCCTTTTGTAGATCCGCTAACCAGTATGCTCATGCCGGAGCTGCCGCTGACCGTAACGGAGTGGGACGAGTGGGGCGACCCCTTCCACGACCCACAGGTCTACGACTACATGGCGGGCTACGCGCCTTATGAGAATGTCTCGGCCGACCTGACCTACCCGCCGATCCTGGCGGTGACCAGCCTGAACGACACCCGCGTGCTGTATGTGGAACCCGCGAAGTGGGTGGCAAAGCTGCGCGAGGTGGGCGCCGAGAACACGCTGCTGCGCATCGACATGGAGGCCGGCCACGGCGGCGTATCCGGCCGCTACGCCAAATGGCGCCAGGCGGCCTTCGAGACCGCCTGGGAGCTGGAAAAGATGGGAGCCACCGAACTGCTGGTGACGGAAAAGCCCGACGAGGGGACGAGCCTTTAACAATTCGACGCCCAGATGTAGGGCGGGCGTTACCTCCCGTTCACCTGTGTTGTGCAGGCTAAGTATCTATGAGCCCCGCACAGTCCACCCCCAGTACCCAGCGTGCCCCCCGCGTTTTGTTGACCATCACCGGTTTGCGCCAGGGCACGGTAACTGCGGCGGAGAAGATGCGCGACGCAGCGCGGGCGCTGGAACTACACGCTGGTTTGGTGCTGACAGTGCAGGGGCCAAATTGGCGCCTGAAGGATGACCACGCGACGCTGGAGCTGGTCCACGATTCCGCTGCCCGCGGCCACGAGCTGCTGTTAGGCGGGCTCGGGCCGCTGGGTGGGGCGCCTGGCAAAGGGGAGTTCCACCGGCTCGGCCGCCACGAGGCCACCCTGCGGCTCTCCGCAGCCACCCGCCAGCTGGATGCTCTCGGGTTGAGCCCGAAGGCCTTCGCTCCGACCCGTTGGCTGGCGTCGGAGGACGCGCTGCAGGCCGCTGGCGAGGTAGGTTTCGCAGTCGCGGCGGATGCGTACACCATCCGGGATCTCATCAATGAAAAGCGCCATCCGGTGCGTGTGCTCGCGTTCGGCGATGGGTTTGGGTCGGTGAAATGGTGGCGTCGCAACGTCCTCAACAGCGCGCGCCGCAGCGCCGCGAAGGGCAAAGACATCCGCCTTTCCATCAGCGCGGCGAAGGCCGCCAAAGACGACGTGGCAAGCGATATGCTGCGCATTCTCGAGTTGCTGCGCGAGGCCGGCTACGAGTCCGCGAACTACTGCGATTACGTGGAACGCCAGCAGGCATCTGTAGCTTAGGGGGACGGTCGCCCACCAGTGTTACGATGGGGCGGTAACCAACCGGGAAAATACCGCAAAGCTGGGAGAATGTAGAAGCCATGGCTCGTGTTGTCGTCAACGTTATGCCCAAGAAGGAAATCCTCGACCCGCAGGGTCAGGCCGTAGTCCGCGCCCTGGGCCGCATCGGCATCAGTGGAGTGGAGGATGTGCGCCAGGGGAAGCGCTTTGAGCTGGAGGTCGGCGAGGGGGTCTCGCGCGAGGATCTGGAGAAGATCGCCTCCGACCTGCTGGCAAACACCGTGATCGAGGACTACGACGTGGTCGTCGAAGGCGCAGATGTGGAGGCTAAGTAAGTGACCAGCCGCATTGGAGTGATCACCTTCCCCGGCACCCTCGACGATGTCGATGCCGTACGCGCTGTGCGCCTGGCGGGTGCGGAGCCGGTGGAGCTGTGGCACGCAGACGAGGACCTGAAGAACGTCGACGCTGTGGTCGTCCCCGGTGGCTTTTCCTACGGCGACTACCTGCGCGCCGGTGCTATCGCCGCCATCGCCCCGGCAATGAAGTCCGTGGTGGCTGCCGCGGAGCGCGGTACCCCGGTGCTGGGGATCTGCAACGGCTTCCAGATTCTGCAGGAAGCCGGCCTGCTGCCCGGAGCCCTCACCCGTAACGAGGGGCTCCACTTCGTGTGCCGCGACATCTACCTGGACGTGGAAAACACCTCCACGGCATGGACCAACCAGTTCGCCGAGGGCACCAAGATCCTGGTGCCCTCGAAGCACGGTGAGGGGCGCTTCCAGGCCAGCGAGGAAACGCTGGAGCGCCTAGAGGGCGAAGGCCGCGTGGTGTTCCGCTACGTCGAGAACCACAACGGCTCCCGCAACTCGATCGCCGGAGTGTGCAGCGAAAACGGTCGCGTGGTTGGCCTTATGCCGCACCCGGAACACGCCGTGGAAACCCTGACCGGCCCGTCCTTGGATGGCCTGGGGCTGTTCCAGTCCGTTCTGTCCACGCTCGTTTCCTAATCTTTTTTCTTACAAGGAGCACCCGATCCTCATGATTCACAACGACACGGTCGCCGATGCTAAGGCCAACCCGGACCTGGAGCAGCCGTATCACGAGCTGGGCCTAAAGGACGACGAGTACGCGCGCATCAAGGAACTGCTGGGCCGCCGCCCGACCGATGCGGAGCTGGCCATGTACTCCGTCATGTGGTCCGAGCACTGCTCGTACAAGTCCTCGAAGACGCACCTGCGTTACTTCGGCGAGACCACGACCGAAGAGATGAAGTCCAAGATGCTCGCCGGTATCGGTGAGAACGCTGGCGTGATCGACATCGGCGATGGCCACGCGGTGACCTTCAAGGTCGAGTCCCACAACCACCCCTCCTACGTGGAGCCCTACCAGGGCGCAGCCACCGGCGTGGGCGGTATCGTCCGCGACATCATGGCAATGGGCGCGCGCCCGGTGGCCGTGATGGATCAGCTGCGCTTCGGCCCGGCCGACCTGCCGGATACCCAGCGCGTGCTGCCCGGCGTGGTCGCGGGTGTGGGCGGTTATGGCAACTCTCTGGGGCTGCCGAACATTGGCGGCGAGACTGTTTTTGACGCCACCTACGCGGGTAACCCGTTGGTAAATGCACTGTGCGTGGGCACTTTGAAGACCGAAGACCTCAAGCTGGCCTTCGCCTCTGGCAAGGGCAACCGAGTGATCCTTTTCGGCTCCCGCACGGGGCTGGACGGCATCGGTGGCGTGTCTGTGCTGGCCTCGGACACCTTCGAGGAAGGCGCGGAGCGCAAGCTGCCCGCCGTGCAGGTGGGCGACCCCTTCGCGGAGAAGGTACTGATCGAGTGCTGCCTGGACCTGTACCGCGCCAACGTGGTGGTGGGTATTCAGGACCTCGGCGGCGCCGGGCTTTCCTGTGCAACCGCCGAGCTGGCTTCCGCCGGCGATGGCGGTATGCACATCAACCTGGACAACGTGCACCTGCGCGCCGAGGGCATGACCGCCGCGGAGATCCTGTCGTCCGAGTCGCAGGAGCGCATGTGCGCCGTCGTGGAGCCGGAGAACGTGGATGCGTTCATGGAAATCTGCCGCAAGTGGGATGTGCTGGCCTCCGACATCGGCTGCGTGACCGACGGCGAGCACCTTGTCATCGAGCACTGCGGCGAGATCGTGGTGGACGCTTCGGCGCACACCATGGCCGAGGAAGGCCCGGTCTACGAGCGCCCCTACGAGCGCCCGACAGAGCAGGACGAGCTGAACGAGGTTCGCGGCGTGGAGCTGCCGGAGACCTCCCAGGAGGTACGTCAACAGATCCTGGATCTGGCGGCCTCCCCGGCGCTGTGCTCCCGCGAATTCATCACGGAGCAGTACGACCGCTACGTGCGCGGTAACACTGTTGCGGCCAAGGACGCGGATGCGGGCGTGCTGCGCATCGACGAGGAGACCGGTCGCGGCATCGCCGTTTCTACCGACGCCTCCGGCCGTTACACCCGCCTGGATCCTCGCACTGGCGCCCAGCTGGCATTGGCGGAGGCCTACCGCAACGTCTCCGTCACGGGGTCCACCCCGGTGGCAGTGTCCAACTGCCTGAACTTCGGTTCCCCGGAGGATCCGGGCGTGATGTGGCAGTTCCGCGAGGCCGTGCACGGCCTGGCCGATGGTTGTAAGGAGATGGGCATTCCGGTCACCGGCGGCACCGTCTCCTTCTACAACCAGACCGGCGACACCGCCATTCTGCCGACCCCGGTTATCGCGGTGCTGGGCACCATCGACGACTGCGCTCGCCGGATTCCGCAGCAGCTGCCTAAGCCGGCTGCCGAGGGCGAGAAGCAGGAGGAGTACCACCTGGTCCTGGTGGGCGCGGAAACCCGCGAGGAGCTCGGCGGCTCCATCTGGCAGCAGGTCGTCCACGACGAGCTGGCCGGCATGCCGCCGCAGGTGGACCTGTCCGTGGAGCAGCGCCTGGGCGCCTTCATCACCGCGCAGCGCGACAAGATCGTCGCGGCCCACGACCTCTCCGAGGGCGGCCTGTCGCAGGCCGTCGTGGAGCTGGCAATCCAGTCCGGCCGCGGAGTAGCCGTGAACCCGATGCTCAGCCAGCACGAGTCCGCCGCCGTGGAGGGCCGCACGCTGGCTCAGCAGGCGGCGGTGGGGCTGTTCTCCGAGACCGCCTCCCGCGTGCTGCTGGCAGTGCGCAGCGAGGACTACGGCGACCTGATGCGCGAGTTGGCCGATACCGGCCTGACCGGCGGCTGGATCGGCCTGACCGGCGTGAACGACGCGGCAGACCAGCCTGTTGTTCGCTTCGGATCCGGCGTGTTCCCGGTGCTGCCCTTCGGTGGAGAGGTCGAACTCGACCCGGCCAAGCAGAACGATGAGGACTTCGACGTCGTCCTCTCCCTGGAGGCGGCGGAGAATGCGTGGACGTCCACGCTTCCCGCGCTGTTTAGCCACGCGGCAGGCAACAACTCCGTCATCTGAGGTGCCGAAGAGTAAGGCGCTGAAGAGCTAGAGCTGAGAAAGGGGCTCGCGACCGGTGTGGTCGCGAGCCCCTTTTGCTATGCGCCGTGCGGAGTATTCAGGAGTATTCAGCGGGGCGGGGAGTTGCGCCCAGCTCCCCGGGCGTTACTCCACGAAGCGGAAGTCGCGGTTGCTGGGGCTCACCAGCGGCCGCGGCAGGAACTCCTTGCGCAGGTTACGCAGTGTGGCGGCGTGCTCCTCCAGACGCTTATCCTCGCTGGTCACCGGCGTGTACTTGCGGGCCTGCAGCGGGTTACCGTCCAGGTCGATAGCGATGTACGTCATGGATGCGTGGATGGCCACCGGCAGGTTGCCCTTGCCCTCGCGCGGGTCGCCAGCGCGCAGGTGCACCATCACCGTCATCGAACGCTCGTCGGTGCGCACCAGGCGTGCATCCACCTCCACGAGGTCGCCGATGTGCACCGGGCGGTAGAAGCGAATACCGCCGGCGTACACCGCGGTGGTGCGCTCGCCGGTCCACTGCATCGTGCAGGCGGTGGCCGCCTCGTCGATCCATTCCATGGCGGTGCCACCGTGCACGTTGCCGCCCCAATTCACGTCCGTCGGTTTCGCCAGGAAGCGGTTCACCAGCTCCGGCGCGGTGGACTTTTCGGTGTAGGTTTGGCGCAGCATCTCCTCTTCGATGGCCTTGCGCAGCTGGATGCGGGACAGCGCGGCATCTTCCACGCGCTTTTCCTCATCGGTCGTCGGTACGTAGGAGGGGATCTGCTTGGACTTACCGTTTTCGTCCAGGGCGACGAAGATCACCAGGCAGTCGCAGGCGCGGGTGAACACGCCCTCGCGCGGGTCGGCGGACAGCACCTCGTTGACGATGTGCATGGAGCTGCGGCCGGTGTAGGCGATGCGGCTGCGGACCTCCACCATGTGGCCCGAGGGGATCGGGCGGGTGAAGTGGATGTGTCCCACGTAGGCGGTGACGCAGTAAGACTGAGCCCAGCCGACGGCGCAGGCGTAGGCGGCCTTATCGATCCATTCCAGTACGCGACCGCCGTGTACGCCCATCGCCCCTGCCATCAGCACGTCCGTCGGGGCGGCGAGGAAGCGCAGCGTCACTTTCGGGCTGCGCTCGTGGGGAGCCTCCGCCGTGTTATCAGCTGCATTGTGCTCGCTTTGGGTGGTGTTTTCTGCGCTTTCCGCCACGGGTCGCTGCCTTCCTTAAATCCCTGTACTGAATTCCCTGTACTGAATTTTCTGTACTTCTCTTGTGTTCAACTCCCCAATACTAACGCGCCCCACACGTCGGTGTTCGATAGAGCGCTACAAACTCAGAACTACAATTACTAGGCATGAAGCATTTGCATGGCCCGGAACTATCCGCCGCTGCTCGCAGTGCCGTTGAAGCGGTGTTGCCCTGGGTGAACAACCCCGCGGAGCAGCCTCGTCCGCCACGTGCCGACGTAGCTGCGGCGGTTCGCCTGTCCGCGGCTGTCCTGGAGGAGCTGGCCCCCGGCCATTCCGTCGAGGTGCGCATTCCTCCCTTCGCCGCCATCCAGTGCATCTCGGGACTGGAGCATCGCCGTGGCACTCCGCCCAACGTTGTTCAGTGCTCGCCGATTACGTGGCTGCGCCTGGTTGTGGGGGTTGAGGATCTTTCTGGTTCGGACGCCGACACCTCCGGCACCCGCGCCTCCGCCATCGCCGAGCACCTTCCACTGTTGAGAATGTGAGGTCACTCAGCCGGCGAAAGGGCATCCCTTTGGGTTAGTGCGGATGGGCTAGTAGAGTCGGCATAGTGGCAAACATTCAAGGCCAGAGAAAACAAGCAGAGGCAGAACCGTTGCTGAGCCCGTTCGACGACCGGGGCGAAACCGAGCCCCGGGAGGAATGTGGCGTATTCGGGGTATGGGCGCCGGGGGAGGACGTCTCTAAGCTGACGTACTACGGCCTGTACGCGCTGCAGCACCGAGGCCAGGAGGCCGCGGGTATCGCGGTGGGGGATGGCGACCAGATCGTCGTGTTCAAGGATCTGGGCTTGGTCAGTCAGGTGTTTGACGAGCAGTCGCTCGAGGCCCTCAAGGGCCACATCGGCATGGGGCACAACCGCTACACCACTGCTGGTGGTAATAGCTGGGAGAACGCACAGCCCATGTTCCGCATGGCACCCGACGGAACCGACGTGGCTCTGGGCCACAACGGCAATCTGGTGAATCACCGCGAGCTCACCCAGGAGGCCGCCCGGTTGGGTCTGGTGGATCCGAAGGAAAACCCCTCTGATTCGCTGGTCATGTGCGCCCTGTTGGCCGCCGACACCCGCGAGGGGCACGGTGTGGAGGAAGCAGCCATGGAGCTGTTCCCCAAGGTCAAGGGCGCCTTCTGTGTGCTGTTTACCGATGGTGACGCACTGTACGCCGTCCGAGACCCGCAGGGCGTGCGCCCGCTGTCCATCGGCCAGCTGGCCAGCGGCGGCTGGGTTGTTGCTTCCGAAACCGCGGCGCTGGACATCGTGGGCGCGCGTTTCGTCCGCGACGTCGAGCCGGGCGAGCTGGTGGCTATCGACGGCGACGGCGTGCGTTCCCGCCGCTTCGCGGAGACGAAGCACAAGGGATGTGTGTTCGAGTACGTCTACCTGGCTCGCCCGGATTCCGTCATCCGTGGCCGGTCGGTGAACGGCACCCGCCTGGAGATCGGCCGCAAGCTGGCAGAGGAGGCTCCGGCGGAGGGCGACCTGGTGATTCCCGTGCCGGAGTCCGGCACGCCCGCGGCGGTGGGGTACGCCCAGGCCTCCCATATTCCCTTTGGCCAGGGGTTGATGAAGAACGCCTACGTGGGGCGCACCTTCATCCAACCCTCGCAGACCATCCGCCAACTTGGTATTCGCCTGAAGCTGAATCCCCTGCGGGAGGTCATCGAGGGCAAGCGCCTGGTCGTGGTGGACGATTCCATTGTCCGCGGAAACACCCAGCGCGCGCTGATTAAGATGCTGCGCGAGGCCGGGGCGAAGGAAGTGCACGTCCGCATAGCCTCGCCACCCGTAAAGTGGCCGTGTTTCTACGGCATCGACTTCGCCTCGCCCACCGAGCTGATTGCGAATAATGTGGATCCTTCGGACCCGGTGGAGGGAATTCGCCGGGAGATCGACGCGGACTCCCTGGCATTCGTTTCGACCGAGGCGATGATTGAGGCGTCACAACAAAGCAGCGACGAGCTGTGCGCGGCGTGCTTCGACGGTGTGTTCCCGCTGGGCATGCCGAGCGACAACCCGAACGCGGCGTTGGTAGAAACGATGCTGAAGCAGCAGGCGAAGAATTAAGAAAGCTTAGAAAGCAAGGACAAGCCATGAGTGACCACCCCGATAACACCCCGAAGCAGGCAGAGGGCGCATCGTACGCCGCTGCCGGTGTAGACATTGAGGCCGGCGACCGCGCGGTAGAGCTTTTCGCGCCGCTGGCTAAGAAGGCCACCCGCCCCGAGGTGCGCGGCGGGCTCGGTGGCTTCGCCGGCCTGTTCGCGTTGGGGGACTACGAAAAGCCGCTGTTGGCCGCGTCCTCCGACGGAGTGGGCACCAAGCTGGCCGTGGCCCAGGCGATGGACAAGCACGATACGATCGGCCGCGACCTGGTCGCCATGTGCGTGGATGACCTGGTGGTCTGCGGTGCCGAGCCACTGTTCCTGCAGGATTACATCGCCATCGGCAAGGTCGTGCCGGAACACGTTGCCAGCATCGTCTCCGGCATCGCCGCGGGTTGCGAGGAAGCCGGTTGTGCGTTGCTGGGCGGCGAGACCGCTGAGCACCCGGGCGTGATGGAGCCACACGAGTACGACGTCTCCGCCACCTCCGTCGGCGTGGTCGAAGAGGCCAACCTGCTGGGGCCGGATCGCGTGCGACCGGGTGACGTGGTGATCGCCATGGCCTCCTCCGGCCTGCACTCCAACGGCTACTCCCTGGCGCGCCACGTGCTGCTGGATACTAAGCAGCTGCCGCTGGATGGCCACATCGAATCCCTCGGCCGCACGTTGGGGGAGGAGCTGCTGGAGCCGACCCGCATCTACGCCCTCGATTGCCTGAAGCTGGCCAGCGAGTGCGACGTCCACACCTTCGCGCACATCACCGGCGGTGGCTTGGCCGCCAACCTGGGACGCGTGATCCCGGACGGCCTGGTCGCAGAGTTGGAGCGTTCTTCCTGGACCCCTGGCCCGATCTTCCGCCTGATCCAGGAGGAAGGCCAGATCTCGCAGGAGGAGATGGAGAAGACCTTCAACATGGGCGTGGGCATGGTCGCCGTCGTCGCGGAAGACGATGCCGAGCGTGCACTGGCGATGCTAACTGCTCGCCACATTGATGCCTGGCGACTGGGCGAAGTTCGCCCGGCACAGGACGGCCAGACCGGCGCGGTCCTAGATGGCGAGTACCGCAGTCCCGTGGAGCCAACCAACTAGGGCGAGCTGGAGCCAACAAACTAGAGCCAACCAGAGCCGGGGCAAGGACAAAAGCAAGAAAACTCCCGCGCTGCGCTTTTCAAAAGCGTCAGCTGCGGGAGTTTTTCTAGTGAATAGGTTGGCTTTTACCGCGACCCGTTGGAGTATTTATCCTCGTAGTCGTCGGCGTACTCGTCGCTGTAGTCGTCGTATTCTGCAGCGTAATCGCTGTAGTCATCCTCGTACTCGTCGTACTCGCTACCGCCGCGGGAACCGGAACCCCGGTTCTGCGACTGGCCAGAGAGTTCCCTCTGCAGCCTCTCCAGATCCATTTCCGGAGCGTTGTACTTCAACTGACGAGCAACCTTGGCTTGCTTTGCCTTGGCACGGCCGCGACCCATGGCCTGACCCCCTTGCGGTGTCCTCGAGTGGCGCGGGAGTTCGGCCACCCTTTTCGTTTACAAGTTAAGTTTCTTCCTGCCCTACACCATAGCGGTTAGCAATCATTTTTTCCCAAAAGCCCCCTCCCGTCGAAGGCGTAGGCGCGGGGGTTTCCACGCTGAATACCCCCTGTGACCTGCGTAATCATCGCGCAGTCAAGGGGGTCAAGCCAATGTGAGGGTTTTCTAATTTTTCCCGCGCAGGCGGTTAATCGCCGCGCGCCCCGGTCGGATCGAGTTGTCTCCCGCGGCATTCGCAAGGTCGCTGGGGTCGATCGATGCGTCGATCCCATCGGCGAGTAGCGGGGGTACGTCGCTGTTTTTGGACGCCACCTTCTCCACCACGTTCCGCTTCACCAAAGCCAGAGCGATAGGGCCGTAGTCGCAGTCGTGCACACTGGACCCAACCCGGCCGATTCCGCGGCCACCCGCGGTGAGTTCGGCACCTACTTCGGGCAGCCGGTTGGCGGATCCGTCCAGGTGCAGCATCACCAGAACGCGCGGAGACTTGCCCAGGTTATGCACTCGGGAAACCGTCTCCTGCCCCCTGTAGCAGCCCTTGTTCAGGTGCACGGCGGCCTCGGTGGGGCCGGCGGAAACGTCGTCCAGCTGGGTGGCGCCGCTGATTCCTTTGCCGATGAAGGCGGGAACCTCGTGGGGGATGGCGCGCTCGTCGGTATCCACGCCCAGGATCGGCAGGCGTGCCTGCACACGGAAGGCGTCATAAGCCATGCGCCCGGTGGGCTGGGCGACATTAGTCAGCTTGTCCCAGGCGCGGGTGAAGCTTTCACGGGGAACCCACAGGTCCAGGGCCTGGAGCTCGCCGATAGTCCTGGTTCTCCACAGTTGCAGATCCACATCTTCCGGAACGTCGAGGCTCAGCTGAGCGGGCAGGGCGGCGGAGGAGGTGGCGTCAACAGTAAAGAGCGAAGAATCCGCGGCGAGATCCGTGCCGATCACCGTGAGTCGCGCCCACGGCAGGCGCTCGACGGAGACCTGCGACCAGAAGACCATCTTGCTCAGATAATCCTCGAGCGCGTCGGCGTGGGTGGCTGGGGTGTCGAGGATCAAGGTGTCGTCGGTGGCGAGGATTCCGAAGAAGTGCTCGACGTGGCCTTTGACGTCGAGAATCAGGCCGAAGGTGGCCTGGCCGGGC
This sequence comes from Corynebacterium sp. HMSC08A12, assembly GCF_001807485.1. Classification (GTDB taxonomy): domain Bacteria; phylum Actinomycetota; class Actinomycetes; order Mycobacteriales; family Mycobacteriaceae; genus Corynebacterium; species Corynebacterium evansiae. The sequence goes on along the minus strand of NZ_KV789187.1, from coordinate 20,398 downwards.
TCGATGGCGTTGACCTTCTGGGAGATCAGGTTGTTGAGCCAATCGCGGCGTTCCGCACCCGACACGCGGATGGCCACGCGATCCCAAAAATCCACGAGGCCGGGCTTGCCGTCGTTTACGCGGGACTGCTCGGCGAGGGGGTTGCCGTAGTGCCAGGCAGTGGCGCTGCTCTGAGCTTCCGGTGCCTCTGAAACTTCGGCGGCCTCACTGCCAGTCAGCGGGCTGGCGGCAGGTGCGTGGTCGACGATCGGGCTGTGAGTCAGATCAAACACACCTCCCATCGTAGGACGCGGTGGGGCTGGCATGCCAATGGCAGCTCTCTATGGGACATGCAAAACTTCCGGGAACAGCTCGGGAATAGAATGAGAAGCATGAGTAATCAGGAAGCAAAGTTCGTGGTCGTTGACGTCCTGGGCGAGGCTGGGGTCGGCACAGGCGCTGGCACGGGCGCTGGCACGGCAGCTGCCACCCAAGACCCAAAGGTTCGGGACGCGACCGTGCCGATGATCTACGCAGACGATCTGGCCGCCGTGCGTGGCGACGGGGTGTTCGAGACCTTCATGCTGCGCGGCGGCAACGTGCGCAACCGCGAGCGCCACGCCACACGCTTCCTCAACAGCTCCGCGATGCTGGACCTGCCGGAGCCGAACCTGGAGCGCTGGTTCCGCGCCACCGACATAGCCGTGGCCGACTTCGAGGAGAAGAACGGGCCGGGCCAGGAGGCCGCGCTGCGCTGGGTCTACTCGCGCGGACGGGAATCCACGGGCCAGCCGACGGGCTGGGTCACGGTGGCGCCGGTCAGCGAGCACGTGCTGCACGACCGGGAGCACGGCGTGCGGGTGATGACGGCCGAGCGGGGCTTCCGCATCGACCTATCGGAGCGTTCCCCGTGGGCGCTGATCGGCGCGAAGACGCTGTCCTACGCAGCCAACATGGCCGCCCTGCGCAGCGCGAAGGCCCGCGGTGTAGACGACGTGATCTTCCTGTCCGACGAGGGGCTAGTGCTGGAGGGGCCGACCTCGACCGTGGTTGCCGCGGAGGTGGACCCGACGACAGGGGAGAAGAAGCTCGTCACCCCGCCGGCGCATGTGGGCATTTTGAAGGGCACCTCGCAGGCCGCGCTCTTTAAGCTGGCCGAGCAGCGCGGATGGGTCACCGAGGAAAGGGTGCTGCGGGTCGAGGACCTTACAGCCGCCGCCGGCGTGTGGCTGGTCTCCTCCGTGCGCGTGCAGGCACGGGTGACAGAACTAGACGGCACCCAGCTGCCCCGTCCGGAGGTCGCCGACGAGGTTGAAAAGATGGCCTGGGAGGCTGTTACCGGCTAGCCGACCACGCGGGACAGCTGCGCGGACTGCCAGGGAACCATCTCGCCGTCGATGAGGCGCTCGTCGACCCAGCCGAGGTCGTTGTTCGGCATCAGGCCGTAGAGGCGCTTGCCCGGCCCCAGGTTCGTCGGGCCGGTCGCCGTCGCCATCGTCGAGGCGCTTTCCAGCTGCCAGGCGCGCTCGTTCAGCGGGCTGCCGTACAGGATCTCCACCATGCCATCGGAGTGGGTGAGGATCATTTCGATCTCGTCGTCGTCATTGATGCGCAGGAAGCCGGACTCGCGGCGCCCGGGAGTCTCGGTCGGCTGCCCGTCGTCGTCCATGCGCCAGGTGCGGGAATCGTAGCTGATGCGGTTCTCGCCATCGTGGGCGAAGACGACCTGCTGGCCGAAGGTGAACTCCTCCTCGCCGGGAGGCGCCGCCTGGCCCTGGCCACGCCACACACCGATCAGCGGCAGCAGCGCCAGCAGACCGTCGTGCAGGTTGGGTCCCTTGCGCAGGTTGGCTGTGTCGTCGGGGATGGGCATGTCGCCGAATTCCGGCAGGTTCTTGTCGCTGGTGGACTTGGACTGCTCGGCGGCCAGGTTGACCGCTTCGTTAGCGTCTACCTTGAACTTCTTCTTTTCTTCTTCAGCCATGCCCTTAAGACTATAGGCTGGGGAGTTCTTCTTCACTCAAGGGTCGGGATCGCGGAGCCAAATCGGACAGGCTGATCTTCGTGTACACCTGCGAGGCTTCGACGAACACCGAACCACCGGAGACGAAGATCCGCTCCGGATCGCCCCGCATGGGTAGTTCCTTGCCCGGGATGCTCAAACTAAAGGCGTCATTAACCCGCTTTTTGATGTCTGTATCGAGTACGGTTTCGTCGGTGACGTTTTTGGCCTTGATGCCTAGACCGTCGGGGGCGGAGAGGATCTTGGTCGGGGTGATCACCATGGTGCCTTCGACGATGCGCAGCTTAACCTCGACCTTCGCGGGTTTGGCGAAGCCCTTCGGTTTGCCTTCGAAGATGGCCTCGGTCTCCCAGCCGCCGCGGGGCGAGATGTCGTCGAGATTCTGAATTTGCAGCGCCTCGATATCCATGCGGTTACCTAACAGCACGCCGTCCAGTTGCAGGCGAGTAAAGACCTTGCGCGCTGGGGCGTTTTCAATGGTGCCGTTGAAAACATCGTCTGCGGAGACCGTAATGTACTGCGCCGAGGTTTGCACGCTCATCAGGCCGAAGCCAGGCACGTCGACGTCGTTGGCGACGACGGTGACGGCCTGGAGTTCGTGGCTGAGTGCGGCGCCGGTGTAGGGGAAGCCCGCCACCTGCACCTTTGGCGGGTTGGCTAGGTTCGAATCGGCATATAGCGCCTCGGAGATCTTGTGCTCGGCGCGGGCGGCGATCACACTATCGACGATCAGCGCTACGAGCAGCACCAGCACGAGGGTGAGCGCGCCGCGGATTGCGATCTTCTTCACCTGGCCGGGCCCCCTTCTCGAGTTTCTTTGTTGTTCCCTACAGGTTACTAGGTGCCCCTGTTCCTTCTTTATGACGCCACGCCTCCGCCGCAGCAATCCCAGCGAAGCGTTAAGAAACCCCGGAAATCTGCCCCAAAAATGCCGAAAGTGAGGGACAATTGGGGGCATGGCTATTACCTACGACACATTTGAAGACCTGTGGGAGCACTCTGAGGTGTTGGAGGGGGTTCACGAGGTGCTGGACGAGGTCGCTGAGGCAGATGGGGTGCCTGCGATCAGTGAGGCTTTCCTGCGTGGCATCGACGAGAACCGCGGCCACAAGCACGTGGTGGCAAGGAACAGCGAGCGTGTGGTCGGTGTGCTGGCGATCGACCAGGATCGCGTGATCGAGCTGGCCGTCGCCCCGGAGGTTCGCCACAGCGGGGTGGGGATCGCCCTGTTCGAAGCTTTGCGTGACCAGCTGGGGGTGAGTGGCGCGATAGACGTCTGGGCGCACGGAGATTCCGCCGGCGCCCAGCGCTTTGTCGAGTCGCTGGATGCCCGCCGAACCCGTGAACTGTTGAAGATGTCGTTGGACTGCGCGCCGGCGACGAAGGCGGCCAGGGCCATTGAGGCGGGCGGTGCAGAAGCCGAGAAACGCTGCGAGGAGCAAGAAATTGAGGTCCTGACTTACACCGAATCCGTTGCTCGCTTCGACGCGGATTCCGTGGACGCCGAGTGGGTGCGCGTCAATAATGAGGCCTTTGCGTGGCACCCCGAGCAAGGTGGCTGGGACGTAGATCACTTGCGCTCTGCTCGCGACACTAATTGGTTCGATCCGGATGCGGTTATCTTGCTGTGGGTGCGGGATGAGAAGTCTGCTGCCGAGCGGGTGGGTATTCCCTGTGCTGCCGATGGCGGCGAGGGAAACGACGATATTTTCCGGCTGGTGGGCTTCCACTGGACGAAGATCCCGCTGGAAGAGAAGGAAAAAGATGCCGGCGAGCGGGCGGGTGAGGTGTACGTCGTCTGCCTCGCTGACGATGCTCGTGGTAGGGGACTGGGACAGGCGATCACGCAGCTGGGAATGAAGTTGCTGCTGGACAACGGTTGCGGTCGCATTGAGCTGTATGTGGAGGGGGACAACGCGCCCGCGGTTTCTACGTACAAGCGGCTTGGCTTCGAGGTGGTGCACACCGATGTGGTTTACCGTGGGTGTCTCTAAGTAGTGGGGGTTACGGAGCGAGGAGCCTTAAGCGTTCATTGGTAGATGCTGAGAAACGTTTATGCTCACTTGCTGCGTATCGCTAAGGGTGAAGTGGGTTCAGTAACGCCGTAGGTTAACTGCGGGTTAAATGAAGCCACTTTCTGTCACATGGGGGTAGCGTTTAGGTGTGGTGCTGGGGGTGCTTTGGCATTGCTTTCTGAACCGAGAAAGTTGGATGTGCTGCATAAATGCTGTTGTTCACCTGCTGTTCACTTACAGCACTCTTTAAATCCATAAGCGCCGATTAACTTTCTTGGTGACGCAAGAGTGGCTCCTACAACTGCGGGCTTCTCCTGTAAGACACTTTTCTGTACTTCTGACAATTTTTCGGAGGAAAACCTCGTGAAGTTCACCATGAAGCGCGCCAGCGCTGCAGCTGCAACCCTGTTTGCTGGTTCCCTGATTCTGACCGGCTGCTCCAACGCTGACAACAACGAAGGCGGCAGCAGCGAAGGCTCTCGCGAGATGGAGGAGGCCACCGGCGAACTGCGCGGCGAAGGCGCTTCCTCTCAGGACAACGCAATCCAGAACATCTTCGGCCCGGCTTTCTCCAGCACCGGCGCTACCCTGGCTTACAACGCTTCTGGTTCCGGTGACGGCCAGAAGAAGTTCATCGCTGGCCAGGCTGACTTCGCTGGTTCCGACTCCCCGCTGAAGGACGACCAGATCGCAGACGCTAAGAAGCGCTGCGACGGTAACGACGCATGGCACCTGCCGATGGTCATCGGCCCGGTTGCAATTGCTTACCACCTGGAGGGCGTGGACGAGCTGAACCTGTCCACCAAGACCGTTGCAAAGATCTTCAAGGGCGAGATCAAGAAGTGGGACGACGAGGCCATCAAGGCTGAGAACGAGGGCGTTGATCTGCCGTCCGACCCGATCGAGGTTGTGTACCGCTCTGACGAGTCCGGTACCTCCGACAACTTCCAGAAGTTCCTGGCTGCCTCCAGCGGTGAGTGGGACTCCGAGGGCAAGAGCTTCCCGACCGAGGTCGGCACCGGTGCTCCGAAGTCCAAGGGTGTCGCTGACCAGGTTGCAGCTACCAACGGCGCAATCACCTACGTTGAGTCCGGCTTCGCTGAGGAGCTCGACGCAGTCAACATCGCCAAGATCGACTTCGGCTCCGGCCCGGTTGAGCTGAACAAGGATAACGTTAACAAGGCTCTGGGCGAGGTTGAGTTCTCCGGCGAGGGCAACGACCTGGTCGTTGACGCTGACAAGCTGTACGCAATGAACGGCGAGGACGAGTACCCGCTGGTTCTGACCACCTACGAGATCGTCTGCTCCGCTGGCTACGACGACAACACCGCGAAGCTGGTTAAGAACTTCCTGAACACCATCCTGGACAACCAGAACGACGAGCTGGCTGACCAGGGTTACATCCCGGTGGACGGCGAGTTCAAGTCCAAGCTGGAAGAGTCTGTCGACGCTCTGAAGTAGTTAAACGCTGGCATTTAGACAGCGATGTAACCCCCGCTCGTTCTTCGATCGGGGGTTGCGGTCTGAATGCGGTAACTACAGTGACGCGAAACACTTTTCACTTTTATTCTGGTATTGAATAACGACCTTTTAAGGATCCCTCATGGCAAACGCCAATAAGGTTGAGGTCGCCAAGTCCGCAAAGGCAGAGGGCGACGCCCCTCAGCCGAAGCAGGATCACCAGTTGGCGCAAGATAGCCAGCGCTCCGGCGGTGGCAGCGTTAAGCGCCCTGGCGATGTTGTTTTCGAAACGCTGGCAAAGACCTCCTCAATCCTGATCACCGTGATCATCGGCCTGATCGGTTTGTTCCTAATTTTGCAGGCAGTCCCCGCACTGAGCCGCCTGCGCGACGGTATTTTCAGCTTCTTCACCTACGGTGAGCGCTGGAACACCGACTACACCAACAACGACGGCGGGTGGATGCAGTTCGGTATCCCGAACCTGTTCTTCACCACCGTCCTGGTGTCCATCGTCGCCCTCCTGCTGGCCATGCCGGTTGCGCTGGGTATCGCGATCTTCCTGTCCAACTATTGCCCGAAGCGTTTCATCAAGCCCCTGGGCTTCATGATCGACCTGCTGGCAGCCGTGCCCTCCATCGTGTTCGGTATCTGGGGTGCTTACGTCCTCGGCCCGGCACTCGGCGACTTCTTTGAATGGCTGTCCGGCTGGGCCGGTGGCTTCTTCCTGTTCAACCACCAGCAGGGTAGCTCCCCGCCGTTCTCCACCTCCCGCAACATCTTCACCGGTGGCATCGTCTTGGCAATCATGATTCTGCCGGTTATCGCCGCTACCACCCGTGAGGTTTTCGTGCAGACCCCGAAGGGGCACGTCGAGGCCGCACTGGCACTGGGCGCAACCCGCTGGGAAGTTGTCCGCATGACCGTGCTGCCCTTCGGCCTGTCCGGCTACATCTCCGGTGCAATGCTGGGTCTGGGTCGCGCGCTGGGCGAAACCATGGCGCTGTACATGGTCATCGCTAGTGCTCCGGGTTTCCGTGGCTCCCTAATGGACGGTGGTACAACCTTCGCAACCGCCATCGCCGCGGCCGCGCCGGAGTTCAACGACGAGCTCAAGGCGGGTGCCTACATCTCCGCCGGCCTCGTTCTGTTCCTGTTGACCTTCCTGGTTAACGCTGCCGCCCGCGCCGTTGTGGCGAAGAAGTAGGAGAAGAGAACAATGACAGATGCAGCAACTGTAGAAAACAAGAAGTCCTCTTCGTCCTCCGAGCTGTTTACTCAGATTTCCGGTAAGCGCAAGGCGGTCGACAAGCTTGCCACCGTCATCATCTACTTCGCCATGGCGCTGGCTCTGGTTCCACTGCTGTGGGTCTTGATCAAGGTTCTCAGCGAAGGTCTGCCTGCGATCCTTAACCCCGACTGGTGGGTTTACGACATGGTCGGCCAGCCGCGTAACAAGGCCGGTGGTGGTGCAGTCCACGCCATCATCGGTACCTTGATGCAGGTCGTGGTTACCTCCGCCCTCTCCATCCCGATCGGTGTGTTCACCGCTATCTACCTGGTGGAGTACTCCCGCGGCGGATTCCTCGGCCGCATCACGACCTTCATGGTCGACATTCTGACCGGTGTTCCCTCCATCGTCGCCGCCCTGTTCGTCTACGCAATGTGGATCACCATGTTTGGCTTCGAACGTTCCGGCTTCGCAGTGTCGCTTGCGCTGGTTCTGCTGATGGTTCCGATCATCGTGCGTAACGCGGAAGAGATGCTGCGCGTGGTTCCGATGGATCTGCGTGAGGCCTCTTACGCACTGGGTGTGCCGAAGTGGAAGACCATCGTGAAGATCGTCCTTCCCACCGCGCTGTCCGGCATCGTTACCGGCATCATGCTGGCCGTAGCCCGCGTGATGGGTGAGTCCGCACCGGTGCTGATCCTGGTTGGCTCCACCACCAAGATCAACTGGAACCCGTTCGAAGGTGGCCAGCAGTCCCTGCCGCTGTACATGGTCGACCTGTACGGCGCGGGCAGTAACGAGTTCGTGCTGGAGCGCCTGTGGGGCTCCGCACTGACCCTGGTGCTGCTCGTGGCAATCCTGATGATTGGCGCCCGCCTGATCTCGAAGCGCTATTCGGTGAAGGTCTAAGGCTCACCCCAAGCCTTTGACCCCACCGGGACCTAAACCCAAACAAAGCCTTTTCCTAGGAGAACAACACAATGGCTAAGCGCCTAGACCTCAACGACGTCAACATCTACTACGGCGACTTTCATGCCGTACAGGACGTCAACCTGCACATCCCGCCGAAGGCAGTGACCGCCTTCATCGGCCCGTCCGGCTGTGGTAAGTCCACCGTGCTGCGCACCCTGAACCGTATGCACGAGGTTATCCCCGGCGCCTACGTCAAGGGCGAGATCCTGCTCGACGGCGAAGACATTTACGGCCCGAAGATCGACCCGGTGGCTGTCCGTAACACCATCGGCATGGTCTTCCAGAAGGCAAACCCGTTCCCGACGATGTCCATCGAAGAGAACGTAGTGGCCGGACTGAAGCTGTCCGGCGAAAAGAACAAGAAGAAGCTCCGCGAGGTTGCAGAGCGCGCACTGCGCGGCGCCAACCTGTGGGACGAAGTTAAGGATCGTCTCGACCGACCGGGCGGCGGCCTGTCCGGTGGTCAGCAGCAGCGCCTCTGCATCGCCCGCGCCATCGCGGTCGAGCCGGAAGTTCTGCTGATGGATGAGCCCTGCTCCGCACTGGACCCGATCTCCACTCTGGCCGTGGAGGATCTGATCCACGAGCTGAAGGAAGAGTTCACCATCGTCATCGTGACGCACAACATGCAGCAGGCAGCCCGTGTGTCCGATCAGACCGCCTTCTACTCCCTGGAAGCAACCGGCAAGCCCGGCCAGCTGGTCGAGGTTGGCCCGACCAAGCAGATCTTCGAAAACCCGACGAAGAAGGAGACCGAGGACTACATCTCCGGTCGCTTCGGATAAAACTCCTACCTGCCCGTCAAGCAGGTACAGGATCTTAGAAAAAGTGTCTTCGGCAGGCTCCCGCTGAGCTTGCCACCCACTAGCGGGGTTCCGGTTGGCGCCGGAACCCCGCTTTTGGCGTCAATAATAAAAATAAACGGCATACTGGAAGGCAGTAACGGGTAACCCAGAGAACCACCGCAGAGAAGAAAGGAGCCACATGTCTAGCCAAGAGACTCCGGCAACCCTCCACGTCGTCGTGATGGGGGTCAGCGGCAGCGGCAAGACCACCCTGGCGCGCGCCTTTGCCGAGAAGACCGGCTGGCAGCTGCAGGAAGCCGACGATCTGCACCCAGAGGGGGCGCTGGAGATCCTGCAGGACGGCAAGCTCCCGCCGGAGGCCGGGCGCCGTAAGTGGCTAGGGATCGTGCGCGACTGGATTGCGGACGAGGCCGCCCAGGGTAACAACACCGTCACCGCCTGCACCGCGCTGCGCATCGACCACCGCGAGATCCTCAACGACGTGGGCGAGAACGCGACCGTGTTCTACGTGCACCTGTATGGTACCGAGGACGTGCTCGCGGAGCGCATGAAGAACCGTGTGGGAGAAGCCGACATGCCGCGCGAGCTGTTGACCGCGCAGCTGGAGGATCTGCAGCGCCTCACGCCGGGGGAGAAGGGCATCCAGCTGGACGTTAGCCGCACTCCAGAGCAGCTGCTCGACGATGCGCTGAACGCCGCCATGTTCGCGAAGAAGGCGTACGCGCGCTAGATAATCGCGGTCTGCGCCCGGTTGCGCCTAGCTGCGCTCGGCAGCGGCCGGCGGCGCACTGCGGCCGGCTAGTAATCCAGGTTCGTGTCGTAGCGGTAGCGCATCTCATCGAACTGCTCGCGGAAGCGCTGCTGCAGCTCGTCGTTCTCCTGCTTGCGGTGGTACTCGTCCGGCGTGAGGCCGGTGATGATGAAGACGATGCGGTTGGCGATCTCCACCGCGTGATCCGAATAGCGCTCGAAGTAGCGCGACAGCAGCGTGACGTCCACGGCCTCGCGCACTGTGTGCGGCCATTCGCGCTGGGTGGTCAGCTGGAAGATGTGGCGGTGGATGTCATCGACCGCGTCGTCGTCTTCGACGAGCTCGAGGGCGGTGTTTACGTCGAGCTCGCGCAGCAGGGCCTGGATCTTCGCCGCCGAGTTGTCGCACTGCCGAGCCATCTCTTCGATATAGGGGCGGACGGACTCGGGTACAGCATTTTCTGGATGACGCCGCCGCGCCACCTTTGCCACATGCACCGCAAGCGCGCCCATGCGGGTGAAATCCTCGACAATGTGCTGGCCGGCAACGACGATGCGCAAGTCCCGCGCCACGGGCGCTTCCAGCGCTAGCAGCTGGAAGGCATCCTTGACTGCGGTCTCGCGCAGATCCTCGAGTGTATCCACGCTGCTAAGGACCTTTTCGGCAAGCTCCAAGTCGGTCTCTAGCAGAGAACGGGTAGCGGAATTGAGCGCAGTGCGCACGAAATCCGCCATCAGCGAAATGTCGTGTTTAAATTCCCGGAGTTGGTTTCGGTACACCCTACGCATGTGAAAAAACTATAGTCTCTGGAGCTCGGTGGCGCTGAGGTTTAGCCCCCCGCGTATAGCCCCGAAAATGCCATAGCCCCGAAAACTATTAACCACCACTGTTTTCGATGTCGGCGCCGTCCGGGACAGTCTCGTCCTCCGGGTCGTCCAGCCAGCCCTCCGGCAGGGCCACCTTTGCGGGGGATCCCTGGCGGCCGCGGGCGCCGTCGGCGTCCTCCGCCAGGGCGGGGGAGTCCCATACGTCGGCAAGTGCATACTTCAGCTCGTCCAGGCTGCTCACCCGGGACAGGCTGCGGCGCAGTTCCCCGCCGGCGGGGAAACCGCGTAGGTACCACGTCATGTGCTTGCGCAGGTCACGGCAGGCCTTCTGCTCGCCGTCGTGGGCGGCCAATAGTTCCGCGTGGCGCAGGATGATGCGCGCTACCTCGCCCAGGGTGGGTTCGCTGGGGATCGGCAGGCCGCGCAGCTCGGCGGAGAGCTCCGCGAAGAGCCACGGGCGGCCCAGGCAACCCCGGCCTACGACCACGCCGTCGCAGCCGGTCTGCTCCATCATGGCGCGGGCATCCGTGGCCTTAAAGATGTCGCCGTTGCCCAGCACGGGGATGCCCGTGTGGGCCAGGTGCTCCTTCAGGCGCGCGATCTCGTTCCAATCCGCGTGACCGGAGTAGCGCTGTGCTGCGGTACGGCCGTGCAAAGCCACAGCGGCCGCACCCTCTTCCACGGCGATGCGGCCGGCATCCAGGTGGGTGTGGTGCTGGTCGTCGATTCCCACGCGCATTTTCACGGTCACTGGAATGTCCGTGCCTTCCGTGGCCTTAACCGCGGCAGCCACGATGTTTCCAAAGAGCCTGCGCTTGTAGGGCAGGGCGGAGCCGCCGCCACGTCGGGTGACCTTGGGCACGGGGCAGCCGAAGTTCATGTCGATGTGATCGGCGAGGTTCTCGTCGACGATCATCTTGGCCGCCTTGTAGGTGTACTCCGGGTCGGTGGTGTACAGCTGCAGGCTGCGGGGATCCTCGTCTGGTGCGAAGGTCGTCATGTGCAGGGTTTTCGGATTGCGCTCGACCAGAGCGCGAGCCGTCACCATTTCGCAGACGTACAGCCCGGCGACGGAGCCCATGCGTTCGCGCTCCTGTTCGCGGCACAAGCTGCGGAAGGCCACGTTGGTCACGCCTGCCATCGGAGCGAGCACGACGGGGGAGTCGAGCTGCATCTTGCCGATTCTCAGGCCCTGGAATCGCTGGTTGGACTGGGGCGCTGCGTCGGGCGAACCAGCCGGGGTGGTTGAGTCCTGCGGGGTGGTGGAGGTGGGGGTTGCGGTCGATGTAGTCACGGCCACCATTGTCACACTGGGGAGGGACGAATACCAAAGGGCGTCAATAACCAAAGAGCGCCAATAAATGTTCAACAATTCGCATGAGGGGCGAGGGCGAGCCACGTCACGCTTATGTAGGCTGAGGAAAGGAGCGGAGAAACCGCTAAACAGCTATGGAGGAGGAACCGATGTCTGAGCGCATCGCCAACGAGTTCTACAGGTCCAAGGTCATGTCCGCCGACGAGGCGGCGCAGTTCATCAACCACGGCGACAAGATCGGCATGTCCGGCTTCACGGGAGCGGGCTACCCCAAGGCGCTGCCGACGGCCATCGCCGAGAAGGCTAAGGAACTGCACGGTCGCGGGGAAGACTTCCAGATCGACCTCTTCACCGGCGCCTCCACCGCACCTGACTGCGACGGCGTGCTGGCCGAGGCCGATGCTGTGCGCTACCGCACCCCCTACGCCTCCGACCCGGTGATGCGCAAGAAAATCAACGCTGGCGAAATTAAGTACCAGGACATCCACCTCTCCCACCTCGGCCAGCAGGTCGAGGAAGGCTTCTTTGGACAGCTGGACGTAGCCGTTGTAGAGGCCGTGCGTATCGACGAGGCGGGCAACATCATCCCGTCCTCGGCAGTGGGCAACAACGTGGAGTACCTCAACTCCGCCCGCAAGATCATTATCGAGGTCAACGAGTGGCAGTCCCTTGACCTGGAGGGCATGCACGACATCTACAAGATCCAGGACCTGCCGAACCGCACCCCGATCCCGATCAACCGCCCCGGCGACCGCATCGGCACGCCGTACATCCCGGTAGACCAGAACAAGGTCGTGGCCGTGGTGAAGACCAACGCCGAGGATCGCAACGCACCGTTCAAGCCGACCGACGAGATCTCCGAGAAGATCGCCGGGCACTTCCTGGACCTCCTCGAGGGAGAGGTCGAGGCCGGTCGCCTGACCTACGACGGCTACATCATGCAGTCCGGCGTGGGCAACGTGCCGAATGCCGTGATGGCGGGTCTGCTGGACTCCAAGTTCGAGAACATCCAGGCCTACACTGAGGTGATCCAGGACGGCATGCTGGACCTTATCGACAACGGCAAGATGACCGTCGCCTCCGCAACCTCCTTCGCGCTGTCCCCGGAGTACGCCAAGAAGATGAATGAAGAGGCGAAGCGCTACCGCGAGCACATCGTCCTGCGCCCGCAGCAGATCTCCAACCACCCGGAGGTCATCCGCCGCACGGGCCTCATCGCCTCCAACGGCATGATCGGCTGTGACATCTACGGCAACGTGAACTCCACGAACGTGTCTGGTTCGCGCATCATGAACGGCATCGGTGGCTCCGGCGACTTCACGCGCAACGCCTTCCTGTCCACCTTCATCTCCCCGTCCACGGCCAAGGACGGCGCCATTTCCGCCATCGTGCCCTTCGCCTCCCACGTCGACCACACGGAGCACGACGTGATGGTGATCATCACGGAGCACGGCTACGCGGACCTGCGTGGCCTGGCACCGCGCGATCGCGTGCCGAAGATCATCTCCGTTGCGCACCCGGACTACCGTCCACTGCTGGAGGAGTACTACGAGCGCGCCTGCGCCGAGGGCAACCACCTGCAGACCCCGCACGACCTGAAGACCGCCTTCAGCTTCCACCTCAACCTGGCGGAGAAGGGGTCCATGAAGGGCTAGTGCTGGCGCTAGTCTCGTCACCGGCACGGCGCCGGTGACGGCACTAGGGGGCAATTTTCTGCTTCAAAGAAACGTTAGATAGAATGCTCCCGTTGGGCCTTTAGCTCAGTTGGTAGAGCTACGGACTTTTAATCCGCAGGTCGCGGGTTCGAGCCCCGCAGGGCCCACGTTCGCGATTACCCCGTCGGGGCGCTTCCATGGAGATCATGGTCGCGCCGCGGCGGGGTTTTGCGTTGCCTGCGGCTGTCTATTTCTCCACTTCACCGGGCGATTTGTTCTGGCGCTCGCACCTGGTTTAAACTGTTCAAGCTGCTAAGGAAAGCTAGAGTTTCTTGCTGGCTTACTTTGTAGAGCTCCCATCGTCTAGAGGCCTAGGACCCCGCCCTTTCACGGCGGTAACACGGGTTCGAATCCCGTTGGGAGTACGGCCCTGTGGCGCAGTTGGTTAGCGCGCCGCCCTGTCACGGCGGAGGTCGCGGGTTCAAGTCCCGTCAGGGTCGCCATAAAAGACCTCATGGAGAGCCTTTCCGGTGCTTTTCGCGCCGGGGAGGTTCTTTTTCTTTTTGTCTTTCTTTGTGACGCCCCTAGCTTGCGTGTTGGACACTTCAACAGTGACGTGAAAGCCTGCCAGAAATGACGTTTGAACAGCTGATTTGCTTAAGAACTTTGACACTGTGTAGAGTCTATTCTCGTGCAACGGACGGCTTAGACAAGTTGTTGTCTGGTCGTTTTATTTAGTTGCGCAGGCAAGATTGGCCCTGTGGCGCAGTTGGTTAGCGCGCCGCCCTGTCACGGCGGAGGTCGCGGGTTCAAGTCCCGTCAGGGTCGCTTCGATGTTCGAATCGGAAGCGGTCGGGCAACGAAGGCCAGATAGCTCAGTTGGTAGAGCGTTCGCCTGAAAAGTGAAAGGTCGCCGGTTCGATCCCGGCTCTGGCCACATTCCACCCCGGTAGCGGAAAGCTACCGGGGTTTTGCCATACGTACACTGGGGGCTAGAAGCTAGCACAGCTACTAGAGGATAAGAAGAGCAATAGGGAAGGGAGCCCCAGCAGTATGTCAGGCACCAAGAGCATCGTTCACGATCAAGAGCAGAGCCGCTTCGTCATCTACGTGGACGACCAGGAGGCAGGCTTCGCCGAGTACTCCCAGGAGGGCAACGTCCGCGACTTCAACCACACCGTGGTGGATCCAGCGTTCCGTGGCCAGGGGCTATCCAAGCCGCTGATTAGCGAGGCTCTGCTGGAGACCAAGGAGGCGGGGCTAAAGATTAAGGCCAGCTGCTCCGCTGTCGCGGCCTTCGTGGAGAAGAACCCGGACTTTAAGGAGCTGCTGGCCTAGCTGGCTGCGCGCCTAGATGTTGTTCTGCATGTCGTCGACCCACTTCACGGCGTCGACGAGCGGGGTGTTCTGGTTGGGCTTGCGGGGGCGAATCTTCGCCGGGATGCCCGTCAGGATGGAGTTCGGGGGAGCGTCCTTGGTCACCACCGCGTTGGCGCCGATCGCGGAGCCCTCGCCGATGGTGATGGGGCCCAGCACCTTCGCGCCTGCGCCGATCATCACGCCGTTGCCGATGGTGGGGTGGCGCTTGCGCTGTACTAGTTCGGAGCCGCCGAGCGTCACACCGTGGTAGAGCATGACGTCATCGCCGATCTCCGCTGTCTCGCCGATGACCACACCCATGCCATGGTCGATAAAGAATCTGCGGCCAATGGTGGCGCCCGGGTGGATTTCGATGCCGGTGAAGCCACGGGTCGCTTGGCTAATGATGCGCGCGATGCCACGGTGCCCGCGCTTCCACAGTGCGTGGGATACGCGGTGCGCCCAGATGGCGTGCAGGCCGGAGTACACAATGGCGTTTTCTACGTCTCCGCGCGCTGCTGGGTCATGTTCGCGGGCATTGGCCAGGTCTTCGCGGATGCGTCCAAGAATGCTCAACGGTGTGGTCTTTCGGTTGGTTGGGTATCGGCTTAAAAGCTTTCGCAGCCACTATAACGAGAAGGCGCTGCCCCCTATTCCACCGCTGGGTGGAAAGGCGGTAGCGCCTACTTGCCTGCAGCCAGTAGCTACTGGACAGCCGCGGCCACTAGATTCACTAAATTGCGGCCGACTGCCAGAGCGGAATTAGTCGCGCAGGTCGTCGAACAGCAGGGTGGAGACGTAGCGCTCGCCGAAGTCGGGAACGATGACGACGATGGTCTTGCCCTCGTTCTCGTCCTTCTGAGCTTCCTGCACGGCTGCCCACACGGCTGCACCGGAGGAGATGCCGGAGAGGATGCCCTCAGAGACAGCCAGCTCGCGGGCGGTCTTGGTTGCGTTCTCCAGCGGAGCGTCAATTACGCGGTCCAGGATGTCCTTGTTCAGGTTCTCCGGGAAGAAGTTGGTGCCCAGGCCCTGGATCTTGTGCGGGCCGAAGCGGCCCTCGGTCAGCAGCGGGGAGTCCGCCGGCTCCACGCCGACGATCTCGATCTTGTCGTTCTTCTCCTTAAGGTACTTAGCCGCACCGGAGATGGTGCCGCCGGTGCCCACGCCGGCAACGAAGATGTCTACTTCACCGTCGGTGTCTTCCCAGATCTCCGGGCCGGTGGTGTTGTAGTGGATCTCCGGGTTTGCCGGGTTGGCGAACTGGCGGGCCAGGATGGCGTTGTCGGTGTTCTCGACGATCTCGTTAGCCTTGTCGACTGCGCCCTGCATGCCGGCGGAACCCGGGGTCAGAACCAGCTCTGCGCCCAGAGCGCGCAGCATGATGCGACGCTCGTTGGACATGGTCTCCGGCATGGTCAGGATGATCTTGTAGCCCTTAGCGGCGCCGACCATGGCCAGCGCGATACCGGTGTTTCCGGAGGTCGCCTCAACGACGGTGCCGCCCGGCTTCAGGGTGCCGTCCTTCTCGGCTGCCTCGATGATGGCCTTACCGATGCGGTCCTTCACGGAGTTGGCCGGGTTAAAGGCCTCCAGCTTCAGCAGGACGTTGGCCTTCAGGCCTTCGCCGTATGCGCCCAGCTTAACTAGCGGAGTTCCGCCGATGAGGTCGGTGATGTTGTTGTAAATCTTCGCCATTGGGGCGATCCTTTCGTTCTAGACTGATCGGTCTATACCGGGTAGTCTACACTGCTCGTTCGCTGGGCACCACTGTGATTCCTCGTTGGTTGCTTGAACACTGTGTTTAAGGGCGCCTAATGATTCTTATTGACGCCCCTACGCACCCAAGCTTCGCCAGATTCTCAGGCACGGCAGCAGGGGATTTGGTTCAATAGCAAGCATGACTACCGAAAACCAGAATTACGAAAACATCCAGGTGGCCGTTAACGGCGCCGTTGCGACCATCACCCTGGACCGCCCGAAGGCCCTCAACGCACTGAACAGTGGAGTGCTCTCTGAGATTGTCCCGGCAGCGGAGGCGCTGGACGCGGATCCGCAGATCGGTGCCATCGTCATCACCGGCAGCGAAAAGGCATTCGCCGCCGGCGCGGATATCAAGGAAATGAAGGATGAAACCTACCCCGAGGTGGCAGAGAAGCGCCTGTTCGGCGACTGGGAGAAGCTGGCGCAGCTGAAGACCCCGCTGATCACCGCCGTATCCGGCTTCGCCCTGGGCGGCGGCTGCGAGCTGGCGATGCTCGGCGACATTCTGCTGGCCAGCGAGAGCGCAGAGTTCGGCCAGCCGGAGATCACCCTGGGCATCATCCCGGGCATGGGTGGCACCCAGCGACTGACCCGCGCAGTGGGGAAGTACAAGGCCATGGATTTGATCCTCACCGGTCGCATGATGGATGCCGAAGAAGCTGAGCGCAGCGGCCTGGTTTCCCGCGTGCTCCCGGCAGAGGGCTTCGCCGATGAGGTGCAGAAAGTAGCAGCCAAGGTGGCAAGCATGTCCCACGTCGCAACGGCTGCCGCCACCGAAATGGTGGACGAGGCCTACTGCACCACCCTGGAAGAGGGCGTGGAGGCGGAGCGCCAGCAGTTCTGGCGACTCTTCGACACCGCGGATCAGAAGGAAGGCATGGCGGCCTTCGTGGAGAAGCGCAAGCCGGAGTGGCAGCACCGCTAGTCGCGCCACCGGGCGCCATTCCTGGCACAATTGCGGATATGTCGCATTCGAAGCAAGTCAACCGCACCATTGACCTGTCCATTCATGATGTCTACGAGGTCGTCTCCAGCGAGGCGTTCCTGCTGACCGACGAAGGAATGGTGGAGCAAACGGAATCCCAGATCATCGAGGCCGAGCGGGAAGTTCTGCCCGATGGTCGGGTATGGGCGCGGGTTGGCGTGAGGGCGTCACAAAAAGAGCTACAAGAACTCTCCAAGGACGGCGAGTCGCCCATCGCATATCAAGAGACCTATGTTTCGCGCCCGGATGAGACCGGTGCGTTCGAGGTCAAGGCCGAGATGGATCTACCGATGAAGATGGGGACGATGGATACCCACTTCGTCTACGCGCCTATCGCTGAAGGTAGCGGGGAGGTCGCCGCAGAGGGTGCGGCGGAGACCGCAGTGGAGGCGATTCTGACCGCAGACGTGTCGGTACCGCTGATCGCCGGAAGGCTGGAAAAGCATCTTTTGAAGGCTGCCGACAAGACGGTGGACAACAGTTTGGCGCGTATCAAAAACCTAGGTAGCGCTTAGCTTTTTCTGAGAAAACCCAGTCGATTAGCCCCGATAAGGTTGTGTGCGCTCCCGTCTCTTTTTGTAAAAGAAACATGGGGGCAGTTTTGGGGGTAGCAAGGGGGTGAACTATACTCCCTCTCACACGACGTCTTAGCCCTTCGGGTGGGCGCCACAGGTCAAGTTTGAGGAGTGAACCAGGTGGACCAGCAGCGGCAACGCGATGACGACGACGTCATCATTTCTGCGCTGAATTCTCTAAAGAACGCGACCGGCATTCCGGTGACCATGTACGCCACGAGCTCGGCGGATGGAAAGCTGCGGATCTCCAAGTGGGTGGGCCTGCGCACCCCGGCATTGCACAACCTCGAGATCGCTCCGGGTGCGGGAGTTGGTGGCCGCGTGGTGACCACCCGCCGCCCAGTGGGAGTTTCTGATTACACCCGGGCAAAGGCCATCAGCCATGACTTCGATCGCCACATCCGCGATGAGGGCCTGCACTCCGTCGTCGCAGTTCCCGTGATTGTGAAGCGGGAAGTCAGGGGCGTTCTCTACGCTGGCGTCCACTCCCGTGCCCGCATGGGCGACAAGGTGCTCGAAGAGGTCACCATGACCGCCCGCTGCCTGGAGCAGGAGATCGCGGTCAACGAGGCGCTGCGCGCAAACGACGCTGGACGCGGTGCCACGGCGGGAGCGACCGCAAACAAGCAGGTCCGATCGATGTCCGGGGCGGAATGGGAGCAGGTCCGCGCCACGCACAGCAAGCTGCGCATGCTCGCAAACCGCGTGGAGGACGAGGACCTGCGCCGCGACCTCGAGGTTCTATGCGATCAGATGGTTTCCCCGGTGCGCGTGAAGCAGACCACCAAGCTTTCGGCGCGTGAGCTCGACGTGTTGGCCTGCGTGGCCCTGGGGCACACGAATGTGGAGGCCGCGGCCGAGATGGGCATTGGCGCGGAGACCGTGAAGAGCTACCTGCGCTCCGTGATGCGCAAGCTCGGGGCGCACACCCGTTACGAGGCGGTCAACGCCGCTCGGCGTATCGGCGCGCTGCCCTGATATTGCCCTGATATTGCTTCGAAGAATCGCTCCGCTTTGCGCGGGGCGATTTTTTTATAGGCTGGGTGGCGTGAAAGACAGCTTCGTAGTGACAGGTGGAACCAGGCTGCAGGGCGCCATTAAGGTGTCCGGCGCCAAGAACAGCGTGCTTAAGCTCATGTCAGCAGCGCTTTTGGCGCCTGGAACCACCACGTTGACCAATTGTCCCGAAATCGCCGACGTGCCCTATATGGCTGAGGTTCTGCGCGGCCTGGGCTGTGAGGTGGAGCTTGATGGCGACGTCGTGCGCATCACGACTCCCGAGCGCATCGAGTACAACGCGGACTTTGACGCCGTGCGCCAGTTCCGTGCATCCGTCGCGGTGCTGGGGCCATTGACCTCGCGGTGCCTCAAGGCGCGGGTTGCTCTTCCTGGTGGTGACGCCATCGGTTCCCGCCCGCTCGACATGCACCAGTCCGGCCTAGAACTGTTGGGCGCAACCACCAAGATTGAGCACGGTTGCCTGGTCGCCGAAGCCGAAGAGCTCCGTGGTGCACAGATCAAGCTGGACTTCCCCTCGGTGGGCGCGACAGAGAACATTCTGACCGCCGCTGTGCTGGCTGAGGGCACCACCACGCTGGACAATGCGGCGCGCGAGCCGGAGATCGTGGATCTCTGCGACATGCTGGTGGCGATGGGCGCGAAGATCAGCGGCGCTGGTTCCAACACCATCACCGTCGAGGGCGTGGAGCGGCTGAACCCGGTGGACCACGAGGTTGTCGGCGACCGCATCGTCGCCGGCACCTGGGCGTATGCCGCAGCAATGACCAGGGGAGACATCACGGTTGGCGGTATCGATCCGCAGCACCTGCACCTGGTTCTGGAGAAGCTAAAGCTCGCCGGAGCGCAGGTAGAGACCTATCCGACCGGCTTTAGGGTGGTGCAGCACGAGCGTCCCAAGGCGGTGGACTACCAAACGCTTCCATTCCCCGGATTCCCGACTGACCTGCAGCCCATGGCTATTGCGCTGTGCACGGTGAGCGAGGGGATGAGCGTGATCACGGAAAATATTTTCGAGTCCCGCTTCCGGTTTGTCGATGAGATGATGCGCTTGGGTGCGGACGCCAGCATCGACGGCCACCACGTAGTAATCCGGGGCAGGGAGCAGCTTTCTTCTGCGCCGGTGTGGAGCTCCGACATTCGTGCAGGCGCGGGCCTGGTGCTGGCCGGCCTGGTGGCGGATGGGAAGACCGAAGTGCACGACGTCTACCACATTGACCGTGGCTACCCGGAGTTCCCGGAACAGCTGTGCTCGCTGGGTGCAGAAGTGGAGCGCGTGAAGCGCTAAAGGGTGCGCTTGTGCAGCGGCCTATGCAGCGTTGAAAGCTCTATGTGGGCGCATGTGCACTTTAGTGTGATTTCACGCCGTGTGAAAATGCCTTGTGGCCTGCGGGTTTGTGTTTGGTGTGGGGTGTGTGTACATTAATCCAAGTCAGCGCGACACGGCGCCGCGAGTTACAGACTCTCGGAACGCTGGAAGTCATAAGCGTCTGGCCAATCATCTTGAAGCTGTAAAAACAGTTCGTTTGTGTGCGAGTGCAACGGGTTGTTTACCGGGAATTTGCTTTATCTTCACGGTTGCTTTACACTCGTAATCCGTCGCAACGTGACTGCCACTGTGTGGCGTGTTTGTTGTGTGCGTAGGTTGTTTGAGAACTCAATAGCG
>NZ_KV789186.1:69829-131893 GCF_001807485.1 Corynebacterium sp. HMSC08A12 | reverse complement strand
GAGTAAGTCACCGCCGGCACTAAAACTAAAGAATGAGGGAGTGTGTACGTTATCGACGTACACACTCCCTTTTTTCATGCTCATTTCCGTATTGCTAAAGTCTGATTCATGAATACACAGCCAGCCCCCGCCACGCCCCTACAACGCTGGCTGCTACTAGCCACAGTCGGCGTAGGCATCACCATCATTACGATCGACAACACCATCCTCTACACAGCGCTCCCTAGCCTCGTGGAGGACCTCGGCGCATCCAGCACGCAACAGCTCTGGATCGTCAACATCTACGCCATCGTCATCGCCGGCCTACTGCTCGGCACCGGCACCCTCGGGGACAAGATCGGCCATCGTCGCATGTTCGTCGCTGGCCTCATCATCTTCGGTCTCGCCTCACTAGTCGCGGCGTTCGCCCCCACCCCCGGGGTTCTTATCCTTGGCCGTGCCCTACTTGCCGTAGGGGGCGCCACGATGATGCCGTCCACGCTATCGCTCATCCGCCTTACCTTTACAAACCCGGCTGAGCTGAATCTCGCCATCGGAATCTGGGGCAGCCTCTCAACCGTCTCGGCCGCCCTTGGCCCAATCGCCGGCGGTCTGCTTCTGGAACTGTACTGGTGGGGATCCTGCTTCCTGATTAACGTCCCGCTTGTTATCGCAGCGCTCATAGCCGTGCCCTTTGTCGCCCCGAAGGATCAGCCACGACCCGACAAGCGCTGGGACTTCATCTCCTCCTTTTACGCGATGATCACCCTGGTCAGCGCAGTCCTGCTCATCAAGGAGGGCAGCCACTCCCCGCAGAACTGGCCAGTCATCGGCGTGACAGCCGTGCTGCTCCTCCTGGGCGGCTGGGCCTTTACGCGGCGTCAGAACGGGCTCGAGCAACCCCTGATCACCTTTGATATCTTCCGCTTCCCCGCGTTCCGTGCCGGCGCCCTGGGAGCCGCCCTGTCCATGTTCGCCCTCGCTGGACTGCAGTACGTCATCACTCAGAAGCTGCAACTCGCCGACGGCCTATCCCCGCTGCACTCCGGCGTGTACGTGACCTTTGCAGCCCTGGGAGCCCTTTTCACGTCCATCTACGCCGGTGCCCGCCTCACTCGCTTCGGCATCCGACGCCTGATCGCCGGCGGGTTCGGCCTAGCCACGATCGGTGCTCTATGCGTGTGCCTTTATGGCTATTTGGATTCGACGCCCCTTCTTCTCAGCGGCCTATTTATTAAGGGCATGGGGCTAGGCGCGGTGATGGCGGTAGCCTCCATCGCCATGATCTCAGGCGTGCCGAGCCATCGCGCAGGCATGGCTTCCTCGGTGGAGGAAGTCAGCTACGAGTTCGGATCTTTGACCTCCATCGCGGTCCTCGGCAGCCTGGTCACGGCCTTCTATTCTGCGCTGATCACCCTGCCGGCCGGGGCCCCAGCAGAAGCGACGGAGAGCCTGCATGCCGCGGTGCACATCGCCCATTTGTCGGACGCCAGCTGGGCCGAACCGCTGCTAGCTGCCGCAGATACGGCTTACTCCCATGCCTTCGCAATGATCACTGCCCTGGTCGTGGTGGTGCTGGCGGCTGGATGCCTCTACACGGCGCGAATCTTGCGCGGCGTCACCGTGGAGCTGCAGGACTGATCCAGCGCCAGCTAGAACCGGCTGATGAACTCCCGATCCTCGCCGCTCAGTGGGTCAGGGAAGCGGAGCTCCTTGGCGATTAGGCCCATGGGGGCGGCAAAGTCCTCGTCCTCCACGTAGACCGGTCGGGGCGTAGGGGCGTCAATAGAAAAGAGCGCCGCGTCCGTGAGCTCGGTGTACAGAGGATCGTTCAGGATCGGCAGCCCCAGTGAGCGCAGGACGACGCGCAGCTGGTGGGTCTTGCCGGTGCGGGGCTCCAGGCGCCAAACCAGAACCTCGCGGCCGTCGCGATACTCGGTGCGCAGCCCCGTGACCAGGGTGAGGGCATTGGGTAGACCGTCGGTGAGGATGGTGCTGAGGTGCCCGCGTGTCTTCGACATGCTGTGCTCCAGGCGCCACGGGCGCTCCGGTGAAGGGGGATCCCACGAACGCCAATCGGCAAGCGGGGCGATGGGGGCGAAGGGGGCTTCCGCGGGCAGGGGAGTCAGGGCCTCGTAGACCTTGTGGGGGATGCGCCGCTCGAACATCGTCTGGTAGGCGCCGCGGACCTCCGGGCGGGCCGTCATCAGCAGCACCCCGCGGGTCAGGCGGTCGAGGCGGTGCGAGGGGGAAAGCTCCGGAATGCCGAGCTGCACACGAGCCTTGACCAGCGCGGTCTCGGTAATATGCTGGCCGCGGGGGAGGGTCGCCAGGAAAGGGGGCTTATCCACCACGACGATATCCGCATCCTGGTGCAGCACCGTAATCTCGCCGGGGACGGGGCGTTCCGGGGCGGGGCGCCGATAAAAGTTGATGAAGCTGCCGGGGCGCAGTACGTCATCCGGGGCGAGCGCTTCGCCGGAATCCAGACGCACTTCACCTGCGGCGAAGCGCTCCAAAACGGCACTAAAATTATCATCTTCTGCGCGGTGGCGCTGGGAGGAAATAAGGTGCCACAAAAAATCTTTTGCCACCCACGGCGTGTCGGTAGCTGGGGGAACAAGAATCCGCGTAGGATTTAAGCCCCTTTTTACTGGTAAAGGTCCCATCAATCCGTTATGCTACCCGGCATGGATATTGCTGCAATTACCGGTTCCCTGTCTAACCTGTTCAAGAGCGACCTCGGCGCTGTTCTGCTGAACATCTTCCGCACGCTGCTTGAGTTCTTCTCCCCGTCCAACGCGCCCGCTGCTGACGACGTTCCACTGCCCGACACCCAGGCCTAGTACCTCTAACTAAATCTAAATTCCCACCCAAAGGGTGCCCGATTTGTCCCGAGAATAGGGGCAAAAGGGCGCCCTTTCTGCATTGATTAGCGCTTTTGAGGATAATGGGAAGTGGTAGAGGATCAATCAAATAATGCCCTTGCAAGGAAGGATCGTTTCCCATGGCTACCACGAGCGATAAAGAAATCATCGTCGCAGTTGATGGCTCTGACGCCAGCAACGAAGCCGTTAGGTGGGCTGCGAACGCCGCCCTGAAGCGCAAGCAGCCGCTGAAGCTGGTGAGCGCTTACACCATGCCGCAGTTCATGTACGCCGACGGAATGGTTCCGCCGCAGGAGCTCTACGACGAGCTCGAGAGCGAGGCTGGCGACAAGATCGAGAACGCCCGCAAGATCGTCACCGACTTCAGCGCCGACGTCGAGGTCAGCTACCTCGTCAAGGAAGGCGCCCCGATCGATACTCTCCTGGATCTCTCCGAGACTGCGGAGATGATCGTCATGGGTTCCCGCGGCCTGGGCGGCCTCTCCGGCCTGGTCATGGGCTCCGTCTCCAGCGCTGTTGTGGCCCACGCCGAATGCCCGGTGGTGGTTGTGCGCAAGGACAACGACGTTACCGTCGATAACAAGTACGGCCCCGTTGTGGTCGGTGTGGATGGCTCCGAGATCTCCCGCCAAGCACTGAAGATCGCCTTCCGCGAGGCCGAGGCACGTGGCGCCCTGCTGCGCGCCGTGCACTCCTGGACCGACACTCAGATCCACACCACCTACGTTGGCCTGGTGGATGCGCAGAACCAGATGGATCGCATGATCGTCGAGCGTCAGAACATGATGGAAGACGAGCTGAAGGAGCTCATCAAGGAGTACCCGAGCGTACAGGTCGAGGAGATCGTCGAGCGCGAGCGTCCGGTACAGTCCCTCACCGAGGCAGCCAAGGATGCACAGCTGCTGATCGTTGGCTCCCACGGTCGTGGCGGCTTCAAGGGCATGCTGCTGGGCTCCACCTCCCGCACCCTGCTGCAGTACGCACCGTGCCCGATGATGGTTGTCCGCCCGAAGGACAAGAAGCGCAAGTAAGCACGCGCAAAACAATAGCGCTAGATAATACAGATCCTGTAGAGTCCAATGGGCTCTGCAGGATTTTGTAGACTTATGCGAGTAAGCGCGCTAAAGGCCGACAGTCAGAGATGACAAGGATGACAAGGATAAGGAGAGAAGTAGATGGCAACGGCAGAGGATAAATCCCGCACGGCGGGCTCCGCGGCCTCTACTGACTCCTCGGCCAAGGCAGACGGTGCAAAGGTAGCCAAGAAGACCGTAAAAAAGACTGCCAAGAAAACCGGAAAGGCCACCAAGCAGACGGCCCGCTCCAGCCGTCGCAACCGGCCCGGGCCGCGCCAGCGCCTGCTGGCAAGCGCGACGAATCTGTTTACCACGCAGGGCATCCGCGTGATCGGAATCGACCGAATTCTGCGCGATGCAGATGTGGCGAAGGCCAGCCTGTACTCCCTGTTTGGATCGAAGGACAACCTAGTAGTTGCCTACCTGCAGGAGCTGGA
Organism: Corynebacterium sp. HMSC08A12; assembly: GCF_001807485.1. GTDB lineage: Bacteria > Actinomycetota > Actinomycetes > Mycobacteriales > Mycobacteriaceae > Corynebacterium > Corynebacterium evansiae. The sequence goes on along the minus strand of NZ_KV789186.1, from coordinate 127,513 downwards.
TCAGAAGTGGCGCGACGACTGGCACGCGCTGGCGGACCAGCGCGAAAAGCCGGAGGATCGCATCATCGCGTTCTTCGACCTGTGTATTCAGCAGGAGCCAGAAAACAACTTCCGCGGTTCGCACTTCCAGAACGCGGCCAGCGAATACCCGCGGCCCGAGACCGACTCGGAGCAGCGCATCCGCGACGCGGCGATGGAGTACCGCCGCTGGTGCCGCGACACGATGGCCGAGCTGCTTACGGAACGCTTCGGCTATGCCTCGCAGACGCTGGCCGACCAGCTCATGGTATTCATGGACGGCGGGCTTAACGGGGCGAAGATGTCCCGCAACACCGTGCCGCTGGAAACCGCCCGTGGCCTGGCGAAGCAGCTGCTGCTAACGGCACCGATGAGCTACAACATCTAGCTATTTCGCTTGGCCTTACGAGCCTGCTTCTTTTCCTTCTTTTCCTTCTTCCGCTCCACCAGCTGATCCTTCATCAGCTTGTGGTGCTCCAAGAACTCCTCCGAGTAAGGGATTTTGCGGTCCAGGATCCGCTGAATGGTGATCGTCTGGGTGGTGGTCCACAGGTTGTTACCCACCCAGTAGATCATCAACGCAACCGGGCCGACCGCGCCCAGGGCAATAGTGAATGGGGCAATCAACACGATCGGACCGATTAGCCACATCAACTTCAGCATTCCGCGGGCCAGGCCTGAGTTGTGATCCACCGTGAGGTAATTCCGGTACATGGAATAGCCCCAGTTAGAAGTGGTGAAAATCGCCGCCAGAATGGCCATGGGGAACACCACCCAAAAGACCTGCTCCTGCGTGGTGTGGATTTCCGCGAACTGCGAATCCGACATCTGCACGTAGGCGGCCATGGGCACCCCGAAGAGCTTTGCGGAAAGCAGTGACTGGACTTCCTCGGCATTCAGAGGGCCAAAGCCGTTGACGGAAGCGTTGATTTCCGGATCCGGACTGGTGACGTGGATGAGCATGCGGTACAGGCCAATCAGGACCGGAACTTGAATTAGCGCGGGAATGCAACCATCGGAGAAGCGATATTCGTGCTCCTTCTGTAGCTCGCGTCGCCTCTTTCCCAGCTCTTTGCGCCCTTCCGCCGTTTTATCATCGCTGTATTCCTGCTCCAGCCGATAAACCTTTGGACGGATGTTAATCAAAATACGGCTGGAATAGGACTGCCGGTAGACGAAAGGCAAAAGCAGCGACCGAACGGTGACGATCAGAAGCACAAGTGCCAGCAACCAAGATTGCGCTGCATCCCAGCCAAAAATATCGGCAAAAAGGTAATGCCATGCCTTCAGGAATAGGGCAACGGGATACTCGACAATCTTCATGGGGGAGAGCTTCCCCGCCATGAGAGATAGCTGCGGGATACGGTGGGGAAACGCCCTAAAACGTAGTACCATGTGACGCATGGCGCGACACCGACGGCAGACGAAAACACGGCTCGACCCGATTAGTGTTTTCGGCGAAGTCCTCATCACCTTTGGTGTCCTCGCCCTGCTTTTCGGTTTCTGGGATGTTTTTTGGACGGATGTTCAATCCGGACGCGAACAGGCCGCAGTCGCCCAAGAGCTGGATGATCAGTGGGACGAGAAGAACCCCCGCCCGCTGACCGAGCCGGCCGAAGGCGCTGCCTTTGCTCGCCTGTATATCCCTTCTTTCGGCTCGGACTTTAACTTCTCTGTGGTCAAGGGCGTGGCCGACGAGGACCTAAGCAAGGGGCCGGGCCACTACCAGGAAACCCAAGCCCCAGGTAAGCCCGGTAACTTCGCCATGGCCGGTCACCGCGTGGGCCGTGGCTCCCCCTTCAACGACCTGGGCCTGCTGAAAACCTGCGATTCCGTCGTGGTGGAAACCGCCGGCAGCTGGAATATCTACCGTGTGCTGCCGATCGACGTGGCCCCGGGCGATCGCCTGGCGGAGGCCGAGAAGTGCATGCCCCCAGAGCTGGCGCAGAAGATCTCTAGCGGTGAATACGCGGGCGTCAATGGGCGCTACATCACCACCCCGAACGACATCAACGTGATCAACCCCGTCCCCGGCCAGGAGCGCGTCGAGGTGCACCCCAAGGACGATGCGGCGTTGCTGACGATGACGACCTGCCACCCGCAGTTTTCCAACAAGGAGCGCATGATCGTCCACGCGGCGCTCGTCCGTTCGGAGCCGAAGAAGGGCGGCGAGGTGCCCGAGGAATTGACGGAGGGAGCTTAAATGTACGCGCTGCTGTGGCGTAACCTGCCCGGGCCCTGGTGGGTCAAGCTACTGATCGTCCTGGTGCTGCTGGTGGGCATCTTCTTCCTGCTCATGGAGGTCGTGTTCCCTTGGGTCGGGCCTATGATGCCCTGGACCGATGTGGGGGTCTCGGAGGGACTGCTTAGAGCTTCAGGTTCTTGATCGTTTCCTCGGCGATCTTCTGAGCCTTCACGGACTGCTCCTGCGCAGTGGTGACCACCACGGCCGTTTCGTCCTTCCACACCGCGTACACTGCGCCGGATTCCCCGTCGCCGCCACGGCGCCCGCCGCTCCACCCTTCTGGGTCAAGAGCCTTGAGCGTGGAATCGATCGGCGCGGCATGGTCGACCACCGCGATCGCATCGGAGTTGGTGCGCATGTGACGCACCATCACCGTGGCCTGCGGGTAGTCCTCGTAAGACCAGAAAACACAGGCGGGAGGGTCGAAGCGCCCGTCCGTGCCGGTGCCGGTGAGGCGCTGGCCGTTGGTGTTCTGCAACCACTCGCCGTCCAGGTAGGGGCAAACCTCCTGGCCACCCTGCCCCACTGGCTCCGGGGTGGCGTCAATCGGCAGCTCCGTGCCCTTGACCGGGTCGACGGTGCGTTCTGCGGAGGTTTCCGAGGTCGGCTCGTCGTCCTCCGCGTCCCCACAGGCGCTGATGCTAAAGGCCAGCGCGGTGCCTGCCACCAGCGCTAGGGATGCTCTTTTTATCTTGTGACGCCCCAACTTCGAAAAACCTCGAATCTCTTAAAACGAAAAGCGTTTACTTGCCCTGAGCCTTCTCAAACTTTTCAATAACGTCGGCGGAAATGCGGCCGCGCTCGGAAACCGCAACGTTGTTCTCGCGTGCCCATTCGCGGATCATGCGGTTGCGCTCCGGGTTGGTGCTGCGGCCGGCGGTGCGGCGCCCGGCACCACCGCGGGTCTTGCGGCGGGCAACCTGAATGTAAGGAGCCAAAGCCTTTTCAAAAGCCGCACGGTTCTTGGCGGACAAATCCAGGGTGTAATCAATTCCGTTGACGCTGAAATCAACGACATTGACCTCCTCCTCGGAAAGTGGGGCATTGTCCAGATCGTCAAAGAACTGGGTAATTTCGCGGCGTGCCATCGGGGCATTCCTTTCTTCCAAGTGTTTGTTGCATATAGCTTTCGGGCTGCTACCTGCGCTACTTAGTTAATAGATTTTCAAACACTAGTCTAACCCATTAAAGGCAAGTATCAATGATGAGCTTTGTTTAAAGCTAAATGAACTGTAAAGGCGCTGGAAAGGGTGGCGTCATTAAGAAAAGAATAAATAAAAAATACCCCCAGGTGTGTACCTGAGGGTAATAAAGCGCTTTAAGGCTTTTAGCGGGCGGAGTGCTTAGCCGGTTCGATGCGCACGTTGGAGGTGTGGATGCCCTCGCCCCACTTGGTGGTGGCGGCCTTGCCGAAGTGCAGCGGCTGGTTCGGCTTCAGCTTGCCGTCCGGAGCCAGGAAGATCCAGTTCGCGTCTACGGCATCCTTCGTCACGCGCACGACGGTGTAGCCGTGGGAGTCGAAGTCCAGGTACTTCACGTGGCGGTTCATGTTGGTGAAGGCGTACTCGACTGTGTGGGACAGCGCGTTATCCTCCGGCAGCTTCAGAATGTCGTCGATGTTGGAGGAGGTAACGGAGGTGCAGACGATCTCCACGCCGGCGGTGCCGCCGTTCGGGTAGGTGCCCGGCTTGGCCGGAATGTCGTTGGCCCAGGAGGAGTGAATGTCTCCGGTCAGCCAGACCGTGTTGCGGATCTTGTTGTCCACCAGGTACTTGATCACTCGGCGACGTTCGGCGGCGTAGCCATCCCACTGGTCGAAGTTGTAGGGCATGCCCTCTTCCGGCAGCCCCAGCAGCTGGGTGACGGCTTTGGTGGCCTCTGGATCCAGCGGCGGGATTAGAACCGGGCTGAACATCACGGAGTTGCCGATGAAGTTCCAGCGGGCAGTCGAGGTGGACAGCTTCTTGGTCAGCCAGCCGAACTGCTCGGAGCCCAGCATGGTGCGGGACTCGTCGTCGGTCTTGCGGGCAGCGGTGAAGCCGGGCTTTTCGTTGCGGTAGGTGCGCAGATCCAGCATGTTCAGCTCGACCAGGTTGCCGAAGGACAGGTTGCGGTAGATGTGGCCCTTCTCGGACAGCGGGGTGGCGCGGATCGGCAGCCACTCCAGGTAGGCCTGCATGGCGGCGTTGCGGCGAGCGATGAAGTCGCCCTCCTTGTCTGCCTGGTGGTTCTCCGCGCCGTTGGACCAGTTATCGTTGGCGACCTCGTGGTCATCCCAGGTGACGATCCACGGGCACGCAGCGTGCGCGGCCTGCAGGTCCGGGTCGGTGTGGTGCTGAGCATAGCGCTGGCGGTAGTCGGCCAGGGAGACGATCTCGTTGGCCGGCTCGTGCAGGCGGACGGAGCCGGTCTTACCGGTGTACTCGCCGCGCGGGTACTCGTAGATGTAGTCGCCGACGTGCAGCGCGTAGTCGATGTCGCCGCGGTTCGCCATATCGCGGTAGGCGCTGAAGAAGCCGGCCTCCCAGTTGGAGCAGCTAAACAGCGCGAAGCGCAGTTCGGAGACGTCGGCGCCCTTGGCCGGTGCGGTGCGGGTCTTGCCGACCGGGGAGGTCTGGCCCTTGCGGGGGCCGTCGACGGTGGTGAAGCGGTAGAAGTAGCCGGTGTAGGGCTTCAGGCCGCGGGCCTCTACCTTCACGGTCATGTCGCCGGCGGGCTCCGCCTTCGCGGTGCCGGAGGTGACGATCTGGGTGAGCTTTTCGTCGCTGGCGACTTCCCACTTCACGTTGGTGGTCTGGCCCTTGCCGTCACCCGGGTAGTCGTTTTCGTTGGAGGTCACGCGGGTCCACAGCAGCACGCTATCCGGGTAGGGGTCACCGGAGGCAACGCCATGCTGGAAGGCATCCTTGCCCATCTTCTTGTTGATGGGCGGGTTCGGCTGCTTGGCGGAGCCCAGCGGCGCGGCAGAGGCGGTGGAGTTGGCGGCAACGGTGCCGATGCCGACGGCAGCTGCGCCGGCCGCGCTGGTCTGTAGAACCTGGCGGCGGGTGAACTGGCCGGACTGGGCAGGGGTGGAGTTTTCCTGAGGCTTGTTCGTCATAGCCTAATAAAACCACGCGCAAACGGGTTTCGCTGGGTGAGATCCCCCCAAGCCCTACTTGCGCTTGGCCTTAATCTGGGCTTCCACCAGATCCAGCTCGTTGGATACGGAACGCAGCACACGCTTCGCCTGGCCGTCGTTCATGGAGCGGGAGTTCTCGACGGCCGTATCCAGGTCGTCCATACGCTCGGAGATGTCCTTGGCAAAGCCGGTCGGCACGCCATCGTCCAGGGACTTGCGGATCTTCTTGATGCGCGCCTGCTGCAGGCCGCCATCGCCCGGGAACTGGGCGGTTGCCTTGGTAGCCAGGCCACTGCGGCGAGCCGCGGAGCTGTTGGAGGCCTCCTGCAGGGCGGTGGCGCCACGGTAGAACAGCGGGATTGCAAAGGGGGCGGCTACGCGGGCAGCGCCGGCGATCTTCAGCACCTTCTTGGCGTTGAAACGACCGGCCTTGATCTGCTCCAGCGAGGCCTTCGCCATCTTCTCGTTGTGCTTGCGCTGCGCCTTGAGTTCCTTGGCATCCATCTTGCGCACCTGCTTGGCCGTCTTGCGCAGGTAGGCCTCCTTGCGCTTCTCCAGCTTCGAGTCGGCCTTTACCTGTGCCTTGGCGCGAACCTTCGCTGCCTTCTCGATGGCCTTCTTTTCCTGACGGCGCTTGCGCATACCGCTGAGCAGTCCCATGTCACTCCGATGCGAATTGATCTGTCTTGATCTGTCTTACTGTTCAACCAGATTACTTAAGAAACATCTTTACTGTACTTGCTTCACTGTACTCCGACACCCCGGGGAGGAGGCTTAACTTTTTGGGCACTCAACCTTCTGGGGAGGCGCGCTGCCTGTCCGGGGGACGCGCTAGGCTTAGAAACTATTGTGAGCCTGCCTGAAGATCTTCCGCCGCTCGGCCCTAGCGACCTCGTGGGCTGCCGCCACCGTGCGGTATTGCGGCGTCACAAGGAACAGCAGGAACCACCCGTCACCCCGCGCATCCACATTGCACAGGACCTCGAGGCCTACGTGGAGGCCGTTCAGCACAAAGCCAACGCCGCGCTCCGGCGGGAGCAGGTATTTCGGCGCCTGCCAAACAAGCCGCGGATCGGCGACAAAGTGTTCCCCACGAGGGTGGATATCGACCCTAGCGAGCCCGACACCGCCGTCGAGCAGACTCTGGAAGCGCTGGCTTCCGGTGCTCGGCTGATCACCCGCCCCGTGCTGGCCGAAGGGCCTTTCCGGGTGGAGCTGGACCTGCTCGTCCGCGCGGACCGTGGCAAGGGGGTCGACGAGTTTATGCAGTACACGCCCGTCGCGATCTCCTCACACTCTGTGGCGCGCCGCGCGCGAGCCACGCAGATGGCGGATTGCCGGGTGACGGACATTAGCGCCCTGGGTTTGGCGGTGCCGGCGCCGATTGACTTCCGCCATCGCGCCGCCGCCGGGGACGCCCAAAAGGTGGCCATCGCCCACGTCGTACTGCGGCAATGGGGCTTCGCCGCCAGCACCGTCGCACTGATCGGTCGCGCCGGGCCGGGCAGGCCACGTTGTTTCTTTTTTGACGCCCCCTCCGTCCTCCCCGGCCTGCAGGCCGCGTTGGAGGAACCGATCCCGACCAAGCCACGCAGAATCAAGGAATGCCAGACCTGCGAGTTTCATAATCACTGCCGGGCCCAATTGCTGCAGAGCCAGGAGATCAGCCTGCTGCTGCCGGGGGACAAGGCCCGCAAGTGGCGGGAGAAGGGGGTCGAGACCCTGCCGCAGCTGGCGGCCTCCGGGAACGGGGAACAGTCAGAGCTGGCACAGGCCTGGATGGACGGGCAAGTGGCCCTTCGCCGCCCGAAGAAGAACTGGCAAGAGCAGCCGGAACTCTGGGGCGGTAGCGCGCGCAACGCCGTCGGGGGCTTGCGTGACTGGGTGGAGATCGACGTGGACATGGAGGCCCACCCCAACCGCGGCACGTTCCTCTGGGGTACCTTCGACGGCTCGCGCTACATCGGGTTCGGAGACTTCAGCCGGGAAGGCGACGAAGGCCAACACGTAGCCGAGTTCTGGCACTGGATGCAATCGCAGAAGGACCGCGCCCTGGAGAACGGAAAGAACTTCCAGGTGTGGGTGTATGCCGCGCAAGGGGAAAACTACTGGCTGCGCCACGCCGCCGAGCGCTATGGCGGGCGCCGCTACGCGGTCGCGGGCACCAACGTGAAGGTGACCATGCCCACGCTGGAGGAGGTGAATGCCTTCATCGCCTCCGAGCACTGGTGCGACTGCTTCGGCCTGGTGAAGAAGGCGCTGGCGCCCACGGACTCGCTGGGGTTAAAGACGATCGCTCCGCTGGCGGGGGTCGAATTCAGCCAGGCGGGCATCAACGGCAAGGCGGCGGTGGAACTGTTTGAGCAGGCCATCGGCGGATCCCGCAGTACGGCGCAGGCGGCCAGGCGTAAGCTGGAGCGCTACAACGCCGACGACTGCGTGGCGACCTCGGCGGTTCGCGCGTGGCTGCGCAGGGGCGCGCCGGGCTTGCGGGAGCTGCGGCGTCACTAAGCAGTCAAGAAGAAAAAGGGACAAGACATGACGAACTTCTTCGAACGCATCATGGCGCTCAACAGCCAGGGGCCGTACCGGGCCGAAAGGGTCGGGCCGGAGGACGCGCTGAAGGGCGGACGCACGCCCGTGCTGGAGAACCCGCAGCCGAACGTGGTTCTGGGCACGCCGCTGACCGGCCTGGAGGATAGCTACTGGGCCGAGGCCGACGGGCTGGAGCAACCCGCGCAGATCGTCCTGGGTCTGGGCTGCTTCTGGGGTGTGGAGCGCATGTTCTGGGGCGTGGACGGAGTGTGGGGCACCTCCGTGGGCTACGCGGGCGGATACACTCCGAACCCCACCTACCGCGAGGTATGCACCGGGCGGACCGGCCACGCCGAGGTGGTGCGGGTTGTTTTCGACGCCGCCGCGGTGAGCTTGGAGCAACTGCTGCAGATCGCCTTCGAGAACCACGACCCGACGCAGGGCGACCGGCAGGGCAATGACGTGGGCACGCAGTACCGTTCGTGTGTGTACACGCAGGATGCCGAGCAGTTGGGGCGCGTGCGGCAGGCCATCACAGGCTGGCAGCAGCGCTTTAGCGACGCGGGCTTCGGGGAGATCACCACGGAGGTTGCCGAGCTAGCGGAGATTGGCGACGGGCAGTACTACCTGGCCGAGGACGAGCACCAGCAGTACCTACACAAGCACCCCGACGGGTACTGCAACCACGGGCCTAACGGCGTGAGTTGCCCCGTCGGGGTACTAGGGGACTAGCGAGCCAGCGACTGCGAGCCTACTTGGAGAGGTTCTGGTTCGGAATGCGTCCCTCTGGCACGACCTTGCTGCCGTTCCAACGGAAAGTGACGTCCGAGTAGTAGTTGGGGGCCTGCGCGTTGGCCTCGCCGGACTCTTGCAGTGCCTCCCAGTCGCGCATGCGCACGGTGACGGAGGAATCCGTGGCGGAGAGGATCTCCGTCTGCTGAACCGTGTCGGAGCCAACGCCGATGTACTTGCCCTTATGGAAGAGCATCAGCTGGGTCGCAAACTGGCTGTTACCCTGCTGCGCCTGGGTGATCAGCGCGTAGCTGAGGTCGTTGCAGGGGTTGTAGTTTGACTCGCCCGTGGGCTTCCAGCCGAACTGGTTCGGCGGCAGCTTGCTGATGTTGTTCGTGATCTCTGGGGAGTCTGGCTGTTCGGAGCAGTCCTGGTTACCGCCGTCGGCGCCACCTTCGTTAGCGTCGCCTTCGGCGTCCTCGCCTTCAGCGGGGTTTGGCACCGCGGCGTTTTCGGTGTTCGCACCTTCTGCGTTCTGGTTGTTGCCTTCCTTAGGCGCTTCGCCCTTGTCGGCGGAGCCAGCGTCCGCGGTTTCCGCGTTGGAGGTTGCAGATGCAGCGGGAGCGCCTTCATCGTTGCCGTCGTCGCCGCAGGCTGCGGTGCCCAGCAGCAGGCCAGTCAGGGCGACCACGGCACCAAACTGACGGGTGCGGCGACCACCGCGCGTGCGCTGGGAATCGGGGGAGTGGTTGGAACGGATGGTTCGTACTTGAGCCTTCATGGTTCTTCTCCAATCTCAGGTGGGTGTGTAGTTGACTTGTGAGCCAGCTGCGAAAGTCCAATCGAGCGCGTGAAGTGAGTGAGTGCTCGTTTAAGAAACCGTTCGCCGGGCCCGTTGCGTTTCTAGGGGTGCGTTCTGGAGCTACATTTCTGGGGACGCAAAAGGCCCTGTATCAAATGGCCGGAAGATGCTTCCGGCGCTGATACAGGGCCAGCTCTATTTAGTTTTCAGTGCTGGGGAAGCGCCTACGAGGGCGCCCCTTGATGCAGCTTAATTCTGGGCTACTTCTGGGCAGCCTCGTAGCGCTTTGCAACCTCGTCCCAGTTGAAGACGTTCCAGACAGCCTTCACGTAGTCTGCCTTAACGTTCTTGTACTGCAGGTAGAAAGCGTGCTCCCACATATCCAGCAGTAGCAGCGGGGTCAGGTTGATGGACAGGTTGCCCTGCTGGTCGGTCATCTGCTCGACAACCAGGCGGCCAGCGATGTGGTCGTAACCCAGGACTGCCCAGCCGGAGCCCTGCAGACCCAGAGCAGCGCCGTTGAAGTGCTCCTGGAATGCCTCGAAGGAGCCGAAGTCGCGGTTGATAGCCTCAGCCAGCTCGCCGGTCGGCTCGCCGCCACCGTTCGGGGAGAGGTTCTTCCAGAACAGGGAGTGGTTGGTGTGGCCACCCAGGTTGAAAGCTAGATCCTTGGACAGTGCGGTAACTACGCCAGCGATGGAGCCATCCTTGCGGGCAGCCTCCAGCTTCTCGAGGGCAGCGTTAGCGCCGTTAACGTAATTCTGGTGGTGCTTGGTGTGGTGCAGCTCCATGATCTCGCCGGAGATGTGGGGCTCCAGAGCGTCGTATGCGTAATCCAGCTCGGGAAGTTCGTACTTAGTCATAGTTTCTAAAATTCCTTTCACACGTCGGAAGTGCTTATGACAACAAGTGTGGCGCGAAAATATGGTTCCTGCAAGGTTTTCTCTTAGGAACTTATTAGTTATGGACGCCACGTATCAAAAGTTCAACGGTCAGAAAATCATGTGGTGAGCGTGTCTGGACACAGCGCTATGCTGGCCGTGGGCGTCAATAAAGAACGAAGGCACCTACAGGGCAACCAGAAGGAAGAAGGCCACAATGACTGCTCCACAACCGCACAATGACACCACCGGCGACACCAACGGCGCCACCACACCACCGACCCCCGGCTCCAAAATCGTTCTCATCGGCGCGGGCGACGTCGGCATCGCCTACGCATACACCCTGGTCAACCAGGGTTTGACCGACCACCTGGCCATCATCGACCTGGACGAGCGCAAGACCTGGGGCCACGTGCAGGACCTCAACCACGCAGTGCCGTGGTCGCATCACAACACCCGCGTGACGGTCGGCACCTACGAGGACTGCCGCGACGCCGCGATGGTCTGCATCTGCGCGGGCGCGGCGCAGAAGCCGGGGGAGACTCGACTGGACCTCGTTGCCAAGAACACCGCAATCTTCAAGACGATCGTCGGCGACGTGATGGAACACGGTTTCAACGGCATCTTCCTGGTCGCCAGCAACCCGGTGGACATCCTGAGCTACGCGACGTGGAAGTTCTCCGGTATGGACTCCAGCCGCGTGATCGGCTCCGGCACGATTCTGGATACCGCGCGCTTCCGCTATGCACTGGGCCGCTACTTCGACCTCGCGCCGACCTCCGTGCACGCCTACGTAATCGGCGAGCACGGGGATACCGAGCTGCCGGTGCTATCCGCCGGTTCGGTGGCGGGCACCTCCATCCATCACCGGCTGGAGAAGATGGGTGAATCTGCCGACGAGGACGTCGACGAGATCTTCGTGAAGACCCGCGACGCGGCCTACGAGATCATCCAGGCCAAGGGCTCCACCAGCTTCGGCATCGGTATGGGGCTGGCGCGCATCACCCAGGCGGTGTTCAGCAACCAGGATGTCGTGCTGCCGATCTCCACCCTGCTGCAGGGCGAGTACGGATTCGAGGACATCTACATCGGCACCCCCGCGGTGATTAACCGCCAGGGCGTGCGCCACGCCGTGGAGCTGCAGCTGGACGCCGAAGAAAAGGAGAGGTTTGATCACTCCGCGAACGTGCTGCGCAAGGTGATGGGCGAAGCGGGGCTGATTTAAGTAAACAATAAGTGAAACTTGGAGGCTGTCGGGCGTGAGCGGATGCCGGTTGCACGCCGGCGCACTAAAAATAGAGGGTATGAAAATTGTCGCCCACCGCGGAGCCTCCAAGGAACGCCCAGAACACACCCTGGCAGCCTATGAACTGGCCGAGCAAAGGGGAGCGGACGGCTTCGAATGCGACATCCGCCTGACTCGCGACGGGGAACTCGTCTGCCTGCACGACCGCACCATCGACCGAGTGGCGGTGGACAAGCCCGCGAAATCCAACGGCGTGGTCAGTGAGATGACGTTGGCGCAGCTGCGGGAGCTGAACGTCGGCACTCCCGAGGAGCCCGCGCAGGTGCTTACTCTGCGCGAGCTTCTGACCTTCTTTAACGACGTGAATTCCTCGCGCATCGACGCCGGGCAGGAGCATAGCCAGAGGGCTGGGGCGGCAGGCGCTGGAGAGGGGGCGTCACTAAAAAAAGACATCTTTATCGAGACCAAGCACCCGAACCGCTACGGGCCCAAGGTCGAGCACGCCCTGCACTACGAACTGCAGCGGGCGCACCTGGCGGAGAGCGCGCATGTGCACCTGATCAGCTTCAGCCCGCAATCGCTGGTGCGCTTCAAGATGATCAACCCGGCGGTTCACCGCATTCTGCTGCGGCGCGAGTACCAGCGCATGCTCAACCCGGGGCTTGAGGCGCTGCATGTTGTGGACGCCCACGGCCTGTCGGTCGCGCGCGGTCGGATTCGCCCCGACATCATCGGCCGCTTTGGCGATGGAACCTACGTGTGGACCGCCGACAAGGAGGACGAAGTGCGGTGGGCTGCGCGGCAGGGCGTGACCTGGCTGGCGACGAACTACCCCGGGCGGGCGCGGATGTGGCGCGACAGCGAGCTGGGGCTGGACAAGCTGGGAGCAGCTAGAGAAACTAGTGCTGCTGCATTTTCCTTGGTGCAGCCAGGTACAATTAACGACCGTGGCTAAGAAGAAAAAGAATCAAGAGAACCTGCCCGAGGGCATGAGCCGCCGCCAGGCGAAGCTCGCTGCCCGCGCCGCGGAACGCGCGAAGCTGCAGAAGGACCCGCGCCCCTTCGATGGTTTCGCCATGGAGGCCGACCTGATCGCCCTGCAGGAATTCGTCCCCTCGGCGCACTTCGTTGCCGACGTGAAGGACGCGGAGCACAAGATCTCCATCGTTACCGTCCTGCCGGGTGCGGTCGCAGCACTGCGCCGCTCGGAGGAAGACGGCGGCGAGGCCTTCGTCGCACTGCAGACCCAGCGCCGCGGTGACAACCCGAACCGTGACTTGGCATTCGCCCTGAACTGGGTAAAGCAGGCCGAGCCGGGCCAGTCCCTGGAGGTCGGCGTGGCCGACGGCACCGAGCCCGCCCTGGCGGACATCCTGAACAAGGACGCTGCCTCGGAGATCACCGTCGCCCAGGACTTCGCCTGGTGGCTGACCGAGGATAACCGCAACAACCCGCAGATCGCCGCTACCCTGCAGCGCGCCAACGAGTCCGTGCTGCCGTCTGAGCGCGTGGAGGCGGACATCAAGGGCGCCGCATGGTGGATTGATCCGTCCGACAAGGCGCACATCCGCTGGGTTCGCCAGGAGGGCGAGGAGGAGCTGCTGAACGCTCTGGCCCGCCTGCACGCCGCTGGTGAACTGCACCTGGGCGAGGGCTCCAAGTTCGCCGGAGTGTTCCGCACCCACGGCATCCTGGTTCCGGTGTGGGACCTGGACCGCAGCCGCGAGTCCGCTTCCTGGAAGGAGGGGCTGGAGGCTCTGGATCCGAAGATCGCAGAAGCCCTGGCCAAGGATGCTCCGCTGACTGCCGACGAGCAGAAGGCCAAGCAGACCATCCAGTCCCGCGAGGTAACCATCCGCTAGTAGCGGCTGGTTAGCAGCTGGTTAACGCAGCTCCGCGAACATCTCCTCTGCGCCGGCTTCGTCCCACAGTGCGACGTTGCCGGCGTAAGTGTTTTCGTAGCCAGCGATCGGCACGGTCTCCTGCTTCGCGCCGCCGGCCATTGCCAGGCCTAGCGAGGCGAGGTTCCACACGTGGTCGCCCTCGTTGACCTTCATGTTCGCGCTGAGGGCGTCCGCGACCTTCAAGTTCTTGAACGGATTCAGCAGGGTGCCGGGGGACTTGATCTTATTGGACAGCGCGGCCAGGAACTTGCGCTGGCGCTCCACGCGGTCCAGGTCTCCCTGCGCCGAGGCGTAGCGGGAGCGCACGTACCCCAGCGCGGTCGGCCCATCGAGTTCCTGGCAGCCGGCCTGCAGGTTGATGCCCGCCATCGGGTCATCCAGCGGCTCGTCCAGGCACATTTCCACGCCGCCGACTGCGTCGACAACATTGGCGAATCCGCCGAAGCCGATCTCTGCGTAGTGGTCCAGGTGGATGCCCGTCGCCTGTTCCACGGTCTGCTGCAGCAGTGCCGGGCCGCCGAGGGAAAACGCCTGGTTGAGCTTGTTCTGCCCGTAGCCCGGGATGTCCACCCAGCTATCGCGCGGCAGGGAGAGCATGGTCGCGTCTCCGCCAAAGCGGGGGATGTGCACCACCATGATCGTGTCTGTGCGCCCCACCGATTCATCCAGCTCCCCGGCCATCAGACGGTCGGCGTCCTCCTGGCTCAGCCCGGCACGGGAATCCGAGCCAACTAGCAGCCAGTTGGTTCCGGAGGTGTTCCCCAGGCGACCGTCGTAATCCTGTAGGGCGTCGATGCGCTGGAGCTTCGTATCGATCCACACGGCCGCGCCGATGCTGAACGCCAGCACGATGGCCAGCAGCAGACCTAGCGCCTTGAAGAAGCCGAAGCGCTTGCGCTTCCTCGGCCGCGGAGTAGCCCGCCCGCGGGGGCGCCGAGTGGGGCGCGGGGGCTCGCCCCTGCCAGCGCGGCCTCTGCCGGAACGCTCGGGGTAGCCGCCGAATTGCGGCTCGCCGAAAGGTTGCCCCTGTTGGGGCTGTTGGCCCGGATACTGACCCTGATATTGGCCCGGCTGCGGCTGGTAACCCCGGTTGGCATCGGGGTTGGCATCGCGTGGCGGGAGCGGCTCGGCACGGCGGTAGCGCGGTCCTTCGGGCTGATTCGGGATCTCGCGGCGCTGGGGCTCCTTGCGCCCGGTGGACTCGGTTGGTCCGTTGGGCTCGTTGTTGCTCGGAGGGATGACGCCCTTACGTACCGGCCGCCCGTAGCGATCCAGGATGGGCTTGCCGTGACGATCCCGGGCGATCTCCATACCCCCGGCACCGTCCGCGCCGCCGGAATTGTTGGCGGGGCGGCGGGGGCCGAAATTATCGCGAGAATTCATGGGGACAATAATAACGGGTTCCGGGGACATAGCTGGCGTCAATGCAGTGGTACAGCGGCGCTCGAAGGGCCCAACTGTGCACTAAAACAGCACAGCGTAGCCGACGAATGCGACGGTATCGATCAGCCCGTGGCCGATGACGAGGGGCCAGATCCGCCCGGTTCGCTTGAAGTACCAGAGGTAGATGACCCCCATAATGATGTTGCCCAGACCGGCGGAATACCCCTGGTAGAGGTGGTAGCTGCCCCGCAGCAGCGCGCTGGCGGCGAACACCCACGCCCAGCTGATGCGCAGCTGCCGCAGTCGCGTGCTGAGCCAGGCCACGACCACCAGTTCCTCGGCGAATCCATTGGCCCAGGAGTTCAGAATTAGCAACGGAATCCGCCACCAGGATTCGTCCAGGCCCGTGGGCACGACTTGTTTCGATAGCCCCAGGTGCACCGCGCCGAGATAAAACGCCAGCCCCGGTAGTCCGATGATCGCGGCCAGCCCCGCCCCGTGCAGCCAGTCGCGGCCCCGAAGCCGCCAGCTGCGTACCAGCGCCGGGGTGGGCAGGTGCCGTAGCAGCAGGAATATCGCTAACCCGCCCCAGGCGAAGAGCACACCACTGGACAGCAGCTGCAGAATCGGATCCAGCCAGGGCAGCACCGATTGTGCCTGGTTGAGGGTAGCTTTTTGCTCGTTGAGTGCCTCCGGGCTGACGGTTGCCTCCACTAGCCGGGCGATGGCGCGTAACCCAGAGGTGCCGAAGGTGATGCCCAGGACAAGCAGCAGTTCCCACCGCAGTGCCGTGCGGTCGCTGGTGCTAGTGCTCATGGCTGTTGTGGCTGTGGTTGTGGCTGTGGCTGTTGTCGGGCTTGGCGCGGAAATCCAGGGCCTCTATATCGCCCGGAACCGCAACGCTGAGGCTTTCGGCGGGCAGGCGCGAGGCGGCGTCCATAAGGAAAGCAGCGAGGGAAAGCAGCGTCGCGGCGTTCGTGCGATTGCCGACCGCACCCAGCATCAGGGCGATCGGCCAGCGGCCGGGCACGCGCTCGGGGGCGACGAGCGGCAGCGTGACGGCCGCCCATCCCGTCAGGTTCCACAGGGTGCCCCACGGGGTCCAGGCGGTCTGCGCCCAGAAGTTATCGGCGGGCGTGAGCTGCGAAAACGCCCCGGGAGGTGGCGGGGCGCAGGCGAGGGTCGGGGTCGCGATCACATCGAAGTGTGGCCACGCCCGTTGTGGGTCTAGCCCGACTATCTGTTCTTCTAACTGTTGACGCCGCCATTTCGGCACCTGGCGGCCTTCGTCGCGCAGCCAGGTAGTAATGGGCGATAGTGTGCCCGGCAG
Source organism: Corynebacterium sp. HMSC08A12 (assembly GCF_001807485.1). Taxonomy (GTDB): domain Bacteria; phylum Actinomycetota; class Actinomycetes; order Mycobacteriales; family Mycobacteriaceae; genus Corynebacterium; species Corynebacterium evansiae. The sequence goes on along the minus strand of NZ_KV789186.1, from coordinate 111,316 downwards.
ATCCGCGCAGCGGGCGGCGATGAGGTCGCGGAAGAGTTGAAAGGTGGCCGGGGGATAGGGTGCGGGCGCCTGGGTTACGGACTCGACGCGCGGATGCGTGGTGGCCAGAGCTGTGGCCGCGGCGGTGGCGGCGGCGATCTCCGGGGAGACAACGCTGCGAGTGTGGAAGGGCTGGTTGGTATAGCCGATGCGCAGAGGCTGTGGCGATTGGGCGGGCTCGAGGTGCAGCGTGTCCATATCCGGCTCGGGCAGGCCGTAAGCGCGGGCAGTGGTGGGCAGGTCGGAGGCGATAAAACCCTGAGCGACCGGTGTAAAAGAGCCGAACCGGTGGTTGTGGGCGGGCTTCAACGCGGCGAGCCCGCAGCAGGCCGCGGGGATGCGGATGGAACCGCCGCCGTCGGTGGCGTGGGCGATGTTCACCAATCCACGGGCGACAGCCGTGGCCGCCCCGCCGGAGGAACCGCCGACCATCATCGCGGAATTCAGCGGGTTGACGGGCTGGGACATACCGACGGGCTCGGTATAGGCGGTGGTGCCGTACTCCGCGGAGGAAGACGCGCCGACCAGCGTGGCCCCGCCCACCAGCAGGCGGTGGGCGGTCGTGTCGTGGTAGTTGGCCACGAAGCTGTGGTGGACCGACCCCATGGTTGTGACCTCGCCCGCCACCTGCTGCAGGTCTTTGATCAGCACCTCTTCGCCGCCGAGGGGGAGATCCGGGTGACTGCGCAGGAAGTCGTAGCTGTGGGGGTTGTCGTAGACGCGGGCCACGCCCAATTGTGCGTTGCTGAGCCCAGTATCGCGCCGGGCGCGGGCGAGGCGGGCGGCAAAAGTGCTGGGCTGGTCGGGCGTGCGGTTCATTGCTTCCCAAGGATATACCCGGGATATAGCCCGGGAAGCCTAGTCTCCGAGAATGGCAGGGAATCCCTGGTGGGGTTCTCCACTAGACTGCGTTGCATGAGTGGTTCCACAAATGATTCTTTTGGGCGCGTAGCGTTCCTCGGCCCCGAAGGGACCTTCACCGAAGAGGCGCTGAAGCAGTTTAAGCAGCTCGGCGCAGTGCCGGAGGGCGCCACCGAGATTCCCGTCGCCTCCCCACGGGTGGCGCTGGACATGGTGCGCGACGGCGAGGCCGACTTCGCCTGCGTGGCGTTGGAAAGCTCCGTGGACGGTCCGGTCTCGCAGACGGAAGATGCGCTGACCTACGGTAAGCCGCTGCAGATCTACCGCGAGGTGCTCGTACCGGTGGTGTTCTCTATCCTGGTGCGCCCCGGCACCAAGCTCGAGGACATCAAGACGCTGACCACCCACCCCGTCGCCGAGGCGCAGGTGCGCAACTGGGTGGCGGAGAACCTGCCTGACGTTTCCTTCGTCCCCGCCTCCAGTAACGGTGCGGCCGCGGCCGCAGTGAAGGCCGGCCAGGCGGATGCCGCCGCAGCACCGGCCCGTGCGGGGGAGATCCACCAGCTGGACGCCGTGGCCGAGGGGGTGGCCGATGTCGCCGGCGCCCAGACCCGCTTCATCCTGGTCGGCAACCCCGGCAAGCCCACCGAGCGCACCGGCAACGATCGCAGTGGCATGGTGCTCTGGCTGCCGAACGTGCCCTCCAGCCTGTTGGATGCGATCGCCGAGCTGTCCACCCGCCAGGTGGACATGGCGCGCATCGGCTCCCGCCCCCGCCGTACTGGGGAAAAGGGTGAGGGCGCGGCCAACGGTAATTACGTCTTCCACATCGGCATCGTCGGCCACATCGAGGACGCCGCCGTGGCCGAAGCCCTGGCTGGCCTGTACCGTCGCGCGGAGGACGTGCGCTTCCTGGGCAGCTGGCCCTCGGCGGAGGCTCTGCCGGTCGCGGAATCCACCAGCCATCCGCTGCATCGCCATGCGGGCAGTGCCCCGCCGAACTACGCTGAATCCAGTAGATGGATTGAGGAACTCAAGAGCGGCCAGAAGGGTAGCTAGGCAATGGCACAATCGACACGTCTTTTCCTGGTCAGGCATGGCCAGACGACCTCCAACGCCATCCACGCCCTGGATACAGCGCTACCCGGCGCCGACCTCACCGAGCTGGGCTGGGAGCAGGCCGCCGAGGCCGGCCACTGGCTCACCGAGCGCACCCAGCGCCTGAAGATCGCCTCCTCCTTTGCCGCCCGTGCGCAGCAAACGGCCGTGGGACTGGCCGGTGCCTTCGGCGGAGAGATCGTTCCTGCGGGCTTTTCCCGCGGGGGATCTTTAGATGACGCCACCGCCTCCGCCCGCGCGACGGATCACATCCACGCCGCGCTGCAGCGACTGCCGCGGGTCTCCGAGATTCCCGCCGGGCAGTACGAGATGAAGAACGACGAGGACTCTCACGAGGCCTACCACTCCATCCTGGGTGCCTGGATGCTCGGCCGAGTCGACAAGGTCGTGCCCGGCGGTCTGTCTGGCGCGGAGGTGCTGCGCGAATACCTGGCCACGCTGCTGGTCGCACTGGCCGACAACGAGGCGGCGAACCGGGAGGCAGTACAGAACGGCGCTGAGCCCACCGATGTTGCGCTAGTCAGCCACGGTGCCGTGATCCGCCTGGTCGCCCGCTTCCTGGGTGGGGTGGATCCGGAGTGGGCTTTCATGCACTACCTGGCCAACGGCAACGTCATTACCCTGCGCGTGCCAGACAACATTGCCGAGTTGGCAGACGTTGCGGTGGGCCGGCCTGGGGCGTCACAAAATAAAACAGAAACGAACAGGGTCGAGACAACGGCGGCGCGCTCCGGGGTGCTCGATAGCCTGGAGGGCTCTTTCGAAGTGCTGGGGTGGGGCGCGGCGACGCTCTAGCCCCAGCCGAGTTCGTGCAGGCGGTCGTCATAGATGCCGAAGTGGTGGCCGAGCTCGTGGATGACGGTGATGGCGACCTGTTCGACTAGCTCTTCCTCGTTGTCGCAGATGTCCTCGAGGGCGTAGCGGTAAATCGTGATCTTGTCGGGCAGGGCAGAGGTGTACTCGGAGGTGCGCTCGGTCAGCGCGATGCCCTCGTAGAGACCCAGGATGTCCGGGCTTTCGGGGTTGTAGTCCTCGGTGACGATGGCGACGTTGCTGACGTTATCCAACAGCTCGCGGGGGATGCGCCGAAGGCCGAGGTCAACGAGCTCTTCGAAGCGCTCGGGGGAAACTTCGATGGCCATGGGGAGTATCCACCTACGGCGCCGGGGCTGGGTTGGCGTTCGGGGCCTCTGCGGCCGGGGTGCCGCCCTCTGGTGCTGCATCGGCGCCGGGGTTGCCGGCGTTGTCGGGAGCGCCAGCATTGTCAGCATTTTCGGAGCCTGCATCCCGGCGCAGCGGGTTGCGCTTCGGCGGGGTCTTCGGCGGGTGGCCGTCGATGGTGAATTCGCTGCGCACATCGCCGACGAGGGTGGCGAATCCGCCGCCGGGGCGACCGAACGTCAAGGCGCAGTTCACGGTGCGCGACCCAGCATCCCAGGACTGGCGCTGCAGCGTGGTCCAGAACGGTGTGAGCGTGGAATTATACAGCGCATCGTCGCCGCCCAGGTAATCCTGCGCCGCCTTGGTGCAGACCTTGTTCAGGAACTCATTCTGCTTCTTCGTATCCGGCCAGGCGCCAGGGAACTCCTCGCCGAGGTTCACCACGGAGGTCACCTGCCAGGCGTGCTTCTCCTCGCACGGAACTTCGTTGGTTAGGTCGCCATCGGCACGTACGCAACGATCCTTTTCGAAGTAGCGCGACTGATCCTGCTTTGCCGCAAAACCGGTCGTCTCGGTGGTGCGGCCGGTGGCGTCCGGAACCATCACGCCGCACAGCATCGTGCGATCGCCGTCGTTCCACGCGGATTGCGGGGGCAGGATCGGAGAAATGGAGTAGCGCCCCTCCGGGTCGAGCTTGCCCTCGAGGTACTGCATCGTCGGTCCGGTGCATAGCTCGTTGGTCAATTCTTCTTGACGCTTCAAGTCCGGCTGCTTTGCGGATGGGCCAAACTCGCTGGTGGGGTACTGGCCGAGGTCTTCGCGGGAGCTGACCTCGAAGCGGTGGGGCTGTTCGCAATCGACGGTGGCGAAGTTGGAGTTCACTCCGTCTTGGCCGGGCTTCCAATTTACGCAGTCGCCGTTGCTGGCCTCGGTGAACGTGGTGTTGTTCACGTGCTGCCCCTGCTTTTCATCGGCCGGTACCAGCGGGGTGCTGCCTTCGGGGGCGACGAAGGCGAACGCAGCGGCGCTGACACCACCGCACAGGGCGGAGAACAATGCGATGGTGAGGCTGCGTGCTCTGCGGCGGGTTTTCGCTTCGCTGGTGGTCATGGGCTCGCTCTAAATCTGCTTCGGGTTTCGGCTGTATTCGTGTATTCGACAGTATTGGACTCTAATTGTGAGGCCAGTCTAGTAGGGGTTGTGCCATAGGGGGGAACTGGGCAGACAACTACGAGGGCGAACCGGCTAAGCTAAGCACCATGATTGATCTGAAGTTTCTGCGCGATAACCCCGATGTAGCCCGTGAATCCCAGCGCACTCGTGGGGAGGATCCGGCGCTGATCGACCAGCTGCTGGAGGCCGACACGCAGCGCCGCGAGGCCATCAGCGCCGCCGACGCGGCCCGTGCGGAACAGAAGGCATTCTCCAAGGAGATGGGGCAGAAGATGCGCTCCGCCTCCGACGAGGAGAAGCAGGCCCTGCGCGAGGAGGGCAAGCAGAAGGCCGAGGCAGTCAAGAAGCTGGAGGAGGCCCAGTCCAGCGCCGAGCAGGCCGTTTACGACCTGCAGATGCAGATCTCCAACATTGTGGAGGAAGGCGCGCCGGCCGGTGGCGAGGAGGACTTCGTCACCCTCGACGTGGTGGGCGAGCCGCCGCAGTTCGACTTTGAGCCGAAGGATCACCTCGAGTTGGGCGAATCCCTGGGGCTAATCGACATGAAGCGCGGTACGAAGGTTTCCGGTGCTCGCTTCTACTTCCTCACCGGCGACGGTGCGCTGCTGCAGCTGGGCATGCTGCAGCTGGCTGCCCAGAAGGCCGTGGAGCACGGCTTTCAGCTCATGATCCCGCCGGTGCTGGTGCGCCCCGAGGTTATGTCCGGCACCGGTTTCCTGGGGGCCCACGCCGATGAGATTTACCACCTGGAGGAAGACGACATGTACCTGGTCGGCACCTCCGAGGTCGCACTGGCCGGTTACCACTCCGAGGAGATCATCGACCTCTCTAACGGTCCGCTGCGCTACGCCGGCTGGTCCTCCTGCTTCCGTCGCGAGGCTGGTTCTTATGGCAAGGACACCCGTGGCATCATCCGCGTCCACCAGTTCGACAAGGTGGAGATGTTCGTTTACTGCAAGCCGGAGGAGGCCACGGAGCTGCACCAGGAGCTGCTGGCCATGGAGCGCGAAATGCTGGCGGCCATCGAGGTGCCCTACCGCGTGATCGACGTCGCCGGCGGCGACCTCGGCTCCTCGGCGGCCCGCAAGTTCGATACGGAGGCGTGGGTCCCGACTCAGCAGACCTACCGTGAGCTGACCAGTACCTCCAACTGCACCACCTTCCAGGGCCGCCGCCTGAAGACCCGCTACCGCGATGCCGACGGCAAGGCGCAGACCGCCGCAACCCTGAACGGCACGCTGGCGACAACCCGCTGGTTGGTGGCTATTTTGGAGAACCACCAGCAGGCCGACGGCTCCGTGGTTGTGCCGAAGGCGCTGCGTCCTTTCGTTGGTAAAGATATTCTGAAGCCCAGCAAATAGCTCAGCGAATCCGGCGCCTAAAGCGCCGACTCGGCCCAGCGTGCGACCCCGCGCGCTGGTTGAGCCACAGTTTCCAAGTACCCAGGAGAGGTAACCGCCACCCATGTCGTTGCTCGATAGCTTCAGCTTCCCCGATGGCTACCAGCCCAAGATCACCGGCCACAAGGAAGCCAAGGAATTCCCCTACGGCTTTCCGACGATCGGCATCGCCAAGCTGTGGTTCCGCTACATGCAGCACCTAGATTGCGCGGTCTACGGCGCGGAAAACATCCCCGCAGACGGTCCGGCCATGATCGCCGTTAACCACACTGGCTACTGGGACTTCACCTACGGCGGCGTCCCGGCGCACGTTCGCGGCGGCCGCGTGGTGCGCTTCATGGCGAAGAAGGAGATCTTCGACGTCAAGGGCGTGGGTGCGCTCATGGGTTCCTATCACCACATCCCGGTCGACCGTGCGGACGGCCAAGCCTCGGTGGATCAGGCCATCAAGCAGCTGAAGGCCGGCGACCTGGTGGGTATCTTCCCGGAGGCCACGATCTCTCGATCCTTCGAGATCAAGGAGTTCCGCCAGGGCGCCGCACGCATCGCCTACCAGGCTGGCGTGCCCCTGATCCCGCTGACCATTTGGGGTTCCCAGCGCGTGTGGACGAAAGGCCGCAAGCCGATTTGGCGGCCGAAGGAAACCCAGCTGGTGATTACCGTCGGCAAGCCGGTCGAGGTCACCGAGGATGCACAGGCCACCACCGAGCGACTACACCAGACCATGGTCGAGCAGATGGACCTGACCCGCCAGCGTTGGGAGGAGCGCTTCGGCCCCATGCCCAAGGGCGAATTCTGGGTTCCGGCCGCCCTCGGCGGAGTCGCTCCGACGCTGGAGGAAGCTACCGTCCAGGACCGTGCCGATGCCGTGGCTCGCAAGGAGAAGCGCGCCAAGGAGAAGGCCGAAGCCGAGCGTCGCGCCGCCGCCGAGGCTCGCGAACGCGAGCAGGCCACGGGCATCAACAAGATCCTGGTGCCGCTGCGCCAGCGCATCAACCGTCTGCGCAAAAAGTAGGCCCGAGCGATGCAGGATTCCCCGTTGCTGGTGGTCAGCGACGTTGACGGCACCCTGCTCAACAGTAGGGAGCGAGTCTCGGAGCGCATGCGCCGTGCGGTGAATTCGATGCTGCGCCAAGGCACCGTCTTCACCATCGCCACCGGCCGCCCGCCGCGCTGGCTGATGCCCGTCTTCGAGCAGCTGCCTGTCCGGCCCGTCTGTGCCTGCGCCAACGGCGCAATTATTTATGACGCCGACCGGGATCAGATCGTGCACGCCGCGACCCTCGAACCCGACCTCATCCAGGCTCTCATCGCACAACTCAGCGAGTCTGTCCCCGGAGTCGGCTTCGCCGTCGAGCGCGCGGGAACCAGCGCCTTCGACCGCGCCGACGAGCTATTTTCCGTCTCTCCCGGCTACGACCACGCATGGGATTCCACCGAGCATGCCGTCCAGTCCCTCGAAGAGCTCGCCGCCACGCCCGTGGTAAAGCTGCTGGTCCGGGACCCCAATCGAACCTCGGCCGAGCTCTTTGCCGCGGTGCGCCCTTTTATTGACGCCACCCAGGCGAAAGCCACCTACAGCTATGAAGGGGGCCTGGTGGAGGTCGCGGCGGCCGGGATCTCCAAGCGCTCCGCGCTGGAATGGATTGCCGCACAGATCGGCGTGGAGGCCGCACAGACCATTGCCTTCGGGGACATGCCCAATGACACGGAGATGCTTACCTGGGCGGGGCACGGCGTGGCGATGGGCAATGCCGAGGAATCGCTGAAGGAAATCGCCGACGAGGTCACCCAGACGAACGATGAGGACGGCGTGGCTACCGTCCTCGAACGGTGGTTTTAGGCAGTCATGTCCAAGCTGAGCGAAAACGTACGTCGGAAGGTAGCCCAGCTGCAGGTGCGCCACGAGGGGCTGAAGAAGCGCAGCTATGGATTCCTGGTCGGCCCGCTGACGCTGCTCATAGGGTGGCTGCTGGTGGTCGGCGGCATCCTCATTATCCCCACTCCCGGGCCAGGCTGGTTCATGCTGTTCTTCGGCATCGGCGTGCTCTCCTTCGAGATGGCCTGGCCCAACCGACTGCTGGATTGGGGACTACGGAAATACGACAGCTTCGAGGAGTATTGGAAGCGGCAGGGGGCGGCGACCAAGAGCTTCATCGGCGTGGGCTTCCTGGCGGGCTGCGCCGTGGTCTTCAGCGGCATCTTCTGGGTGATGTGGAACACCGGAATGCTCGGCTTCGCGGAAGCCTGGCTAGGGGAGTGGGTGGAGGAGCTGCCCGACTGGGCCGGGTTTAAAGAACCGCTTGCCTGAAATCGCTGCACCGGGCGGCACACCGAGGTGGCGTCATGACCAAAAAACAGTGAGTTAGCGCGGTAACCTGGCAAGCATGACTGAGCAGACACAGAGCGGACAGAACTACGACCTCATCGTTGTCGGCAGCGGCTTCTTCGGCCTCACCGTGGCCGAGCGCGCGGCAACCCAGGCCGGCAAGAATGTGCTGGTGGTGGAGAAGCGTTCCCACATCGGCGGCAACGCATACTCCGAGGCTGAGCCGGAGACGGGCATCGAGATCCACAAGTACGGTGCGCACCTGTTCCACACCTCCAACAAGCGCGTGTGGGATTACGTCAACCAGTTCACGGACTTCACCGACTACCAGCACCGCGTGTTTGCAATGCACAAGGGCACCGCCTACCAGTTCCCGATGGGTCTGGGACTGATCAACCAGTTCTTCGGCAAGTACTACAGCCCGGACGAGGCCCGCCAGCTGATTAAGGACCAGACCGACGGGCTGGACCCGGCAGAGGCCAAGAACCTCGAGGAAAAGGGCATCGCCCTGATCGGCCGCCCGCTATACGAGGCCTTCGTGCGCGACTACACCGCCAAGCAATGGCAGACCGACCCGAAGGAACTGCCGGCCTCTAATATCTCCCGCCTGCCGGTGCGCTACACCTTCAACAACCGCTACTTCAACGACACCTACGAGGGCCTGCCGGTGGAGGGCTACACCGCGTGGCTGGAGAACATGGCTGCCGACGAGAAGATCGAGGTACGCCTGGACACCGACTGGTTCGAGATCCGCGACGAGATCCGCGCGGCCAACCCGGACGCGCCGGTTGTCTACACCGGCCCGCTGGATCGCTACTTTGACTACGCCGAAGGCCACCTGGGCTGGCGCACCCTCGACTTCGAAACCGAGGTGCTGAACACCGGAGACTTCCAGGGCACTCCGGTGATGAACTACAACGATGCCGAGTTCCCGTACACCCGCATTCACGAGTTCCGTCACTTCCACCCGGAGCGGGGCGACAAGTACCCGAAGGACAAGACGGTCATCATGAAGGAGTTCTCCCGCTTCGCGGAGGAGGGCGACGAGCCGTACTACCCGATTAACACCCCGGAAGACCGCGAGAAGCTGGAGGCCTACCGCAAGCTGGCCGCGGCGGAGGCTGCGGAGAACAAGGTGCTGTTCGGCGGGCGTCTGGGCACCTACCAGTACCTGGACATGCACATGGCTATCGGAGCGGCGCTGTCGATGTACGACAACAAGCTGGCTCCGTACTTCGAGTCGGGCGAGCCGCTGGAGCAGGAGCGCGGGCACTAGGGCTGGGATCGGGGGGGCGGCGCTTTGGAGGCGTTCCTACTCCGGCCAGATGGAGAACTGTTCCATTGCATCGGTCGCGTGGTGGGAGCGTAAATACTCCCGCATATACGGCAGCTCGTAATCGACGAACCCGTGGCTCGTTGGGCGGATCATCTCTGCATCAATGAGGCGTTTGCGGTAGTTTCCCGCGTACTGCGCGTCTACGCCCATTCGAGTCGCGATGTCCGACATGCGAGAGGGGCCATCGTCGGTCGACATTGCGATGAGAAAAGTCCGGTCGACCTCAGACAGATCCGCAATCGAAGGCTCGTGCACGAGCTGTCCGAGTTTTCTCCGGGCGTCACCAATTCCGCGAGATACAGCTTTTTCGTCGATCGCGTCGCCGGTGTAGTTACGAAAAGCGTGTTGCCCAACTAGCTGAATCATGAAGGGGTAGCCACCGGTCGCCTTAGTTGCGTTGTCGAGTGCCTGCGGGGTCCAAGAGACCCCGACCTGCTCGGTGGTCTTATCAAGTGCAGTGTGTACTTCTTCAAACGGCACCATTCCGGTTTCAATTTTGTTCGCGCGACGCAAGAAGGTCACAGGGTTACGACCTTCGTCAGCGGCAAGAAGTGGTTTCACAGCACCAGGAATGCCAGCCATCGCAATCGCAATCTCCCGGTCTTCGCGGACGAGATGTTGAATGGTTGTCCCGAACTCAATGATCTCGTCCATGTGTGCGTAGTGCAGCTCGTCCAAGGTGATCAGCAGGCCGACTGGTTCTTGGTTGAGTCGGGCGTCAAGCTCAGCCTGTCGGTCGAAAAGCTCTTCGAGTACCGACCTCAACGTCGGTGTGGGCGAAAAGGAGGGAATAGCCTCGGTCTCGAAGCCGAGGTAAGAGAGATTGATGCCGGAGAGGCGACGCTTGGGTTCGTCGGAAAGATCCTGTAGGAGGTTGAAGGCGCGGTCGCGGATGCGGTCGTTGAAACCACGGGTCGTGGTTTCAGAGATGACGTGCCACGAATGGGTTTTCGCAACTGCTTCGAACTCATTTAGCAGAACAGTCTTGCCGATCCCCCTCGGGCCGGTGATGATGGAGATACGTTCATGACTTCCGGGGCCATCTTGGATGGCGGTGTCGAAGTCGCGGAGGTATTCATCGCGTCCTGCGAGAACTAGCGGCGTTTTTCCGACTGTTGCGGTGAAGGGGTTCTTGGGTCGAGCTGGAGTGGACGGCACCTTGCCTCCTTACTATCTCTTACTATCTTTACTATTTTTACTATCTTTACTATTTTGTCGCTAGATCGCGGTTCCTTCAGTCAGAGGAGGCTGCACTAATATTTCACGGGTGTCGCGTGAGAAAACCCAAACAAAGGCAACCCAGCAAGAGGCGTCGCCACGGCGAGGGAGCAAATTCCTCGCCCTGCCAGTGGCGCCGGTCCTCTTGGTTCTCGTCGGGTCCCTGGGTACCCAAGCTGCGGCGGTGCTGGTCACGGACATGCTTTCTACGGTCGGCGCGCCGGGCGTATCGGGACTGCGCATGACCGCTGCCGCCATCATCATGGTGGTTATCTTCCGCCCGAAGCTGTCCGGAATGACGCGCGCCCGCGCCCTCAACATCGTGGTCTACGGCATCGCCATAGGCATGATGAACATGATGGTTTACGCAGCCATCGCCCGCCTGCCCCAGGGTGTCGCCGTTACCATCGACTTCCTTGGCCCCTGCGTCGTGTCTTTTCTAGGACTGACCATGTGGCGCTCCCGCCTGTGGGCCATCGCCGCGTTCGTCGGGGTTGCACTGATCGCGCAGCCCTCCAATGACCTGGACATTGTCGGTATCGGATTCGGCGCGGTCGGCGCGATTTTCTTCGGCGCCTACACGCTGTTTGCCGCCCGTGTTGGCAAGACCGAGGGCGGTGGCATGCCCGATCTGGCGCTGTCAGTGGTTGTTGCCGCACTCGTGCTCGCGCCGTTCTCTGTCTCCGCGGTGCCGCATATTGACGCCACGATGTGGGGCATCATCGTCATCTCTGGCTTTATCGGCGCCGTTGTGCCCTATGTAGTGGATACGATTGCCGCTGGAATTGTCTCGGCCGCGGTCGTTGGCACGCTATTTGCCCTGGACCCGGTGATCGGCGCGATTCTGGGCTGGGCTTTTTCCGGCGATCAGCTCACTTGGTCCATGGTGGCAGGCATCGTTTTGATTGCGATGGCCGGTGCCGTTATTACGTGGCGTGGAGCCCAGGAATCTCGAGAGTTAGATTCGTTGTCTGAAGTAGAGGCCTAGCTAACTCGGGCTGAACTGGGGCTGTGTCGCACAAGCTCTTGTGACGGGCTTTCATGGATAATCGGATATATTCCAATGTCTTTAATGCCTACGCGGAGGTCTGTGTTCAGCAAATGAACGCTCAGCCAGTGAAAGCCAATACCAACGATGGGGTCGACGCCACCCGCCTAGCACGCATCCTGCTGCCGAAGCGTGGCGAACCGCGCAACGTGCGCTCCCTGTACTTTGTGGAGAACGAGGCCACCACCCCCGGCCGCGTCAACGCCGTCTCCCGCACCGAAGCGATCCTGCCCGCGGGCAGCGAGACCTCCTTCGAGACCTACTTCAATGCCTTCCCCGCCTCCTACTGGCGCCGTTGGTCCCAGCTGGACGAGGTCAAGCTGCGCATCGAAATCACTGGTGAGGCTCGCGTAGACCTGTACCGCTCCAAGTACGATGGCTCCCGCATCGGCATCGAGGGTGCCCAGATCGAAACTGACGAAAACGGCCACGGTGTCGCTGAGTTCACTGTCTCCCTGGCTCCTTTCGAGGACGGCGGCTGGATCTGGTTCGACCTGACCTGCGAGAAGGAAACCCGCCTGCACTCCGCGGGTTGGTACGCCACCGTCGAGGCCGGCGAGCAGACCTTCGAAGACGAGACGCTGCCGGCCGCTGAGCCGAGCGTCACCATCGGCATCCCGACGTTCAACCGTCCGGCCGACGCGGTTGCAGCACTTCACGCACTCGCTTCCGACCCCGAGGTCGACGGCCGTATCGAAGCCATCATCATGCCCGACCAGGGCGACAAGCACCCCGCCGACGAACCGGACTTCGACGAGGTTGCGGAGCACTTCGGCGACCGTTTGCGCATCGTGCAGCAGGGCAACCTGGGCGGATCCGGCGGCTACTCCCGCATCATGTACGAGGCCCTCCATGAGGAGCGTGGCACCAACAGCCCGTACATCCTGTACATGGACGACGACATCGCCATCGAGCCCGATAGCGTGCTGCGCGCCCTGGCGGCCGCCCGCTACGCGAAGTCCCCGATGCTGATCGGTGGCCAGATGCTGAACCTGCAGGAGCGCAGCCACCTGCACACCATGGGCGAGGTCATCGACCGGGGCTCCTTCATGTGGACCGCCGCGCCCCACACCCACTACGACCACGACTTTTACCAGCACCCGCTGCGTGACCTGGGTGATGGTGCGGCCCACAACGCGGCAGGCCAGCCGATCGCGCCGGTGGCCCGGGACGTGGTGAGCAAGGGCTACGGCACTCCGAATAGTTCGGAGAACTCCAAGGATCTGCACCGCCGCATCGACGTTGACTACAACGGCTGGTGGATGTGCATGATCCCGCGCGTTGTCGCGAAAACCATCGGTCAGCCCCTCCCGCTGTTCATCAAGTGGGACGACGGCGAGTTCGGTCTGCGCGCGAAGGATGCTGGCTTCCCGACGGCCTCCTGGCCGGGCATCGCGATCTGGCACATGGCCTGGTCCGATAAGGACGACGCCATCGACTGGCAGGCATACTTCCACCTGCGTAACCGCCTGATTGTTGCTGCGATCCAGCACGACGGCAGCCCGCGCGGCATCGTTGCCTCGATGGCGAAGGCAACCGCTAAGCACCTGCTGTGCCTGGAGTATTCCACCGTTGCCATCCAGAACGAGGCGATGAAGGACTTCCTGGCTGGTCCGGATCAGCTGTTCGACATCCTGGAGACTTCTCTGCCGCGCATCGCGAAGCTGCGCAAGAACTACTCCGACGCGGTCGTTATCCCGTCGGCCACCGACCTGCCCGCCGCGACGGGCGGACCGGCCGACCTCACGCGCATTCCGCTGAGCAAGAAGGCCAAGATTGTCACGCTTGCCAAGGGTCTGCTGAACAACGCCAAGCCTGCCGACGCCCGCCATCACCACGCCCCGCAGGTGAACCTCCCGCCCATCGAAGCCCGCTGGTTCAGCCTCTCCCGCGTGGACGGGGCGACCGTGACCACCGCCGATGGCAAGGGAGTGGTGTACCGCAAGCGCGACCGCGGCCAAATGCTCGCGTTGGCGCAGGAGTCCATGCGCCTGCAGAAGCAGGTCGCGGACCGCTTCGACGAGCTCCGCGATGCCTACCGGGCCGCTCACCCGTACCTGACCAGCCGGGAAGGCTGGGCGCAGATCTTCGAGCCCGAGCGCGCGGCTGAAAACTAACGCCCCATACTGAAACCGAGCCAGACCGAAGCTACTGAAGTTAAGGACAACGCAGAAACAATGAGCGCCACAAGCGTAAGCGGCGACCCGCTGGGCGAATCCGACCTGCTGGTCGCACTGCAGAAGCAGCTGACCGACAAGCCGGGAGTGCTGCCCACCGCCCGGGGCATGAGCCACTTCGGCGAGCATGCCCTCGGCTGGATGGGTTCCGCCGCCCTGGGCTACGGCCTGGCCGCCGCGCAAGGCAAGCCTGCCGACGGGCCGGAACGCCGCGGATGGCTGACCGTGGGCGTCAGCGCCTTCCTGGCGCACGCCGCCAGTGTGGTGCTCAAGCGCATCATCCGCCGCCCCCGCCCGCACGATCCGCGCATTAAGATCGGCGTCGGTACTCCCTCGAAGCTCAGCTTCCCGTCTTCGCACGCAACCAGCTCCACCGCCGCCCTCGTGGCCTTTGCCCAGTCGGCGAACAACCGCACCGGGGCGCTGCCCCTCGTGGGCATCCCGGCGATGGCGCTGTCGCGCATGGTGTTGGGCGTACACTATCCCTCTGACGTCGCCCTCGGAAGCTGCATCGGCGCTGCCACGGCCATCGCCGTGCGCAGGGTTGTCGATGGGGGACGTGGGGGCGTCACAAAGAAAAACAGTGAGGAGAAGAGTCAGTGAGCGAACAGCCTAGCAACGGCCGGCCGGAGCCGTTGATCGGCACGGAGCCGCACACGTCCGGGCTGGAAGATCCCAACCAGGCGACCAGCACCGCCACCGAAACGAAGAAGCTGCGCCCGCCGCGCAACCTGCCGGAGGCGATGATCAAGGCGCTGCGCCCGAAGCAGTGGGTCAAGAACGTGCTGGTCATCGCGGCTCCTGCGGCTGCTGGCGGGGAGCTGCTCTTCCACAGCCGCGTACTACTGGACGTGCTGATCGCATTCATTGCCTTCTGCCTGGCGGCCAGCTCGATCTACCTGATCAACGATGCCCGCGATGTGGAGGCCGACCGCGCGCACCCGACCAAGCGCTTCCGTCCGATCGCGGCGGGTGTGCTGCCGGTGGGGTTGGCGTACGCGATGTCGGTGGTGCTGATCATTGCGGCGATTGGTGGCTCGCTGTTGGCCTCGTCGGGTACGAACCTGGCGATTGTCGTGGCGGTGTATATCGCGCTGCAGCTGGGCTACTGCTTCGGCTGGAAGCACCAGCCGGTGATCGACATTGCGCTGGTGAGCTCCGGTTTCATGCTGCGTGCGATGGCCGGCGGTGTGGCTGCCTCTATCCTGCTTTCGCAGTGGTTCCTGCTGGTCGCGGCGTTCGGCTCGCTGTTCATGGCGGCAGGTAAGCGCTACGCGGAGCTGAAGCTTTCGCTGCGCTCGGGCGCGAAGATCCGTAAGTCCCTGGAGAGCTACACCCCGACCTACCTGCGCTTTGTTTGGACTCTGGCCGCCACCGCCGTGGTGCTGAGCTACGCACTGTGGGGCTTTGGCCTGGCGCAGACGGTCGAGTCTGGTGTGGCCGCCGTGTGGTACCAGGTCTCGATGGTGCCGTTTACCATCGCGATTCTGCGTTACGCCGCGGACGTTGACCGCGGTGAGGGCGGCGCGCCCGACGAGATCGCCCTCGAGGATCGTACCCTGCAGTTGCTGGCTCTGGCCTGGCTGTTCTGTGTGGCGATGGCGGTTTACATCGTGCCGCTGTTCTAGGTTTAACTCTCTGTTCTTTCTTTGTGACGCCGACTTCTCCTTTGCGGGGGAGTCGGCGTTCTGCACTTTCGGGGGGTGCGCTGGATTTCTAGCTTGCTAGTGATGGGGTTGCAGTGGCGTGAGTGGAGCGAGGGAGGCGTGTGATTAGGCGCCTCTAAGGATTCGCTGAGAAGGTTCTAGGGATGTAGCGTTTCGTGAAAGAGATTCGATCAATACTTTGAGTGCGATCGTAAAGATTTGGTAACGTACACGCATCCTGTGTTTCGAGATGAGCCTTCGGCGCATCTCTCGTCAGAACGTTTCAAGACATTTAGGACTACATGAACACGACTAAGAAGACCAAGGGTCTGGGCTCCAAGCTCACTGCGTTCCTGGTAGCTATTGCCACTGCGCTGGGTATGGCCGTTGTCACTGCACCCACCGCTGCTGCTGACAACCGTGGCCACCTGCGCCCGGGCTGCCACTGGAGCAAGCACAAGTACTACCTGCAGAACTGCTGGGTTTACTCCCCGGCGATGGGGCAGAAGATCCAGGTGCAGATCAAGCCCTCTTCCCGCGGCGGTAACGCTGGCGTCTACATGCTGGACGGTCTGCGTGCACGCCAGGACTGGAACGCCTGGGTTTGGTCGGGCAACGCTGTGAAGAAGTTCGTCAACGATGACGTGACCCTGGTTATGCCGGTCGGCGGGCAGGCTCAGTTCTACACGGACTGGATGGGCCCGTACGGCGGTAAGGGTGGCCCGAAGAAGCCGCGTTGGGAGACCTTCTTGACCCGCGAGCTGCCGGGCTACCTGCAGCGCAACTTCGGCGTGAGTCCGACCCGCAATTCCATCGTCGGTCTTTCCATGGGCGGTACTGCCGCAATGAACCTGGCCGCATGGCACCGCAACCAGTTCAAGCAGGCGACCTCCCTGTCTGGTTACCTGAACCCGACCTGGCCGGGTATGTATGCCGGAATCCAGTACGCGATGTCTGACGCTGACAAGGGTGCAAACCTCTGGGACATGTGGGGCAGCCCGGTCGATCCGCGCCGCTTCCGCAATGACCCGACCGTTCAGGCTGGCCGCTTCCGTGGCATGCCGCTGTACCTGGCCGCCTCCGGTGGCGTTCCTTCCCGCGGCGAGAAGTTCCTGGAGAATCCGAGGGGCGTCGCTGCTGGTATTGGTCTGGAGTGGATGGCGCGTACCTCCACCGCGAAGTTCGAGATGGCTGCCCGCGCAGCTGGCGCTCGACCGGTTGTGAGCTACCCAATTAACGGCCTGCACGCATGGCCGTACTGGGATGCGGAGCTGAGCAAGGCTCGCCCGCACATCCTGCGCGCGCTGGGTGCCTAAACTTAGGACGCTCTAGCGATTTCCTAAACTCTTAAAGCCACTGCCCTAGGTGCTGCCTGGGGCGGTGGCTTTTGCTTGCCTGGGGTTGGCGCTGCGCGTGAGGGGCTGGGGTGCGGGTGGCGCTGGTGGGGTATTGAGGCTTATTACGAACGGGGTGTAGGGGCGTCAATAAGAAAGAACATCAAGAATCACATAAGTAACACTGGCAACATGGTAGGCTAACCCTCAAGTAAAACTTTAAATGTTCCGCGTGTTGTCCATGTGAAAGCGCTTTTGCTTGCCATAATTGCTCACGTGCTAGAAGCGCACCTGCGATACAAGCGCGAAAAGCTTGAGAAGATCCAGGTCGCGATAGACGTAAACGTGAATAGTGAATGGCTTGACGAAGCGCCCGGTGGTGTTCGAAGCAGGAGGGGAACCTGCTTCGGCCGCAAGAACCGGCGCTTAGACACGCACTAGACAAAGCTACACATACAACCAAAGAGCAACAGAAAGAATGAAGACTATGCGCCTAGCAGCGAACCTCTCCCGTCGCACTCGCTCCGCCAGCAGCCTCCGCCGTAAGAGCGCGGCGATCCTGGCTCTGCCGCTTTCCGTTGCGCTGGCAATGCCAATGATGCCGGCCGCCACCGCGCAGAGCTCCCTCGGTGGCTCCATGGGCCCAGGCTCCGGCACCAGCTACCTGGACCCGGACAGCGTTCCGAAGCGCACCCCGCGCGAGGTTACCGAGCAGCACCTGGACGGCCTGCCGGAGGGCGTGAGCGTGGACCGCGTCGAGTGGATCACCGAGCGCTGGGCCAACGTCTTCATCAACTCCGCCGCCATGCCTGGCAAGCCCATCAAGGTGCAGATCCTGCTGGCCCGCGACTGGTACTCCCAGCCCGACCGCAAGTTCCCGACCGTATGGGCCCTGGACGGCCTGCGCGCCCGCGAGGATGAGTCCGGCTGGACCCTGTCCACCAACATCGCCAACCAGTACGCAGACCGCAACGTCAACGTGATTCTGCCCGTCGGCGGCGAGTCCTCCTTCTACACGGACTGGAACGAGCCGGAGAACGGCAAGCACTACAAGTGGGAGACCTTCCTGACCAAGGAGCTGCCGCCCGTCCTGCGCGAGGGCTGGCGCGCCAACGAGGATCGCGCGATCACCGGCCTGTCCATGGGTGGTACCGCCGCAATGAACCTGGCCGAGCGCTTCCCGGAGATGTGGAAGTTCGTCGGCTCCTTCTCCGGCTACCTGGACACGACCTCCTACGGCATGCCGGAAGCCATCGCCTACGCCACCAACGACGGCAACGGCTACGACGCCAAGAAGATGTGGGGCGAGTTCGGCTCCCAGGACTGGATCGACCACGACCCGAAGCTGGGCGTGGATGCGCTGAAGGACATGACCGTCTACGTCTCCGCAGGTAACGGCAACGCGGGCAAGTACGACAAGCCGGGCACCATTCCGGGCATGCCCTCCAACATGGCCGGCTTCGGCCTGGAGGCTATGTCCCGCATGACCACCGAGACCTTCGTCAAGTACGCGAAGAAGGCCGGCGTGAAGCCGATCACGGCCTTCCGCCCCTCCGGAACCCACGACTGGCCGTACTGGCAGTACGAGATGATCCAGGCATGGCCGCACATCGCGGACGCCCTGGGTGTCCCGGAAGCTGACCGCGGTGCGAAGTGCAAGATTGGCGGTGCCATCGCGGAGAACATGAAGAACGCCCCGGAGACCCTGGGCGCCTGCATCTCCAATGAGTACGACGCCAAGGACGGCGGCAAGGTTCAGGACTTCCGTGGCGGCCGCGCCTACTGGTCCCCGAAGACCGGCGCCCACTACGTGTGGGGTCGCATCGGCGCCCACTACGCCTCCATGAACGGTCCGGACTCCTGGCTGGGCTACCCGACCTCCGAGGAGAATGTCATCTCCAACGGTCGCGGCCGCTACACCACCTTCGAGAACGGCGCGATCTACTGGACCCACGAGACCGGCGCCCACGCTGTGCCGAAGGACTTCATGGATGAGTGGGGCAAGACCGGCTGGGAGAACGGCCCGCTGGGCTACCCGATCTCTGAGCTGGAGAAGGTCGGCGATAGCTACATGCAGAAGTACCAGAACGGCGTGATTGTCCGCGACAAGGACAATAAGACCCACTTCGTCCAGGGCAAGATCGCTGAGAAGTACCTGCAGCTGGGCGGCGTGACCTCCAAGCTGGGCAACCCGAAGGGCGGCGAGAAGGTCATCAAGGGCGGCCGCTTCTCCGAGTTCGAGCACGGCAACATCTACTGGTCCCCGTCCACCGGCGCACACGTGATCTACTACGGCAACGTGTTCGACGAGTGGGGTAAGCGCGGCTGGGAGCAGGGCAAGCTCGGCTACCCGACCAGCGACCACGAGGACATCCCGGCGGGCGGAACCCGGATCAAGTTCCAGCACGGCGAGATCCGCGAGGTCAACGGACGCGTTGAGGTGCTCTAACTGTGGGCGTCACAAAGAATAGGCAGTTTCGTGTGGCCGCCGGTGCCGCGTGCGCGGCGCTACTATCGCTGGCCACGCTGACGGCATGCGGCGGTGATGAGACGGTCGACAATTCGGCGGAGTCCACGACGGTGCCTTCGGTGACGGAGTCTGCGACCGAGAAGTCCGACGACAAGGACGGCAAGGACGGGGCCGACGACAAGGACGGCGAGTCTGGTTCTTCGGAAAGCAATGACGCCCCAGAATCCGCCGGCGACCGTGGTGGTGCCCCGGCAAGCGATGGGACTGTGGACGAGGTCGACGACATTCCATCCGGTGCGCAGCGCAGTGATCAGGACAAGGACTTCCTGAAGCGGCTGAAGGATAGTGGCATCGACCTGGCGAAGGCCAACGACGCCGCAGAGATCGGTGGCCTGGAAGATCAGCTCATCGCCGCTGGTCACGCCCACTGCACCGCCGAGGGCGGTGGACAGGCCGATGTGTACACCCCGTTGGCTGCGGGACAGCTGGAGGCCAACGGTGTGATCGACGGCGATCCGAAGAAGGCCGAGGACGCTATTCGCAAGGCCGCGAAATCCGCGTATTGTTAGTGGTCACTCGTTTCCCATAACCAGGTTGTCCGCCATAGGTGGCGAGGGCAGCCTGGTTTTGCTTTAGAAGCTCTAGAACCCCTAGAGGAAGGTCTAGAAAGAAGCTATGAAGAAAGTTTTGACCATCCTGGCAGTGCTGGTCCTGCTTGCGCTCATTGTGGTGGGTGTGGGCAATTGGCTGCTCACCGGCGACGATGTTGATGGCCCGGGGCCGGGCAAGCCGACCTCTCCACCTGCCCCGCAGGCGCAGAACCCGCCCGGATGCGTGGACGTGGAGGTGCTGGCCGCGCCGGGCACGTGGGAATCCAAGGCCGACGACGATCCGTTGGCGCCGCACGCCAACCCTCACTCGCTGATGCTGAACGTCACCCGCCCGCTGGCCGACGAGTTTTCCCCGGACAAGGTGAAGGTGTGGACCCTGCCGTACACCGCGCAGTTCCGCAACATGAACGCGAAGCACGAGATGAGCTATGACGACTCCCGCAACCAGGGCTTCGAGCGGATGAAGGAGGAGCTGCGGGCTACGCATGAGAAGTGCCCAGCAACGTCCTTCATCCTGACCGGCTTTAGCCAGGGCGCGGTGATTACCGGCGACCTGGCGGGAGAGATCGGCAATGGGCGCGGCCCCGTGCCCGCCGACCGGGTGCTGGGAGTATCGCTGATCGCTGACGGTAGGCAGGAGCTGGACAAGGGCAAGCTCGTTGGTGCGCAGGGCATCCGCGGCACCGGAGCGGAGATCGCGCTAAACCCGGTCAGTGGGCTGATTCAGACGATCGTGCCGGGCGCTACGATGCGCGGCCCGCGCCCGGATGGGTTCGGCGAACTGAACGATCGAGTGAATAACTACTGCGCCCCTGCGGATCTTATTTGTGACGCCCCAGCGGATCTGGGCAACGCTCTTGTGCGAGCCAAGGACCTGGTGGCCGCCAACGCTGTGCATGCGGAGTATGCGACAAACGGGAAGGTCGTGGAGGGCCAGACCGTTCCGGAGTACATCGTTGGATGGGCGCGGGATCTGATTAACGAGCGCGTGCAGTAGCTGCAGTCGCTTCGGCGGGCTCATATTGAGGTTATTGTGTGCCGTGTGCTCGAGCGATGGGGGCACACGGCACACGGGAATGCGAAATTGCCGGGTAACAGCAGAGCTCCCCGGTACGATGTGTTTCACAAGTGAAACTAAATGTTTATGGCGTTAGAGCTATGGCGTTAGAGCTATGTAGCTAACCCGATACTGTTTGAACCGAATGGATAAGTAGAGGAGACCCGCGTGGACATCACTGCAGCAATGGGCCAGTTTTACGATGAGCAGGGCGACATCAATGTTCCCGATCAGCTCACCCTTTCCGGCATGTGCGAAATGCTTTACACCATGGCGCAGATGGAGGGCACGGTAGATAACGTGCTGATCCGCCACTGGGACTTCAGCGAGTCCCGCGAGGGTACGGTGCACGAGATCACCCGCGCGCAGGTAAACACCCGCATCAAGGCCGTGTGCGTCCGCCTGCAGCAGGTCGCCAAGCCCGGCGACCGCGTGGCCATCCTGGCTAATAACTCCCCGGAGTACATGTACGCCTTCCTGGGCGCGATGTACGCCCGCATGGTGCCCGTTCCGCTGTATGACCCGAACGAGCCGGGCCACACCGGCCACCTGACCGCCGTGCTGGGCTCCTCCGAGCCGACGGTTGTGCTGACGAACAAGCGCTCCGCCACGGCCGTGCGCAAGCACTTCGCCTCTACTCCCACCACCGAGCGCCCCCGCGTGCTGACGGTGGACGCGCTGCCGGATGCGCTGGCCGACGACTGGCAGAACCCCATGGCCGCCATCATGGCGGACCCGTCGCTGGCGCCGAAGTCCAGCGAGGAGGCGTTCCTGCAGTACACCTCCGGCTCCACCCGCACCCCGGCGGGTGTGGTGCTCACCCACAAGTCGATCGTCACCAACGTGCTGCAGATTTTCAAGGCGGCGAACCTGCAGTCCCCACTGCGTCTGAGCACCTGGCTGCCACTGCACCACGACATGGGCGTGATCCTGTCCGCTTTTGTGATCATCCTGGGCCTGCCTTTTGACCTGATGTCCCCGCGTGACTTCATCCAGGACCCGACTCGCTGGATCCGTCAGCTGAACCGCCAGAGCGAAGACGAGAACGTCTACACCGTCGTGCCTAACTTCGCCCTGGAGCTGGCCGTGCGCTACGCCGACCCGGCGAAGGTCGCGGAGCTGGCTGAACTGGACCTATCTGCCGTCGACGGAATCATCAACGGTTCTGAGCCGGTGCACCACAGTTCGGTGCAGAAGTTCCTGGATACCTTCGAGCCCTACGGCTTCAAGAAGGAAGCCATGCGCCCGTCCTACGGCCTGGCCGAGGCCACGCTGATCGTCACCACCCCGCAGACTGATGAGCGTCCGCTGACGAAGTGGTTCAAGCGCGATGAGCTTTCCGACGGCACCACCGTGGAAGGCAGCGCGGACGACGCAGACAGCCTCTCTCTGGTCTCCCTGGGTCAGGTGTGCCTCCCACAGACCCTCGCAATTGTCGACCCGGAGACCGGCAAGGAACTGACCGATGGCAACGTCGGCGAGATCTGGGTCCACGGCGACAACATGGCCGCGGGCTACCTGAACCGCCCGGAGGAGACCCAGGAAACGTTCCGCAACTCCCTGCCGGCTGCCAACCGCCTGGATTCCGACAGCCGCGCGGGTGACGCGCCGGAGGACAATTGGATGCGCACCGGCGACCTGGCCGTCATCGTGGATGGCCACCTGTTCATTACCGGCCGCCTGAAAGACCTCATCATCGTCGCTGGTCGTAACCACTACCCGCAGGACATCGAGGCCACCGCCGACGAGGCTACTAAGCAGACCGCCCCGGCCGTCATCGCAGCCTTCGCTGTGGAGGCCGGTGGTTCCGCAAACGGTGCCGCTGATGGTGAGTCCGTCGAGGGGCTCATCATTGTTGCCGAGCGCGACCCGGACGCCAGCGAGGACGGAGACGCGGAGGCCATCGAGGCCATGCGCGCGGCCGTCACCGCCACCCATGGTGTGCAGCCTTCCGATGTGCGCATCATCGCGCCGGGCACTCTGCCGCGTTCCTCCGCCAACAAGATCGCCCGCCGCGTGGCTGCGAAGGCGTATCTGGAGGGCACGCTGGGCGCTTAATCCATAAAGCGACCTCGGCGCGTTAAAATATAGCGCTACGGTGACTCACTCACGCCTTCCCTAAGGCATCCCGGCACGAAAGGAAACGCGACCTTCCATGGCAGACAACCAGCAGGGCGCCCCCACAGCTGACCAGCAATCCCGCCCCGCCACGATTCAGCAGATGCGGGAGTGGTTACGCACCTGGGTGGCGAACACCACCGGTTTGGATGCCGCGGAGATCTCCGACGAACGCTCGATGCAGGACTTCGGCCTGTCTTCCCGCGACGTCGTGGTCCTTTCCGGCGACCTGGAGCGCCTGCTGGGCACAACCCTCGACGCGACGATTGCCTACGAGTTCAACACCATCGCCGCCCTGGCCGAGCACCTGATGCAGGGTCGCGGTTCTGGCGCTGTTTCTGGTAGTGACGCCACCGCCTCCGCCGGAGCGGCGTCCAGCGCAGGTGGCCCGCTTCCACTGGGCCAGCGCGACATTGCTGTGGTTGGCATGGCGGGGCGTTACCCCGGGGCCGACAATGCGGATGAGATGTGGGAGCTGTTCTCCAACTACCGCTCCGGCGTGGGTGAACTGCCAGCGGGACGCTGGTCGGAGTACTCCCGCGACCCGGAGATGACCCGCCGTATGGAGCAGGCCCAGTTGACGGGCGGTTACATCGAGGACATCGCCTCTTTCGACGCGGAATTCTTCGGACTCTCCCCGCTGGAAGCTGCGAACATGGACCCGCAGCAGCGCATCATCCTGCAGCTGACGTGGGAGGCGCTGGAGGATGCGCACATCCCCGCCAACCAGCTGCGCGGCAAGCCCGTTGGCGTGTTTATGGGCAACACCAACAATGACTACGGCATGTTGATCTCCGCCGACCCGGCGGAGGCGCACCCCTACGCGCTGACGGGTAACTCCAGCTCCATCATCGCCAACCGCGTTTCCTATGCCTTCGACTTCCGCGGCCCGGCCGTGGCGATGGATACGGCCTGCTCTTCGTCGCTGGTGGCAATTCACCAGGCGGTGCGCTCCCTGCGCGATGGTGATTCTGAGGTCGCTGTGGCGGGTGGCGTCAACCTCCTATGCAGCCCCTTTGCGACGGTGGCGTTTTCCGAACTCGGCGTGCTTAGCCCGACGGGCGGCATTCGTGCCTTCAGCGATGATGCCGACGGCATCGTGCGTTCCGACGGCGCGGGCGTGGTTGTGTTGAAGCGCCTGGAGGATGCGCGCCGCGACGGCGACAACGTGCTGGCCGTGATCAAGGGCTCGGCGGTGAACTCCGATGGCCGTTCGAACGGCCTGACCGCCCCGAATCCGGATGCGCAGGTGGACGTGTTGCGCAGCGCCTACGCCGACGCGCGGATCGATCCGCAGGCCGTGGACTACGTGGAGGCGCACGGCACCGGCACCATCCTGGGTGACCCGATTGAGGCTACGGCGCTGGGTACTGTTCTGGGCCGCCAGCGCGACGTGGCCGAGCCGCTGCTGCTGGGCAGCGCGAAGACGAACTTTGGCCACACCGAGGCTGCCGCAGGTGTCGCGGGCGTGATGAAGGTCGTGCTGGCGATGCGCGAGGGCGTGCTGCCGCCGAGCTTGAACTACACCGGTCCGAACCCGTACATCGATTTCGACCGTGAGCACCTGGAGGTCGTGGAGGATCCGCGCGAGTGGCCGGAGTACTCCGGGCGCGCCATCGCCGGTGTGTCCGGCTTCGGCTTCGGTGGCACGAACGCGCACGTGGTCATCGCGGCGCCGAATCTGGAAGAAGAGGCCGCGGCGGGTGTTGGGGCGGCCACTGCAAACTCCGCTGCCCCCATCGGCCTGGACCGTGAGGATTCCGCGGGCGAGGCCCCGCACGTGCTGCTGCCCGTCAGCGGGCTGTTGCCTTCCCGCCGTCGTCAGGCCGCGGAAACACTGGCCGCGTACCTGGAGCAGAACAAGGAATCCTTCACCAAGGCAGGCGATGAGGCTGACCAACTGCGCGGTGTAGCCCTCGCGTTGGCTGGCCACAACCACGGCCGTTCCCGCGGCGTGGTTTCCGCCGCCACCTTCGACGAAGCCATCGCCGGGTTGCAGCGCATCGCCGCTGGCAAGCAGGGCGCGACGGTGAAGACTGCCGACTCGCCCTCGGCAAATGGTCCGGTATGGGTGTTCTCCGGCTTCGGCTCCCAGCACCGCAAGATGGCCAAGGACCTCTACGAGCTCTCCGAGTTCTTCGCCTCCCGCCTGGACGAGCTGGACCAGGTCGTGCTGGCGGAATCCGGCTGGTCCTTCGTCGAGATGGTGCTGGACGACGAGCAGAACTACGACACGGAGCGCGCCCAGGTGGGCATCACCTGCGTGCAGATTGCGCTGAACGACCTCATGCGTGCCCTGGGGGCCAAGCCCGCCGCCGTCGTCGGCCAGTCCATGGGCGAGATCGCGGCGGCCTACGCCGTGGGCGGCATCACCGCCGAGGAAGCCGTGCGCACCGCCTGCCACCGCGCCCGCCTGATGGGCGAGGGCGAGCGCCTGTTGCCAGAGGACAAACAGGGCGCCATGGCTGTGGTCGAGTTCGGTGTGGAAGAGCTCGCTACCTTCACCTCCGAGCACCCCGAATACGCCCAGGTGGAGCCCGCCGTGTACGCCGCGCCGGGCATGACCACCGTCGGCGGCCCGGCAGAGCCGGTGCAGAAGCTGGTGGAATACCTGGAGGGCGAGGGCAAGTTCGCCCGCCTGCTGAAGGTCAAGGGCGCAGGCCACACCTCGATGCTGGATCCGATCCTGGGCGAGCTGCACTACGAGATCAGCGACCTGGATCCGCAGCCGATCCACACCCCGCTGTACTCCACCGTGGACCGTGGCCGCGTGTACCAGCCAGGTGAGGTCGTTCACGATGCCGAGTACTTCCTGCGCTGCACCCGCCAGCCTGTCTGGTTCTCCGAGGCGACGGGCAAGCAGTTCGACGATGGTTACCGCACGTTCATCGAGTTCTCCCCGAACCCGGTGGCCTTGATGCCGCTGATGAACAACTCCTTCGCGCACAACGCCAGCGATTCCAAGCTGATGTTCCTGCTCAAGCGCAAGGAGCCGGTTGCCCAGACCCTGCTGTCCACCCTCGCGGAGCTGTACGTGCAGGGCGCGGACCTGGATCTGAAGGCCCTGGCCGGCGGTTCCCGCGTGAGCCTGCCGAAGGTGCCGGGCACGCAGTGGAACCTGCAGCGCCACTGGACGAGCGCTCGACCGTCTTCCGGCCCTGCCGTGGATCTGCCGGGCGCGCGCGTGGATCTGCCCGACGGCCGCGTTGTCTTCAGCGTGCCGGCCGAGGATGTGCCGAGCATCGAGCTGCTGGCCGAAGCTGCGGCGGAGGTGTTGGCCGACGGTGCCACGGTGGCCGCCACCCGCGACCACGCCCCGCTGCCGACGGCGGGCCAGCTGACGACCATCGCCGCCGGTTCCCTCGGCGGCTGGTCCCTGTCCGTCTACGCCGCCGATGCGCCCGGTGCACAGTCGATGCCGCTGGTCGCGGAGGCCTTCGTCGCTACTCTCGGCGGCGCGCTTGGGGCCCTGGGTACTGAGGGTGCTGACGCCGCCTCGGCTCCAGCCGCCGCGAAGGCCAGCGAGGCGCCGAACGCTTCCGCCGCTGGGGCTTCCGCAAAGGAAGGCGCGGGCAACGCGCTGCCCGAGGTAGACGAGTCCGCTGACCGCTGGGATCCGAACTCCGGCGAGTCCGCCGGGGACCGCCTGCGCGCCATCGTCTCCGAATCCATGGGCTACGACATCGAGGATCTGCCGGGCGAGCTGCCCCTGATCGACCTGGGCCTGGATTCCCTGATGGGCATGCGCATCAAGAACCGCGTGGAGTATGACTTCGACCTGCCACCGCTGCAGGTTCAGGCACTCCGCGATGGCTCCGTGGACGACGTAATCGCACTCGTGGAGCAGATGATTGCAGAGCGTCACACAAGCGCTGACGGCGCCGATGCTGCCGACGGTGCTGAGGCCGCTGCCGGGGGAGAAGGTGGCGTCACTAAACAAGACGGTAGCGAAGAAGATGGCGCAGAAGACGGTGCTGCGACCGACTACACCGCGACCGGCGGCGGCGTGGCACCACGCGACGCGAGCGAGCGCCTGGTGTTCGCCACCTGGGCAAAGGTCACTGGCAAGGCAGCCCAGGGCGTAACGAGCCAGCTGCCGAGCATCGACGAAGAGCAAGCCCGGGGCATCGCGGACCGCTTGACCGAACGCTCTGGAGCGGAGGTCAGCGCCGAGGATGTGCTGACCGCCGAAACCCTCGAGCCGCTGAGCGAGAAGGTGCGCAGCAGCCTCGAAAGCGAAGTGGAGGGCAACATCCGCGTGCTGCGGTCGCGCCCCGAAGGCAGCACCCAGCCTGCGGTGTTCCTGTTCCACCCGGCTGGTGGTTCCTCGGTGGTGTACGCGCCACTGATGCGCCGCCTGCCGGACGACGTGCCGGTCTACGGCGTGGAGCGCCTGGAAGGCGAGCTCGCGGACCGCGCGGCGGCCTACCTGGATGAGATTGTTGAGCTGGCCGACGGCCGTCCGGTTCTGCTGGGAGGCTGGAGCTTCGGTGGCGCCCTGGCGTACGAAGTTGCCCACCAGCTGGGCAAGCGCGCCACGGCTGGCGAAACGAGCGCAGAGGTCGAGCGCATCGTACTGCTGGACACCGTGCAGCCGAAGAACCCCGCCCCGGATACGAAGGAAGAAATGCACGCGCGGTGGGATCGCTACGCGGCATTCGCGCAGAAGACCTACGGCCTGCCGCTAGAGGTTCCCCACGAGCTGCTGGACCAGCAGGGCGAGGGCGTGATGATGCAGATGTTCCAGCAGTTCCTGACCTCCCCGGAGGCCAAGGGAATGGGCCTGCCCGCGGGCGTGCTGGAACACCAGCGCGCCAGTTTCGTGGACAACCGCATCCTGGAATCCCTCGACTTCCGGGCCTGGGCGGACGTGAAGGCACCCGTCACGCTGTTCCGCGCGGAGCGGATGCACGACGGCGCGATCGAGCTGGAACCTGCCTACGCCGAGGTGGCTCCGGACGGTGGCTGGGGCGAAATCGTCAAGGATCTGGAGATCGTCCAGCTGCGCGGCGACCACCTGGCTATTGTGGACGAGCCAGAGATCTCTAAAGTGGGACGTGTGATCGCCAAGCACATTGCGGATGGCGCCTAGCTGAAACACACACGGCCACTAAATAGATAGCCCCTTAGGAGAAGGGGTTTGTCGAAAACGAAGGGACTTTCACTGTGACTGCTGCCGATGAGGGAGCAACCGCCGCCAACGGCACCGAAGCCACCGGCGCTACCGCCGAGAAGTTGGCGGAGCTGCACCGGAGGTTGGAACAGGCGCAGGACCCGGGGTCCGAAAAGGCCAAGGCCAGGCGCGACGAAGCCGGGCTGACCACGCCCCGCCAGCGCATCGACGCGTTGCTGGACGAGGGAACGTTCGTGGAGATCGGCGCGCTGGGACGCACCCCCGGCGAGGAGGACGCCCCCTACGGCGACGGCGTGGTCACCGGCTACGGCCGGGTCGGTGGCCGCACCGTGGCAGTGTACGCCCACGATAAGACGGTGTATGGCGGCTCGGTAGGCGAGACCTTCGGTAAGAAGGTCTGCGAGGTCATGGACATGGCCATCCGCATCGGCTGCCCAGTCATCGGCATTAACGATTCCGGCGGCGCCCGCATTCAGGATGCAGTGATGTCCCTGGCGATGTACTCCGAGATCTCCCGCCGCCAGCTGCCGCTGAGCGGCCAGTCCCCGCAGATCTCCATCCTGCTCGGCCCGTCCGCCGGCGGTGCCGTGTACGCCCCCGTGACCACCGACTTTGTGGTGGCAGTCGAAGGCCGCACGCAGATGTTCGTGACGGGCCCGGCGGTTATCGAATCGGTGACGGGCGAGAAGATTTCGATGGAAGAGCTCGGTGGGGCGCGTCAGCAAGCCCGCAACGGCAACGTCTCCTACGTCGCAACCAGCGAGGAAGACGCTTTCAACTACGTCAAGGACCTGCTGGACTTCCTACCTTCCAGCTCTTTCGACGAGACCCCGGAGTTCTGGGCGCCGAACGACGAGCTCACCGAACGCGACTTCGAGCTGAACGACATCATCCCGGACGATCCGAACGCGGGCTACGACATCATGGAGGTGCTCACCCGTATCTTCGACGACGACAACGTGCTGGAGGTGCAGGGCGACTACGGCTCCAACGTCGTCACCGCCTTCGCACGCATCGACGGCCATGCGGTGGGCGTGGTGGCCAACCAGCCGATGGAGCTGGCCGGTTGCCTGGACGCCGACGCTGCGGATAAGGCCGCGCGTTTTATCCGTATTTGTGACGCCTACAATGTCCCCCTCGTCTGGGTCGTGGACACACCCGGGTACATGCCCGGCGTGGAGCAAGAGAAGGCCGGCCTGATTCACCGTGGAGCGAAGCTGGGCTTCGCCACCGTGGAGGCGACGGTGCCGAAGGTAACCGTGGTAGTGCGAAAGGCCTTCGGCGGTGGCTATGCCGTGATGGGCTCGAAGAACCTGGGTGCGGACATCAACCTGGTGTGGCCGACTGCGCAGATCGCCGTGATGGGTGCGGAGGCCGCCGTGGTGATGATGCAGGGCAAGGCTCTGGCCGCCATGCCGGAGGAGCAGCGCCCGGCGGCGAAGAAGATGTTCATGGACTTCTACAACGCGAATATGACCAGCCCTTATGTGGCGGCCGAGCGCGGCTACGTGGACTCCGTCATCACCCCGGACCAGACCCGCATCCGCTTGCGCCAGGCGATGCGACAGCTGCGCAACAAGCAGGTGGTGGATACTCCGAAGAAGCACACCATCATGCCGATGTAGCCGACTGCCTAGAGGCCGATATTGGTTCCTGCAGGCAGCTTCAGAGTGTCGGCCTTCACGAAATAGGTGTGCATCGTGCCGTTCGTCATCTCCAAGTGATCGGAGAGCGCGTCCGGCGTGCCAAGACCGATCTTCTTAGCGGCTTCCTGCAGCTCCTTCGGCGCCATGTTCGCGTCGATAGGCAGCGGGATCAGCGGCAGCCCGGCCACGCGCGGCGTGACCTCCAGTGAGCTCACCACGATGTGGAAGTTACCGGTTAGCGTGGTGGTCTGCCCTGGTCCGGTCCGCTGCCAGATGCCACCTTCCGGGCCTGCTCCCGGGGTGGGGAACTGCACGGACAGGTTCGTCAGAACGGCCTTGTCGGCATCGATGCGCAGCGCCGGCTTCGGGCCTTGCGGAGTGGACTGTTGAATCAGCGACATTTTCACGTGCCCAAGCAGGCGCGTGTTATCCGCCTTGATGATGTACGTGCCCTGCTGGATCGGCTTTTCGCCCTCGATTGGCCCCGGCGGGGTGAGGTCCATCCGCAGGTTCTCTGGCACCTCGGGCGCTGGCGGCGGTGGTGGCAAATCCGGCAGCGGCGGCGGCGACAAATCCGGCAGCGGCGGCGGAGGCGGAAGCTGCAGCTGCGCCTCGGCGCTCGGCGTGGTCTCGACAGCCAGCGCCGCCACCAGCCCGCACATCGACGCAGCTGCGACGACTGCCTTCGCGGCGCTGAAGCTGCCGCGTTTACGCTGCTTGCTCATCTACCTTCCTTTTCTTGCCCTTCTTCTTGACGCCCTTAGGCGCCCTTTCTTCATCCGTCCACGACAGCGCCAGGGCTCCGCCGATCACGGCGCACAGGGTGCCCAGAACGAAGCCGCCGATATTCGACATGGGCAGAGCCACGATGCCAAGGATCAGGGAGGCCACGCCCGTGAGCAGGCGTGTGTCGGGCTTGAACCACGTCATCAGCGCCGATGTGATCAACAAGGCGCCAATCAGCAGCGTGGATACGCCGGAGATCGTGGATACCTGGATGACGATGTTTGATACCTCGAAGGACAGGTATGCCGGGACGATCATGATGATGCCCGACAGCAGCATGAAAAGCCCTGCTGCAAATGGGCGCTGGCGGCGCCAGTTGCCGAAGCCGCGGGTGTTCTTGATCGCGGGAACGTCCTGCTCCTCGACCTCTTGATATGCGGTGCCTTGTATCTCTGTGCCTTGGTTGGCATCGGCCTCTAGGTCTGACTGCAGGTCGTCATCCAGGTCGGGGTCGTAGTTCGGATCTAGCTCTGGGTTCGTGTTGGGATCCGTGCCGGAGTTAGCACTCGGCATTGTCGTTATCCACAATCGCGATCTTGCTGCCGCCCGCGGTCATCTTGTCCGCCGACAGAGAGCTCGCCTCGATGCCCTGGCCCTTCGCAGTCAGGGAATCGGCAACGATTCCCCAGGCGCCATCCGGGGCGTCCTTGTCGACCTTGCCCGCATTAATGCCGATCTGCGGTTTGACCAGAGTCAGGTCGCCCGTTAGCTTGCGGGCGCCGATCAGCATGTTCTCCGCGGAGAAGTTCTGTCCGGGAACGGTCATTTGGAACTTCTTATCCCCAACGCCCGGAATCTTGATCGGTGCCGTCATACAGACGTCGGTCACCTTGGCATCCTTGATGCGCAGGCGGGAGATCGCCTGGTCGCCATTGTGCATTTTGTCGACGTCGGTGAAGAGGTCGAAGCCCTTACCGTCCAGCTCGGCGACATGCATGTTGAAGATCGTGCCGGAGAGTGCCAGGTGAGCCGACACGCCGCCTTGGGCGACTGCGACGCCCATGCCTGCGGTGGCCAGCAATCCCACGCCGAGGATTGATGCGAAACGTAGTTTGCGAGTATGTCCCATGCGAGTGATCTTAAACACACTTTTGAGCGGAGAGGAGGTTTTTCATCTAAAAAATCTGATAGTTCTAATAATTTTTCTCGCAAACCCTGGAGGTGTACTCCCTAATCGCTCAAGTGTTAAGAGCCTGCTGAGGGGGCAGGGGTTGAAGTTAGGGGCGTCATTAAGAAAGAGCCTTATCGCGTTGCATAGCGGCGAAGGCGGTGACGAGGGCAATGAGAGTCAACAGCATCAACCACCCGATAAACAAGCCCCAACCGTGGGCGAAGAAGTAACCGGAGACCCAACCGATGAGAGAAGAGCCGAGGTAGTAGCTCAAGATGTACAAGCTGGAAGCTTCGGCGCGATCCTGCTCGGCGACCTCGCCGACCCACGCGCTGGCGATCGAGTGGGCGGGGAAGAAAGTAGCGGTGAAGATCAGCACTGCCACCAGCGTGGTGGCGACGGTCGGGATGAAGGCCAGCAAGAGGCCCGCAAGAGCCATGGCGATGCAGGCGACCACGACCTTCGCCTGACCATAGCGGTTCACCAGCTTGCCGGTGCGCGTGGAGGTCCACGTGCCCGACAGGTAGATGACGAAAACCAGCGCGGCCAGGGATTCCGGCAGGCCGAAGGTATTAATCAGCCGGAAGGTCATGTAGTTGTACATGGAAACGAAGCTGCCCATCAGGAGGAAAGGCAACAGGAAGAGCTTCAGCAAGATCGGGTCGCGCAGGTGGTTGGCGAAAGCATGCACCTCGTGTGACAAGGTGATCTTCTTCGGGGTGAAGAAGCGCTGCTGTGGCAGCACCCAGGTGGTCACAAGGGCCATCGAGAACGCGAAGAGAGCGCTGAGCAGGGTGGCTATGCGCCAGTCCGTAAATTCCAGCGTGATGCCCGGGATCAGCCTGCCGATCAGGCCGCCCAGCGAGTTGCCCGCAATATAGAACCCCATGATGCGGGGAAGGTAGCTGCGGTCGATCTCCTCGGAGAGGAAAGCCATGGTTACAGCTGGGACGCCCGCCACCGCGAAGCCCTGCAGCAGGCGCAGCGCGATGATCGACTGGATCGAGGGTAGGGCGACCAAGGCGATGGAAAGGAGGGTGGCTGCCAAGACAGATGCCTGGATCACGCGGCGGCGGCCGAAGCGCTCGGAAACCACGCTGAGCGGAATGACCATGAAAGCCAGGCCGCCCGTGGTGGCGGAGACGGTCAGTGCGGCCAGTGAGGGCGAAATGCCGAAGTCTTCCGACAGTGCCGGGAGGACAGCCTGGGTGGCGTACAGAGCGTTGTATGAGGCCAGGCCTGAACACAAGGAGGCGATAAGTGCCATCTTGTAGCCCTTATCTTCCGGGGTGAGGGGGCGAACGTCTGTGGTGTTCGCAGTGTCTGCAGTGTCTGCGAGGGTGTCCGTCACCGATGAAGGTCCTTCCTGCGAGTCTGGGCGGTTCTCTAGCGGCGCATGTTCACAATCGATGTGTCTAGTGTGACGCAACCAGTATCAATTCACTAAATGCAATAAATAGCTTTAGTTGTCCCGGCTAGCGCATATGCTGAAGTGTGGGCGTCGATAAGAAGGGCAAGAAGGAAGGTACAGAGCGTGAAAGACCTAACGTGGCTCCTGGACCTGGCTGAAACCCAGAACATGGTGGATACGTCGCTGCGCCTGGGGATCAGTCAGTCGGCGCTTTCGCGGAGGCTATCGGCGCTGGAAAGAGAGCTCGGTGCGGAGCTGTTCGACCGCAACGGCAGGCACCTCGCCCTCAACGAATGCGGAGCCGCGCTGGCCAGGTATGCCCGCGAGGCCGACGAAGCGTGGCAGCGGGGAGTCGACGAGGTACACCGGCTGATGGATCCGGAGCGGGGAACCGTGCGCGTGGACTTCATGCACTCGCTGGGAACGTGGATGGTGCCGCAGCTGCTGCGGGAGTTCAGAAACGCGCACCCGCAGGTGAAGTTCGAGCTGGTGCAAGGCGCCGCACGGCCACTGACGGACCGTGTAATTGCGGGGGAATCCGATGTGGCGATGGTGGGGCCGAAGCCCCATGCGCTGGTGGAGGCTGGCGAAGTGCGATGGCAGCAGCTGGCCACCCAGAGGCTGGCAATGGCGGTGCCGACGAACCACCGCTGGGCGGGGCGCACAAGCATTAGCATCGCAGAGGCCGCGGACGAGCCCTTCGTGGCCATGCTGCCGGGGTACGGAACCCGTATGCTGTTGGACGATCTGGCGGCCGCGGCGGGCTTCCGGCCACGCCTGGTATTTGAGTCGATGGAGCTGACCACGATGGCGGGACTGGTAAGCGCCGGACTGGGCGTGGCCCTGCTGCCGATGGGGGACCCGAATCTGGTGGTCGCGGGCATAGAAATGCTCCCCCTCGAGGAAGACCGCGAGAGGGAGCTGGGAATGGTCTGGAGCGCACGGGCTCGGTCGGCGCCCGCCGCCGAGGCGTTCCGCGCGTTCGTTGTGGACCAGGCGGTCCGGCGCGACGGCAGGCTGCGCTTCGGCTAGCGCCCGAGCTTAAACGCCGAGCTTAAGCGCCGATGGTGCCGAAGTCGTCCTTCCAGGCAACCACGGTGGCCGGGCGGGCGATGGAATCGCCGCCATCCGGCCAGTGGGAGGTAGAGGTCTTGACGGTGGCCTCTTCGTCCTCACCCGGGTGCTGAACGTTGACGATCACGCGCTTGTCGAAGACCAGCGGGCCACAGGTCTCGGCGCCAGCCGGGACAGTCAGGAACTGCTTGGTCAGACCGCGGGTCTCGCCCTCCAGGGCGACGGCGAACAGGCCGTCGTTGGATTCCAGGGCGTTGCCGTCGGTGGAGACCCACAGGTTGCCGAAGGAGTCGAAGGTGACGTTGTCCGGGCAGGAGATCGGGGAGACCTTGGACTTGTCGAAGCCGCCGAAGTAGGTCTCGGCCTCGTCCGGGTCACCACAGACAAGCAGCAGGTTCCACTTGAGTTCCTCGCCGGTGAAGTCGTCCTCGATCTCGAGAACCATGCCGTTCTTGTTCTCCTTGATCGGGGCGTACTCCTTGACCTCTTCGTAGTCCTTGCCCTCTTCCTGCACGCCGCGGTACTTGTTGTTGGTCATCGCAGCGTAGATCTTGCCGGTGGTCGGGTGCGGCTCGACATCCTCCGGGCGGTCCATCTTGGTAGCGCCGACCTTGTCGCCAGCCTCACGGGTGTAGATGATGACCTCTTCAGCGGACATGCCGTCGACGTGCGACTCGGCGGAGCCGTCCTCCTTGACGGTAACCAGCTTGATCCACTTGCCGGTGCCGTCGCACTCCTCGCCCTTTGGCGGGTTCTCCGGGTCGAAGTCCTTGTTGTTGCCCTCGAAGGTGGCAACGTATAGGGTGCCCTCGTCCAGGATCTTCATGTTCTCTTCGCGATCCTTGTCGGTGTTGCCGCTGCGGATCTTGCGGGAGGAGACGAACTTGTAGATGTACTCGAAGCGGGAGTCGTCGCCGGAGTACGCAACCACGGTGCCGTCGTTGGTGACGTGGATGTTGGAGCCCTCGTGCTTGAAGCGGCCCAGAGCAGTGTGCTTCACTGGGGTGGACTTCGGATCCCACGGGTTTACCTCAACCACGTAGTTGAAGCGGTTCGGCTCGTTCGGCTCCTTGGTCACGTCGAAGCGGTCGTAGTGCTTCTCCCACTGACGAGCGGTCTTGGCATCCTCGATGCCGTAGCGGCTCAGGCGCTCGCGGACCTTCTCGTCCTTAACGTTCTCGCCACCAGCGAAGTACTGGTCAACGTTCTCCTCGCCGGAGAGGATGGTGCCCCACGGGGTCACGCCACCGGAGCAGTTGTTGAAGGTTCCCTTGACGATCTTGCCTTCCTTGTCGTCAGAGGTCTTCACCAGCTTGTGGCCAACAATCGGGCCACGCAGCTCGAACTCGGTGTTGCCGGTCAGGCGACGGTTGTACTTGCCCATGACAGGCTTGAGCTTGCCGTCCTTGTCGTTGCCCTCAACCTCGACGATGGACATGCCGTGGTTGGCCAGCTCGATGTCCACGTGCTCCTTGGAGGGGTTCTCCAGGTCGTAGTCCGGGATCATCTGCTGCGGGGTGGTGTACTCGTGGTTAGAGACCAGCAGGAAGCGGTTGTCCTCGCCCTCGATCGGCAGCAGTGCCGCGAAGTCGCAGTTGAAGCCGTACTGCTTAGCGGCCTGCTCCGCGGTCTGGTTGTCTACGTCGAACTCCTCGGCGCCTTCCTCGACCGGGTCGCCCCAGCGGATAACAACCTCGGACTTGTAGCCGGCCGGAACAACAACCTCGTCCTTGGTGTTCGGCTCGACCATTTCGAACTTCAGGCCGTCCGGAGCGTCTGCGCTGTTGCCGGAACCGCCATTGTTCTCGCCGTTGCTGCCCTTGGCGTTGTTGCCCTCACCGTTGTCGTCGCTGCAAGCTGCCAGGAAGGAAGCGCCGCCAACGGTGACCATGGCGGCACCACCGGCGCGCAGTGCGGTGCGGCGCGAGAAGGTGCCCTGGATCAGGTCCATGAAGTAGTTGTTGTCGGACTTGTTGTTCACCGGCTTGGAGCAAGCGTCGCCGCACTTGTACACGCAGGTGCGGTGGGAACGGCTGGACGTGAAGTCCATCTTCTTCAGCAGGTTGCGACCCTTAAGGCCCATGGGGATCTCTCCTCAGTGTTCGTCAGTGTTTGTCAGTCTTCGTCAGTAGCTAACTGCAGATGGCTTACAAGACCTTAAGCAACGCGAACGAACCTGACGTAGCGCGAAGATGTACGTCAGGTTAATTAAGCTGAAATGTGCTTCACTTGCCGAACATTCGGCCCATGCGCTTCATGCGCGACAGCCTGCGCAGCCGTCCCAGGCGGAAAGCGCCGCGCCAACCGAACAGCAACAGGCCGCTCATCACGGTGGCTACGATCATGAAAGACCAATGGGGAACCTCCCCGTGGCGCACGCCCCAGATCCCCAGCCCGGCGATCACGTTGACGATCCAGACCAACGCACCGGTGGAGAACTCGAAACCGCTGAAGCCCGTCCCCTTGGCGCCACCCGGTCGAACCACGCCGATCCACAGCAGAGCCCAGGCGATCGCCACACCGATGAGGAAAGGCCAGGAGGTATCCAGCCAGCCGCCGAAGCTCAGCGGCATCTCCGGAGTGTTGTGCGCAATGCGCGCCAGCAGCGCAAACAGCAGGACGGCGATCACGTCGAAAAACAGCGCAACCCCCGGCGATCGCTGGGTGGTGCCGGGGGTGTCTCCAGTGGAGGTGCTATCGAGGTTGCTCATGACCCTAATCTTACTGTGCCTAGTTGGCCTAGTTTAGCCTTAGCGTGCCCTGCCGACGGGTTCTTCCTGCTTTTCTTCTTGACGCCCCGTCTCCGCCGCCGCATCGTCAGCATTGCCTTTGGGGTTGACCATCTTGGTAGCGAAGAAGACGATCCAGCCAACCAACGCGAGGCCGACGAAGCTGAGCATGCGGAAGACGATGACGGCTCCGAATGCCTGGACGGAGGTCAGGGTGCCGAACCCGACCAGGGCACTGGTCAGTGCGACGTCCACCGGTCCCAGCCCGCCAGGGGTGACTTGCGCCTGCCCCACCAGCTTGGCGGTGAGGAAGGCCAGCACCACGCCCGCGATGGGTGGGGTGGCGCCGATGGCGTAGATGCAGGCCAGCAGGCAGAGGATCTCGAAAACCCAGTTGCCCAGGCTGGCGGCGATTGCGGCGGCGAGCTTGGTCAGCGGCAGTTCCACGGCCGACAGCTGGCGGGAGAACCCGCGGACGCTGTCGGTGAAGCGGTCGACGGGCTTGCCGCGGCGGGCGTTGAAAGTCCGCAGTCGGTTGACTAGCCAACGCTCCACCTTGTCCCGGTTCTTTGCCACCCAGTTGGTGAGAATCGCCAGCGCGACGAGGGCGACCAGGGACATGGCCAACGTCAAGGGCTTCACTGTCAGCCCCAGAAAGAAGACTGCGCCGATGGCCAGGATCGCCATGCCGCCGCCAGCCAGCGCGCCGGAGAGCAGCATGTACCAGCTGGCAATGACGGGAGTGGCTCCCCACTTGAGCTGCTCGCGGAAGATCATGGCTGCCGACAGTGCGGGCCCGCCGGGGAAAGTCGAGGACCAGGCGTTAGCTGCCAGCCCTAGCGAATTGGCGCTGATGCGCTTCACCTTCACCCCGGCGCTGCGCAGCAGCACCACCATCACCTCGGCCTGCGCGACCATAGAGGCAGCGAGAGCCAGGATGGCCAGACCGATCCAGCGCTTGTCGGCGTGGGCCAGCTCGCGCCAGCCGTCGCCGATGAAGTGCAGGTGCTCCCGGGCGAGGAAGGCGATGATGGCAATCAGCGCCAGGCAGAGCAGAGTCCTGACTTCTGTGCGCCGCCACAATTCACGCATTAGCGCTCGCCCCCGCCGTCGGCCTGGGTATCGGCCTCGCTGTTGGCTCGGCCGTCGGCATTCTCGCGGCTTTCTTCGACACGCCGCATCAGCTCCGCGAAAGGCAGGTTCCGCTGACGTGCGGGAGCCTCACCGGGGTGCTGGGCGGGCACGGGGGCGATGGCGTCCACACCAGAAAGTTCCGCAACCGTCACCCGCGACGAACGGGCAGCAGGCGCTGGTTCGTGCGGCGAGGATTCCAGCTGCTCGTTGTGCCCAACCTTCTCCGATAGGCGCTTGACCCACTTTGGCGCCCACCAGTTGTCGGTGCCCAGCAGGTGCATGACGGACGGAACGAGGAGCATGCGGATGATTGTGGCGTCGAGGAGTAGAGCGATGACCATGCCGAAGGCGATGTACTTCATCATCACGATCGAGGAGAACCCGAAGGCACCGCAGACCACGATCATGATCAGCGCGGCGGCGGTGATGATGCTGCCGGTGGTGGCCGTGCCGAAGCGGATCGCCTGATCCGTCGACGCGCCACGGGCGCGGGCCTCCACCATGCGGGAGACCAGGAACACCTCATAGTCGGTCGAGAGGCCGAAGACGATGGCGATGATCAGCACCAGCACCGGGGAAGTCAGCGGCCCGGCGGTGAAGTTGAACATGTCCGCGCCGTGGCCGTCGACGAAGATCAACGTCAGCAGGCCGAGGGTTGCGCCGGTGCCCAGGATGTTCATGATCACGGCCTTGGCTGGAATGATCAGCGAGCCGAAGATCATGGCCATTAGCACGAAGCTGACCAGCACGATATACAGCAACATCCACGGCAGTTTCTCGAACAGCGCGTCGATGGACTCGACCTCCAGGGCCGGGGTGCCGGCGACGTACACGTTGGCGCCGTCGACGTTGATGTCCTCCAGAGCATTGACGATGCGGTCGTTATCATCGCGGTCTGCAATGCCGGTGGACAGCACCGTCACGTCGTCCTTCGTGGGGCGCGAGACCTGGAACGGAGCCGTCAGCCCCGGAACCGCGTTGGCCTCCTTGTAGACCGCAGCCACGGTCTTGGAATCGCCCTCGATGACCAGCTTGATCGGGTCGGTGCGGAACTGCGGGAACTTCTCGGTGAACTCCTCCTGGTTCACGCGCGTCTGGTTCGACGGCGGCAGGTAGGTCTCGTTCATGCCACCCAGCTTGATGCCCGCAATCGGCACCGCCATCAGCAGCATGCCGCCGACGATCACGACCGTAAATAGCTTCGAGTGGCGCATGGCAAAGGCCGGGATGCGGCCCCAAATGCCTTCGACCTGCTCGGAGCGGCGACGGGTCCGCTTCTTCTTAAACGACCACTTGTCGATGTTCGGCCCCAGCATCGCGAAGATACTCGGCAGCACAGCTACGGACAGCAGCGCGGCCAGACCCACAGCGGAGATCGCGCCGAAGGCCACGGACTTCAGGAAGGCCTGCGGGAAGATGAACAACCCGGACAGCGCCACGGCCACCATCGCAGCGGAGAAAACCACAGTCTTGCCCGCGGTGGCGGTGGTGTTGCGCACAGCGGTGCGAGTGTCATGGCCCTCCGCCATCTCCTCGCGGAAGCGGGAGACCATGAACAGGCCGTAGTCGATGGCCAGGCCCAGGCCCAGCAGCGTGACCACGGACTGCGCGAACACGTTGATCTGCGTGAAGCTAGCCAGGATCGCCAGTACACCCATGGAGCCCAAGATCGACAGGCCGCCCACCAGCAGCGGCATAAACGCGGCGATCAGTCCGCCGAAAACGATCAGCAGCAGCAGGCCCACGGCGGGCAGTGCGTAGATCTCGGCACGGTGAATGTCGCCGGCCATGCCCTCGTCCAGCGAGTCCGAAACCGCCGTGGCGCCGGCGATCTTCACATCCACGCCCGGGGCGCTGATAGCCCGCAGGTCGTCCTCGATCTTGCGGAAGTTAATCAGCACATCGTCTTCGATGCCCTGCAGCCCGATGGAGGCGAAGGCCGCGGTGCCGTCCGGGTTGGCCATGGCCGCCGGGCCGCGGTTGAAGTAGCTGGTCACGCCCCCGATCTCGTCGGGGTGATCCTTGCGCAGCTGCTCGATCTGCTGGGTGATGGACTGCTTGACCTCGTCCGAGGTTGCAGACCCCGGCTTATCGCCGGTGACCATCAGGATGACATCCCCGTTGGCGTCACGACCAAAAACCTCTTGCTCGATCTGCGCAGCCTTCGTGGACTGCGAGTTCGGGTCGTCCCACCCCTCCTGGCTCATCCGGTCGGCCAGTTTCAGCCCGGCGACGACATACAGCACCAGGATCGCCGCGATGATCACCAAAGGGATCAGCCGGCGGAACCGGTAGGCGGCATCGCCCCAAGAGCTAAACAACGTGAGTGGTCCTTTCTATAACGCCAGAATTCCCTCTAGTCTACGAAGCCGACCAGGGCGAACAGCAAATTTTCCGGGGTGTGTTAGCTATTTCTTCCGCCACAGGTACTCGCGGATGATGTGTTCCTTGTCCAGGCCCTTGCCCTCAAACTTGGTGATCACCTGGCGATCCGTCAGCTGCGGAATGTCCGACTGGTCCTCGGGCCAGCCCAGGTATTCCAGCTGCTCCTCGACCTCTACCAGTTCGTCGATCCACTCTGCGTAGTCCGCGTGGTCGGTGGCGATGTGCAGAATGCCGCCCGGCTTGAGGCGGGAGGCGATCAGGTGCAGCGTGCCGGATTGCACGATGCGCCGCTTGTGGTGGCGGGCCTTGGGCCACGGGTCCGGGAAGTAGATGCGCACGCCGGATAGCGACTCTGGCGCGAACATACGCTGCAGAACTTCCACGCCGTCGCCGCGGATCATGCGCACATTGTGAATGTCTCCGCGCACCACGGAGCCCAGAAGCTTGGCCAGCCCGGGGCGGTAGAGCTCGACGGCGACGATATTCTTTTCGGCTTCGAGCGGCGCCATCGCGGCGGTCGAGGTGCCCGTTCCGGAGCCAATTTCCACAATTGTCTCGGCATCGCGGCCGAACCATTCGGGCAGGTCAATAACCTCGTCGGAGAGGACTTTGCCCAGCTCAGACCAGTGTTCGTTCCACAGGGCCTCCTGGTTGTCGGTCAGGGTGCCGCGCCGGAAGCTAAAGTTCCCCAGTCGCGGATAGTCGCGACCGTCGTTAAACTCTGTCTGTAGTGGGCGGCCTGGGGGAAGGCTGCCTGGCGTGTTATCGGAATTATTCATCCAGACCATTCTTGCAGATGGCCTGCGGAATGTCTTAAGCCAAGTGGGGGAGCTAACAAAGATGTTGAAGACCATTTCGGTCATTGGCCCGGATGCGCGCGTGGTCGCCGAGTGCGCCGCGCAGTTGCGCACGCGGGTGGAAGCTAAGACAAGTTCAAGCACGGCGGGGGAGCGCTTCGAGGTTGTGGAGGGTGCTGGCCC
>NZ_KV789186.1:0-69809 GCF_001807485.1 Corynebacterium sp. HMSC08A12 | reverse complement strand
GCTGGCCCGGAGCGACATCCCGATGTTGTTGTTGCGGCGGTGGGGCACGCCACCGCGGAGGATCGCGAGGTCGCCCGGGCCGTCGCGCAGGCTATGGGTGTGGTGTTGCTCTGGCCCTTTGGTAGTGACGCCCCCTCGTCTGAATGGGCCGACACCCCAGGCTGGGTCTGGTGCGAGGACGCGGACGAGGTGTGCGAGTGGATCCGGGAGCTGTGCGTCGATGTAAACGAGTGGGAGGTGCAGGCGCGCCGGGCGGATGCCGAACGGCTGGACCGGGTGCGCATCGCCACGCGGCTGAGCGCGACCCGGATCGCCCAGGAGGTGCTGGAGGATGCCGGCGCTGACAGGTTCGAGTATCTGCACGCTGTCTTCATGGCGCGGCTGCGCTTGGCGGTGCTGGAGCAGGGCGTGGTCTTCCCCGCGCTCCCAGAGGCGCAGGAGGATGCCCCGGCCCGGCCCGCCGCGGCGGTGGGCTCGCGGGCGAGTGTGGTGTTGGCCGCCGCGGCCGGCCTGGCGGCAGGGCTGGGGCTGGGAACGATGGTCGGCAGGCTTTCCGGGCCGGTGGTTGGCGTGATTGTTGGCGTGCTAGTGACTCTGGCGGTGGTGGGGGCGCGGCTGGTCATGCTGCGCTCCGAGGCGCTGAAAGCCCGCGCGGCAAAGGAAGACGCAGTACTTAGACAGCATTGGTCGGCAGTGGTGACGGAGGTGGTTGCCCGGTTGGAGATCCCGCCGGTGGCGCCCCGCATCCGCAGCCTGGCGATGGAGGCGAACTAATGGGTGACCTAATGGATATGGGCATGTTTGACTTCCCAGATGACGGGATCACACCGCAGAACCCTCTGGCAGATCTGATCGGCGCCCACGAGTTGCACGAGCTGCACGGCGGCGCGCCGGGCAACCCGGGCAGCCTGGGAGGCCTGGGCGGCCTCGGCGGCGGGCTCGGCAGCGGCCTGACCGTCGAGTACGGCGGCCGCGAATACTACGTGGACGAACTCAACTCTCACGATCCCAACGCCCACGACCCCAATCGGGCGCCCGGCCAGCGCGGTGGCGCCCACTCAGGCGCCCACCCGGAAAGCCGCTCGGAAAGCCACTCTGGCGCCAGCCCGGGGAGCAACTCGAGCGCCGACCCAGGCGCCGACCCGGGCGCCCGCGCGTGGTACGGCAGCGGAGGCGTGGAAGAGTCCGTCACCATCGCCGACGACCAGGGAATGAGCATCCTCAGCGATACGGATGGCGACGGCAAAGTGGACTACGTCTCCTCAGTTTCCTACGACGGACAATGGTCAGCCTGGCGGTGGATAGAGACCGGTGAGGCCGAAGGGGCGTCACAAAGAAAGAACGACGATACCCCCGATCCGGGGAAGGGGCGATGGCAAACCGACGCCTGGAAATGCGTTGATCGGGGGGAATGGGGTTAGTCGGGGTGTGACGTACAACCACTGGCCACGGAACCAAACCACGGCCCCGGCGCTTCACGATAGTCTGGGGGTGGAAGGGATACCTGTGTCTTTGCACAGGCCCGGATAATTACAGATCACAGCTATATTGAATGCCCAAAAACCGCAGGATTTAGTAGAGTTAATAATGAATACAACCGGGTTTGAACTGGAAGTTTAAACCGACGGTCGGCTATTGAATGTTTGTGCATATTTGGCCGGGCCGGGTTGTGGGACACAAACACGTAGGGAGAAAATCGATGACCATTCGAGGGCTTGTCGGCGAGGCGCCCACCAAGAACCAGGAAATGCTGAACTGGATCGAGGAGGCCGTGGAGCTCTTCCAGCCAGAATCAGTCGTGTTCTGTGACGGCTCCGAGGAGGAGTGGAACCAGCTGGCAGAGCAGCTGGTCGAGCACGGCACACTGATCAAGCTGGACGAAAAGGCACAGCCGAACTCCTTCCTGGCGCGCTCCAACCCGTCTGACGTTGCGCGCGTGGAATCCCGCACCTTCATCTGCTCCAAGACTGAGGAAGACGCCGGCCCCACCAACAACTGGATGGACCCGGAGCAGATGCGTGCCGAGATGCGCGAGCACTTCTCCGGCTCCATGAAGGGCCGCCGCATGTACATCGTGCCTTTCTGCATGGG
Organism: Corynebacterium sp. HMSC08A12; assembly: GCF_001807485.1. Lineage (GTDB taxonomy): Bacteria > Actinomycetota > Actinomycetes > Mycobacteriales > Mycobacteriaceae > Corynebacterium > Corynebacterium evansiae. The sequence goes on along the minus strand of NZ_KV789186.1, from coordinate 67,718 downwards.
CCCGATTACCGACCCGTCCCCGAAGCTGGGCATCGAAATCACCGACTCCCCGTACGTGGTTATGTCCATGCGCATCATGACCCGCATGGGTAAGGAAGCCCTGGACAAGATCGGCGAGAACGGCGAGTTCGTGAAGGGCCTGCACTCCGTGGGCGCTCCGCTGGAGCCGGGTCAGGAAGACTCCACCTGGCCGTGCAACGACACGAAGTACATCACCCACTTCCCGGAGGATCGCGAGATCTGGTCCTACGGCTCCGGCTACGGCGGCAACGCCATCCTGGCTAAGAAGTGCTACGCGCTGCGCATCGCCTCCGCCATGGGGCGCGACGAGGGCTGGATGGCAGAGCACATGCTGATCCTGAAGCTGATCAGCCCGGAGGACAAGGCCTACTACATCTGTGCTGCCTTCCCGTCCGCGTGCGGCAAGACCAACCTGGCCATGATCCAGCCGACCATCCCGGGCTGGCGGGCAGAGGTCGTCGGCGACGACATCGCATGGCTGCACTTCGGTGAGGATGGTCGCCTGTACGCCGTGAACCCGGAGAACGGCTTCTTCGGCGTGGCACCGGGCACCAACTACGCTTCCAACCCGATGGCCATGAAGTCCATGGAGCCGGGCAACACCCTGTACACCAACGTGGCCCTGACCGACGACAACAACGTCTGGTGGGAGTCCAAGGAAGGCGAGCCGCAGCACCTCATCGACTGGCTGGGCAACGAGTGGACCCCGGATTCCGGCAACAAGGCCGCACACCCGAACTCCCGCTACTGCGTGCCGATCGAGCAGTGCCCGGTTGCCGCACCGGAGTTCAACGACCCGAAGGGCGTGCCGGTTTCCGCCATCCTGTTCGGCGGTCGCCGTGCGGACACCGTGCCGCTGGTGACCCAGGCTCGCGACTGGAACCACGCCACCTTCATCGGCGCCACCCTGGCTTCCGGCCAGACCGCCGCTGCTGCGGAGGCTGCCGTTGGCTCCCTGCGCCACGACCCGATGGCCATGCTGCCGTTCATCGGCTACAACGCGGGTGACTACCTGCAGCACTGGATCAACATGGGCAACAAGGGCGGCGACAAGATGCCGGAGGTCTTCCTGGTGAACTGGTTCCGCCGTGGCGAGGACGGCCGCTTCCTGTGGCCGGGCTTCGGCGAGAACTCCCGCGTGCTGAAGTGGATCATCGACCGCATCGAGGGCCGCGTGGAGGCCGACGAGACTGTTGTTGGCTACACCGCTCGCTTCGAGGACATCGACACCGATGGCCTGAAGGAGACCGAGGAGGACATCCGCGAGGCTCTGGCTGTGAACCCGGCTGACTGGGAGCGTGACCTGGCCGACAACGAGGAATGGCTGAAGTTCCTGGGTCCGAAGGTTCCGTCCGAGGTCTGGGACGAGTTCAAGGGCCTGAAGGATCGCGTGGAGGCTGCGAAGTAGTGGCTTGCTGCGCCTGATGGCGCTGCGCTAGGCGCTGCGCTGCGTAGCGCTGGCAGCTCGCGTGCAGTGCTGGTAGCTTGCGTCCGCGAGCGTGCTGGCGCTAGGCGCTGAACTAGGCGCTGAACTAGGCGAAGCGCCGGGAGGGTTTTCCTCCCGGCGCTTTCTTTGTGCCCAGGCCTCTGGGGGCTGTGTTTGTTAAACCGTCCCAGCGCCGTTTCTGCGCGCCGCGCCGCCACTTCCTCCTTCGGCTAACTCCAGGGCTAGGGTTAAATGTCGGAAAAGTTGCAAAACGTAAAATTCGGCGCACACCTCTGGTTGAAGAAAACGCTCTGACCAGGCATTTTATGTAGATGAAAAATGTACCCAATAACGTTTTGCAACTTTTACGACATTTAAGCCGAAGTCCCAGCCGACTGGGAGCACGACCAGGCCGACAGCGAGGAACGACTGGAGTTCCAAGGGGCGAAAAACTCGTCCACACGGTATTTGGCAACAATGTTGGTGTTGAAGATTTACGTCATGGTGGCGATGGCTTCGCTGCCGTTAGTGGTTATGTTTACCTGTACAGGTGCGGTGTAATCGTTGTAGATTCCTGCGCGAATAGTGGTGTGGTGCCAAAAGTAGCAAGGGGAAAGACTCAAAGATGGATAGCCGGGAGACTCTTATTTAGTTGAATAAGAAGGCTAAAATCGGTAAGAACCCGTCCTAACCGAAGAACTCCGTCTTGCTAATACTCATAAACGCGCCCTTACCAGTTTTTGCGTTCCAACACGTCATGCCGTTGTATTCCGAGTGGCAGACATGGTCGCCGAAGTAAATGGTCTTGCCGTAGGGCACATCCTCGATTTCTGAACCGCCATCATCGGGAGCGTAAGGCGGCACATCGTCCCTTGGCATGAGTTTCCAGTTCTTGAAATCCACCCACCAGTTTGCACCGGCGGTTTTGCTGTATCCGTAGGGTTTCGTATCGCGGTAAGAGGGAATTCCACATCCTGCGAAAGAAGCGTCTACTGCACACTTGATATTTCCGCTTGGTGACTGAAATACCGCCCGGTCGTGCATGTAAGATTCCTTATAGCGCCTTACAACCGTTGCTTCGAGAGCATCCGAAGGAATCGGCCCACCGGCCTTCGCGTAAGCGCCTTCGGGGAGGTCCTTATTCGCGGAAGCCGAGGCGTCGCCATCAGGATTGGGTTTGTTGCCTTCCTTTCTGTCACCCTTCTTCACGTAACCCGCAGGCAGATCGGGATTAGGCTTTTTCCCCTTCTTTTTCTTACTTTTATCCTTGCTATTGGAGCTATCGGATTTCGCGGAAGATTCGCCGGATCCGAAGTTAGAGCCAGACTGGTTCTTCTTCAGTCCGTTCGCGTCGTCGGTGACGTACCATTCCAACTCAACCTGCTCAGCTGGAGTGCCCGTGACCTGGCTCCATTCGCTTTTCTCGCCCTCGGTGAGCTGCTCGCCGTCGAAATTGTAATGAATCGTTGGCACTTCCGGGCGCCCGCTTGTGTAAGACCATTCGTAGATTCCGTCGCCCTCGCTGGAAGCCGCTACGTTAGCCCGAGCTGCAGTGGTTCCCGCGCCTGCCACCAGTTCTCTATCCACGGCAAAGGGCTTTCCATCCTGGCCAATTGCAATAAAAGTCACCGGTGAGAAATACTTGCAATCATTCTTGAGCAATAGCTCCGGAACTTCATCATTATTCGCCTCAATCAGTGCATAGGAATAAGTCCCAGTCGGGTGATAATCGTCGCGGTCGGAATAATCGCGTTCGTATTTTTCCGGATCTTTCAAAACATCCTTGTACGCATCGATCGCCTGCTGCGTCGGGTCGGCCTTTGCTTCCGCCTTCTCGCCGCTCTTCGCATCGCCCCTATTTGTACTGCTTGCCGCCGAGTTGTCCTGCGGTTCGTCGCTCGAACAGCTGGTCATTGCTAAAGCCGCTATGGTCATGACGCCCACAGCCCCAACTCGCCACCGACCCCGCTTCGCGTGGACGCCTCCGTGGCCATTGGTTTTCGAGGTGAGATGGGTGAGGGCGGAGCGCAAACGCATGGTGGTCCTTTGCTGGTAGTGAGAATTGCATTAAGTTTCTTAAATAGTACTCACACTTCCGCTATTTCCGCTGGGTTTGGCGCGGTCTGCTAGCGCTTGATATTTGCGCCATGCTGTCAGTAATTGCCGAGTTTCCTGGGGTGCTGTGTAGGTCGGAAAGGGGTGAAGAAAGGACCTAAAGTAGCGATCGGAAGTCTTGCAGGCTTCCTCGGGAGGGGTGGGAGTGGCGGGTTCGTCTTGGCGGGAGGGAGCTAGCTCCCCCGTGGACGGTTGAACCTGCTCCACGGAGGGGTTCTGGGATGCGGAATTGTCGGGAAAGTTGCAAAACGTAAATCTCGGGACACATCTCTGGTTGCGGAGAACGCTCTGACCAGGCATTTTATATAGATGAAAAATGTACCCAATAACGTTCTGCAACTTTTCCGACAATTAAGCCCCAGTGTTGGGCTTTATGGGTGCGCTCGACGGCGCAGAGCGGAGTCAGTCTGGGTGGATGGGGTGTGCTGGGCGTTGGCCTGGGTAGATCGAGATGTGCTGGGGTGTCGGCCTGGGTAGATCGAGGTGTGCCGAGGTGCTGAAAATGGGGCTTCAGAGGCGGAAATGTCGCTAGAACGGGAATGCGCAACCGTGTGCCATGGGCACCCTCCCAGCCGCAAGTCGCTGACCTGCTGGTTTGCGGTAGTGCAAATTGTTTGCAGTAACGCATTCCCGTTCTAGCGACATTTGAACTGAAGGCCTGGCGGCCACCATGCCAGCCAGGCCGCCAAACCAGTTAGTCCCCTACGCCTTCGGCGCAGTCACCGTGTACTGCCACGCGCCCAGCGCAGCGTTTGCGCCAGCACCCTGGGCAATCACGATCTGCTTGAAGGGCACTTCCGTGCAGTCGCCGGCGGCGTACACGCCAGGGATGTTGGTGGCATTGTGCTCGTCCACCACGATCTCGCCCATCTTGTTCAGCTCTAGGCCACTCTCGCCCAGCCACTGGGTATTCGGCACCAGGCCGATCTGGATGAACACGCCCGCGACGTCCAGCGACTTCGACTCGTCGTTAGTGCGGTCCGTGTAGGTCAGGCCGGTGACGTTCTTTCCGTCGCCCACGATCTCCGTCGTAGCTGCCGACGTAATCACGTCGATGTTCGCGGTTTCCTCCACGCGCTGCATCAGGATGTCATCCGCGCGGCAGGCCTCGCCGAACTCCAGAACCGTCACGTGCTTCACCACACCTGCCAGGTCCAGCGCGGCTTCGATGCCCGAGTTTCCGCCGCCGATCACGGCCACGGACTTCCCCTTGAACAGCGGGCCGTCGCAGTGCGGGCAGAAGGTCACGCCCTTGTTGCGGTACTCTTCCTCGCCTGGAACGCCCAGGGTTCGCCACTGTGCGCCCGTGGCGATAACCAGGGCACGGGCGCGCAGGGTGGCGTCATCCCCAAAGTGCACCGTGTGTAGGCCACCCTCCTCGGTGGCAGGGGTCAAGCCGGTCGCGGCCTGGGCCTTCACCACGTCAATGTCGTACTGGCCGACGTGCTCTTCGAACTCCGCCGCCAGCTTCGGCCCCTCGGTGGAGGGTACGGAGATGAAGTTCTCGATGGAGTTCGTGTCCAGCACCTGGCCGCCGAAGCGCTCGCCGATCAGGCCGACGCTCAGCCCCTTGCGGGCAACGTAGATGGAGGCCGCTGCACCCGCCGGGCCCTGGCCAACGACCAGCACCTCGTAGGGCTTCTTCTCGTTCAGCTTCTTCGCCTCGCGCGCGGCGGAGCCAGTGTCCAGCTTGCGCACGAAGTCTTCGATGGTGGTGCGGCCCTGGCCGAACTCCTCGCCGTTCAGGTAGATGGTCGGCACGGCTAGGACGTTGTTCTCCTTGACTTCGTCCTGGAACAGCGAGCCCTCCACCGCGGTGTGCTTGATGCGTGGGTTCAGCACCGCCATGGTGTTTAGCGCTTGTACGACGGTCGGGCAGTTCTGGCAGGTCAGGGACATGTAGGTGACGAACTCGTAGTCACCGTCCAGGTTTTCTACCTGCTCGATCAGGTCCTGGTCTTCCTTGATCGGGTTGCCGCCGACCTGCAGTAGCGCCAGCACCAGGGAGCTGAACTCGTGGCCCATCGGGATGCCCGCGAAGGCCACGGAAATGTCGCTACCAGTGCGGACGATGCTGAAGGAGGGCTTGCGCTCGTGCGCGTCGTCGTCGCGGTGGGCAGTGATCTTGTCGGATAGCCCGGCGATGTCCTGCAGCAGCTTCTCCAGGTCCTCGGAGGCCGAACGATCGTCCAGGCTGTACACCAGCTCGATGTCCTTGGTGATGCGGGGGACGAGCTGGCCGAGCTGCTTGCGCAGGTTGTCGTCCAGTAGTTGCTTAGCCATGGGGTGCTCTCTTTCTTTGTTTATTGACGCCACCCTGCGGGGGTGCGCCACACGTGGGTTCTTCGGGGGATGGGATTTGTTGGTGGGGTAAAGGCACTAAAAACGGCGGGCGGGATCCGTAAGTGGAAAGCCCGGCCCGCCGTGGGTTTCCCGCCTGGGTGCGGCGGGGGAGTGGAAGGGGAAGTTAGATCTTGCCAACCAGGTCAATGCCCGGGGTCAGGGTGTCTTCGCCCTCTTCCCACTTGGCGGGGCAGACCTCGCCCGGGTGCTCTGCAACGTACTTAGCGGCCTTGACCTTGCGGACCAGCTCGGAAGCGTCACGGCCGATGCCCTCGGCGGTCTGCTCGATGTACTGGATCTTGCCCTCCGGGTCTACCAGGAAGGTTGCGCGGTCTGCCTGGCCGGCGCCGGGACGCATGTTCTGGAAGTTGTTGGTCAGCTGGCCGGTGGAGTCGCCCAGCATGTAGTAGTTAACCTTGCCGACCTGCTCGGACTCTGCGTGCCATGCCTTGTGCACGAAGTGGGAGTCGGTGGATACGGCGTAAACCTCTACGTCCAGGCCCTTCAGCTCTTCGTAGTGGTCAGCCAGGTCGCCCAGCTCGGTGGGGCAGACGAAGGTGAAGTCGCCCGGGTAGAAGAAGAAGATGGACCACTTGCCCAGGACGTCGTCCTTGGAAACCTCGGTGAACTCACCGTTGAAGAAAGCGGGGTTCTTGAAATCCAGAATCTCGGTGTTGATGAGGGACATGCTGTGCCTCCTTGGGGGCTTGGTTTCGGGTTTAAGTTGGCAGTTATTCACAACCGTCGCCACAAAGCCTACCGATTTTCTTCAGTCTTGTTTTGAAGTTGAAGTGGATCATCGGGGGCGGCAATGTGGGCTGCTTGATTGCGATCCACCACCCATTATAGCGATGGCTTTGTAAAAGTCAAGGATTGATAGGTTTAGATTGGTGGCGGGCTATGGGTTTAAATCGGAGGTCGCTATCAATGCTGATTTATGGGGCCTTGCGTGCGGTTTGCGAGGCTTCGTATGTGATGAACCTCTCTTAGGGCTTGAGGGAGAGTTGCCCGGGAGGCTAATATTGCGCATTCAAACAGACAGACAGATCGGTTCATTTTTAGTTTGGAGTAGGGGAACCCATGATTGTCACCGGATTGGCTTTAGGTGCTGTCCTTGGCTGGGTCATGCAACGCGGCAGGTTCTGCGTAACCGGCATGATTCGCGACATTTTCTTGAATAAGACCTGGCGGGGCTTCACCGCCCTGCTTATCGTCATCGCAGTCCACGCGGTCGGCCTTGCCGCCCTCACAACTGCGGGAGTGATTACACCTGAGTACAAGCAGTTCGCACCGCTCGCCGTCGTGCTGGGTGGTCTGCTTTTCGGCATGGGCATCGTGCTGGCGGGCGGCTGCGCATCCGGCACGTGGTACCGCTCCGCCGAAGGCCTTATCGGCTCGTGGCTGGCACTGGTCTTCTACGCAGGCAGCGCCGCCGCTATGAAGGGCGGTTCGCTTAACGCCCTCAACGAGGGACTGCGCAGCTGGGAGCTGCCCATCACCACCATCCACGGGTCTCTGGGGCTCTCCGTGTGGTGGCTCGTCATCCCATTCACGCTAGGGGTTGCTTTCCTTACCCGCCACTTCCTCGCTCAGGAAGCTAAGGCGCCGAAGATGGCGACCCTGAAGCCGAAGAAGACAGGCCTCGCGCACCTACTGGCGGAAAAGCCCTGGCACTTTTACCCCACCGCGGCCATCATCGGCGCGCTGGGTGTGCTCGCATGGCCGCTGTCGGCAGCGACGGGCCGCAACGACGGGCTCGGCATCACCAGCCCATCGTCCAACCTGTCTAAGTTCCTCGTCAGCGGCGAAGATACGGTGGACTGGGGAGTCATGCTGGTTCTCGGCCTGCTGGTGGGCGCCTTCTTTGCCGCCAAGGCATCCGGTGAATTCCGTTTGCGCGTTCCCTCCGCTGAGCAGGCTGTTCGCTCCGTCATCGGTGGCGTGCTGATGGGCGTGGGCGCCTCCGCTGCCGGCGGCTGCACCGTGGGCAACGGCATGGTGCAGACCTCCCTGTTCAGCTACCAGGGCTGGGTTGCGCTGCTGTTCATCGCCATCGGAATTGGCATCGCCGCCAAGCTGTGGCTCAAGCCCACCGATGCGGTGCCGGGCCAGGCGTCTAACCCGACGCCCAACCAACCGAGCCAGACGCAGTCTTCCCCGCGCACCGCACAGTCTGTACAGCCTGCACAGTCCGTACAGTCCGCTGCAGAGCAGAAGGCCATGGCGGCGCAGCTGGGCTTCCAAACCACGGGCACCCTGCTGCTGGATCGAAAGACCACGGCTGCGGAAAGCGCCGAATCGAGTGGCATCGGCGGGGACAGTGACCTCGGCAGAGACAGTGATCTCGAGCTGGTCGGCGACCGGACTTACAAGCTCGACACCCTTGGTGCGGTTTGCCCGTTCCCGCTGGTTGATGCGAAGGCGGCAATGGCCGACCTTTCCGTCGGGGACTCGCTGCAGATTGACTTCGACTGCACCCAAGCCACCGATGCCATCCCGCGTTGGGCTGCCACCGATGGCCACGAAGTCACGAACTTCGAGCAGACCACCGACGCAGGCTGGACCATCACCGTCAAGAAGGGCAGCTAGGCTGCCAGTAAACTACCCGGCCCCACCGCCCCGAATTGGGGGTGGTTGGGGCGAGAGGGGCGTCACTAAGAAAAGCGAGCAATGGGCGAGCACGGCAACAATGGGCACATGAGTGACTCACCGGTAACTAGGCACACAATCTTCCAGAACTCCCTGATGACCGCTTTGCTGGACGGCATCTACGACGGCGAGATGACCGTCGGCGAGCTACTGGGAAAGGGCAATTTCGGGCTGGGGACGTTCGACGCGCTGGATGGCGAGATGGTCATCATCGACGGCGTTTGCTACCAACTGCGCCACGACGGCAGCGCCACCCGCGCCGATCTGGAAACCCGCAGCCCGTATGCCGTGGCCACCAACTTCGTGCCCCGCATCCGCCGCCGCGCCCCGCAGAACATTCACCGCGCGGACCTGTCGAAGTTCATCGACGGCATGACGCCCTCCTCGAACTACATGTACGCCGTCCGCATTACCGGGCATTTCAGCAGCGTGGTCACCCGCACGGTCGTGAAGCAGAAGCCGCCCTACCGGCCGATGGTTGAGGCGACGGATGATGACGCCGAGCAACACTTCACCGACGTCACGGGAATTATCGCGGGCTTCCGCACGCCGGTTTACGAGAAGGGGATTTCCGTCCCCGGATGCCACGTGCACTTCATCGACGACTCGCGCACCGTCGGCGGGCACGTGCTGGACTTCACCCTGGAAGAGGGAAAGATCGAACTCTGCCCAGGGACCGACCTCGAGCTGCGCCTGCCGCTGACCAGTGCGTTCTCTGAGGCGAACCTGGACCCGGAGGATCTGGACGCGCAGCTGCACAAGACGGAAGTCAAGGACTAGCTAACCTGAAAAGGCCTGTCATGGTTTTCCCTTCGATATAAGGTGATCCTCAAGGATTACCGAAGGGTTTAAATCGATGACTAAAAGAAGAAGCTCGCTGCTATTCGCGGTTGCGCTGATCGCAGCACTGGTGACAATCGTCGCGCCGCCGGCCCAGGAAGCCCAGGCGGAGGATGAAGGTAAGAACATCCCACCGACGATGCTGATTCTGGATGCCTCCGGGTCGATGAAGACCCCGGACGCCGACGGACAGACGCGCCTGGCCGCTGCAAAGGGCGCGGCGCAGATGTTTTCTGTGGCCGTGCCCAGCGACGCGGAGTTGGGATTCATGGTCTACGGCACGGAGGTCGGCAACTCGCCGGAAGAGCGCGAGGCTGGCTGCAAGGACGTTAAAACCCTGCTGCCAGTGGAGAAGGGGAACGTAACCAAGATTCCTGCGGAGGTCGGAAAGGTGGAGGCTTCCGGTCATACGCCGATGGGGCCGGCTTTGAGGCAAGCCGCCAAGGAACTGCCCAAGGACGGCGAGCGCTCGATCGTGCTGGTATCCGACGGCGAGGACACGTGCGCCCCACCACCGGTGTGTGAGGTCGCCAAGGATCTGAAGAAGGAAGGCATTGACCTCACCATCAACACCGTTGGCTTCCTAGTGGACTCCAAGGCCCGCAAGGAGCTGGAGTGCATCGCCGAGGCAGGCGGCGGCGAGTACATGGATGCCAAGGACACCGTGAGTTTGGCTGATTCCATGAAGCGGCTGACTACCCGCACGGCCCAGACCACTGAGACTGAAGCGGAGGAGATCAGCGGAGGCGATGATTACTCATCGGCGGCTAAGGTGCCGGCCGATGTGGAGACTTTCTCTACGAAGCTGCGTGAAAAGTCTGATGGCGACCGGGCGGACGAGGACGGCGCCGAGTACTTCAGTACCCCCATCGCCGAAGGCGAGCGCCTGGCGCTCAGCGTGGCCACGATGCCTCCGCCCTCCCAGGGCGATGGGCTGGGGAAGTCCAACTTCGCGCTCAAGTTGGACGCAGAGGATCTAGATTGCTACCTGGACAACAGTGGAGACACTGGGATTATCGACTCCAACGGGCCGTACTTTGCCTCCTACACAACGAAGCGAGCGGGCGAAGACTGCCCGGCAGGCGACTTCAAGTTCAAGGTAGTTCGAAAGAGTGGCCCGTACGAGGGGCAGGAGATTCCCGCGGAGGTCACCATCAAGCGCTTCGCGAACGAAGACCTCAATGGTGTTCCGGAGCCTTTCGAGGAAGAGAGCTACTCCCGTGAGGATGCCCCGCAAGCGGCCGAAGACGTAGAGACGGTGAAGCCAGGGGCGTGGTTCCACGACGCCACGGAGCTCAAGGCAGACGGAAAGTCTACGGTGAAGGCCGACATCGTGCCGGGCGAAACTCACGTGTACAAGATCAAGGCTGAGTATGGGCAGAAGCTGCGGGGTGGGATGAAGCTGGTCGCGGCTCCTGACAAGGAGCTGGCGCGCATCTCTCAATTGCAGGTACGGACCCTAAACTCTGTGCGACAAGCAGCTTCTTTGCAGGAAAGTCAATCCGTCAACCCGCACACTGAGGGCCAGTCCGTTGCCTTCGGCCACGCCGCCAGGCTGAACTATCGCAACATGGTGGGCGATGGTGAGGAACAACCGAGCGATGTTGCGGCGCGGAAATCTTGGCTGGATGGGGACCAGTACATCGTGGTCTTCTTCAACAACAGCTGGGGTGGCGGCGAACACCGGGACGTTTCAGAGGTGAAGAACGAGGCCGCCACCTATGAGCTCACCACAGAGCTCACGGGGGAGAAGATCCCCGGTCCGAAGTTCTCGGAGGCTTCGCATCCGCAGGACGAGGACAGTGAAGACAACTCCAAGCAGGCCGACGAATCCGAGGAAAAGGACAGCGAGGAGTCCGACTCGAGCAGTAACCTGATCTGGTACAGCCTTGTTGTGGGAATGCTGCTTGCACTGGGCGGTGGCGGTGTTGCCCTCGCCTACAGCCGCAAGCGCTAGACGCTAAGCGCTTGGCGCTAGGTGCTAAGCGCGAGGCGCCCTACCCGCGCATGAACTAAGCCCCCAACTCCAGCGGAGGTAATCCGCGAAGGGAGTTGGGGGCTTTAAGCGTTCTCGCCCTGGAGGCTCGCCCGGAGGCTCGCCCGGAGGCCTAGCTCTGGGGCGATAGAAGAACTACTTCTTCAGGGACTCCAGCGGGGTGAAGCGCTCGCCGTACTTAGCGGCCAGCTCCTCGGCGCGGGCAACGAAGCCTGCAACGCCGCGGGTCGGGTAGTCGCCACCGTCGCGGTCCGCGACCTTGCCCTCAGGCAGGGTAGCGGCGGCCGGGCGGTCGTAGTTCTTGATGTACTGGCGGGTACCGCCGGTCCAGGCCGGGAAGCCGATGCCCATGATGGAGCCGATGTTGGCATCCGCATCGGAGGTCAGCACGCCCTCGTCGATGCACTTCTGGGTCTCCAGAGCCTCGGCGAACAGCGGACGCTCCACCAGGTCGATGAAGGCTGGTGCGTCAGCCGGAACGTTGGAGCCAGCAGCCACGCCGCTCGGGTCAGCGTCAGCCTTCTGGGCTGCGCCGGCGGCAGCGGAATCCAGGCCGGTGCCTGCAACGGTGGACTCGCCGTCAGCGACCTTCACCTTGCCGGCGCCCAGCTCGTCCCACAGGCCGCGCCACAGGCCGGTGCGGCGGCCTTCCTCGTTGTACTCGTAGAAGCCCTTGCCCTCGAGCTTGCCCGGGCGGTCGTAGACGTCCAGCATCTTGTCCACGATCTCGGTCACGCCACCGTCGTCGACGGTCAGGCCAGCGGCCTCCTGAGCTGCCTTGGTCTCGGAGCCGATCTTGCGGGCCAGCTTCAGGTTCAGCTCGTCCTGCAGCTGCAGCGGCGGTGCCGGGTAGCCAGCCTGGCGGCCAGCGGCCTCGATGACGGCCGGGTCGATGCCCTCAGCCAGCATGCGCATAGCCTCGTTCAGGAAGAAGCCGATGACGCGGGAGGTGTAGAAGCCGCGGGAGTCGTTCACGACGATCGGGGTCTTGCGGATCTGGCCGGTGAAGTCCAGGGCCGCAGCCAGGGTCTCGTCGGAGGTCTCCTCGCCCTTGATGATCTCCACCAGCGGCATCTTGTCTACCGGGGAGAAGAAGTGGATACCGATGAAGTCCTTCGGGCGCTTCACGCCGGTAGCCAGCTCGGTGATCGGCAGGGTGGAGGTGTTGGAGCCCAGCACGCAATCCTCCGGCACGGCTGCCTCGATCTCTGCCCAGACCTTGTGCTTCAGCTCGGTGTTCTCGAACACGGCCTCGATCACGATGTCACAGTCGGACAGGTCGGAGTAGTCAACGGAAGGCTTGATGCGGTCCAGTAGAGCCTTGGACTTCTCCTCGGTGGTCTTGCCGCGCTTCAGCGCCTTGGCCTCCAGGCCCTCGGAGTAGGACTTGCCCTTCTCGGCAGCCTCCATCTTGATGTCCTTCAGCACAACCTCCATGCCAGCCTTCGCTGCCACGTAGGCGATCGCTGCACCCATCATGCCGGCACCAACCATGCCCAGCTTCTTGAACTGCTTCTTCTCAACGTCCTTCGGGCGGGAGCCGCCACCGTTGCAGTACTGCAGGTCGAAGAAGAATGCCTGCATCATGTTCTTGGAGGTCGTGCCGGTGACCAGCTCCACGAAGTAGCGGGTCTCCACAGCCAGGGCCTCTTCGATGTTCTTCAGCTGTGCGCCCTCAACGGCGGCCTTCAGGATGGCCTTCGGAGCCGGCATCGGTGCGCCCTTGATCTGCTTGGTCACGTTAGCCGGGAAGGAGGGCAGGAACTGTGCCAGCTTCGGGCTGGTCGGGGTGCCGCCCGGGATCTTGAAGCCCTTCTGATCCCACGGCTGGGATGCTTCCGGGTTCTCCTTGATCCACTTCTTGGCAGCGTCGATCAGCTGGTCTTCCGGGACGACCTCGTCGATCAGGCCGGTCTTCAGTGCGTCTTCTGCGCGGAACTGGCGGCCGGTGGTCAGGACCTTCATCAGTGCGTCCTGGATGCCCAGCATGCGGACCACGCGGGTCACACCGCCGCCACCCGGCAGCAGACCCAGGGTGACCTCTGGCAGGCCAACCTTCAGGCCCTTGGCGTCAGAAGCAATGCGGTGGTGCGTGGCCAGAGCGATCTCCAGGCCACCGCCGAGCGCCGCACCGTTGATGGCAGCGACGACCGGCACGCCGAGGGTCTCGATTGCGCGCAGACCGGCCTTCATGCCGTTGATCTGCTTCGTGATTGCTTCTGCGTCTTCCGGGGTGGACTTGATCATCGACTTGATGTCGCCGCCGGCGAAGAAGGTCTTCTTCGCGGAGGTGATGACTACGCCCTTGGCCTCGCCGGATTCCACTGCGCCCTGCAGCTTCTCCACCAGCTCAGGCAGCTCGCCCTGGAAGGTGTCGTTCATGGTGTTGACCGGCTGGTTCGGGTCGTCCATGGTGATGGTTACGATGCCGTCGCCATCCTGGTCCCACTTGAACATGCTCATGTGTGATGCTCCTTGTTTTATTTATTGACGCCCTCACGCTTGCGTCCGCGGGAGGTTGTCAGAGGAAAATTGAGTGTTTCTTGTGTTTTGGTCTGCGGGAAGGTCGGTTAGACGCGCTCGATGATCGTGGCCACACCCATGCCGGCTGCGACACAGAGGGTGATCAGGGCGTAGCGGCCGCCGGTGCGGTGCAGCTCGTCGACGGCGGTACCGGTGATGATCGCGCCGGTTGCACCCAGCGGGTGGCCCATGGCGATGGCGCCACCGGAGACGTTCAGCTTCTCGTCCGGGATGTCCAGCTCGCGCTGTGCACGCAGGACGACGGAGGAGAACGCCTCGTTGATCTCCCAGATGTCGATGTCCTCGGGCTTCAGGCCAGCCTTGGCCAGGGCGGCGCGGGAGGCCGGAGCCGGGGCGGTCAGCATGATGGTCGGCTCCACACCGGAGGTGGCGACGGAGACAACGCGGGCGCGCGGGGTCAGGTCGAAGTCCTTGCCGGCCTGCTCGGAGCCGATGGCCAGCAGGGCTGCGCCGTCGACAATGCCGGAGGAGTTACCGGCGTGGTGCAGGTGGTTGATGCGCTCCAGCTGCGGGTACTTGGTCTGCGCGACAGCGTCGAAGCCACCCTGGTCGCCGATCATGGCGAAGGCGGGCTTCAGGCCGGACAGGCCCTCGACGGTGGTGCCAGGGCGGATGGTCTCGTCGCGGTCCAGCAGGGTGATGCCGTTCTGATCCTTCACCGGCACAACGGTGCGGTCGAAGCGGCCCTCTTCCCATGCCTTGGATGCGCGCTCGTGGGAGCGGGCAGCGAAAGCGTCGAGGTCCTCGCGGGTCAGGCCGTCCAGGCTGGCGATGATGTCAGCGGAGATGCCCTGCGGGATGAAGTCGTTGTAGAAGTTGGAGGCCGGGTCCATCGCCAGGGCGCCGCCGTCGGAGCCCATCGGGACGCGGGACATGGACTCCACGCCGCCGACGAAGACCAGGTCGTCCCAGCCGGAGCGGATCTTCTGTGCGCCCAGGTTCACGGCGGTCAGGCCGGAAGCGCAGTAGCGGTTCACCTGTAGGCCGGTGGCGGTGTACGGCAGGCCGGCGTTCAGGGCGGCGGTGCGGGCGATGTCCATGCCCTGGTCGCCGACGGGGGTGACACAGCCAGCGATGACGTCGCTGATGCGGTTGGGGTCGATGCCCGGGTTGCGCTCGATGATTGCCTCGATCAGGCCGGAGAGCAGGTCAACGGGCTTTGCGGTGTGCAGGGAACCGCCCGGCTTGCCCTTTCCACGGGGGGTGCGGACGGCGTCGTAAATGAATGCCTCAGGGGCGCCAGTGTTACTGGTCATGTCAGTCCTATTTCCTATCGTTCTCGACAGTGATCCGTTCGTGCAGTGATCGGCTAGGGCAGTGGTTCATGAATCCAGCGGCTCATGAATCCAGTGACCTAGCAGGTCGCAACACTAAACTTGTGTCTCACGCCACATTACCCGTTCTTCGGGGAAATAGTTGTAGTCTTATGTCTTTTTCTGCCCCTAGAAGGTGCCCCCGCTGAATTGGGGGTAGTCCTAGCGCTTCTGAAACACCAGCACCAGGTTGGAAACCGCGAACTCGCGGAGCCCCGGCACGCGCACCATCCACCAGGCCCACCAGGGGTGATAGCGCGGGAACGCGGCCACCAACTCGGCACTTTCGCCGTGCACCTTGCGCGCGTACTCCAGGCCTTCGGCTGCGGAGACGTTGAACAGGCTCTCGCCCCAGCGGTTCTTCGGCGGCTTGCCCATCTTCTTCTCATAGCGCCGGGCGGCGAATTCCCCGCCCACGTAGTGCTGCCACAGCCCGGTTTCGTGCCCGCCGAATGGCCCCAGCCACACCGTGTAGCTGTAGATCATCACTCCGCCTGGCTTTGTCACCCGCAGCATCTCGTCAGCCATCCGCCACGGATCCGGTACGTGCTCGGCGACATTGGAAGAGTAGGTGATGTCGAAGGCGTCACTAAGAAAAGGTAGGTCCAGCCCCGAACCCCGCACCGAGGTCTGCAGCTTGATGCCCGCGGCGGCCATCTCGCCGACGTCGGGTTCGCAGGTGTAGTAGTCCGCGCCGGCCTTGTCGAAGGCCACGCCGAAGTAACCCGGGCCGCCGCCGACGTCCAGGATCTTCGTGTTGCGTAGGGGCTCGCTCTGGTCTGGCCCCTGCCCAGCACCACGCACGCCCGCGTAAATGTCGCGTATCAGCCCGACGGTGTCCTCGGCCAGGTGGCCGTAGAAGATGTCGGGGCGGGTCTGCTCGTATTTGAAGTCGCTCAGCAGGCCGAAGGAGCGGCGCAGGGTAGCGCGGCGGCGGAAAACGCTCAGCGTCTGGCGCTGGCGGGCGGGGGGGGTGTTCGGGCTCATCGAGTGTCTATCTTTTCAGGTTGTACTGACTTTCTGCAGTCTTTCCGCAGATTCACCAAACCCTGCAAAGTCGCAGGCGGTGGCGACTAACATAGTGTCCATCATGAAAGTACTGCTTCTCTGCTGGCGCGACACAAACCACCCCGAAGGTGGCGGCAGCGAACGTTACTTGGAGCGCGTGGGGGAGTACCTGGCCAACCAGGGCCACCAGGTGGTGTTCCGCACTGCCCACTATCCCGGCTCCACACGATCGCAGCAGGTCGGCCGCAATTTCCGTTTCTCTCGTGGCGGCGGCAACCTGACGGTCTACCCGCGTGCGCTGGCCGCGATCCTGGCCGCCCGCCGGGGGCGTGGGTCCCTGGCGGATATTGGCCGCCCGGACGTTGTGGTGGATACGCAAAACGGCGTGCCCTTCTTCGCCTCCGTGGTCAGCGGCGCGCCCACGGTTGTTCTGACGCATCACTGCCACCGCGAACAGTGGTCCGTCGCCGGCCCGATCCTCTCCCGCATCGGCTGGCTGATCGAATCCACCATCTCGCCGTGGATCCACCGGCGCCGCCGCTGGGTCACCGTCTCCGCCCCCTCCGCCGAGGAGCTGGTGGAGCTTGGCGTGCCGCGCGGCAACATCGAGATCATTCGTAACGGCATTGATCCGGTCGCTCCTTCTTTGATTCCGGACGCCCCCAGCCCCAACTCCGACAACGCCAGCGAGGAGCAGACGATTCACCTAGTGGCGCTGTCCCGGCTGGTCCCCCACAAGCAGATCGAGCACGCGCTGGACGCGCTGGCCGCCGTGGCGCGCACCCACCCGAACGTGCGCCTGGATGTTATCGGCGACGGATGGTGGGCCGATCGCCTGCGGGATTACGCCCGCGAGCTGGGGATTGAGCCGCTGGTGGTGTTCCACGGCTTCGTGTCCGAGGAACTGAAGCACCGCATCCTCAACCGCGCCTCTGTGCACGTGATGCCCTCGCGCAAGGAGGGCTGGGGTCTGGCCGTGATAGAGGCGGGACAGCACGGGGTGCCGACGGTCGGCTATGAGTCCTCCGCCGGGCTGCGCGATTCCGTCATCGACGGGGAGACCGGGCTGCTGTGTTCTTCCCCCGGCGGGCTGATGAACGCGGTCGAATACCTGCTGGATAACCCGGAGAAGCGCCGGGAGATGGGCCGGGCCGCGAAGCGCCGGGCCGAGGAGTTCTCCTGGGACGCCACCGGCGCGGCATGGGAGAAGCTGCTGCGCCAGGAGGTCGCGCGCGGTCGCTAGTCAGCGCTGTTAGCGCCGTCGGCCTTGCCAGCCTTGTCAGCCTTGTCAGGCAGCGGCCGGCTGCGGCCGTTCATCTGCAGCTGGCGGGTGACACGCCACAGCCACACGCACATGCCCCACATCATGAGCATCCAGTAGAACGTCATGCCCACGAACAGCGGCGCGCGATCCTGGACCGGCGAGCGCGGCAGGGTGGGGCTCTGCACCCGGTAGAGGTCGTAGTTATCTGAGCTGAGTACGCGCCGGATGCCCTTGGAGTTCAGCACCTGCAGCGCCTTGGTCATCGCGGCGCCGTCGGTGATGGAATACCAGTCCACCAGCACCCAACTCACGCCATTGCGTTTGAGGGTGTTCTTGCCGTTCATCAGGTCCGACAGGATCCCCATGCTGGCCGGGTTGCCATCCACCACCTGGCCATCGACGATCAGGAACCCAGGATCCATCGGTGAACCCGGCAGCAACTTCAGCCCCGGATCCACGTGCGGCCGGTCGCCGCGGGTGCGGTAGTTGCCCGGCGGGAGCAGCACAATCTTGCCGTTCGGAGCGCCGGAGATGATGGTGAACATCTGGCTCCACGTCTCCGAGATCTGCACCCGCTTCAGCGGCGCCATATCCGCCGGGTACGCGGGGACAGTCAGCACGCACGCCACAGCCAGGCCGGCCGCCGCGGCACGCGGCGCCCACCGCGAACGGCTGGAACTGTCCGCCTTAGCCGGGGTCTCTCGGACGTCCCCAGCGCGGCGGCGCGGGTCCATCCGCTCCACCGCCACGGCTATCAGCAGCACAAATCCCGGAATCGCCAGACAGACGAACTTCGTGGTATCGCGGAACATGCCCGCGCCGGGCACGTGGCTAATTGCAAGGCCCATTAAGTCCACGCCCCAGCCGGTGGCCAGCAGAGGGGGCGTCACTAAGGCAAGGACAGTCAGCACCGCAACGCCGCGATAGACGCGCCACAGCTCCTTGAAGCCGAGCATCAGCACCACGCACAGGGCCGCGCTCACGAGCACTGAAAACAGGGTGCGCGACGGCGGGGTGGCTTCGGCATTCCAAATCCCCGAAAGCCCCATCGTGGAGGCAAGCGGGCCTAAGAAGGTCTCGCCGCGGGCAGAAAACAAAGCCGCGGACAGGGCATCGGAGCGGGTCTGCGAAGGGTTAGAAACCCAGATCGCCGGCAGCAACCACGGCAACGCGGCGATGATGCTGGCAACGAGGCTGCGCAGACGCTCCCCGTGCGAAGGTGCGAACACCAGCGCCGTGATCAGCGCCAGGATCAGACCTGTCGGCACAAAGCCACACAAACAGATCGCCACATACAACAGACCGTGGGAGCGCGCGGCGGCCAGAAAAGCGACCGCAGGCAGCAGCATCCCCGCGGTTGCGACGGTCCACTGGCCCTGCAGAAAACGCTCGATGACGAACGGATTCCACACCACAAACAAAGCCGCAACCAGCTGCGCGGAAAGCCGCCCGCCCGCCATATCCCGCACCATCGCGGCGGCGAAGTAGCAGCCCATCAGGCAGGAGACCAGCACGAGCACGCTGGCCAGGAGCGTAGCGGGGACGGTGGGGGAGAAGAGTGTCAGCACCGCATCCTGCGGCAGGGCGCGCGGGGCACCGTCGTTGATGCCCAGGTTGTTGGAATTCTCTGGCAGGGAATCGGGCACGAACATGTCCCGCAGCAGAAACGCCTTCGAGGAATCCGGGCGCAGACCCAGCCAGAACGGCCACAAAGTGACGACAGAGACAAGGAAAGACCACCCCAGCGCGATCCGGCGATCGCGCTTGGCGGTGGTCTTCGGGGGCTGCGGCTTCACAGCCAATAGTCTAGTGGTTCAGCGGAAATAATTGCGGGAATTATTTAGCTGCCAGGCGAGCGGAGCGGTGAGCGATCCAACCGACTACCAGCAGGATCAAGCCAACCACGCCCAGGATCCACGGCAGGATGGTGCCCATCAGCTTGATCTTCTGCAGACCGTCGGTGGCCTTCTTCATCTGGCCGTCGCGGGACTCGTCATCCCACGCGCCCGGGAAGTACACGGCGGTACGGGTCGGGTTGTTGATCTCCTCTTCCTTGTTCTCGAAGATCTCCTGCGCCTCTTCGTCGTCCTGCGCGTAGTACTGGAAGACTTCCTCGGAGCCGTTGACGATCACGCCGGTATCCGGCTGCACGCGCAGCACGCGGTGGACGGTGTAGTAGCGGGACAGCTCAACCTCGGGGCCGAGGTCCTCTTCCTTCTCGCCGTCTTCGCCCTCCTCGCCGTTCTCGTCTTCCTTCTTCTCCTCGGCCTTCTCGTCGCCCTTGTTCTTGATGTCGTCCGGGTCGATGCCCCAGACCTTCGCCGGGAACTTCAGACGCAGCGCGGCCAGGGTACCCTTGTCGCCCTTGGACAGCTCGCCGTCGGCCTCCAGGCGCTCGCGCAGAGCCGGGTACAGCTCGGTCGGGGGAACGGTCTGCTCGAAGCGGTAGACCTTCTCGCCGTCCTGCTCTTCCTCACCGACGTAGTCGATCGGCTGGGTCTTCAGGATCTGCATGTCGAAGTAGTCGTAGGACTTGCGGTCCGTGCCCATCGGGAACTGGTAGGTGATGCCGGTGCGGGTGAACGGTGCGACGGAGGCCTCGACCTCTTCGTCCTTACCCTCGTTGGCAGCTGCATCCAGGGCCGGTGCGTTCAGCTCGATCGAGGACGTCGGCTCCGGCACGGGCATCTGGGTCTTGCGATCCAGGGTGATGTGGTCGATCGACGCGCGGATCAGGTTCTTCGGCTCTTCCCGGTCCGTGCGGAACAGGGTCTGGCCGGACTCGAGGGTCACGACCTCTTTGTCCGAAGGCTCCTGGGCGGTGGTGAAGCGCTGGGACTGCATCTCCAAGTCCTTGTTGATGAAGCAGCTCACCTGCGGGTTGTCGCCCTTACACTCGGGCTTGTCCTTGTTGTTGCCCACCGGCTTGCCGGCAGCAAGCGCACCCGAGTCCAGCAGGTTGCCGGGGGTCTTCGGGGTGATGGTGGTGGATACGAGGTCCAGCGGCAGCACCTTGCCCTTCGGGACGACATAGGTGGGCAGTGCGATGGCAAAGACCAGCATGGCTACACCGAGCACGATCGCTACGGAGGAGAGGATTCTCTTCATAGGATGGGGTTTCCTGACTCTATCTGTCTATATCTATCCGGTGACTGTAGTTAGCCTGTAAAGCTTCCAATACTTTAGCCAATCAAAACTAGATACTTCGCAGATTTAAAATATTTCTCTAGAAAAGTCTTCGGGGGTGTTTTCGCATGCCGGTCGGTTAAGCTGATCCCGATGAGCTCGAAGATTCCCTCCGCCCGCCCCGCGCCCTTCCTACCTGCACTGGAAGGCCTCCGCGCGATTGCCTGCTCCGGCATCATCATTACGCACGTTGCGTTCCAAACCGGCGCGGATACGGGGAACCTGCTGAACCGCATGATGGCGCGCACGGACTTCTTCGTGCCCGTGTTCTTCGCCCTCTCCGGGTTTCTGCTGTGGCGCCGCCACCGCGCGGACTTTGCGGTATCGACCTCGCAGGACAATCTGCTGACCTTGGCGGGTTACTACGTGAAGCGCCTGGGGCGCATCTTCCCGGCCTACCTGGTCACCGTCGCGGTTGTGCTGCTGTTCTTCCCGGTTGCGGGCTCGCCGACGGTGTGGCAGATGATCTCGAACGTGATCATGGTGCAGATCTACGTCGACGGCGGGCTGATCGGCGGGCTGACCCACTTGTGGAGCTTGTGCGTAGAGATGGCTTTCTACCTGGTGCTGCCTGTGATTGCGGTGGCGTGGGGGCGTCGAGAAAGAAAATGGCGCATCGTGTGGATCGTCGTAGTGGCGGCGGCGAGCTTCGGCTGGGCCTTCATTCCCGCGTTCGCCGAGCCGCCGGCGCCGGGTGGATTGAACCCGCACATCATGCCACCTGCGTTTATCGCGTGGTTCGGGGTGGGGCTGCTCGGCGCGGAGCTGGAGTCTATCGTGCAGGATCGTGCCTACGCGCGCACGGGTAAGGATGGGGCCGAGGGTATAGACGCCCGGTACCAGCTGCCGGAGGTGCGATTCGTAGCGAAGTTTCGCTGGGTGTTCTGGTTGCTGGCCATCGGCGCGCTGGCGGTCGCGGCCTCGGACGGACCGGAGGGCCTGACGCACGCGGCGCCGGCGGAGTTTGCCCGCCGAACGCTTTACGGCCTGGTGTTCGCCGCCGCGCTGATCGTTCCTTACACGCTGGCGCCACGGTCGAAGTTCCTGGAGTCGGCGCCGATGCAGGCGCTGGGCCGCTGGTCGTATGCGATCTTCCTGTGGCACATGTCGCTGCTATCGCTGGTGTTTCCGCTGCTGGGCGTGCCGCTGTTCAGCGGGCACACCGCCCTGGTGCTGGTGGCAACCTTCGTGCTGAGCGTGCCGGTGGCCGCGCTGAGCTACTCGTTGGTGGAGGAGCCCGCGCGCCGGTCTATTAATTCCTGGTGGCGCTCGGTGCGGGATGCCAAGACAGAGACCACCACGGCCAGCAGCACGACTGCGAGCGCGCCGTTCACCACGAACCCGCCCGCGTAGTAGTTTCCGCTGCCCCAAGCGCCGCGGATGCATAGCAATAGCGCCAGGAACGCGGCCGCCCCGGTGATGGCCTTGCCCGCCAGGATGGCGCGGCGGAAGGCACGGCTCCGTTGGGTGCGCCCCGTGGCCTGAGTCTCGTTTGCTGCCACTGCTGCCGTCCGTTCCGGCAGCCCCGGCATCCGGCGGGTTCGCCGCACCACGAAGATGCACAGACCCACTAGCACCAGCGCCGCCACCAGGCCGATGGCCAGCCATGCGCGGTATAGTTTCGTGCCCTCGAAGTGGATTTTGACCAGCCCGGACTTGCCCTCCGGGACGATCCAGCCCTGCTGCCAGCCATTCACCGTGATGGGCGTGAGCTGCGTGGTTTCGCCGCCTTCTTCCAGCGTGGCGATGCGCCCGGGGTTCGCCTGCGAGGGGCTGAACAGCACGCGCTTCTTATTCGAGGCCTCCAAGCGGGCGGACTGTTCGCCGGGTGCCAGCTGCTCCCGCGGGCTGGCCTGCTCCACCGGCTGCGCCGCCGGGGTTTCCCGCACCGCCGCGCCGTACAGCGGCTCGGCGACGGACAGTGCCGCCCAGCGCGCCGTGGTGGAAAGCACGTGCTTGCCGGCGGGTAGGTTCAGAGTGTCACCACAGGTGTAGTCCTTGCCGTCGATGGTCACGGGCACCTGGTTCTCGCGGGTACATTCGGAGGTGTGCACCACAACCGGCAGCTCGCCCGCGCCGTTGCCGATTGCTTCCGGCACCTCGAAGGCGCGCAGCATGACGGACTCGCTGATTTCCTGGCCGAATACCCAGCGGTTCAGTGTCGCCCCTGTTTCCCCTGCGTTGCCCTGTGAGTCGTCGCTGCCGTCCACCGGGGGCACCGTCGGCACGCGCCGCGGCGTGACGTCCTTCTCTCCATTGGCCAGCACCTTCGCCTCGGATATGCCGAGGTCGCCGAAGGAGCCCACGATCGTCACGCGGATCGCATCGGCCCGCCCGGCGGGCACCTTCACCTTGTTGGTCTCGCCGGTCTTGAGGGTTGCCGACGTGCCCGACACAATCTTGCCCTGAAGGTACGTCGTCACCTGCACACGCGCAGGCCGGCCCTGAATGTCCAGGTGCAAGCCCAGCCTGTTGTATGCCTCGTCCATGCGGAACTCGATGTCCTGCCCCGCCACGTTGCCGACCGTCGGCCGCCACGCGGTCCTGTGTGAACCATCCACCGCGGAGGTTGCAGAAGAGTACGTTTCCGCCCCGCCGAAGCTCGTCGGGTCCGCGGCGGTGGAGGAGACCCGCACCTCGCCGCGGCCTTCCACGCGCGTCATCTGCTCCGGCGGAACCTCCTGCCCGTCCGCATCGCGCACGGGGTAGTCGCGCACCGGGTTCAGCACCTGCACCGGGTCGTCTTCGCTGCGGATCTCGCTGTCCGCGCCCACCACGTTGCCGTAGTTGTGGTCGCGCAGCGCGGGCGTGTCCGTCACCGTTTGCGCGGGTAGCTCTAGTTCCTTGCCTTGTGACGCCCCCACACGCGCCCGCGCCGCACCCTGCCTACCCAGGGCCGCGTCCGCCGCTGCCAGGCGGGGGAGGGATTCGGCGCTGGAATGGGAGACGTCGAGGCGTTCGGCGTCAATAATCCGCAGGTCACCCGCAGTGCCCCCAGTGCCCCCAGTGTCAGAAGCAACAGGATCGACCCGATAGATCCGCACCTGCTCGTCGTCGCCGAAGGCGGCGGCCTTGCTGAAGCCGCCGGAGCGCTCGAGGGTGCGTTCGATCCGCTTGGCGCCTGGGGTGTCTGCGGCGGTGGTCAGGTCGTAGCGCAGTGCCAGGTAGCCCACGCCCTGCTGCCATAGTGCGGCGGCGAGGGAGGGGATGGCGGTGCCGGCTTCCAGCTCCCGCTGCACGCCGTCGAGGCCGCGGATGGCCTCGGGTTGCACAAGTGGTACGGAGTCGCGCACGACCCACGGCATGTCCAACAGGGGCTGAGCGGGTTCGTCGCGGGTGTTTCCCCAGGTCTGGCGGGCAAAGCGCGCCTTGGGGAGGATCATGGTGCGGGCGGGGGCGTGGGTTTCTCCGGCTTCTTTGGCGACTTCCGAGTTCAGCCAGTCCGCTGCCTCGGTCCAGTAGTCGGGCACGCTCCGGTAGGCGTCCGCGGCGGCGATGCGCCCCGACCAGCCGGTGGCGGTGACTACGACGACGAGCAGGCAGATGGCGATGGCGCGGGGAACCTCCGCGTGCTTCTCCGGGTGGAGCCACCGCGCCCAGCGTTCGCGGCTAAGCCCCGGCCAGGGCAGGCGCGCCAGGCCGTGGGCAATGCCCACCACCAGCGCCAACCGCACCAGGGGGTCGAACTTATGCAGGTTGCGCAGCGGGGCGCCCGCGCCATCCAGGAAAATCCGGCCCCAGGAGGCCAGCGGGGAGATCGGGGCGGTGGCGAATACCATCGCGGCCACGCCCAGCAGCAGGATCGCCAGCCAGCGGCGGGCGAAAGGCAGCTGCGGGCGGGTGAGCCCCCACAGGCCCAGGAAGGCCACCAGCAGGGTGCCCGCGACGAAGACGGGCTCGCCGACCAGCTCGTATCCGCCTTGGCGTTCGGAGGAGAGGAAGGGAGTCCAGCTGGTGGTGCCGCGCAGGATCTCCGCGAGGTTCATCCAGTTGGTGGTCAGGGATGCGGACTCGATGTAGTCCGTGAACGGCGGGGAGTACTTGCCCAGCAGGAGCAGCGGGCCGATCCACCAGAACGTGGCCAGCAGGCCTGCGGGCACCCACCACAGCGCAAAGTACAGGCCCACGCGCGGGCGGCGGATGCACATGCCCAGCCAGAAGATCACGGCAGGCAGGATGGCCACGGCGGTGGCGACGGCGTTCACCGCGCCCAGGCACAGTACGGCTAGGGCGCTAAGTAGCGCGTATTTTGCCAGGTGGGAGCGTGTGCGGCGGTCTAGCTGGGCATCCCGCCCCAGCATCGCCGCACTTGCTACGGGCAGCAGCACCCACGGCACCAGCGCGCACACCCACGCCTCGGAGCTAATGGCACCGAGCGTGGTGAGGACCCGCGGGGAGAGCGCGAAGAGAATGCCCGCGACCACCCGCGAGCCGCGGCTGCCGATGCCGAGCCGCTGCAGCAGCAGGACCGTGCCGGCGAACGCGAGCGCTAGCAGCAGCCCCCACCACAGGCGCTGCGTGACCCAGCCGGGCAGGAAAGAAAACACGGCGAAGAACAGGCCGTGCGGGAACAGGTACCCGTAAGCCTGGTTCTGCAGCTGCCCGAGCGGAAAAGTATCCGTCCAGGGATACAGCGCTTGGCGGAGGAATCCCCAGGGGTTGGCCGTCAGGTCCAGCTTTGTGTCGGCCGAGGTCAGCCCGGGGGACTGTAGGAATGCGAAAAGAAACCACGCGAGGGTGCTATACACCCAAGCGCGGCGAGAAAGGGGGCGATGCGCCGTGTTTGGCACGTGATGGTGCGCCTTTATTCGGAAATACGGCCGCCGTACTGGACGGCGCCCAGGAATGCGTTGTCCTGGTTCACGGCGATCTGTTCGTCGGTGGGCAGTTCAGTGGTATCGGCCATTGCGCCAGCGCCGAAAGTTGCGGCGCCGCCCAGGACCAGGCCTGCAACTGCGGAGGCGACCAGTGCGCCCAGGCCGCGACGGTTAGAGGCGGTTTCGTTAGCCATGTTAATTCCTGTTCCTAGTGGGATTGTTGTGGTTTTAGCGTACTAGCTTCTTGTGGATAGTACCCAATGAAACGCCAACAGACCTTCGTTTGGGAAAACTAGTCCTCATCTTCGATCGGCGGGACGATCAATACGGGTCGACCAGCGTTCTTGATGATGCTGTCCGACACGCTGGACTGCAGGAAGGATTTCCAACCCGACAGGGCACGGGTACCCGTGACGATCAGATCCACGTCCAGCTCATCGGCAGCGTCAACGATGGCGCTCCAAATAGCTGTTCCGGACTCTACCAGAAAGGGTTCGGTAACAAAACCATGGGAGTTGGCCAGGTCCACGCCCTCGTTGCAGATGTTCACTGCCTCTGCGTACGCCGGATCGTCGTCCTCCGGCTGCTCGCCGGTTTCGTTGGACCAATCGTGCTGCATCATGCCGCTCATGCCCGCCGCGCGCGCAGCCTGGCGGTGGATCGGCTCCCACACGGTCAGGATGTAGGCGTTTTTCGCGGACAGGAAGCGCCCGGCGTGCTCCACGGCGCCGCGGGCTTCGGCGGAGCCGTCGTAGGCGATCAGGACGGTATCGCCGCTCGCGTCGAAAGCCTGCTGGTGTGCTTGCTGGGCTTGTTCTGCCTGCTCGGTCATGTGTATCGCTCCTCGGTGGGCACTGCACGATTGGTGCACTGCTCGTTGCGTTTGTTACTACGTTAATACTATGCCCCGTAGACACGTAGCCGCTGGCGCTTTAGGTTTCGTTCTTGTTGTTGCCTCTAGCGCTTGTTCCTTATCGACGCCCACTGACCAGCCAGCCGATACCTCCACCTCCGCGGCCACTTCCGCAGTGCCGAGCTCCGAAAGCTCCGGCACTGCCGAATCCAGCGCGCCCCCAGCGGAGAACCGGCAGGCGTGTGCCCGGGCGGAGGGTAAGACACCTAGGGAGATGGCTGGCCGGATGCTTGCTGTGGGCGTCACAACCTACGAATCAGCAGAACAAGCCGTCGACGAAGGTGTGCGCCACCTTTTCATTGGCTCGCAGACCGATCGATCCATCCTGAATGGGCAGGGCGACCCCGCGCGTAGTTTGGCGGCGCTTGAGGAGCGCGCGGGCGAACCGCTGACCGTGAGCGTGGACGAGGAAGGCGGGCTGGTGCAGCGCCTCTCCGAGATCGTCGGTGAGCTGCCGAGCGCGCAGCAGATGGCGGAGACGATGAGCCCCGAGCAGGTGCGCGACCTTATGGCCGAGCATGGCAAGAAAGTCCGCGACCTGGGAATCACCGTGGACTTCGCGCCGGTGGTGGACCTGGCCGGTGGGCAGGAGATTTCCGATAACGCGATCGGCTCGCGCTCCTTCAGTGCCGACCCGAAGGTGGCGGCTGACTACGCGCGCGCCTACTCGGAGGGCCTGCAGCAGGCAGGCGTGACCCCGGTGCTGAAGCACTTCCCGGGCCACGGGCATGCCACGGGTGACTCGCACATGGGTGCCGTGACCACCCCGCCGCTGGAGCAGATGCAGGGCAACGACCTGCTACCTTTCCGCGAGCTGGTTGATTTTGAGGGCATGGCCGTGATGGTCGGCCACGTGGAGGTGCCGGGGCTGGGTGAGCCTTTGCCGTCCTCGGTGAACCCTGCGGCCTACAAGCTGCTGCGGGAAGGCGGTTATGGGCCGAAGCATGACGCCCCAGGTTTCGACGGCGTGATTTACACCGACGACCTAACGGGCATGAAAGCCGTGACGGATCGTTACCCCGGCCCGGAGGCAGCCGTCGCGGCACTGGCGGCGGGAGCGGACGTGGCGCTTGCCGCAGCGGGGGCCGTGGAGATCCCCGATGTGGTGGAGGCCATCCGCATGGCGATCGACGAAGGGCGGATCCCTGAGGATCAGGTGCGCGATTCTGTGAATCGTACCTGTGTAACCGAGTAAAAGAATTCCCTGATCGGGGGATTCGCGATACACTAACCTGCGTGAATTCTCAGGATCAGACTAACCGGAGCCGTCGGCCCGTCAAGTCACGCAAGCGCCGCGGCATTCCGTGGTGGGCGTGGTTCTTCGTCGGCTTGATTGGCCTGGGGGGCCTCCTCTACGGCGTGGACTTGGCCATGAGTGAGGGCAAGGTGCCGCGCGGCGTGACCGTCGGCGGCGTGGACATTAGTGGTGTGGATAAGTCTCAGGCGGAGCAGCGCTTGCGTAATGACCTGGGCGAACGCACCCGTCAGCCGGTGACGGTCCTAGCGGGAAACATGAGCTCCACCATCGAGCCCGCTAAGTCCGGCATGCAGGTGGACTGGGGTGCCACGGTGGACCAGGCGGGCCAGCAGCCACTGAACCCGATCACGCGCATCCGTTCCTTCTTCGAGACCCGCGAGGTGGGCATTATCTCGAAGATTACGGACGAGAGTCTGAACCGATCCCTGAACCGCGTGGAGCGGGAGCTGACCCGCGACGCGGAAAACGCCAAGTTGTCCGTCGGCGCTGACGGTAAGGCGGATATTAAGGAGGACAAGCCGGGGCAGACCGTGGACCGGGAACTGCTGGATACCGAGGTGCGGGAAAACTGGCTGAACACCGACGGGCGCGTGAACGTGGAGGCCACGATCACCCCAGCGGATGCGGACAAGGATGCCGCCGAGCGGGCCGCCAAGCAGTACGTGAAGCCGGCGACGGCGAAGAACCTGGTGTTCCACGGCCGCGACAAGGTCGATGGTGTGATCACTCCGCAGAACTGGCACGAGATCCTGACCTTTAAGGTGGATGGCGGCGAGTTCCTGCCGGAGTGGAACACGGAGAAGGCGCAGGAGATTCTGAGCGAGCAGCTTTCCAGTACTGAGGTGGAGTACCGCGACGCCAGCTTCGAGTTCCACGGCGACGATATCACGGTGGTGCCTTCCAAGGATGGTGTGGAGATCAAGTGGAAGGAAACGCTGGGCGACCTGCAGGGCAAGGCGCTGGATAAGAAGAAGCGTGAGCACGAGGTCGTCTACGAGGATAAGAAGGCTGAGTACACCACCGAGCAGGCGAAGAAGGCGCACTTTGACGATGTGGTGGGCACCTTCACCACCGGTGGTTTCAGCGGCCCTTCGGGCACTAATATTCGCCGCGTGGCGGAGATGGTGAATGGTGCGATTGTGCTGCCGGGGGAGACGTTCTCTCTGAATGGTCACACCGGGCCGCGCGGTAGTGCTCAGGGCTTTGTGGAGTCCGGCATTATTATCGACGGCCACGCCGGCAAGGCGGTCGGCGGCGGTATTTCGCAGTTCGCAACCACTCTGTACAACGCCTCGTACTTCGCCGGCATGGAGGACGTGGCGCACACCCCGCACTCCTATTACATTTCCCGCTACCCGGCAGGCCGTGAGGCGACCGTGTACGAGGGTGCGATCGACCTGAAGTTTAAGAACCCCTTTGATACGCCCGTGCGCATCACCACGGACGTGAGCGGGGATTCCGTCACCGTGCGTTTGCACGGTGTGAAGCAGGTGGATGTGGAATCCATTCCGGGCGAGCGTACGAACCCGACGTCTCCGAAGAAGATGGAGTTGGACGGTGACGACTGCTCGCCGTCCTCTGGCGCGCCGGGCTTCACCATCACCGACACTCGCGTGGTGAAGGACCTGAAGGGCAAGGAGCTTTCCCGCGAGACCCAGCGCACGGTCTACGACCCGCAGCCGATCGTGAGCTGTAAGTAGGGGCTAAGCCGCCTGGCCCTAGCCCTAGGGTTGTGAGCCGAGGGAGCCGCCGGGCAGGAGATCCATTAGGGAGGGGCCTCAGCGGGGAGTGTGCATGATGGCATGCTCCCCGCTTTGCTTGCTCTATAGAGCGTTTGGGACGAACACTCTTATCCGCTTATTTCGCGCCGAGCTACTTTAGCTCAGTGAAGAATGCCGAAAGCTGTCCCCGGAGGTGGGTTTCGGTATTAAGCCTTAACGCTCTCTTCAACTCGGTGTAGGAAACACGTGATCAGCAAGCTTTGTTTGCGCATGCGAAAAGGAGCGGAAACGATTTCTCGTTCCCGCCCCTTTGGCTATCAAAGCCTGGAGCTTAAAGCTCTAACAGGTCTTAGTTGATGATGCCCTCGTGCTTCAGGTAGTTGCCAACGCCGATGATGACGCTAGCAATGGTGCCAGCGATACCAGCAGCCAGGCCGGCCCAGAGGAGGGTGCCCCAAGAATTGAGCGGGTTTTCCTTGGAAGGCTTGAAGAACTGGTTGCCGGTCAGCGGATCCAGCTTCTCCAGCTTGTGACCGATGTTGGAGCTCAGGGTGGGGCCATCCTTAGGAGCGTCGGAGCCAGCGGTCTCAGCACCTGCAACAGCGGTGCCGGTCAGAGCGACGGAAGAAGCGGTGGCCAGAGCCAGAGCAGCCTTGCGAATTTTCATGGAAGTTCCTTTTCCTATCTTGAGTGGACGTGTGTTGGCTTCTGCTTAGCGGTTGATGCCGTAGCGCAGGAAGTTGTAGATCGGAGCAACAATCAGGCCGAAGACGCTGATTGCGGCGGTGGTGATGAACAGGCTGTCGGCGATCTTAGCCCACATCGGGGTATCTGCCTTGATCTCCTCGTTGTTCTTCCAGTTCTCCTTGCCGAAGAGCTGGTCGCCCGTGGCCTGCTTGTCCAGCTCCAGCTTGTCCCACAGCTTGGAGGAACCGGAGACGCCGTCCTGCTCGGTTGCCGGCGGGGTCTGGCCGTCATTCTCAGCAGCAGCAACGGAAACGCCGGAGATGGCGACGGTGGTAGCGGTAGCAACAGCCAGAGCTGCGTTGCGGAACTTACGCATCTGAAATGCCTTTCTGTAAGTGTGAGTGGTTCGAAGTCAAGGACTTCACTTAAGTTTCTCTTGGCTCCTTGATCGCCGCTCACTCTTCCATAAGAGATTCCGGCTACGAAGCTGTTGAAACGCTGGCAAGTCCTAACAGATAGCTACCTTAACAGGGATTTCAGGGTTTCGGTAAGCGAGGACGAGACTTTCTCGGTGATATAGGTCACTTATGGTCGAACTCTTGGGAACATTTCCTGAATCACACGTCATTTCCCCAGGTATACGCATAAAAATATGCCGATATGAGCCTTCGATCCTCTTTCGCTTTGGGGGTGAATTGAGGGGGGATAGTGCGTCGCGCCTCCCGGAAATACTCAGAAACTGCGGTAAAGCGCGACTATTCGATACACAGTCCCGCCTCAGCTTCCGCTCACTCGCTCTTAAGTGCAGTTAACCAAACGCTGCGCACAAGATCACCTGGAGGTCACCTCCCGTTTACCTAGCAATTGTAGATTTGCCTGCTATGCGTATGACAGTGTTTGGAACGGGATACCTTGGCGCAACCCACGCCGCCTGCATGGCCGAGATGGGCCACGACGTGCTCGGAGTCGATGTCGACCCGGAGAAAATCCAAGCTCTCTCAGAAGGGCGCGTACCCTTCTTCGAGCCCGGCCTGCCGGAGATCCTCACCCGCAACATCGAAGCCGGCCGCCTGCGCTTCACCACCGACTACGCCGAAGCTGCCGAGTTCGCCGACGTCCACTTCATCGGCGTGGGCACCCCGCAGCGCAAGGGCTCCTATGCCGCGGACACCACCTATGTAAATGCCGTCATCGAAACGCTCGCCCCACTGGCCAGTGGCAACCACACCATCTTCGGCAAGTCCACCGTCCCGGTCGGCACTGCGCACGAGCTGCAGCAGAAGGCGGATGAGATCGTGGCGGCGTCCCCAAACAATGCCCAAATCACCATCGCGTGGAACCCAGAGTTCCTGCGCGAAGGCCACGCGGTGAAAGACACGCTGCACCCCGACCGCATCGTCCTCGGTCTCGGCGGCGATAGCTCCAACAGTGACGACCGCGCCGAGCAGCAGCGGGTAGAGGACCTCGCCCGCGAGATCTACGCCCCCGCGCTCGACGAAGGCACTCCGTTCCTGGTGATGGATCTTCCGACCGCAGAGCTGGTCAAGGTCTCCGCCAACGCCTTCCTGGCCACCAAGATTTCCTTCATCAACGCAGTTTCGGAGCTGTGCGAGATCGTCGGCGCGGACGTCACTGCTCTCGCCGACGCAATCGGCATGGACGACCGCATTGGCCGCAAGTTCCTCGGCGCAGGCCTGGGCTTCGGCGGCGGTTGCCTGCCGAAAGATATTCGCGCGTTCATGGCGCGCGCAGGTGAGCTCGGCGCGGACCAGGCATTGACGTTCCTCCGTGAGGTGGACGCCATCAACATGCGTCGCCGCGAGAAGACGGTAGAGTTGGCGCGGCAGACGCTGGGCGGCTCCCTGATTGGCCGGAACGTGACGGTCCTGGGTGCGGCTTTCAAGCCCAACAGCGACGATGTGCGCGATTCCCCGGCCTTGGCCGTAGCGGGTTCGCTGTCCCTGAGCGGCGCGAACGTCACCGTGTACGACCCGCAGGGTATGGAGAACGCCGCGAAGATCTTCCCCACGCTGACCTACGCTCCGAATGTAGAGGAAGCGCTCGAAGGCGCGGAGATCGTGATCGTGGCAACCGAGTGGAAGCAGTTCCAGGAACTCGACCCGGTAGCGGCCCGCAAGCTGGTGGCCGGGGACAACCCCACCGTGCTGGACGGCCGGAACTGCCTGCCGCGCAAGGAATGGGAAGCCGCGGGCTGGAACTTCCTGGCGCTGGGGCGGGGTTAGTACACGGCTAGCTGGCTGCGCACAGCGCCACACCCGCTAGGCTATAGAGCGTGTTACTTTCAGACCGAGACATCCGCGCCGCCATCAACTCCGGCGAGCTGACGATCGACCCCCACGACGATCAGATGGTCCAGCCATCCAGCATCGACGTGCGCCTCGACGGCCTGTTCCGCGTGTTCAATAACTCCAAGTACACGCACATCGACCCGAAGCAGCCGCAAGAGGAACTCACCACCCTGGTGGAAGTCCCCGACGACGAGGCCTTCATCCTGCACCCCGGCGAGTTCGTTCTGGGTGCGACCCTGGAATGCTTCAGTATCCCTGCTCACCTGGCCGGCCGTCTAGAAGGCAAGTCCTCCCTGGGCCGCCTGGGGCTGCTGACGCACTCCACGGCGGGGTTCATCGACCCGGGGTTCACCGGGCACATCACACTGGAGCTTTCCAATACCGCCAACCTGCCCATCGCTCTCTACCCGGGCATGAAGATCGGCCAGCTGGCACTATTCACCATGACCAGCCCGGCGGAAGCCCCCTACGGCAGCGGTGCCCTGGGCTCCAAGTACCAGGGGCAGCGCGGCCCGACCCCCTCCAAGGCCTACCTGAACTTCCAGAACTAGCTGGGGCGCGAGGGGGCGTCGCTAAGAAAAACAGCTACTGCCGGTAGCTAGCCAGGAAGTTACCCAAGCGCTCGATCGCGGCACGCAGATCCCGAGCCCACGGCAGCGTAACCACGCGGAAGTGGTCCGGGGTCGGCCAGTTAAAGCCCGTGCCCTGCACCAGGTGGATCTTCTCCGAGCGCAGCAGGTCGAACATGAACTTCTCGTCGTCGTGGATCTCGTGCACGTTCGGATCGAGGCGCGGGAAGGCATACAGCGCACCCATCGGCTTCACGCAGCTCACGCCCGGGATCTCGTTCAGCGCCTCATAGGCTGCGTTGCGCTGCTCCAGCAGGCGCCCACCCGGCAGCACCAGATCGTCGATGGACTGGCGGCCAGAAATAGCCACCTGGATCGCATGCTGTGCCGGCACATTCGGGCACAGGCGCGTGCCCGCCAGCACATTCACGCCCTCGATGAAGCCCTTTGCGTGCCCCTTCGGCCCCGTAATCACCATCCAGCCGGAACGGTAACCCGCCACGCGGTACGCCTTCGACAGGCCGTTGTAGGTGATGCACAGCAGGTCCGGGCACAGGGAAGCGATGTTGATGTGCTGGGCGCCGTCGTACAGGATCTTGTCGTAAATCTCGTCGGCCAGGATCAGCAACGAGTGTTCGCGCGCCACGTCCACGATCTGCTGCAGGATCTCGCGGGAGTACACCGCGCCCGTCGGGTTATTCGGGTTGATGACCACGATGGCCTTCGTGCGCTCCGTGACCTTCGCCTTGATGTCCTCGATGGAGGGCATCCAGTCGTTCTCCTCGTCGCACAGGTAGTGCACGGGGCGGCCGCCGGACAGGGAGGTGGAGGCGGTCCACAGCGGGTAGTCCGGGGAGGGGATCAGCACCTCGTCACCGTCGTTGAGCAGCGCCTGCATCGTCATGGTGATCAGCTCGGATACGCCGTTGCCCAGGTAGACATCCTCGACGTCGAACTGAGGGAAGCCGGGGATGACCTCGTAGCGGGAGACGATTGCGCGGCGGGCGCTGATGATGCCCTTCGACGTGGAGTAGCCCTGCGCCGTCGGCAGCGCGGCGATCATGTCGCGCATGATCACATCCGGCGCCTCGAAGCCGAACACCGCGGGGTTGCCCGTGTTGAGCTTCAGGATGCGGTGCCCGTCGGCCTCCATCCGCTCCGCCTCGGTGTTCACCGGGCCGCGAATTTCGTAGAGGACGTTTTGCAGCTTCGTCGATTGATCCAGCGTGCGCAGTTCGCTTGGGCGTTTGGGGGTACTCATTCTCCCCATTGTGCCATTGTGGCTGCTATTTTTATAGTTTTTTTTATTGACGCCCCCTCGCGGTTCGACCTGTCGAGGTGTGGCTGTCGGGTGGGTTAGTCGTCGTCCGGGGTGGCGCCTTCGTCGGGATCCGTGGCGCCATTGCCAGGGCCGTTGCCGGCGCCATTGCCGTTGCCGTTTCCGTTATTGCCGGTGCCAGGGGAGGGGTTGCCGCCGGCGTCCCCGCCGATGCCGCCGGGGCGAGGAGTGCCGCGGTTGGGCTGGTTAGGGCGGGGCTCGTTATCGCGTGGCGGGCGAGAGGGCTTCGCGCTGCTAGACGGCTCGGAGCTTTCGGATTCGGACTCGGTGGGGGTTTCCTGCTCCGTCTGCACGGGTGCCTGGGGTGCGTAGTAGTTCTGGTTGCCGCCTCCGTAGCCGGGGCCCGCGTCTGGGGTCGGCGGCGGTTCGTCGTCATCGTACTTTCCGGTGGTGGTGGGCTTCGGGTACGAGGGCTTCAGCTGCTCAGTGTTGCTGGAGCTTCCGGGGGCGCCGGTTTCTGTGGAGCGCATGGTGGCGAACGCACCGATGGCGACGATGATGGTGGCGATCAGGCCCAAGGTGAGTACCCAGGCCCAGAAGGGCATGATCCCGAAGAACTTCCGGAGGCCGGACTTGGGCTTTTCTTCTTCCTCTTGTTCGTCTTCTCCAGGGTTGGCCGAATTATCGGCTGAGGTATCGGGGTTTGCCTGGGTTTCCGAGTTGGTGGGGTTCTCCTGGGCTTCCGGGGTATTGGGGTTAGCGGCCGTGCCCGAGGTTTTGCCAGCAGCTGCGCCACCAGCGTTTAGGTCAGAGTCGCTGACAGCCTTCATCACGGAGGTTTCTTCAGCGTCGCTGACGGACTTCCCCGAGTTGAGGGGGTTGTTCTTGTCGTTCGAATCAGCGTCAGTCATGGAAACCTACCTCTATCTGTGGGCGTGAGGCTTGTGCGCGCGGGCTCTTTCTATGAGATTTCATTCTAGAATATTGCGCGCCACGGGTACATTCCCAGCCCCGGGATTGGCTGGCGGGCGAATGTCCCAAATCTTCCACTCTGTTTATATAACTATTTCTTTTGTGCAGGTCAGGACGTTTTGACGATGTCATCATTTCAGTGGAAAACGTCAAAAGTGGAAGATTTGGGACATCACGTTGGTGGCTAAAGCAAAAGCGGCGGCAGATCCAGCGTTCTGCTGGACCCGCCGCCGCTATTCAGCGTGCGAGCTAGTCGCTTTTACTGTGCGCCTGGTGCGCCAGGGGCACCCGGAGCGCCGGGGACGATGTTGGTCAGCTTGATCGGACCGCCATCGTTGGCCGGCTGTGCCGGTTGTGCTGGCTGCGCCGGAGCTTCTTCTGCCGTGGTCTCCTCGGCCTGTTCAGCTTCGGCCTGCTCGGTCTCAGTCTGCTCAACTTCAGCCTGTGGCTCCTCGGACGGAGCCTCAGTCTGCTGATTCTCTGCCGGAGCAGCCGGTGCAGCCGGAGCAGCAGCTGCAGCTGGGGCTGCAGGAGCCGGGGCACCCGGTGCGCCCGGAGTAGTGGCCGTCAGCTTGATCGGGCCACCATCTTGTGCGGGCTGAGCCGCCGGTGCAGACTGTTCAGTCTTCGGGGCTTCAGCTGCTGGTGCAGCTGGTGCAGCCGGAGCTGCCTGCGGAGCCTCAGCGGACTCGGCTGCAGTCTCGGCCGGAGCGGCGTCCTGAGCTTCTGCCTGGTCCGAGTCGTCGGAAGCAGCGGCTGCAGCAGCGCCAGCGCCAGCTGCGGCGGCACCTGCACCAGCGGCGGCTGCCGGAGCTGCGGCAGGAGCGCCCGGGGCACCCGGAGCGGTGGCGTTCAGCTTGATTGGGCCACCATCTTGAGCCGGCTGTGCAGCCGGTGCAGACTGCTCAGCCTTCGGAGCCTCTGCAGACTTGTTGGACTCAGCAGCCGGAGCAGCAGGCGCTGCCGGAGCGCCCGGAGCAGCAGGTGCACCAGGAGCAGCAGGTGCGCCCGGAGCTGCCGGGGCGCCAGCGGAAGGTGCCGACGGAGCAGCAGGTGCGGCCGGAGCAGCAGGAGCACCAGGAGCAGCAGGCGCGCCCGGGGCAGCAGGAGCACCCGGGGCTGCTGGTGCGCCAGCGGAAGGCGCCGACGGAGCGCCAGCGGAAGGAGCACTAGGTGCAGACGGTGCAGCAGGTGCGCCAGCGGAAGGTGCGGACGGTGCAGACGGTGCAGCAGGTGCGCCAGCGGAAGGTGCAGACGGGGCAGCCGGAGCACCCGGAGCAGACGGCGCAGCCGGGGCACTCGGAGCAGCTGGAGCACTCGGGGCAGCCGCAGCAGCACCCGCCGCGGCAGCGCCACCAGCAGCAGCGCCACCAGCGGCGGCAGCGGCTTCCTTCTTCTTCTTGGCCTCTTCAGCCTTGCGCTTCTTCTCCTCGGCAGCCTTCTTCTTGGCTTCCTCCTCGGCCTTGCGCTCGGCTTCCTCGCGGGCCAGTTTCTCCTCGTCTACCCAGCCACGCTCAGGCGCAACCAGGAACTCCGGAGACTTCGGTGCAGGCAGCTCGCCGTCCACCAGGACGGACTCGCGGAACATCTGGGCGATATCCAGAACCTGGGTGCGGTCCTGCTTGTTCTCGATGTCGGCCTGACGGTTGTTCACACCGTCGGTCATCATCGTCTTACAGAACGGGCAGCCGATGGCGATGGCGTCCGAGCCGGTGGCCAGAGCCTCGTCCGTACGGTTCAGGTTGATGCGCTCGCCCAGATCCTCTTCCATCCACATGCGGGCACCACCGGCACCACAGCAGAAGC
Organism: Corynebacterium sp. HMSC08A12; assembly: GCF_001807485.1. GTDB lineage: Bacteria > Actinomycetota > Actinomycetes > Mycobacteriales > Mycobacteriaceae > Corynebacterium > Corynebacterium evansiae. The sequence goes on along the minus strand of NZ_KV789186.1, from coordinate 30,682 downwards.
CAGTATTGCGGTTGCGCTCCATCTCCACCAGGTTGGCGCCGGAAGCGCCGATCAGCTCACGCGGAGCCTCGAAGACCTTGTTGTGGCGGCCCAGGAAGCAAGGATCGTGGTAGGGGACCTGGCGGCCGTTTTGCGGTGCAGATACTGGCTCCAGGCGACCCTCGCGGATCAGCTTGTTCAGCAGCTGGGTGTGGTGGACTACCTGGTAGTTACCGCCCAGCTCCGGGTACTCATTGCGCAGGGTGTTGAAGCAGTGTGCACAGGTCACAACGATCTTGCGCTGCTTCGGCGGTACGCCCTCGAAGGCGTTGTCCAGGATCTCGATGTTCTGCTCTGCCAGCATCTGGAAGAGGAACTCGTTACCGGCGCGGCGGGCGGAGTCACCAGTACAGCCCTCGCCCTCGCCCAGCACGGCGTACTTCACGCCGGCGGTGTACAGCAGGTCGGCAACAGCGCGGGTGGTCTTCACCGCGTTGTCGTCGTACACGCCTGCACAGCCAACCCAGAACAGGTACTCGGTGTCGTCGAAGTTCTCGATGTCCTCACCGAATACCGGCACCTCGATGCCGTCTTCCTTGGCCTTCTCGATCCAGTCGGAGCGCTTATTGTTGTTCTGGCCCCACGGGTTGCCCTTGGTCTCCAGGTTCTTGAACAGGCCACCCAGCTCGGTCGGGAAGTCAGACTCAACCAGCACCTGGTAGCGGCGCATGTCGACGATGTGGTCGATGTGCTCGATGTCCACCGGGCACTGTTCCACACAGGCACCACAGTTGGTGCAGGACCACAGCACGTCGGGGTCGATAACACCCATCTCGCCCGCAGCAACCAGCTGCAGCAACGGCATGTCCGCGTGGGCGTCAACAGAAGGATCGTCCAGAACGGCAGTGTCGGCAGCCTCGCCGGAGAACATGCCACCTGCGTGGGCCTCGTCCTTACGTGCGGCCTTCAGGTACGGCGCGGACTCGATGGCGTGGTCGCGCAGGTTGGTGATCAGCAGCTTCGGGCTCAGCGGCTTCGCGGTGTTCCAAGCCGGGCACTGCTCCTGGCAGCGGCCACACTCGGTACACGAGGTGAAGTCCATCCAGCCCTTCCAGGTGAAGTCGTCGATCTTGCCAACGCCGATCGAGTCTTCCTCCGGGTCTGCGTTTTCCATGGTCAGCATGCGGCCACCGGAGGTCAGCGGCTTCGCTGCACCCAGTGCGTTACGGCCGTCGGCGTTGCGCTTCAGGAAGATGTTGAAGAACGCCATGAAGCGGTGCCAGGCAACGCCCCACTTGATGTTCATACCGACGATGAACAGCCAGATCATGCCGGACAGCAGCTTGATCAGTGCGAAGATGGAGACCAGCAGCGGGGATTCCGGCAGGATCTTGGCCAGTTGCATGGTGAAGAAGTCGGTGGCCGCGTGGCCGCCCTCGTAGCTGGCGAAGGTGGCGATCTTGGAGGCCTTCACGAAGATCATGCCCAGGCCCTCGATCAGCACAACGGCTTCCACGAAGTAAGCCGCGCTGGAGTTGGAGCCGTAGAAGCGGGCCTTCTTATCCTTGTCGCCGATCTTCTGGCGAATGATGATCAGCGTGATAATACCGATGACGGTGCCCAGGCCCAGCAGCTCGTCCACGAAGTGGTAAACGGCCCAGTTACCGATGATGGGCCAGCCGCCTTCGGGGTTGAAGATCTGAATGTAGGCCTCGAACCACACCATGGCTCCCAGCAGGAAGCCGACCATGACGAGCCAGTGGGCGATTGCCACGCCTGGCTTCTTGGCCATCTTGGTGTGACCGATGATCTCCTTGATCAGGTTCATCAGTCGGCCGGCGGGGTTATCTGTCCTCTTCAGTGCCGGTTGGCCCAGTCGGATCGTGGTAAAGATCTGCGCCGCGCCGCGGATGAAGAACACCCAGGCGGGGAGGGATAGCAGTGCGCCAATGATTCCCAGCGGGACGGTGATGCCCCAGGGGATATCGGATGACGTCGCCTGCCCTGCTGCCAGCAGGTACATGTGAAGCTCCTCGCAAGTCCAGTTATGTATGAAGTAATTACTTACTGGGGCAGATTATCAGGGAGTGGGGCTTTATTTGAACTTTTCTAATTCCGAGCGGATCTGGCGCGAACCTGGGGTAGATCTAGCGTTGACCTGCCGAAATAGGCAACATTCGTGTTGTTTAAATGCGGCTGGCGATCCCGATCTGCTCGCGTCGCGCCGCCTTGCCTGCGCGGGTGTTGCCGAGGTGGTACATGTGTTGCTCGCCACGCGCGACGTTGAGGTTAGTGGTGATTCCTTGTTTCTTTATTGTTGACGCCCACTCCTCCACGTCTGGCAGTGAAATATCGCGGTCGCCGCAGTAGAGCGTGATTTCGGAGCTTCCGAAAGCTCCTTGGAGCTGGTCGGCAGTGAGGTGCAGGGGGCTCACCCGCGGATCCTCCGTGGGGATCTCGCCCGCCCACAGTGCGCCCTGGCGGCGCAGCTGCACGGGGTTGAGGATTGCATCTTTCGGCTCGAAGTCGGGGATGCGCGGGTTGGCGAGGTCCATGTCTAGCCACGGGGCATTCAAGATGAGGCGTGCCGGCGGCTCTAGTTGCTGGGTGTGCTCGGGGGTAGCGGCGAGGGCGGACAACGCCAGCCCGCCGCCCGCTGAATCCCCAATAATGGTGATGTTTTTGGCACCATGTTCTGCCACCAGCTGCTCATAGCAGCGGCGGATCAACGGCAGCGCTTCCGCGTGGTTGTGCTCGGGCAGCAGGCCGTAGAGGGGGATGTCCACCCGCACGCCCGCGTCCGCCAACTGGGCGACGAAGTCCCAGTTACGCTGCTTGATCGGGTTCACGAACCCGCCGGGCAGCACGTACAGCACAGCCTTCGTGGCCGCCTGCGCGGGGGAGAGCTCCTTAATTGCTGCTGTGTGCGGGTCGTAATCTCCTGTGTCGCCCGCGCCTCCGAACTCCATGGGGGCCACCGAGTAGACCGTGAATTCGCCGGAATCGCCCTCCGTTCGTTCGGTGACGGCAAAGTGTTGCCGCAGGGAATGCGGCGGTTCGGCTGGGGCGGGAGGGGTAGAGAAGGTGGCGTCATTACCCGTTCCGGAAGAACGGCCAACCAGGCGTTTGAGGAAAGACATGGGCACAATTCTAGCTTTTTTAAAAAAAGTTGAGCCGAGTGGGAACAACTTTGAGCAGGTATGAGTTGTAAGGGGTGTGAGCAAGTTGAGTGAGACGAACTCAAGTCAGCTTGACTAGACGCGAAAAACGCGGATACTGGTTGGCAGAGACGGGCGAAGTTGAGTCCGCTCGACTAAGGCTCGATAGATTTTATTCGCCCCAGAAACAATAGGAGGAACTGATATGGGACGCGCAGTAGGAATTGACTTGGGCACCACCAACTCTGTGGTGTCTGTTCTGGAAGGCGGCGAGGCAAAGGTCATCGCCAACTCCGAGGGATCCCGTACCACCCCGTCCATCGTGGCTTTCGCCAAGAACGGCGAGGTGCTGGTCGGCCAGTCCGCCAAGAACCAGGCGGTAGCCAACGTGGATCGCACCATCCGCTCCGTTAAGCGCCACATGGGCACGGACTGGAAGGTCTCCATCGACGACAAGGAGTACACCGCTCCGGAGATCTCCGCCCGTACCCTGCAGAAGCTGAAGAGGGACGCGGAGAGCTACCTGGGTGAGGATGTAACCGACGCGGTCATCACCGTCCCCGCCTACTTCAACGACGCACAGCGCCAGGCAACCAAGGACGCTGGCCAGATCGCCGGCCTGAACGTCCTGCGTATCGTCAACGAGCCGACCGCAGCCGCCCTGGCCTATGGCCTGGAGAAGGGTGACAAGGAGCAGACCATCCTGGTATTCGACCTGGGTGGCGGTACCTTCGACGTCTCCCTGCTGGAGATCGGCGACGGTGTGGTTGAGGTTCGCGCAACCGCCGGCGACAACGAGCTGGGCGGCGACGACTGGGATCAGCGCATCGTCGACTGGCTGGCCGACAAGTTCAAGGCAAGCCACGGCGTGGACCTGACCAAGGACAAGATGGCCCTGCAGCGCCTGCGCGAGGCAGCGGAGAAGGCCAAGATCGAGCTGTCCAGCTCCCAGCAGGCCTCCATCAACCTGCCGTACATCACGGTGGACGAAGACAGGAACCCGCTGTTCCTGGATGAGACCCTGACCCGCACCGAGTTCCAGAAGATCACCCAGGATCTGCTGGACCGCACCAAGACCCCGTTCCAGGCAGTGCTGAAGGACGCGGAAATTAGCGTGGACGAGATCGACCACGTCGTGCTGGTCGGTGGCTCCACCCGCATGGTTGCCGTCTCCGAGCTGGTCACCGAGCTGACCAACGGCAAGGAGCCCAACAAGGGTGTAAACCCGGACGAGGTTGTGGCCGTGGGTGCTGCCCTGCAGGCCGGCGTGCTGCGCGGCGAAGTTAAGGACGTGCTGCTGCTGGACGTCACCCCGCTGTCCCTGGGTATCGAGACAAAGGGTGGCGTGATGACCAAGCTGATCGAGCGCAACACCACCATCCCGACCAAGCGTTCTGAGACCTTCACCACCGCTGAGGACAGCCAGCCCAGCGTGCAGATCCAGGTCTTCCAGGGCGAACGCGAGATGGCTGCGCACAACAAGCTGCTCGGCTCCTTCGAGCTGGCGGGCATCGCTCCGGCACCGCGCGGCGTTCCGCAGATCGAGGTCACCTTCGATATTGACGCCAACGGCATCGTCTCCGTCTCCGCAAAGGACAAGGCGACCGGCAAGGAGAACACGATCAAGATCCAGGAAGGCTCCGGCCTGTCCCAGGAGGAGATCGACCGCATGGTCAAGGATGCCGAGACCCACGCGGAGGAGGACAAGAAGCGCCGCGAGGAGCAGGAAGTCCGCAACTCCGCAGAGTCCATGGCATACCAGACCCGCAAGTTCGTCGAGGACAACAAGGAGAAGGTCAACGAGGACACCCAGAACAAGGTCGAGGAAGCAGCCAAGGCTGTTGACGAGGCCCTGAAGGGTGATGACATCGAGGCCATCAAGGATGCAGTGGAGAAGCTGAACGCCGAGTCTCAGGAGATGGGCAAGGCCATCTACGAGGCTGAGGCAGCCGCCGGTGCTGAGGGCGCTGGTGCGGACGCAGGCTCCGCCGCAAACGATGACCCGAACGTTGTGGACGCCGAGGTTGTCGACGAGGACACTTCCGCAGAGGATGATAAGAAGTAATGGCTGAAGATCTGAATCAGGATCCGGGCGCCCCGGAGAACACCGACCCGGAGGCAACCTCGGCCGAAAGCGCCGAAGCTGCCGCCGCGGAAGCCGCGGAGGCGCAAGGGGTCGACGAGGGTCTGGCTGATGCTGAGGCGGCTGCGGCTGATGCTGAGGGCGTCAATCCCGAAGACAGCAACAGTATCGAAGCCGAGCTGGCCGAACGCACCGAGGATCTGCAGCGCGTGACGGCGGAGTACACCAACTACCGCCGCCGCGTGGAGCGTGACCGCGCGAGCGTGATCACCGGCGCGAAGGCCGAGGTGGCTGCCGAGCTGTTGCCGATCCTGGACGACCTGGAGATGGCAGAACAGCACGGCGACCTGACCGGGCCGCTGAAGTCCATGTCGGACAAGCTGCAGTCTGTGATGGCGTCCATGAAGGTGGAGAAGTTCGGCGAGGAAGGCGACGAGTTCGACCCGAACTGCCACGAGGCCGTGCAAGACACGAGCAGTGGCGACGACAAGGTGCTCGCCACCGTCCTCCGTCGCGGCTACCGCCTGGGCGACCGCGTGCTGCGCAACGCGATGGTCATCATCGGCGATCCGCAGTAGCTAGATCCAGAGAGCTCCATGCTTTTGCTGTGGGGCTCTCTTTTTGTGTGGTGGGGTGTGGTGAGCCGGTTGGGGAAAAGGGGCAGAATGGGTGGTGAGAAGATCCGCACTGCTAGTTAAGGAGCGCAAATGAAGGCAATGAAGGCTTTGTACTGGGCTGCCGTTTTCTACCTCGCGTTGGGTTTGGCTGCTGGTGTGTTCTACCGCGAGTTCACACGGGTTAATGAATTCCCGGAAGGGGACTTTACGCAGCTGAGCGTGGTGCATACTCACCTGCTGGTGCTCGGGTTCATCATGTTTTTGGTTTTCCTGGCGCTGGAAAAGCTCTTCGGGCTTTCGCGCAATAAGAAGTCCTTCCAGGCGTTTTACTGGCTGTACAACGCCGGCATCCTGACCACCGTCGCAATGATGATCTGGCACGGCAGCCTAACCGTGCTGGGCAAGGAATCCAATGCGATGATCTCGGGTATTGCTGGCTTGGGACACATCTGCATCACCGTGGGGCTGGTGGTGTTTGTGGTGTTGCTCGGGGGTGCAATTAAGGAGTCGCAGACTGACGCTTCCTAAAGTGCTGGGGATGGGGGCTAGACCGCTCAGACCTGGTGGTTAGAGCAGGTGTTCGATTATTGAAGGTTTTCTAGGAGGGGTTGTCCGGGGCGTTTTCTATGCTGATCGCGTACGGAAAACCACGGGACACGAGCCACGGAATTCGAGCCACGACACAAGAGCCACGACGCACTGGGACCTCCATCATTGAAGGGGAATGATGTTTGACCAGCCCACACCACCCGACAGGCCACCACAAGACCCACCGCCAGACCCACCGCATAACCAATCACAAGGCCAACCACAGGGGCCGTTCTGGAAAGTTACCGACCCCACCGACCCGATGAGCGCAGCCATCTGCGACATCAACCGCAACCACGCGCGCCTCGCCTTGGCGTGCACGCCGCACGACGACGAATGCATCACTGACGTGACCACCCGCCTGGGCGCGCGCCTGGGTCTCCCGGAGTTCCGAGTGGTCCAGCTCGTCGACGTCGGAACCACCTTCCGCCGCTTCCCATCGCTGGTGGAGCTGGCGGAAACCGGGGCCTACTCTATCGAGCTGTGGCGGATCGTCGCTCATAGCCTTGTTGCTGTTAGTGACGCCCACATCTCCGCTGTAGAAGCCGATGTCTACACAGCACTTTCGCCCACTCGGCCTAACCAGGCGATGTTGGGGCAGAGTACGATCCGCCAACGCCTGAAGAAGATCGTCATGGATCACGAGCCTTTGGCCTGCCCGATCGATCCCGCCGAACTAACCTCGCCAGCGGGCGAAGGTACGGATGGCGCAGCCGGGGTAGACGGTACAGATGGCGCAGACGGCACGGGTTCGGACGTAGAGGGCGTCAGTACCGAAGACCTGGCCGTCCTCGGCGCCGCAACGCGGCTAGCTATCGACGACCGCTCGGCCGACTACACCGAGTTCTACCTGACTCTCCCAAAGCTGGAGGCGCTGGAGCTGATCCAGGCGCTCGACAGCGTGAGGAACAAGCAGAATTGTTCCAGGGTGCGGGCGCTTTTGAGCCTGGTGAGGGGGAGCGCGACCGCAGAGGTGAACCTCAACCTGTACCGCCAGGTGGATGCTCCGGAGGCGCAGATTTGGGCGGCCGGCAGCTGGCTCAACCCGCTGGCCACGAAGGAGTGGATGGAGCGGATAACCCACCTGCAGGCTCCGGGGAAGGCCGCTACCGCCGGCTATACCCCGACGCCCCTCATTCGCGCGAGCGTGGAGGGTCGGGATGGAACCTGCCGCTTCCCGGGCTGCGACACCCCAGCGCACAAATGCCAGCTAGACCACGTCAAACGCTTCGTGCATGGCGGCTCGGGCGGTGGACCGGGCAGCGCCCCGAACGGCGGACCAACCGACACCTCAAACCTCCACTGCCTCTGCACCAAACACCACAACGCGAAAACGACGGGAGCCTGGGACGTGACAATCAACCCCGACGGGGAGGAAACCTGGACTAGCTTCGGAGACGGCCACACGGTGATCACCACGCCAAACGGCCCGCTGGGAAGAATCACCTTCCGGCACCGAGCAGTGAAGCGAACGCGGAGGGTGGTGGAGCACAACCAGCGGAAGCAGAAGCGCAACCTGGAGGACGAGCCGCCGTTCTAGCGACGACGCACTAGCGCCGCCGTTCTAGCGCTTGCCCTGGTTGATCCTCTCCATGAGGTACGCCGGGGGCTGGATGTCGATCTCCGCCCTGCCGTCACCTTTCGCCTTGATGTCGGTGAACGTGGTGATCTCAGCCATGTGCGAAAACATCAGGCGTGGGCTCAGCGCGCCCGCCTGCCGCGAGAACTCCTGGGCGGTCACGGCCGCCATCATCTTGACGGAGCCCAGCATGTCGGTGCCTTCGCTCATCTCTCGAACCAGGGTGATGTGGCGATGCGGCGTGGAAAAAACAAGTCCTTCGCTGGGATCGATCTGCGGCAGGTAGCGCTCGAGGATCTCGTTCATGAGCAGGGGTACTGATCCCGCATAGTAAGAGCCGCTTTCGATCGCCCAGAAGCGCTCGTTGGGGCGGTCTTCGCTCGCTCGAACAGGCTGCACATCCAGGCCGGAATCGATCAGCTCCTGCCACAGGTTGCGGTAGCCAATCCGGAACAAGTCCTCAATCGGACCGCGATTGTTCAGCGAACCTGGGCTCAGCGCCAAAACGGAGTTTGGCGTATCCAGAACCAGGTTGATGCACAGGTCATCCGAATAGGGTCGAATTGGCGAATCCGGGTTGAACTCTAGCGCATCCGCCCGCGACTGCTCCGGCAGAAGATCGATCGCCATTAGGCGCGCCCGCAAACGGGAGTAGAACTCCGCATCCGGAAGTGAAAGCAAATCCCGCTCCGAGCTGGCAGCCGGCCCGAGCAGACTATTGACGAAATGCTCTACCAGCACAGGCATATCCCGACCGAAATCCTCGGCATTGGCGCACTGCTTAGTGATGTTCTCGAGCCCCAGTTGCGAGCCCTCGCCATAGTCCGGCGCGGGGAGTCGCCCGCCATAGGGGCCGGGCGTGGGGCCCGGGTAGCTCAGCGGCTTCTGAATGTGTTCGGGCTTGCTGTAGTACACGACCTCGGGCGTGGGGGTTGCGCCGTAGCCCAGTTCGTTGAGCGCTTGCACGATCTGCCGAATCAGCGCCGTGGATTGGTGCAGATCCAGGCGGGGCAGCGGCACCGGAGGGTCCTGCGGGCCGGGCTCTGCAAGCGGCGCGCTGGGGCTTGCTGGCGAATTGGGTGCGGGTGCGGTGCTGTGTGGGGTGTCGTGCGATGCGTCATGCGAGCCGAAGAGTCGGCTAAACCAGTTGCGCTTCTTAGGTGCCATGACCCCCACCCTAGCTAGTTTCGGGCTGGCAAGTCTCCAGCAATGCACGCTGCAAGGCCCGAAGTGATGTGGGGAGGGAATAAATACGTGGGGGCGTCGTTAAAGAAGATTAGATAACGAAAGTTCAGCGCGGTAGACTCAAGGTTGAGTATTGATACCCCGCGTGAACAGCGCAGTAACTAAGCGCAGTAAACACAGCGCAAGAAGGAAGGAGCGACACATGGCGCACAGTGAATGGGCCGAGAAGGATTATTACAAAGACCTCGGCGTGTCCTCCACCGCATCGGCAGAGGAGATCAAGAAAGCTTATCGCAAGATCGCCCGCGAGAATCACCCGGACGCGAACCCGGGAGACACAGCGGCGGAGGAGCGGTTCAAGAAGGCTTCCGAAGCGTACAGCGTGGTGGGGGACAAGGAAAAGCGCGCGGAGTACGACGAGCTGAAGCAGATGCTTGCTAGCGGAGCCTACTCGAGCTTTGGCGGTGCAGGTGGTACTGGCTTTGGCGGTGCCGGCGGCTTTAATGTCTCTGATCTTTTTGGAAATGACGCCACCAGTGGCGGATTCGGTGATGTCTTCGGCGGACTCTTCGGCGATGATCCGACCGCTGGCGCCTCCCGCAGCCGCTTCGGTGGCCGGGGTGGTCGGGCTGGACGCCGCACCCAGCGCAGCCGCGGGGCGGACGTGGAGACGGAGCTGACCCTCGAATTCCGCGAGGCCACCAAGGGTGTGACCGTGCCGATCCGCCTGACCAAGCCCGAACCGTGCGAAAGCTGTCACGGCTCCGGCGCTAAGGCGGGCACCTCGCCGCAGAACTGTGGCACCTGTAGCGGCAGCGGCATGGTCAGCGAGAACAGGGGAACCTTCGGGTTCTCCCGCCCGTGCGCGGACTGTTCCGGCACTGGCTCGGTGATTAAGGACAAGTGCCCGGATTGCTCCGGCACGGGGCGGACTACCCAGTCCCGCACGATTACCGTGCGCGTGCCTGCAGGCGTGGTCGACGGGCAAAAGGTGCGCCTGGCCGGGCAGGGCTCGGCGGGGCAGCGCGGTAAGCCGGCTGGCGACCTGTTCGTGACGGTGCACGTGAAGCCCGACAAGGTGTTCAGCCGCGACGGCGACGACCTGAAACTGACCGTGCCGGTGAGCTACCCCGAGCTGGTGCTCGGCGGAGCGGTGACGGTGCCGACCCTGGCCTCCAAGGTGCGGGTGCGCATCCCTGCCGGCACGCAGGATGGCACCACGCTGCGCGTGCGTGGCCACGGTGTGAACAAGCGCAACGGCGCTAGCGGAGATCTGCTGGTGACCGTGAAGGTGGCCGTGCCGAAGAACCTGGACGAGGGTGCGATGAGTGCCCTGCGCAAGTACTCGGAAGAGGAGAAGCGCTCCGGATTCGACCCCCGCGAAGGATGGGAGGGTAACTGATGAGTAAAGGCAAGAACGGCGGCGAGCGCGAGGTTTTCGTGATTTCCGTCGCCGCGCGGATCACCGGAATGCACGCCCAAACGCTGCGCACTTACGACCGGATGGGTTTGGTGACGCCCCAACGCACCAGCGGCGGCGGCCGCCGCTACTCGCGCGAGGACATTGAGCAGCTGCAGGAGATCCAGCGCCTCTCCCACGAGGAGGGCGTGAACCTGGCAGGCATCAAGACGATCATTGCCCAGCAGAACCGGCTGGACGAGCTGGAAGAGGAAAACGCGGCACTGCGCCGCCGCTTGGCGGAGATGCAAGCCCGTGTGGAACGGGGCGAGGGCGCGGGAGGGCGCTCGCGGGGTGAGATTGTGCACGTCCCGCGTTCTACCTCTGTGGTTCTGTGGGACCGGCAGAAGCGGCGGTAGCTCGCGCTAACTACAGCGGCGGTAGCTAGAGGCTGATCTGGCCGGTGACGATGAGGTACAGCGCCGCGATGGCGGAGGCCACGACGAGGGCGCTGATGACCCACTCGAAGGCGTTGAATACGCGCCCGCCGGCCTTGATGCGGGTGGCGACGTAGACCACCAGGCCGGGCACGATCAGTAGCGTGCCGAGCAGGACGAACTGCAGCTCGGCGGCGTACAACAGCCAGAGGGAGTAGCCGAAAGCCACGGCACTGATGAGCAGGTGCCCGCGGTTGGTCTTCTTGCTGACCTCCGGGCCGGAGATGTCGAACTTCGAGCCCGCGTCCGGGTGCTTGAATCCATGGCCACGGGTGGCCAGGAACAGCAGGTACAGGCTGGAGAATACGTAAGGCACCAGGTACAGGGATGTAGCCAGCTGCACCATCGTGGTGTAGGTGGATTCGTTCAGGTAGAAGACGATGATAAACGCCTGGATAACCACAGCGGAGAGGAACTGCGAGACGTACGGGGCGCCCATGTCGTTGGTGCGTCCCACGGCCTTCGGCAGCAGCCCGTCCTGGGCCATCAGGGTGATCGGCTCGGCACACAGCATCTGCCAGGAGACGTAGGCGCCCAGCACAGAGATGCACAGGCCGACGGAGATCAGGCCAGCGCCCCACGGGCCGACGACGTGCTCCAGGACGGTGCCCATGGAGTTATCACCCATTGCGGCGAGCTCCTCGCGGGAGACCACACCGAAGGACAGGAAGCTCACGGCGGTGAGCAGGAAGAACACGGAGACGAACCCCAGGAAGGTGGCCAGGGAGACGTCCTTGCGGTGGCGTGCGCGCTTCGAGTAGGTGGAGGCGCCCTCCACGCCGATGAAGGCCCACACGGTGAACAGCATCATGCCCTTGACTTGGTCGCCGAGGGAAAGCGCCTGGTCCTGGTTCTCGCCGAAGGTGGCGGCGCGGCCCCAGAAGTCGGAGGTAAAGACGTCCGTGTTGAAGCCGACGAAGGCCACCAGCACTAGGAACGCCAGGATTGGCAGGATCTTCGCCACTGTGGTGATGACGTTCATGATCGCCGCTTGGCGCACGCCGCGGGAAAGAACCAGGAAGATTCCCCAGGTAAGCGCCGATACGCAGATCGACTGCACCAGCGGGTGATCGCCGCCGAAAATGGGGAAGAAGAAGCCCAGCGAGCCGAAAAACAGCGTAGCGTAGCCCACCTGGGCGATGATGGTGCCCAGCCAGTAGCCCCACGCGGAGGCGAAGCCCACGAAGTCGCCCAGGCCGGCGCGCACGTAGGAATACACGCCGGAATCCAGGTGCGGTTTGCGCAGCGCCAGGGCCTGGAAGACGTAGGCGATGCACAGCATGCCCACGCCGGTGATGCCCCAGCCGATCAGCGCAGCACCCGGCGAGGCGACAGACGCGATGTTCTGCGGCAGCGCGAAGATGCCGGCGCCGACGGTGGAGCCGATGATCAGGCTGACGAGCGTGCCCATGCGGACGGTGCGTGGGTCGTCCTTGACCAGCACTTCAGCAGTGGAGGCCTGCGGGTGATAAACCTCGGCAGCCCCCTGAGTAGATGGGGTATCCCCATTATTAGAGATATTCACGGTTAGTACCGTACAACGTGCCCGTTGGTTAGGCCAACCTGTTGTGGTTTTGTGGTGCTAGCTCTCGCTAGTTGTGCTCGGCAGTGCTCGGCTCCCAACCCAGTGCAGGCGCGACGTGCGTGGCGAAGTTCTTCAGCAGGCGAACATTGGCCTCTACGCCCAGCTGATTCGGGATAGTGAGCATCAGCGTGTCGGCCTCGGCCACTGCGGCGTCATTAAGAAGATCCTCGACGAGCTTGTCGGGTTCACCAATATAGGTTCGGCCGAAGGTGGAGCGGTAGCCGTCGATCACGCCGAAGTGGTCGCGGCTCATGCCGTGGGTGCCGACGATCGCCCGGTCCTCGGCGCTGGTGATGGGGAAGATGCTGCGGGAGACGGAGGTGCGCGGGGTCCAGCCGTGCCCGCTGCTGGCGAAGGACTCCTTGAAGACTTGGAGCTGCTGTGCCTGCAGGTCGCCGAAGCTGTCGCCGTTGCTCTCGGTGAGGAGGGTGGAGCTCATGAGGTTGACGCCCACCTGCCCCGCCCACTTGGCCGTTTCGCGCGTGCCCGCGCCCCACCAGACGCGGCGGTCCAGGTTGGGGGAGTGCGGGAGTACGGGGATGGAGGCGCCGGGCTGGTACATGTGAGGGTATTGCTTCTCTGCCGAGGGGGCAGTAGCCATGCCTACCCCGCGGATGGCGGCTAGGTAGCGCAGGAAGTGCTCGCGGGCGATGTCGGCGCCACGGGGGTCGGTGGAGCCGGTGTGGCCGAAGGCCTCCCAGCCGCGTTCGACGGCCTCGGGGGCTCCGCGGGAAACGCCGAGGGCGATGCGGCCGTCGGCGATGAGGTCCAGTGCGGCGGACTCTTCGGCGAGGTGAAGGGGGTTTTCGTAGCGCATGTCGATCACGCCGGTGCCGACCTCGATGTTCTTGGTGCGGGCGGCGATTGCGGAAAGCAAGGGCATGGGGGCGGCCTGCTGGGGTGCGAAGTGGTGGACGCGGAAGTAGGCGCCGTTTACACCCAGGCGGTCGGCTTCTACTGCGAGCTCGATCGACTGGTGCAGCATGTCGCGGGCGCTGAGCATGTGCGGATGCGTGGGCTGGGGGTTGAGGGAATAGTGGCCGAAGCTGAGGAATCCGAAGGCTTTCATGGTTTTAGCGTACGTGAAGATAGTTGATGTATCAACTAGCTGGGTGAGGGCTGGGCTGGCGGGGCTGGGCTGGCGGGGCGGAAAGTAAAGCCGGTATAACAATGATTGTTCTGACGCGATTAAGAGGGGTGCCTGGTTTGTCGGCTGCAGTAATAAGGAGCAAAGAAGATCCGGAGCGTTATCGGCCGGACCCGTCGGTGAAAGTAGCGCTGACGACCCCGCGGATCTTGGTCCGGGAGATGCTCGCTGGGCTGGTGGTGGGGCTGGCGCTGATCCCGGAGGCGATCTCTTTTGCCGTTATCGCGGGCGTGGATCCGAAGGTAGGGCTTTTCTCGGCTTTCATCATGGCGGTAACAATTGCCTTTGTCGGCGGTCGCCCGGCGATGATCTCCGCAGCGACGGGTGCGGTGGCGCTGGTGGTCGCACCGATTGCCCGGAACTACGGCATGGACTACCTGATCGCCACCGTGTTGTTGGCGGGCGTGTTCCAGATCGTGCTGGCGGTTCTGGGGGTGGCGAAGCTGATGCGTTTCATCCCGCGGAGCGTGATGGTCGGGTTCGTAAACTCCCTGGCCATCTTGATCTTCTCCGCGCAGATCCCGGAGCTCATTAATGTGCCTTGGCTGGTCTACCCGCTGGTGGCGCTGGGGATCTTGCTGCTGGTGTTCTTCCCGAAGTTAACTACGGCCATTCCGGCGCCGCTGGTTTCCATCGTGGTCGTCACGGTGCTGGTGGTGGTCTGTTCCATTTCCGTGCCGACGGTGGGCGACAAGGGTGAGCTGCCACGCAACCTGCCGGAGCTGTTCATCCCCCAGGTGCCGTGGACGTTGGAGACGCTGCAGATCATCGCGCCCGTAGCTTTCGCGATGGCGCTGGTGGGGCTGATGGAGTCTCTGATGACGGCGAAGCTGGTGGACGAGATCACCGATACCCACTCCAACAAGACCCGCGAGAGTTTCGGCCAGGGTATTGCAAACATTGCTTCCGGCTTTTTCGGCGGAATGGGCGGTTGCGCGATGATCGGCCAGACAATGATCAACGTGAAGGCGTCGGGCGCGAGGACTCGCATTTCTACCTTCATGGCCGGCGTTTTCTTGCTCTTCCTGCTGCTGGTGCTGGGGGACATCGTGGCGATCATTCCGATGGCGGCGCTGGTTGCGGTGATGGTGATGGTTTCTGTGGGCACTTTCGACTGGCACTCGATTAAGCCGTCGACGTTGAAGCGGATGCCGAAGAGCGAAACCTTCGTGATGGTGCTCATCGTTGTGGTGGTTGTGGCCACCCATAACCTGGCGATCGGCGTGGTGGTAGGCGTGATGATGGCCAGTGTGATGTTCGTGCGCCGTGTGGCCCACCTGATTGATGTGCGTCGCGAGGTTGATGACGCCGCAGCTTTGGTTCGCTACACGGTCGAGGGGCAGTTGCTGTTTGCATCTAGCAACGACCTCACCACGCAGTTTGAGTACGCGCAGGACCCAGATCGGGTTGTTATTGATTTCTCGAAGTCCAACATTTGGGACGCTTCTTCGGTGGCTGCGCTGGACACCATTGAGAACAAGTACCGGCAGCGTGGGAAGACGGTGGAGTTTGTGGGGATGAACGAGTTCTCCTCGGCCTTCCATACGCGCCTGACGGGCGAGCTGGGCGGCGAAGGCTAGTGGCAGGGCAGGTAGGCGGGGCAGTGCTCAAGTTTGATGCGCTGAAGTTTGATGCACTGAAGTCTGAGGTCTTCCCCGGAAACGAGCTGTTGGCACTGGCCACGGAGCGGGGATTGGTGGCCATAGAGTTTGCACACTTGCGGCAGGGCAGTGGCGCGGCTGAGTGGCAGGGGCGAGAATTGCCACCTGCCGAGGGCGCGGCCGCCCAGCATTTGGAGGAGGCTGCGAGGCAACTGGGGGAGTACCTCGCGGGGGAGCGGCGGGAGTTCACCGTGCCCGTGGACTTCAGTGGAGTGACCACTCCCTTCCGGCGCCGGGCAACGCAGGCTCTGGCGCAGATTCCGTATGGGGAGACCATTACATACGCCCAGCTGGCGGCTCTGGCGGGCAATCCGCGTGCCGTGCGTGCCGCGGCCTCGGCGTGTGCGCGCAACCCGCTGCCGATCCTTTACCCCTGCCACCGGGTGATCCGCAGCGACGGGAGCCTCGGCGAGTACCGGGGTGGCGTGGAAACCAAGCGGGCGCTGCTGGAGATGGAGTGCGCACCCTAATTTTGCACATTCACCTCCGGGGACCACATGTAGGAACTGTGGGCGTCGGTCTCCCCACGGCTCATGAGGTAGAGGTCCAAGATTCGGCCCCAGCCGTAGCTGCTCCAGCTGTTGGAGTTAGGGGCAAAGTCTGGCGACGCCGGATCCTTGCCGTGCACCCCAAAGCCCGGGGTGGTGGCCAGTCGGATCATGTCGCCGGGCACGTGCTCGTTGATGACCTGGCCGTGGCTACTGCGCCCATCCGACGGCCCATCCGGCGGTGCAATTAGCTTCAGATCCTCGGCATGCTGTGCGTGTACGCCGGGACTGCCCCAGAAGCGCACCTCGTCGGCGATGAGCCCCTCGCTGCCTTTCGCTGCGGCCTCCCCGACCACGACCGAACCGTAGCTATAGCCCACCACCTGCAGCTTTGCGTCAGGGTTTCGCTCACGCAGCTGGCGCTGATGCTCCCGCAGCGCGGTGGCACCCTCCTTCGCCGGCGCCCGGGAGATCGCGCCGGGCAGATCCCCCGGAGCCGAGTAGCCATGCCACGCCACCACCGCCACGTTCCTGCCGTGCACCGCCGCATCCGCAGCCGTTGCCCGCGCCCACGCCTCGGTGCGCGTTAGTGCGTCCGCATTGCTCGAACCCACGCCGCTGACCAGCGTGATTACCTCGTCGGCGTTCTCGACATCACCCACCGTCACCACCGGCCCGTGCGGCGTATCGACCCTCTGTACCGGAGGCAGGTTCTGTGGGCCCTTTATTGATGACGCCCCCTCGACCTCACCGACCCCAACATCACTTCGGGGTGGCGCGACCGTGCCACTGATCGCGGAGATTGCGGTGCCGGAAACCCGATCCAGCACACTCGCCAGCTGGAGAGCCCCGCGCAGAATATTGGTCAGCACCAGCGCCAGGTTCTGCGCGGCCTCGCCAATGCCGGGGATGAGAGCTAAGTGGCGGGCGGAGACCTCCCCGTCCTGGTGCACCGACATTAATGCCCCGCGGGCCAACCCCACGGTCGTGCGCACCACCGACCGGGTGGGCCCCAGCACGTCGGCGTGGGTGCCCGCCAGCTGCCCGATGGTGCTGCTGCTGAAACCGGCGGTATCCAGCTGGTTTGCGGCGGAATCGGTGGCATGACCGGCGGCGTCCGCGGCTTGCCCGGACCAGTCAGCGCCCCACTTGGCCTGCTCCCGGGCGTCCGCCGCGTGGCGGGATGTCTTCTCGCCATTGCGGGTGAAGAGATCGGCGGCGGAGTGCAGAGCCTCTACGTTTGCGCCTTTTAGGGTGTCTACGGTGACTGTGCTGCCGGCGACTGTACTGATCATCGGCTGGCCCCCGCGAAGGCATCTGAGCCGTCGGTGTCGGCGGTGGTTACGTTGTCGGCGTACACGCCGATGGTGCGGCCCATGTTCGACAGCTGGCGGCCGAAACCCGTGAATGCTGCGTGGAGCCTGTCGGCGGCCGTATCGATGGCCCGCGTGGTGGCGCCGCCCGGAATGTCCGGTGCCGATGCATTGGCGACCGAATAGCCAGCCGAGGCGCACTGCACTCCGTCCTCGTTAATCACCTCGCAGCGCCCGTGGACTGCTGTTGTATCCAGCGCCATTGTGTCCAGATAGTCCAAAAATCCCATCGTCGAATAGTTCACGTGCTTACCCCCCTGGAGATCGCGACCTGCTTTCTGGGAGTGAGTGTAGGGAGGCTAGGGGCGTCAAAAAAGAAAAACTTTTCGGGGCTGTGGATAACTCAGCTTTATCCACAGGGCGGCCATCGCGGCGCTGCCAAAAGGGGGCGCGATGTCGGCAATGTCGCTAGGGTGGACTGTATGCGTATCGCTGTCATCCAGATGAAGGCCGAACCGGACGTGGAAGCCAACCTGGCTCGCATCCTGAAGTACATCGCGTCCGGCGCGGCAAATGGTGCCGACCTGGTCGTTTTCCCCGAGGCGGCCATGTTCCCCTTCGATAGCGGGCGGCTGGATACCGTCGCCCAACCGCTGGATGGGCCGTTTGCCCAGGCGATTATCGACACGGCCAAGAAGCACGGCACCACCGCCGTCGTCGGCATGTTCACCCCGGCCGACACGGTCTACCGCACCCCGAGTGGGCAGCTGGTAGAGGAACAACCCAGCGACTCCCCGGAGGCCAACCAGTTCCGCCGCGTGAACAACACCCTGCTGGTCGCCGGGCCGGACTACGTGACGCACTACGACAAGATCCACACCTACGATGCCTTCGGCTACCGCGAATCCGATACCGTCAAGCCGGGTAAGCGCCGGGTAGTCATCGACGTCGGCGGCGTGGGCGTGGGCCTGGCCACCTGCTACGACATTCGCTTCCCCGGCCACTTCGTGGCGATGGCAGCCGCGGGCGCGAAGGTGATGGTTGTGCCCTCCAGCTGGGCTGATGGCCCGGGCAAGCTGGAGCAGTGGCGCGAACTCACCGCGGCCCGCGCGCTGGATTCCGCCAGCTACCTGATCGCTGCGGGCATGGCACGCCCGGGCTCTCCGGAGCGCTACGGCACTGCGGATGGCCCCACCGGCATCGGCCACTCCGTGGCGATCGGCCCGAACGGCGCCCGGCTGGCGGAGACCGGCTACGCCGCCCAGGTGCTGACCATCGACATCGATCCGAACTACGTGGACAAGGTTCGCAAGAACCTGCCCGTACTGGAAGGCCACCACACCGACCGTGAGCTCGGCGTGGGGGTCGATCTGGTCGGTGACGTGGAGGAAGCTCAGCAGCTGAAGTAGCTGAATTAGTTAGGCACGTCGAAACGCAGCTGCTCGCGGTCCGCACCAGCGCGGAGGAAAGCCTCCACGGTGTGGCGCTTCATCTCCGGTCCACCCGTGATAAGCACCTCGGCATCGCGCCACGAACCGCGCTCGGCGGCCACATCCCCCACCAGGCCGCGCGCCGTGTAGGCCTCGAAGTCCTCCGGGGCGGGCGCATCTTCCTGCACCACCAGGTACAAATCCAGCCAATCGAAGGCATCCTCGAAGCCCACCAGGCCCTTCCACTCGTAGAGCTCGTCCGGGTTCTGCGCGCCGAAGAACAGTTGCACCATCGGCGGGCGCTCCTCCGACTGGATCAGGTCCAGAAGGATCGCCCGCACCGGCGCCAGACCCGTGGACCCGGCCACCATCACCACCGGCTTCTCGCCGGAAATCTGCAGGTCGCCATATGGATTGGCCACCACCCACTGCTCGCCGGGCTGGGAGCCCTCCACGATCGCGCGGGAAAACGGCCCGACGGCGCGGACGTGGAACTCCACCAGACCGTCCTCGTTGAAAGGAATCGCCGGGGAAAGCGCCCGCCACAGCTGCGGAGTGTGCGGGGTGCGGACCTCCACATGCTGGCCGGACCAATACGGCAATGGCGGATCCATCTGCGCGCGGATCACCGCGATGGCGTCACAAGGATGAAGCACCTCGAGCACCTGCGCGGCCGAGGTCGCAGGCACGTCGGCCTCCTCGTCCTCGAGCGCACCGTAGGCAAGCAGGCTACATCCGAGGTTGATTGTGTCGCTGAGCTTTTTTGTGACGCCAATATGCTCCCCAACAGCCTCCACCAACGCGGACTCTAGCGCCTCATAGTGCTTGGAACCCACGCCGAACTTGCGGAAATCCCTGCCGGTAGCGACCAGGAACTCGGCCTGGTCGGAGGCGAACTCGCCGCCGTGGGTGATGCCTCGCAGGACGAAGCGGATGGTGCGGTCCAGATAGGCCTCGTCCAGCTCCATCGTCTGGGAGAAATCCGGGGTGGGGTTGGTGTACTCGGCGCCCGCGACGTGCGGAAAGTGCACGGGCATGGGCTTGAGATCCATCGCGTGCAACTTCGCGCGAGTGAGCTGGACCAGGTCGTGGCGGTGTTCTTCGACGAGTGCGAGTAACTCTGCGAAGGTGTAGTCGTCGGACGAAGAGTGGCGTGCCACGGACTCGAAGTCTCCTTGTTCTACAGGGGGTTCTACAGGGGCGGGCTGAGGCAACCGGGTGAGGGGCCGGTCGGTTGTTCCTCATTGTCGCACCCGAACCTGTGAATTGGAACTCCCCTATTGGAAAGCAGGATTGCCGAGCTGTTGCGGGGCAGTGTGGTACTCGATTGGGGTATCGGAGAAGTTGATCGGGTTGCGGACGCTGCGCATGCCCTCGACCTCGACGATGGGATCCAGGCCTAAGGATTCTGCGAACTCGAAGGCCTGCTTGATGTTGTTCACCGGGCCGGCGGGAACCCCGGCAGCGCGTAGCTTCTGGAACCACTCCTGGGCACTGGCCTTAGACAACGCACCTTCGATGATCTCCGCCAACTCGGCACGGTGAGCGACACGGTCGCTGTTGGTGGCGAAGCGGGCGTCATCAATAAACTCCTCGAGCCCCAGCACCCGACAGGTCCGGTGGTACAGCGAGTCGTTGCCCGCGGCGATGGCGAGGTCGCCCTCCTGGGTCTTAAAGACCTGGTAGGGGGCGATGGAAGGGTGAGTGTTGCCCATCGCCTTGCCGATGACGCCCGCACCGACGAACGCGCTGGCCTGGTTGGCCAGGGAGGACAGCAGGGTGTGCAGCAGGTTGATCTCGATGTGCTGGCCTTTGCCGGAGGAGGTACGGGAATGCAGGGCGGCGAGGATGCCCATGCCCATGTGCAGGCCGGTGAGGACATCCACCAGCGCCACGCCGACCTTGACGGGGTGGCCCTCCTCGCCGTTGATGGACATGAGGCCGCCGACGGCCTGCACCATTAGGTCGTAGCCGCCGATGTCTGCGCCCTTGCCGGAGCCGAAGCCGGAGAGGGAGGCGTAGATCAGCCCCTCGTTGTGCTGGCGGAGCGTTTCGTAGTCCAGACCCATGCGCTGCATCGTGCCGGGGCGGAAGTTCTCCACCAGGATGTCGGCTTCCTCCGCGATGCGGCGGGCCTGCTCGCGGCCCTCGTCGGTGGAGAGGTCGATCTCCACCGACTTCTTGTTGCGGTTTACGCCGGCGAAGTAGGTGGACATGCCCTGCGCGTTGACGGGCGGTGCCCACGAGCGAGTGTCGTCGCCGACGCCCGGACGCTCGATCTTGATGACCTGCGCGCCCATGTCCGCCAGCATCATGGTCGCGTAGGGGCCGGCGAGGACGCGGGAGAAATCGGCCACGACGATGCCTTCGAGGGGACCCATAGGTTCCTTTCTGGTTGGGGAAGGTTGGGTTGGGGTGGGGGCTGGGTTTGGGAGCGCAGGGCTTAGCGGAATGCGCCCTTGCCGGTGAGGGCCTGGCCGATGATCAGCTGGTGCATCTCGGCGGTGCCTTCGTAGGTCAGCACGGACTCCAGGTTGTTGGCGTGGCGCAGCGGCGAGTACTCCAGAGTGATGCCGGAAGCGCCCAGCAGGGTGCGGCACTCGCGGGCGATCTCCAGGGCGACGCGGGTGGAGTTCAGCTTGCCGACGGAGACCTGGTGCGGGGCGAGCTCGCCCTTATCCTTCAGGCGGCCGAGCTGCAGGGCCAGCAGGACGGACTTGTTGAGCTCGACGGACATGTTGGCCAGCTTCGCCTGGGTGAGCTGGTAGCTGGACAGAGACTTGCCGAATACCTCGCGGGTCTCGGTGTACTCGATGGCGGTTTCCAGGCTGTCGCGGGCTGCGCCCAGGGCGCCCCAGATGATGCCGTAGCGGGCTTCGTTCAGGCAGGTCAGCGGGCCGCGGAGGGTGTCGATCTTCGGCAAGCGCTGGGAATCCGGCACGCGGCAGTTATCCAGCACGATCTCGCCGGTGATGGAGGCGCGCAGCGAGAGCTTCTTGTGGATCTCCGGGGCGGTGAAGCCCTCCATGCCCTTTTCCAGGATGAAGCCGGCGAAGCCATCCTCGGTGCGGGCCCAGACGACGGCCACGTCGGCGACAGGGGAGTTGGTGATCCACATCTTGGTGCCGTTGAGGACCCACTCGTCGCCGTCGCGGGTTGCGCGCGTCTTCATGGACGCCGGGTCGGAACCGGCATCGGGCTCCGTTAGGCCGAAGCAGCCCAGGTACTCGCCGGCGGCCATCTTCGGCAGGTACTTTTCCTTCTGCTCCTCGGAGCCCCAGTGGTGAATGGCGAACATGGCCAGGGAACCCTGGACGGAAACGAAGGAGCGCAGGCCGGAATCCACGGCCTCGATCTCCATGCAGGCCAGGCCGTAGGCGACGGCGGAGGCGCCGGGGCACTCGTAGCCTTCCAGGTGCATGCCCAGTGCGCCGAGCTGCCCGAACTGCGGGCCGAGCTCCTTGGCGGGCAGGGTGCCGTTGTCGAACCACTCTTGCACGTTGGGCTTGAGGGATTTGTTGGCGAAGTCCGCCATGGCTTCTTGCAACATGCGCTCTTCATCGGAGAGCAGGCTGTTGAAGGAGGTGAGGTCAAGCGGAGAGGAAGTCATGCCAGTCGTTTCCTTACGTATATAGGTAGTGATATACTGATTTGCGTACCATTGAGTGTAGGGGAAGTTGTTTCGTTCCGAAAGGCTTTTGCGAAAATTCTTTCATGCCCCGCATGGGAAGGCGCGCGCGTTAGGGGTTGCGTATGTCGTGGGGCTGACTAGAATCAGAGCCATCAGCCTTAGCCGTTGACCCTCCATTGATCAGGAGAGCGCCGATGACTAAGGCTTTCATGCTCCTGGGGGATTAGTGAAGGGGAGGAATTGTCAAAAAACGCAAAGTTGCTCTCCGGCGAGGTGAAGAATTAGAGACGCAAAACGGCTACATGTTGAAGTCCGCGCCTTTGAAGAAGTTATGCCGTGGCACGATCAGCGTCGATGATCTACGGCTTGAGGATTTCTATCTGGATATCATCCAAAAAGGCGTGGATATGAGGATCGGTCTCGATATAGCCACCATGGCAGAACGGGGCATTGTCACACAGATAATAATGATTTCAGGAGACAGTGATTTTGTGCCTGCGGCGAAGCATGCCCGGCGTGCTGGCATTGATTTTATTATCGATCCACTATGGGCACGTATTTCGGATAGCTTAAATGAACACGTTGACGGCGTTCGAGAATGTGTAAGGCGTCCGCCCCTAAACGAGGAAGATCCACTGCACGCCGAATTTTGTAAGAAGCGGCAACCACAGGATTCTGATGGCTTGGAGTTGTGACGTTCAGTAGCGAAACTAATTTTTTCGGCTATCGTTCTGGTTAGCTTTGCCGCCCCAAGCCGAAAGGAACCCCCCAATGCCCGACGCGCCCCACCCCGAGTCCGCGCCGCGGTTCCCCTTTCCCATCGACCAGCAGCCCGGTAGGTCCCACCACCGCACTGTCGACCGTATCGCGGACATCCTGGAGTTCGTGGCGCGCAACCCGCAGCCGCGCGGGCTCACGGATATTTCCAAGGCCATTGGCGCGCCAGTAAGTTCCACCCAATCCCTGGTGAATGGCCTGGTCGCGGCCGGATACCTGGAAGAACGGGACAAGGCCTTCCGACTGGGGCTGGCCCCGTACCTGCTAAGCACCCTCGCCGGTAGCCGCCCCGTGGATCAGGTCACCCACGAGATGCTGGAAGACGTGGTGGAAGAGACAGGCTATATCGCCGTGTTGGCGTCATTGGTAGGCGAC
The DNA here is from genome assembly GCF_001807485.1 of Corynebacterium sp. HMSC08A12. Lineage (GTDB taxonomy): Bacteria > Actinomycetota > Actinomycetes > Mycobacteriales > Mycobacteriaceae > Corynebacterium > Corynebacterium evansiae. Next base: position 7,190 of record NZ_KV789186.1, on the reverse strand, counting down.
AATGTCTACTACCTCGACTATGCGCTGTCGGACCCCGAGTTCGAGTATCTGGCGCAGAACCGTTTGCAGCGCCCGCCGCTCGAGACATCGGCGGGATGGGCGATCCTCTCCGGTCTGGGGCACGAGCAAGTCTGGGGGATTCTGGCTGCGTCCGAGAGCTCGCAGGAGACCATCAATAAGTTCCAGCGTTGGTACCCAGACATGCGCGCGACCGGCGAATGCGTGGCCCCCGGCGTGGCCTTGAACGGCGCGGATGGTGTGGCCGTGCGCGTCGAGAGCCAGGGAGTGGCGGTGGCCTCGGTGTCCGTCATTGCCTCGACCGAGCAGATCGCGCGCGACGCGGATCGGATTATTGAGGTTTTAAGACGCCACAGCGCCCGCTGGAACCGTTAGCAGCTTAAGCTGAGTTCGTCGTTGAAGAAGTGGCGGTGATTCGCCAGTCCTCTCCCTGGGGGAGGGCGTGCAAGATGGTTTCAAAGGCGCTGGAGATTAGTGCGGGGCGAAAGCTTTCCGCGTAGTACGCCTCCTTGGAAACCTCTTTTCCACCGGAGAATGCGGTGATCTTCCCTCGTTGCTTCATGTGGTGACGAGAGATGGTCTGTTCGAGCGATTTGACGGAGCTGGCCCAAGGTTCGTCCTGTTCATATGCGTTGACGCTTCGCTCGCAAGCGGAGATAGCTTCGATATCGGAAACTGAAGGTAGGCCGAAGTCGGAAATCGCGCTCATACTGATGGAGTGGAGAGCTGAGAGCGCGGAACTTGGCAATGCGGAGTCCCACACGGCAAATAACGGGCGAAGAGGGAAGCGATCCTCTTTCGATCGCACGGTTAAGTGTGCGCGAATAGTCTGCAGATCTTCAATAGTGTCGTGGGTAGCATCATTAATTTCCCAAAGGCTAAGAGGGATTACCTTTCCGTCGGAATCGCCGGTGTAGGAAAAACCCAGGGATAATTCGGCCCAGCGAAACCGGTCGAAAAAGAGGTCGGGATCCACATTCTCTTCGGTGAATGTGGATGCTTGCAGGATAATGTAGCGATCCTTGTGCATGGACTAAACGCTAATGGATGCTCTGCAGGTTGAACAGGTTTTGAGCATTAGGCGGTCCCCAGCGCTTTAGAAAGGAACCCCATACCCGATGGGCACGGGCCAGCTTAAGCGGCTAACTCCGGCATCCACAGCACCAGCTGGGGCCACAGTAGGAAGGCCAGGGCGATGACCAGCATGATCACGACATAGGGGAATGCTCCCTTGAACACAATCATCGGGTTGATGCGCACGGCCTTGGAGACGACGAACACGTTCAGGCCCATGGGCGGGGTGACCATTCCGGTCTCCGCCAGCAGGACGATGAAGATGCCGAACCAGACGGGATCGTAACCCAGTGCTTCGACGATAGGCAGGGTCACCGGCACGGTCAGGGCGATGATGGCGATCTGGTCCATGAAGAACCCCAGGATCAGGTACACCGCGCCGATCAGAGCCATGATTACTAGCGGGTGCAGGGAGGACTCGCCGATGGCGCTGACCAGCTTCGGAGTGACGCGCGTTTCGGTGAGGAAGTGCCCCAGCACGTGCGCGGACATGATGATGGCGAAGATCATGCCGGTGGTCTTCACTGTCTCCAGCACAGTTTCGCCGAACTTCCTGGTGTCCCAGCGGCCCTTCGCGATCACCAGGATCAGCGCGGCCAGCACGCCCAGGGCGGCGGCCTCCGTGGGCGTGGCGATGCCGGTGAAGATGGATCCGACCACCGCCAGGAAGATCAGCAGCAGCGGGGAAGACTTCAGCAGCTGCATGCCCTTTTCCTTGAAAGGAACCGACTCGCCCTGCGGGGCGCGGGAGCGATCCTTCAGGAAGCCGATGTACATCACCAGCACCAGGCCCATAGCGACAACCAGGCCGGGGAAGAAGCCCGCGACCAGCACGTCGCCCACGGGAGCCTCCGCGGTGATTGCGTAGAAGACCAGGATGATCGACGGCGGGATCATTGCCGCCAGCGTGCCGACCACTGCAACCAGGCCAGTGGCGGTGCCTTTGTGGTAGCCCTCCTCGATCATGCGGGTGGAGGACGTCTGCGCCAGCGTGGCCGCGGCGGCGGTGGACGATCCCGAGACAGCCGCGAACGCGGTGCCTGCGCCGACGGAGGCGATGGCAGTGCCTCCGGGGATGCGGCCGACGAGCGCCTTAGCGGCGTCAAAAACAGAATCCAAAAGACCCGACATCAGCATCAGCTGCGCCATCAGGATAAACAGCGGCACGGCGGATAGAGAGTTGGAACGCACGGCCGCGAACGGCGAGGTTTCCATGGTGGCGATGGCCAGCTCGACTCCGCCGAGGGCGATCAGGCCGATCGTGGCCGTGCCGAAGATGGCGAAGCTGACGGGGACGCGCAGGATAATCAGCGCGACCAGCAGCACAACGATAGTAAGCGCAAGCATGGTTTAAACCTCTTCCTCGCCGGGGTCGTAGTCGGTGTAGGGGCGATCCCACGGGGTGATCACTTCGCGCACAAAATCCAGAGCGGCGACGAACGCGCACAGGGCGGCGGCGATGGGCACGATCACGCGGTAGGTCCAGTCGGGAGTGGCCAGGTCAGCCATACCGGGCAGAGTGGCGTGGCCCAGGGAGAACGCCATGTAGGTTTCGTTCCACCCGCCGATGAAGACGAAGATCATGGAGATCACCACGGCCAGGTGGATCAGCAGCAGAATGGTCTTCTGCACTTTGGGCGCGAACTTGCTGAACAGCGACTCCACGGCGATGTGCGTGCCGGTGCGGTATGTGGTGACTAGCCCGAAAAACGCGGTGATTGGCAGTAGGTAGCGTTCGGTGACGGAGATGTTCCAGCCCAGGGGAGCGCCGAAGAACTCGCGCGCTACGATCTCCGCCAACGTGACCAGCGCCAGCCCGAGGATGGCTGCGCCCGCGATCCAGGCGCACACTGCGGAGACCGCGTTTTGGACCTTGTCGAAGCCCGGGTGGTCCTCGGTGCGATAGCCGTATGTGCTGCGTTCGGCGGTGCCGTGGTGGCCGACGCGAATGAAGTTGCTGCTGGTCATGATTGCTCCTTCTTTGCTTCCGCTCGGGCCTTCGGGTCGGTGACGCCCGCACCCGCGCGATCCGCATGGCGCTTCAGCGCGTCCTCGAAGTCGTCGACGACCCGCTGGGCGGGGTGCCCCTTGGATTCGGCAACCTCGATCCACTTGTCCAGGACGGGCTGGGAGATGTCCTCCCACTCCTTCGCCGTTTCGCCGTCGGTGACGTCGTAGAAGCGCACGCCGGCATCCTTCATCTTCTGCACCGACTTTTCGCGTGCTGCGTTGAGCTCTTCGCAGACGGACTGCTGGGACTTGTCCGCCGCGTCGGTCAGCGCCTTCTTCTGCTGGTCGTTCAGCCGGTTCCAGGTATCCAGGTTGATGCCGTAGAAGAAGGTGAAGTTGCCCTGCTGGGCGCCGTAGGTGCTGGCGTGGACCACGTCCTCCAGCCCGTAGGGGGTGATGGAGATCGGGCTGGCGAGCGTGCCTTCGACGGTGCCGCGAGCCATTGCCTCGTACATGTCGCCGATGGGCATGCTCACGCCTGCGGCGCCGATCTCGTCGATCACGCGGTCAAGGGCGCCGCCGGTGGAGCGGAGCACTGCGCCCTGGAAGTTGTTCGGGTGCGACGGGTCTTGGCCGGCCGTCATGGCCTCGTAGCCGGGGATGGAACCGGTCCAGAGCGGCATGAACTTCATGGGCTCGAGCTCTTCTTCATAGAGGACGCCCCCTGGTTTCACCAGGTCGCGAAGTGCGTAGGCGGTCACGCATGCATCGGAGCTGAACCCCGGAAGGTCGCCCACGCTGCTGAGCGGGAAGCTGGAGCTGACGTAGGAGGGGGAGATGACCGCCATGTCGACCACGCCGCTGCGTACGACGGAGGGGATGTCGGCCTGCTTGCCCATCTGCCCGGAGGCGTAATACTCGACGTCCACGGAAGGGTCTTTTTCCAACTGGTCGAGGAAGGGTTGAGTGCCACCTGTGCCGACGGGGTGGGTGAGCGAATAGCTATCCGCCATCTTTAGCTCCGCAGTGCTGCCGGGGGCGTAAGGTTCAGCGGAGGAGCTGGAGCAGGCGGTGAGCGCGCCGGGCAGGGCGGCCGTCATGGCAACTGTCGCGATGGCGGAGGCGACCCGGCGGGTGGGGCGGTTTTTGTGGAGTCGGAGCATGGTCCCTATCACCTTCTCGTTACGGATGCGTTTTACGGATATAGGTAATCTGTTCCCGATTTGGATAAGTTTCATCTAACCTTTAAAGCATTCAAAAGGCGATAGTTTTCGTCGAGAAAAGTAGATCGGGGGTGAACTTGTGGGGTAAATCACACTCATATACGTAAATTGAGCGGAATAGACTCAAGGTTGTGGTGGTTGAGTCAGGTGTACTCAAGTAAAGTCGGGAGCGTGCAACCGCGACCGGCATGAAGCCGTAGGAGGTAGATGTAGAAATGACGAGCTTCAACCCCACCACAATGACCCAGTCTGCAATGCAGGCTGCACTCCAGGATGCCTCCGCCAAGGGCAACCCGGACATTCGACCGGCGCACCTGCTCGTTGCGCTGCTGGAGCAGGAAGATTCCATTGCTCTGCCAGTGCTGCAGGCCGCAGGCGTGGAGCCGCAGACAATCGCGGCTAAGGCCAAGAACCTGGTCGCCGGATACCCGCAGGCCACCGGTAGCGAGATGGCAAACCCGCAGTTCAACCGCGACGCGCTGAACGCGCTGACCGCCGCCCAGGAGCTGGCAGAACAGCTGGGCGATACCTACGTTTCCACCGAGGTTCTGCTGGCCGGTATTGCCAAGGGCAACTCCGACGCGGCCAAGGTGATGCACGAGGCAGGCGCCACCTTCGAGGCCATCCGTGGAGCTTTCGAATCCGTTCGCGGCAACCGAAAGGTCACCACCGAGGAGCCGGAAGGCCAGTTCCAGGCACTGGAGAAGTACTCCACTGACCTGACTGCACGCGCCCGCGAAGGCAAGATTGACCCAGTGATCGGACGTGATCAGGAGATCCGGCGAGTCGTCCAGGTGCTCTCCCGTCGCACGAAGAACAACCCTGTGCTCATTGGCGAGCCTGGCGTCGGAAAAACCGCAATCGTCGAAGGCCTGGCCCGCCGCATCGTCGCTGGCGATGTGCCCGAGTCCCTGCGCGGCAAGAAGCTAATCAGCCTGGACCTGGGCTCCATGGTCGCCGGCGCGAAATACCGCGGCGAATTCGAGGAACGGCTGAAGGCTGTGCTGGACGAGATTAAGGAGGCCGAGGGCGAAGTTGTTACCTTCATCGACGAGCTGCACACCATCGTCGGTGCCGGTGCGGGCGGGGACTCCGCCATGGACGCCGGCAACATGATCAAGCCGCTACTGGCCCGCGGTGAACTGCGACTGGTCGGCGCGACCACCCTAGACGAGTACCGCAAGTACATCGAAAAGGATGCCGCGCTGGAGCGCCGCTTCCAGCAGGTTTATGTCGGCGAGCCGACGGCGGAGGACACCATCGGTATTCTGCGTGGCCTGAAGGAGCGCTACGAGGTGCACCACGGCGTGCGCATCCAGGACTCCGCGCTGGTGGCGGCCGCGACCCTGTCGGATCGTTACATCACCAGCCGCTTCCTGCCGGATAAGGCCATCGACCTGGTGGACGAGGCTGCTTCCCGTCTGCGCATGGAGATCGACTCGCGCCCCGAGGAGATCGACAACGTGGAGCGTGTCGTCCGCCGCCTCGAGATTGAGGAGATGGCGCTGGAGAAGGAGACCGACGCTGCCTCGAAGGACCGTCTCGAGCGCCTGCGCAGCGAGCTGGCCGACGAGAAGGAGAAGCTGGCCGGCCTGACCGCCCGCTGGGAGAACGAGAAGGGCAGCATTGACAGCCTGCGCGAGCTGAAGGAAGAGCTGGATAACCTGCGCCGCGAGTCTGAGATCGCCGAGCGCGAGGGCGACTTCGCCAAGGTCGCCGAGTTGCGCTACGGACATATCCCGGACGTGGAGAAGAAGCTGGCCGAGGCCGAGGAGACCGTAGCTGAGCAGCAAGAAGGCATGATGCTGACAGAGGAGGTCACGCCGGACACTATCGCCGACGTGGTTTCCGCCTGGACCGGCGTGCCCGCGGGCAAGATGCTGCAGGGTGAGACCGAGAAGCTGCTGAACATGGAGCTAGTACTGGGTGGCCGTGTGGTTGGCCAGAACAGTGCGGTCGATGCCGTGTCCGATGCGGTGCGCCGTGCGCGCGCCGGCGTGGCGGACCCGAACCGCCCGACTGGTTCCTTCCTGTTCCTAGGCCCGACTGGCGTGGGTAAGACGGAGCTGGCGAAGGCCCTGGCCGACTTCCTCTTCGACGACGAGACCGCGATGGTGCGCATCGACATGTCGGAGTACGGCGAGAAGCACTCCGTCGCCCGCCTGGTCGGTGCCCCTCCGGGATACGTCGGCTATGACGCCGGTGGTCAGCTGACCGAGGCCGTGCGGCGCCGCCCCTACACGGTGGTGCTGTTCGACGAGGTGGAAAAGGCTCACCCGGACGTGTTCGACGTGCTGCTGCAGGTGCTGGACGAGGGTCGCCTGACCGATGGCCAGGGCCGGACCGTGGACTTCCGCAACACGATCCTGATCCTGACCTCTAACCTCGGCGCCGGCGGCACGGACGAGGAGGTCATGGAGGCCGTGAAGCGTGCCTTCAAGCCGGAGTTCATCAACCGACTGGACGACGTGCTGATCTTCGACCCGCTGTCTGCCGAACAGCTGAAGTCCATCGTGTCTATCCAGGTGGGCGATCTGGCAGAGCGCCTTGCGGCCCGTCGTTTGATCCTGGATGTTACTGATGACGCCCAGTCGTGGCTGGCCGAGCACGGCTACGATCCTGCCTACGGCGCCCGGCCGCTACGCCGCCTGATCCAGAAGGCGATCGGCGACCAGCTGGCCAAGAAGCTGCTGGCCGGCGAGGTGCGCGATGGTGACACGGTGCGCGTGGACATTGACCGCAGCGGTGGTGCTGGCGCTGGCGCTGACAGTGCTGGCGTGGCTGATGCTCCGGGGCTGGTCATTACGTCGCTCGGCGCCGTTGAAGACGAGGGTTAATGCCTGTGCGGGCTGGCTAGTCTGTAACCCCTAACCTGCGCAAACGCCCCACCTGTTCTGAACTAGCCCCCGAAAGTTGGACTGGTTT
>NZ_KV789185.1 GCF_001807485.1 Corynebacterium sp. HMSC08A12 | reverse complement strand
CGGACGGTTACCTTGCCGTTTGGGGTGACGACATCGTTGCGGACGCGCCATTCTTCTTCCGGTTTGTCGTTGGGTTCGGCTTTGGGGCCGGTGGTGTAGACCTCATGTGGTGCCCGTCTTCCGAGGGCTCGGTGGGGTCGGACGGTGTTGTAGTAGTCGGCAAAGGTGTCGAGTTGTTGCTGGAGTTCGACCAGGGTGATCGCTGGGGATTGGGCAGCAATCCATTTTTTAAGCGTTTGGTGGAACCGTTCGATCTTCCCTTGTGTTTGGGGATGGCCTGGCCGGCCATTTTTCTGTTGGATGCGGTATTTGTTGAGGGTTTTTTCGAAGGCGTTGCGTCCCCCTTTGGCTCCAGCTAGGCGGGCGGTGAATACGAGTCCGTTGTCGGTGAGGGTGGACGCTGGCGGGCCGTAGGTGGCGATGAGGCGTTGCAGTTCAGCTGCAACAGCCGGTCCGCTGAAGGATGCTGCTGCGGTGATCGATAGCAGGTAACGGGAGTGATCGTCGATGAAGTCGAGGACTTCGAGTCGAGTGCCGTCGAGTAAG
>NZ_KV789184.1 GCF_001807485.1 Corynebacterium sp. HMSC08A12 | reverse complement strand
ATCTCCGTCAGCACAGCCCTGTCCGTCGTCTCTAGCACGAGCCCGTGGGCCGGGTGCTTGATGAGCTTCAGTCGCCCGTAGCGATCCATCGTGTCGGCAATGTCGATCAGCAGCGGTTGCGGGACGGGGAACCGCGAGTAGGTTTCCAGCACGTCCATGACCTGCTCCGCGTCGTGCCCGGCGGCGCGGGCGTTCCACAGTGCCAGCGGGGTGATGCGGTAGGTATGCACGTGCTCGGGCGCACGCTCCAGCTCCGCGAACGGTGCCAGCGCGGTGCGTGCCTCCTGCGCCTGTTCGTGGTCGATTTCCAGCAGCACGGTCTTATCCGACTGCACAATGAGCGGTCCGTTTCCAATGCCCACGCTGTGTGTCACTTCCTTTTTGTTTATCGACGCCACCGCGACGGTGTTGCTCAAGCCAAAGACATCATTTTACGCTGCAGTGGTGCGAACTCGTGCTCCACTATGCTGAGACCCATGATTGCTCAGACGGGAAATCTGCGCCAATGGCAGTATTTCGTGGCTTTAGCGGAGACCGGTAGTTTTACAGCGGCGGCAGCGCGACTGGGAGTGAGTCAGCCGCCTGTCTCCAATGCCATTAAGCGCTTAGAAGCTGGTGTAGGTACACCGCTATTTATCCGAGGGGCGGGGGAAGTGAAACTAACCGAGGCAGGGTTGACCTTGCTTCCATATGCCCGGGTGATTAATCGCGATCTTCAGGCTATGCATTCGATGATTGACGGTATCCGAAGTGGTGCGCAAAGCGGGTTTCGTTTGGCCATCAGTAGTGCGCTTCCAAGCGAGATAGGATCGCGTATTGCAGCAAAGGCACAGCAGCATGATGGAGTAGTTTTGTCGTCACTGCCTTCTGTTGAGATTCTTGCCCGTGTTGAAGAAGGCGCTATTCATGCGGGGCTTGTTCAAGCTCCGGTTCCCTTGGGTACTCACCGCAGTGCGAGGCAGTTTTCTCTGTCACGTGATCTAGTGGTGCCGCCGGGGTATTCAAGGTTGGATAAGACCTTGTCTCAATTGAATCTGCTGGTGGAGAACCTGAATGACAATTCAAGTGCAGCCAGTGGTTTGGCGAGAGAGCTATTTCGGTCGGGTGTGTCTTGCGAAATTAATGATTCAGAGGATGCTCTAGGTAGGGGCTTATTGATTGGAAGAGGGGAGGGGATGTCTTTGGTATTTCGCGGTTTTCACCAGTTTGACAATGCTATTGAGCTTCCTTCCCGTTTCGATTTTTCCGTGGATGTAGTGGTTCGCCGAGGTGGGATGGACAATGGCGCCGAGGCCATGGCGGTCGCCGAAAGAATTTGTCGAAGGATTAACCAATGACTGCACGGATGGAGATGGCCCTGGAAAACGTGTTGACGCGGTCGGGGTGTGAGGGATGGTGGTGTGCATCGCGACTGCACGATGGGGTGACTATCGGACGCAAACAAGACGAGAAAATTACGGTGGCATCCTTATATAAAATCCGGCTCCTCCACCTCACTTTGGAAGCGATTCAACGAGGTGATCTGGATCCTCGTCTTCGTGTTGACGTTGCACCGTCCAAAGGAACTTACGAAGGGTATGGGTTCGCTGCCTTTGATGACGCAGTGAACGTGAGTCTCCGAGACTTAATGAAACAAGTCGCATCGGTGTCAGATAACGTGGCCGCCCACGAGATTTTGCGTCTACTGCCTGCGTGGGCTCGAGAAGCATTTCTTAAACGGTTTCCACCTCATTATGACTTGCAAGATCGGAATAGCTTAGTGACGGCGGAGAAACAATTGCGTCAATATGTTCAATCCCAAGGGGGGAGAAGTACAGATATAGCGTTTTCTGCAGTCTCTTCGTTGGCGGAAATAACTAATGACTTGGAACAGGTTTGGAAAGACGATAGTGCAGCGGTACGTCGATCTATGTGTGAACTCTTGGGGTTGCAGGTGTGGCGTCACCGTGTTCCTTCAGGCTTTCCTCCAAGCGGCGTTGATATCTATGGAAAAACGGGCACTGTAGGACTTCTCCATGGTGAAGCTTCGATTATCCAGGTTGAGGGCGAGGAGCCCATTGTGGTGTCCATCATGCTGAAACAGGTGGTGCCAGAACAAGCAATGAGTACTCACGATGGTGCTATTGGCGAAGTGGCTAGACTGCTCGTGGACGCTCTTCGTTAGAATTTCTGCCACTTGAATACACACTTCTACCATCGCCTATATGTGAATGAAATGAGACAATTGCATTATGTGATATTGGTGGCATCCAATGCGTCTCACTTAACGTCACTCCCATGATGACTAAGCACAATCGTTTCCGTCAGTCGGTGATTGCACTCTGTTCGCTCTCCGCAGTGATGTTGAGCAGCTGTTCAGCTCTACCGTGGGAATCAGACTCAGACGTATTTCTCAAAGCTTTCAACGCGGGAGATGACAGCAAGGCTGCACGGTATCTGGATCATCCAGACCCGGAGCGCGCCCTTCATGAATTTCGGCAGTCACTACATGGTGTGAAGGTCAACATCGAAAAATCTGATATTTCAAATGGAAAGCAGAATACTCATGTGACTTGGTCCAAAGATGGTGTGGAGTTGGAGAGCAATGGTCGGCTCGTCCTTAGTGGACAGGATGGTAAGCCTCAATGGTTGCCTTCGATCTTCGAAGCTCAGTTGAGCGATGATTCCGCACTCTTTTTTGCTGAAGATAAACAGTACGATCTTCCAATTAAAGATCGCTTGGGCAATGAATATATGACCTGGACGAAAGTTATTCAGGTACGAGGTCGCAAAGACATAGCCTCTAGAGCGCAGGAATTGGCCCAGATTTTTGCACCAGTGTCTCCCACAACGACTAAGGAGTGGATCGAGCAGACCTTGGGAGAGTCTCAGGATGAAGACACCGTGCTCCTCACTTTGAGGCAGGAAGAATTCCGGAAGATACAAGAGCAACTTAGGACCTTTGAGGGAATTTCCACTGTGGAGCAGGGGCGTCTCTTAAGCGTGTCCAAAACTCTTAACTCTCCGCTGGATGCTGAATTGAACAAATATTGGGAGTCAGTGCTCGATGCTAATTCAGGATGGTCGATACGCGCTGAGAGTTCACAAGGTATGACGACGGTAGCCTCTGAGCCGCCTCGCCGAGTTCAGCCAATCGCAACCACTCTGGATAACACACTGCAAAGCGCAGCAAAACAAGCAGTGGACAGTGAGCAACGTGCCGCAGTTCTAGTCGTGCTCAATCCTAGAACAGGAGGTGTCCTTGCCGTTGCACAAAATGACAAGGCAAATAACCAAGGGCCAATCGCACTCACCGGGCTATTCCCACCGGGATCGACGTTCAAAACTGTGACCACAGCGGCGGCACTAGAGGCAGGGGTAGTCAGCATGGATGAGGAACTACCTTGTCCTAGCAATATCACCGTCGCTGGACGCAAGATTCCCAACGATCATGACTTCGATCTAGGTAGCGTTCGACTGGAAGAAGCTTTCGCCCAATCATGTAACACAACCCAAGCGGTCATTTCGGATCGTTTGGGAGAAGATGATCTGCAACGGACTGCTTTAGAACTCGGAATTGGCTCCGACTTCGACGTACCAGGGATGACCACACTTACTGGTTCGGTGCCGCGGACACCGGCTGGACCTCCTCGTGTGGAGGCTTCTATTGGACAGGGCGAGGTTCTAGCTAGTCCATTTGGGATTGCGCTCATGCAATCGACTGTCGCTAACGGCGGCTTGCTTGTTCCTCCACAGCTCATTCAAGGCGAACAGACAGTAGTGAATAAACAGGCAGACCAGCATGTCAGCGATACAACTATTCAAAGCCTCCGGACGATGATGAAATCAACAATTGACCACGGTTCAGCTAGGTCGTTGAGTGATCTTAGTGCACTTGGCGGAAAGACTGGTACAGCAGAAATTGATGGCAAGCTTTCCAATGGCTGGTTCGCTGGAACGACAGGGGAATTGGCGATTGCGTCCCTTGTAATCGAAGGAGATTCTTCTCAGCCAGCTGTGGAAATGGCCGGGCGTTTCCTTCGCTCGCCGGATGTTCAGAAATTCTCTGGAATTCAATAAACTTGCTTCATAACCTCTAGCACGGCACGTCCACCGCAGCGATGCGGTGGGGTTGGATCGTGAGGCTCTCCCCGGTGGATTCGAGCACCGCGGAGATGGTGGAGGGGGTCATCATCACGATGGAGATCCAGTCATGGCTGGTGGCACCCGCATAGTCCACGTAGTGCAGGCGCACCTGTGTGCCCGCGGTATAGGCGCGGCGCAGCTCGGACATGATCTCCCGCGGCGAGCGGAAGGTCCGGGTGTCCGAGGCCTTCGTGCCGTCCGCCGGGTCCACGGCGATGGCCTGGTCGTGGGCGCGGCGAAAACCCTCCACGGCGCCGTCGATCTCCGAGGCGATCTCGGTGGAGTCCCCAGTGATGTCCATGATGTTGCGCTGGGGAGTATCCACGCGAGACGGGACACGAGCCGAGTGGGGTTCGGTGGCGGAGCCCTGCTGGAATGCCCTGGTGGCGTCGTCAATCAAATACCGCAGGGACTGGGGAACGGACGAGAGACCGCCGGGGGACATGCGATCCAGGAAGGCCTCGATGTCCTTCCATGGGGCGTCATAGCGCTTCGGCCCGATCAGGCTGAATACGTCGCCCTCGCGGCCGTCCTCGCGCACCAGGGTGGCGGTGAGCCCCAGGCGGCGACGGGACTGCAGGTCGGAGGTCATGCGGAACACCGGGGCGGGCAGCAGGTGCACCTCGTCGTAGATGATCAAGCCCCAGTCGCGGGAGTCGAACAGCTCCAGCGCCCGGTATTCGCCCTTCGACTTGCGGGTAACCACCTGGCAGGTGGCGATGGTCACGGGGCGGATCTCCTTCTTTTCTCCAGAGTATTCGCCGATTTCGTCCTCGGTCAGGGAGGTACGGCGCACCAGCTCGTCCTTCCATTGCCTGCCCGCGACGGTGTTCGTCACCAGGATCAGGGTGGTGGCCTTTGCCTTGGCCATCGAGGCCGCGCCAACCATCGTCTTTCCCGCACCACACGGCAGCACTACCACGCCCGA
>NZ_KV789183.1 GCF_001807485.1 Corynebacterium sp. HMSC08A12 | reverse complement strand
CTGAAGTGTCAACTATGTCGCGACTCATGACAGAGTGCCCTCGGCGAGATTCGAACTCACGACCCCTGGTACCGGAAACCAGTGCTCTATCCCCTGAGCTACGAAGGCGCGTATCGGCGGTTCACTTTGTGTTCGCGTCAATACGGGTTGAAAGTCTAGCACTGCACCGGGGCAGTAGTTCAATCACCTCCGCCACTGCGTAAGCTGTCCGGCCTCACTGCTAGTGTTTAATGCTGTGACTCCTGCTGAATTGTCTGAACTGATTACCGAAACTGCCCGCACGACCCTGGATGCCCACGGTCTGGATTCCTCCGTGGTGCCGGAGAGCGCCACCGTGGAGCGCCCGCGCAACCCGGAGCACGGCGACTACGCAACGAACATCGCCATGCAGGTGGCCAAAAAGGCCGGCACGAACCCGCGCGAGTTCGGCACCTGGCTGGCGGAATCCCTCGGCGCGCACGAGGGCATCGACGAAGCCACTGTCGCAGGCCCGGGCTTCATCAACATCCGCTTGGCCGCCGCTGCGCAGGGCAAGATCGTCGAGGACATCCTCACCGCCGGTGCAGACTTCGGCCGCGGCGACGAGCTCGCTGGCTCGGCCATCAACTTGGAGTTCGTCTCCGCCAACCCGACTGGCCCGATCCACTTGGGCGGTACCCGCTGGGCGGCCGTGGGCGACTCCCTGGGGCGTGTGCTTACCGCCCGCGGCGCGAAGGTCACCCGCGAGTACTACTTCAACGACCACGGCGCGCAGATCGACCGCTTTGCCCGCTCCCTGGTGGCCGCCGCGAAGGGCGATCCCACTCCGGACGACGGCTACGGCGGCGATTACATCCAGGACATCGCCTCCCAGATCGTGGAGGCCAACCCGGATTGGCAGCAGCTCGGCGCGGACGAGGCACAGGAACTGTTCCGATCCCAGGGTGTGGAGCTGATGTTCGCTCACATCAAGCGCACTCTTGCGGAGTTCGGCACGGAATTCGATGTGTACTTCCACGAGAACTCCCTGTTCGAGTCCGGTGCGGTGGAGGCTGCGATCCAGAAGATCAAGGACAACGGCAACCTCTACGAGGCCGATGGTGCCTGGTGGCTGCGCTCCACCAATTTCGGCGACGACAAGGACCGTGTGGTCATTAAGTCCGACGGCAACGCAGCGTATATCGCCGGCGACATCGCCTACGTGGCCGACAAGTTCGATCGCGGCCACAACCTGTGTATTTACATGCTGGGCGCCGACCACCACGGCTACATCGCTCGCCTGCGTGCGGCGGCTGCCGCCATGGGTTACGACCCGCAGCAGGTGGAGGTGCTCATCGGCCAGCTGGTGAACCTGGTCAAGGATGGCAAGGCCGTGCGTATGTCGAAGCGCGCCGGCACCGTCATCACCCTGGATGACCTGGTGGAGGCCATCGGCGTGGACGCTGCCCGTTACGCGATGATCCGCAGCTCTGTGGACTCCTCCCTGGATATCGACATGGATCTGTGGGCCTCGAAGTCCAACGACAACCCGGTGTTCTACGTCCAGTACGCGCACGCCCGCCTGTGCTCTCTGGCGCGCAAGGCTGCGGACCTGGGGGTTACTCGCGAGGGTGCCGACCTTTCCCTGCTGACCCACGACCGCGAAGGCGACCTGATCCGCACCCTCGGCGAGTTCCCAGCCGTGGTGAAGACCGCCGCCGAGCTGCGCGAACCGCACCGTGTGGCTCGCTACGCCGAGTCCCTGGCCGGCACTTTCCACCGTTTCTACGATGCCTGCCAGATCCTGCCTAAGCCGAGCGACGACGAGCAGACTGTGGCCGAGAACCAGGCCCTGTTCGCCGCCCGTCTGTCCCTGGCCGCGGCTTCCCGTCAGACCCTGGCCAATGCGCTCGAGCTGTTGGGTGTGTCCGCCCCGGAGCGCATGTAGTTGTTGTTTTTCTTTGTGACGCCACCACCTCCCGCCCCCTGCCGATAATTCACTCACCTAGGAGATTCCCTTGGATCCGGAGACTCACTTGAACTCCACGCCGTTGCGCCGCCGCACGGCCAGCACCGCGGAGTTCAACGCGATTCCCGCGCACGTCTACCCGCTGACCCTTCGCCGCGAGACGACAGGGGAGCGACAGGGGGAGGTCACCATCGGCGGCGTGCCGATCACCGAGATCGCCGAGACATTCGGTACGCCCGCGTTCGTGATGGACGAGGAAGACTTCCGCACCCGTTGCCGCCGCCTGGCGAAGGCTTTCGGCGGCGGGAACTTCGTGCACTACGCCTCCAAGGCCTTCCTTTCGAAGACGGTCGCCCGCTGGGTGATGGAAGAAGGGCTATCCCTGGACGTGGCCTCCCTCGGCGAACTGCAGGTCGCCCTGGCCGCGGGATTCCCCGCCGAGCGCATCACCGTGCATGGCAATAACAAGTCCCCGGAGTTCCTGCGCCTGGCAGTTTCCGAAGGCGCGGAGCTGATCGTCGTGGACTCGCTGCAGGAGATCGAGGCGCTGTCCGCCGTCGCCGGTGAGCTGGGGAAGTCCCAGGATGTGCTGGTGCGTGTGACCCCTGGCGTGCACGTCGATACCCACGAGTTCATCGCCACCAGCCACGAGGATCAGAAGTTTGGATTCTCCCTGGCCTCCGGAGCAGCTCATCATGCGGCCATGGCGTGCCACGCTGCTGATGGCGTGCGCCTGCGCGGCTTGCACTGCCACGTCGGCTCCCAGGTGTTCGAGGCCTCCGGATTCGCCCTGGCCGCCGAGCGCCTGCTGGGCCTGTGGAAGCAGCTGTTGGATTCCACCGCGACGCTTTCGGACGCCCCCACGTCGCTGGATACCCTCGATCTCGGTGGTGGCTACGGTATCGCCTACATGCCGGATCAGGAGGCTCTGGACGTGGAAGAGGTGGCGTCCGAACTCAAGAGCAAGGTGCGCAAGGCAGCAGAGGCGGCCGGCGTGCCCGAGCCGAAGCTCAACGTCGAGCCGGGCCGAGCGATTGCCGGACCATCGATGATCACGCTCTACCGGGTGGGCACGGTGAAGGACGTCGAGGTGGCCGAGGGCATGACCCGCCGCTACATCTCCGTCGACGGCGGCATGAGCGACAACATCCGTCCCGCCCTCTACCAGGCGGAATACGATTGCCGCGTGGCCAACCGCGAGGTCGACGGTGAGCTGCTGCCGACCCGCATTGTGGGCTCCCACTGCGAGTCGGGCGACGTGCTGGTCAATGACGCGCTGGTGCCGGAGGACGTTCGTCCCGGGGACCTGTTGATGATCGGCGCCACGGGCGCGTATTGCTACGCGATGGCCTCTCGGTACAACATGATGACCCGACCCCCGGTGGTGCGAGTGGCCGACGGCGAGGCGCGGTTGATGATTCGCCGCGAAACTATCGACGACGTGCTGGCTTTGGAGGAGTAACTTCCTGGATACAGGGCAAAACAGGGGTAATGGACAGCTTTGTCTAGTCGCACGGTAGATTGGTGCGATAACCTAAGAAAAAATTACCAACTTTCCTCTCATTTGAGACCTTACAAAGGAGCGACAAAGGAGCGACATGACCGAGCAGAAGTTTAAGCCAGGCAAGGGAATCGGCCAGACCGTAGGTGTGGCTCTGCTGGGCATGGGTACCGTTGGTGCAGAAGTGCTGCGGCTGCTGGAGGAGCGCAGTGATGAATTCGCAGCCCGCATCGGTGGCCCGCTGGAGGTCCGGGGTATTGCCGTCAGCAATTTGTCCAAGCCCCGCCCGGGTGTGGATCCGGAGAAGCTGACCGACGACGCGCTGTCTCTGGTGGCCCGCGACGACATTGACCTGGTCATCGAGGTCATCGGCGGCATCGAGTACCCGCGCGAGGTCGTGCTGGCGGCGCTGCGCGCCGGCAAGTCCGTCGTCACCGCCAACAAGGCTCTCATCGCCGCTCACGCTGACGAGCTGGCTGCCGCTGCCGACGAGTCCGGCGTGGATTTGTTCTTCGAGGCGGCCGTTGCCGCCGCCATCCCGGTTGTTGGACCGCTGCGCCGCTCCCTTGCCGGCGACAAGGTCAACCAGGTGATGGGCATTGTCAACGGCACCACTAACTTCATTCTCGACGCAATGTACACCCGGGGTGCCAGCTACGACGAGATGCTGGCAGAGGCCACCGAGTTGGGTTACGCGGAGGCCGACCCGTCCGCCGACGTTGACGGCTTTGACGCCGCCAGCAAGGCCGCCATCCTGGCCTCCCTGGCATTCCACACCCGCGTGTCCGGCGAGGACGTGCATACCGAAGGCATCCGCGACATCACCGTCGCCGACATCGAAGCGGCCAAGGCCGCAAACTCCACCATCAAGTTGCTGGCTATCTGTGAGCGTCTGGTGGATGAGGAAGGTAAGGAATCTGTGTCTGCAAGCGTGTACCCGGCGCTGATCCCCAGCAGCCACCCACTTTCCAGCGTCTCTGAGTCCTACAACGCAGTCTTCGTCGAGGCGGAGTCCGCCGGTCGCCTGATGTTCTACGGCAACGGCGCCGGTGGCGGCCCGACCGCCTCCGCCGTGCTGGGTGACGTCGTGGCCGTGGCGCGCAACATTGTGCTCGGTGGCCGCGGACCAGGGGAGTCCACCTACGCCTCCCTGCCCATCGCCAACTTTGGTGACGTGCGTACCCGCTACCACGTGGACATGCAGGTGGATGATCGCCTGGGCGTGCTGGCTGAGGTGGCCTCCGTGTTCTCTGAGCAGGGTGTGTCGCTGAAGACCGTGCGTCAAGAAGGGCTGAACGACGGTGCGCGCCTCGTCGTCATCACCCACAGCGCGAAGGAAAAGAACCTGGAAGAGACCGTGGCGAAGCTCAAGGAGCTCGACGCTGTCAAGGCGATTGACTCCGTCATCCGCATGGAAGGCTAAACTCTAAGAGCGCTTTAAGCCAAGACCGACAACTGGGAAGAAACGACAGGGAAGCTATGACGAACAAGGTTCTGAACCACTGGACCGGCCTGATCAACATGTACCGCGATCGGATGCCGTTCGCGAAGGACTGGGAGCCGGTGACCCTCAACGAGGGCGGCACCCCGCTGCTGCGCGCGAACTACCTGTCGGAGATCACAGGCTGCGAGGTCTACCTCAAGATCGAAGGTGCCAACCCCACCGGTTCCTTCAAGGACCGCGGTATGACCGTGGCCGTCACGGACGCTTACCACAAGGGCCAGAAGGTCCTGATGTGCGCCTCGACCGGCAACACTTCAGCCTCCGCGGCGGCCTACGCCGCCCGCGCCGGTCTGAAGTCCGCCGTGCTGATCCCAGAAGGCAAGATCGCCCAGGGCAAGCTCGCGCAGGCAGTAATGCACGGCGCGCAGATCATCCAGGTACGCGGCAACTTCGACGACTGCCTCGAGCTGGTCCGCAAGACCACCACCGAGTTCCCGGAGATCGCCCTGGTCAACTCCGTGAACCCGATGCGCATCGAGGGGCAGAAGACCGCCGCGTTTGAGATTGTGGATTGTCTTGGTGACGCCCCCGATGTTCACTTCCTGCCAGTCGGCAACGCGGGCAACATCACGGCGTATTGGAAGGGCTACTCCGAGTACGCGGAGGACGGCGTTTCCACCCAGCGTCCCGTGATGAAGGGCGTGCAGGCAGCCGGAGCTGCCCCGCTGGTCAAGGGCGAGCCTGTGCTGGAGCCGGAGACGATCGCTACCGCGATCCGCATTGGTAACCCGGCTTCCTGGCAGCAGGCCGTTGCAGCCAAGGAGGAGTCGGGTGGCGACTTCCGCGCCCAGACCGACGAGCAGATTCTGGAGGCCTACCGCACCATCGCTGGCCGCGAGGGCATCTTCGTCGAGCCGGCCTCTGCATCTTCCGTTGCAGGTCTGCTGGACGCTCACGCCAACGGCGAGCTGACTGCTGGACAGCGCATTGTGTGTACCGTCACCGGCCACGGCCTGAAGGATCCGACGACTGCGCTGTCTCAGATGCCGGAGCCCACCGTCACCGACGTGGACCCGCACGCCGTTGCAGACAAGCTGGGGTTGAAGTAATGGGCGTCGAGATCCCCGTTGGCCGCAAGGCCACCGTCAAGGTTCCCGCATCGACCGCGAATCTGGGGCCTGGCTTCGATACCCTCGGCCTGGCGCTGGGGCTGTATGACTATGTGACTGCCGAGGTCATCGAGTCCGGCTTGGAGGTCGAGGTCACCGGTGAAGGCGAGGGCGAGGTTCCACTGGACGAGCGCCACCTGGTGGTACGCGCCCTGCGCGCAACGCTGAAGGAAGCCGACGTGACGGTTCCGGGGTTGCGTGTGAGCTGTACGAACTCCATCCCGCAGTCCCGCGGCCTGGGGTCTTCGGCCGCCGCGGCGACGGCAGGCGTGGCCGCGGGCAACGGCCTGGCAGGGTTCACGCTGGACGACCAGGCACAGGTGCAGATCGCCTCTACCTTTGAGGGGCACCCCGATAACGCGGGCGCTTCCGTGCTGGGCGCGGGCGTGGTCTCGTGGACGAACACGCCCATCGACGGAGTATCCGCACCGGCCTACCACGCCCGTCGCATCGACGTGCACCCGGACATCAAGGCCACCGCGTTCATCCCGGACTTCCACGCATCGACGGAGGCGATCCGTCGCGTGCTGCCGTCGGACATTAGCCACGTGGATGCCCGCTTCAACGTCTCCCGCACGGCAGTCATGACCGTCGCGCTGCGCGACGATCCGGAGCTGCTGTGGGAGGGCACTCGCGACCGCATGCACCAGACCTACCGCGCCGAGGTGCTGCCGGTGACCGCCGAGTGGGTGAACCGTCTGCGCAACCTGGGCTATCCGGCGTTCCTTTCGGGCGCGGGCCCGACGATCCTGGTGCTGAGCACCGAGCCGGTGGACAACGCACTGGTGGAAGAGGCCCGCGGCCGCGGGATGAAGGTCCTGGAGCTGGATGTCGCCGGTCCGGTCGCGGTAGACGTCACCGGGTAAGGCCGGAAACCAATCCTGGGAAACTATTCTTCAATAGTGGCCGGGGCGGGAGATTGTTTCCTCTCGCTCCGGGCTTTCTGTATTAACCCGAATAGCATCGGGACAATCGAGAAGGCGACAATTCCGAGGAAGATGGCGTCGATATTGTTGCGCACGAACTCCACTCCGCCGAATAGCGACCCCAGGTAGACGATGCCGCTGGCCCACAGCACACCACCAAGCACGTTGAAAAGAATGAACGTGTGATAGCGCATGCCGGACATCCCAGCTACTAGTGGGGCATAGGTGCGCACGAAGGGTACGAAGCGGCACAGGATGATCGTGATCGCACCGTATTTCTCAAAGAACGCCTCAGAGCGGTGCAGATGCTCCTGCTTAAAGAAACGCCCGTCCTTCCGGTTGCGCAGCGCGGGGTGGAAGCGGTGGCCAATCCAGTAGCCCACCTGGTCGCCCAGGATCGCTGCGATCGGGGTGATTAGCAATACCTGCCACAGGGGTGCGAAGCCATCGGGCTGGCTGGCCAGTAGACCAGCGGTGAAGAGCAGGGAGTCGCCGGGCAGGAAAGGGAAGAACAGCCCGGATTCGATGAAGATGATCGCAAAAATGGCGGGCAGGATCGCCGCGCCGAAAGGTCCGGAGCCCGAAAGCAAATACATCGGGTCGAACCACTGCGGCCCGAGGGCCAGCACAGTTACATCGGTCATGCAGGAAAACGCTACTCTACTTTTTCCCGCAATAGTTGGAATCGTTCCTGTTAAATTCTGGTGAATTTACCCCGACGACCCAGGGGGTGTGCCCCCTTACCCGGTCCAGTTCGCCCCAGCCTACCCCTCAGCAGGCACCCGGGTGCGCCCCTTAGATCGTGATGATCTCGAACTTCCCCTCGCGGAAGTACTGGCGCAGGTCCTTCTTGTCGAACTTATCCACGCTGGTCTTATCGATGTGATCCACGAAGGTCCAGTTCTCGGGCACCATCCAGCCGGGCACGCGCTTGCGTAGATCGTCGGCCAACTCCTGCGCGGTTTCCGCAGTCCAGGGGGTGCCTTCGGCAACCACTACCACCGCGAGCGGACGCTGCCCCCACTTCTCCGATGGAATGCCGATCACCGCCGCCTCGATCACCGCTGTGGGTTCCAGCAGGTAGTTCTCCAGCGCTGCAGAATAGATCCATTCGCCGCCCGAGCGGATGATGTCGGCCTTGCGATCGTGGATTGTCAGGTAGCCGTCCTTGTTTACGGTGGCGATGTCGCCGGTGCGCAGCCAGCCATCCTCGGTAAAGCGCGGGCTGTCGTCCTTATAGTACGAGGCTGTCACCGTGTTGCCGCGTACCTGCAGCTCGCCTTCGTTGCGGTCGTTGGCTTCCAGCACATTGTCGTGGTCGTCGACGATGCGGTAGCGCATGCCCGCGTGAAAGCGCCCTTGGCTTTCGCGGTACTTAGCGCGGGCAGCGCCGGCCACGCCTGCGGGTGGGTGGGCGACGGTGCCCACCGGTCCGGTCTCCGTCATGCCCCAGGAGTGGATGATGTCCACGCCGAAGCGCTCCTCCCAGGCATCGATCATGGCGGGGGAGACCTGCGAGCCGCCGACGTAGATTTCCTGCAGGCTCATCTTCTTCGGGTGCTTCTTGGCGTAGTGCACCAGCAGACCCGTCCACACAGCTGGCGATCCGTGGGCCTGGCGCGGCATGGCGTCTGCGATCACGTGCGCCAGGTGTTCTGGGGTGGCGCTGCGGCCGGTGAACACGATCGGCGCGCCGGCCATAAACGCGGCCAGTGGCACGCCCCAGCTGAGGACGTGATAGATCGGCACGCAGCACAGGAAGCTGGTGCCGTTGCGGATGCTGAAGCTATCGGCGGCGCGCAGCTGCATGGAGTGCAGCCACAGCGCGCGGTGGGAGTAGACTACGCCCTTCGGTGGGCCTTCTGTGCCGGTGGAAAAGCAGATGGCCGCCGGGTCGGTTTCTTCCATGTCCGGCCAATCGAAGTCGGCACTGCGCCCGTCGAGTGCGGCCTCCAGGTTCAATACGCGCAGGTGGCTCAAGCCCGGTTTGCCCTGTTCGCCTTGTTCGCCCTGTTCACCCTGTGCTGTGACGAGCCGTTGCACCGCCTCGGTGTCCGCAAGGTTCGGGCCGATCACCAGCACCGCCTCCACACACGGGCAGTCGGCTAGTAGCGGGACGATCTGT
The DNA here is from genome assembly GCF_001807485.1 of Corynebacterium sp. HMSC08A12. GTDB lineage: Bacteria > Actinomycetota > Actinomycetes > Mycobacteriales > Mycobacteriaceae > Corynebacterium > Corynebacterium evansiae. The sequence goes on along the minus strand of NZ_KV789183.1, from coordinate 93,168 downwards.
TCGCTGCAGGTCGGGTCGAGTACCAGCACTTTCGGCGCCGCTTTGTTGATGATGTGTGTGATCTGGGCGTCCATGAGGTGCCGGTTGATGGGGTTAAACACCGCGCCCATCGACGCCACGGAGAGCAGTACCTCCAGGTGCTCGGTGCAGTTCGGCAGGACAGTGCCCACGCGGTCACCGCGTTCGATGCCGAATTCGTCGCGCAGCATGTTGGCCATAGCGGCTGCGCGGATGCCGATGTGCAGGAAGCTGGTTTGCTCGGCAGTCTCGTCAAAATACGTGGTCACCGTGGTGTTTCGGTGAACGCTGGCCCCGTATTCCAGGATCCTCGCTACGGATAGTGGGATCTCCTGCATCGTCGACTTCATGCATTTCAGCCTAGCCGTTAGGTACTCGCGGTGTGGGAGGTGCTATGGTTAGCTACGGAAGCCGGATGTGAGGCTCGTTTCTTTTTCTCTTTCTTTCTTTTTACGACGCCACCCCGCGCTACACCCGCCGCCAGTCGCATCGTGGGACGTTAAGGCGGCAATCTTTCTGGAAGATTCCCGCAATCTTTGGGTTAAATTAAAAACTGTTGTCGAATACGCATGTCTGGCCAACCCTGGGGCTTCGCAGGCTTTTTGAAGGGTCGATGAAGAAGCCAGACGTGAAAGGACTTTTGTGAGCCTGTCCGATATTTTGGCTCGTGGCCAAGCCAATGGCCTCGCCTCGTTGAAATTGCCGGAGCTGCGACAGATTGCAGCGGCACAGGGGCTGAAAGGCACCTCTGGTCTTCGCAAAGGCGAGCTGATCGCCGTTATCGAATCCGGTGTTGCATCGAGTGGCGGTGGAGCGCCCCGGAAGCCTCAGCCTGCCGAAGAGACTGCACCGAAGGAGCCGAAGGAGCCGACGGAAAAGTCGGTCGCGGAGGCGCGGGAGGGGCGTCACCAAGAAAAGCGCCAAGAAGAAACCGCAGATAGCTCCGAGCAGAACGGTGGCAACCGCGGTGAAGAGCGCCACGAAGATCGCGAGAAGAACCGCCACGATAACGAGCGCGGCGATAACAATCGAGACGACAATAACCGCGGCAACCGTCGCAACCGTCGCAATCGCCGCAACCGCCGTAACCGTGGCCGCGACAATAATCGTGACAGCAACCGCGATAACAACCGCAACAACGGCGGCAACAACGGTGATGGCAATAACGGCGGCGGCAACGGTGGTAACAATGGCGGTAACAACAACCGCGACCCGAAGCCGGAAGAGCTGACACCCGTCGCGGGCATTCTCGACTTCGTGGACGCGAACACCGCGTTCATCCGCACCACCGGCTACCACGCGGGCCCGACGGACGTGTACGTGCCTATCAACACGGTACGGAAGTACGGCATGCGCCACGGCGACGCGATCGTTGGCACAATCCGCCCGAAGAACAACAACAATAACGGCGGCGGACGCGGACGGAACCGCCAGAAGTACACGCCGATCTACCAGGTAGAGACCGTTAACGGCCTGACCCCGGAGCAGGCGGCAGCGCGCCCGCACTTTGCGAAGCTGACCCCGCTGTACCCGAACCAGCGCCTACGCCTGGAGACCGACCCGAAGACGCTGACCACCCGCGTGATCGACCTGATCATGCCGATCGGCAAGGGCCAGCGCGCGCTGATCGTTTCCCCGCCGAAGGCCGGTAAGACGACCATCCTGCAGGACATCGCCAACGCGATCTCCACGAACAACCCCGAGTGCTACCTCATGGTCGTGCTGGTGGACGAGCGCCCGGAGGAAGTGACGGACATGCAGCGCTCCGTCAAGGGCGAGGTCATCGCCTCCACGTTCGACCGCCCGCCGGGGGAGCACACCAACGTTGCCGAGCTGGCCGTCGAGCGCGCAAAGCGTCTGGTGGAGCAGGGCAAGGACGTTGTTCTGCTGCTGGATTCCATCACCCGCCTGGGTCGCGCGTACAACAACTCCTCGCCGGCCTCTGGTCGCATCCTGTCCGGTGGTGTGGATTCCAATGCTTTGTACCCGCCGAAGCGCTTCTTGGGCGCTGCCCGCAATATCGAAAACGGCGGCTCCCTGACGATCATCGCCACCGCGATGGTGGAGACCGGCTCGGCCGGCGACACGGTGATTTTCGAGGAATTCAAGGGCACCGGCAACGCGGAGTTGAAGCTGGACCGCAAGATCTCCGAGCGCCGCGTGTTCCCGGCCGTCGACGTGAACCCGTCGGGTACGCGCAAGGACGAGCTGCTGCTCAGCCCGGAGGAGGCGCGCATTATGCACAAGCTGCGCCGCATCCTGTCCGCCCTGGATTCGCAGGCGGCCATCGACCTGCTGATCAAGCAGCTGCGTAAGACCAAGACCAACCGGGAGTTCATGCTGCAGGTTGCCAGCTCCGCGCCCCTGGCAGGCGAGGACGAGGAGGATTAAACCATGAGCCAATCACCGTCAGTCATCGACGACATCCTGGCCGAGTACCAGGGCCTGGAAATGCAGCTGAGCGATCCCGAGCTGCACAACGACCCGGCGGCCGCCCGCAAGGTCGGCAAGCGCTTTTCCGAGCTGCAGCCGATCATCCAGACGCACCAGAAGCTCGAGCAGGCCCGCGAGGACCACGAGGCTGCGTCCGAGATGGCATCCGAGGACAAGGAATTCGCCGAGGAAGCCAAGCGCCTGGAAGAGGAGATCGGCGAGCTGGAGGAGCAGCTGACCGACCTGCTGGCTCCTCGCGACCCGCACGACGGCGACGACATCGTCATGGAGATCAAGTCCGGCGCCGGCGGCGAGGAAGCCGCGCTGTTCGCCGGCGAGCTGGCGCGCATGTACCAGCGCTACGCTGAACGCCACGGCTTTAGCACCGAGATCCTGGGGCTGAACGAGACCGACCTGGGCGGCGTGAAGGACATGACCCTGTCTATCCGTTCCAAGCAGCCCTCCCGCGACGGTGCGTGGTCGGAGTTCAAGTTCGAAGGTGGCGTGCACCGCGTGCAGCGCATCCCCGTCACCGAGTCGCAGGGCCGCATTCAGACCTCCGCGGCGGGCGTGCTGGTGTACCCGGAGCCCGACGAAGTCGAGGATGTGCACATCGACGACAAGGACATCCGTGTGGACGTCTACCGTTCCTCCGGTAAGGGCGGCCAGGGCGTGAACACCACGGACTCCGCCGTGCGTATTACCCACCTGCCGACCAACATCGTGGTGACCTGTCAGAAGGAGCGTTCCCAGATCCAGAACCGCGCCCGCGCGATGCAGGTTCTGGCTGCACGCCTGCAGCAGATGAAGGAAGAGGAAGCTGAGGCAGAGGCAGCCGAGGGTCGCGCAGCGCAGATCCGCACCATGGATCGTTCCGAGCGCATCCGCACCTACAACTTCCCCGAGTCCCGTGTCTCTGACCACCGCATCGGCTACAAGGCCAACAACCTGGATGCTGTCCTGGACGGCGACCTGGAGGCGCTGCTCGCGGCGCTAAAGGAAGCCGACCGCGCACGTCGCCTAGAGGCGGAAGACTAGTCTTTCCGTCGCCTCGGCGGTGGCAGAGCAGCAGAACGGTGGGACGTTGAACATCAACCAGGCGATCCGGGAGGCCACCGCACAGTTGAGCGCGGCGGGCATCGATTCTGCTGCAGTCGACGCGCGCCTGCTGATGCGTTACCTGCTCGCCGACCCCGGCACTGGCCCTGCTGCTCCCGGAACCGGTGCTGACACCGCCGCTCTTGCCGCGCCCCGCGCCGCCGTCGATCCCGGCACTCTCTTTATGCGCGCCGACGATCCCGCCCCCAGCGCCTATGCCGACTGGGTGGCCCGCCGCGCCGCGCGCGAACCCCTGCAGCACATCGTCGGCTCCGCTCCCTTCTGCGGCCTGGACCTCTTCGTGGAGCCCGGCTGCTTCGTCCCACGCCCCGAAACCGAGCTGCTCGCCGACTGGGCCGTGCGCTTCCTCAATGGCCGCCCCGCGCCGCACGTGGTCGATCTTTGCTGCGGACCCGGCACGTTGGGGCTCGGGGTTTCTCTTCTTTATGACGCCCCCATCTCCCTAACAGGCATCGAATTCTCTGATGCTGCGCTGCGCCTGGCCGAGAGGAATGCCCGTCTTGTTCCGCAGGCCAAAGCCACTTTCGTTCAGGCTGATCTGGCTGTCGACGATCCCGCGGAGTTACCAGCGACAGCGGGTGTTTCCCCTGAGGCTTTCGCGTCCGCGGACGTGGTGGTGTGCAACCCTCCGTACGTGCCGGAATCCGCTGAGGTTTCCCCCGAGGTGGCAGCCGATCCGCACGCAGCCGTGTTCTCCGGGGACGACGGGCTGGAGCTCATGCCACGGGTACTGCAGTGGGCTGAGGCGCTGGGGCGCGCAGGTGGTGGCGTCGGAATAGAACACGACGACTCCAACGGCGCGCAGGTAGCGGCGATGATGCAGCAATGCGGCTGGCGAGAGATCACCCAACACCACGACCTGGCTGGCCGGCCGCGCTTCGTCACCGCCCTGCTACCGCAGTAGTACCGGCGATGGGGTTAAGGTAGAGCACGTAATAAATGAGCAAGAAAGGGCCGCAATGTCGAGAACCGTAGACGCAACCGATCCGCAGAACCGCGAGGCCGCGCTAGACGCCGCGGCGAATGCGGTGAAGGGCGGACGGCTGGTTGTGCTGCCGACCGACACGGTCTACGGCATCGGCTGCGATGCCTTCGACAATGAGGCAGTGTCCGCCCTGCTGCGTGCCAAGGGGCGTGGCCCCGACATGCCCGTTCCCGTGCTGGTTCCCAGCTGGACGACCATCCAAGGGCTCGTGCGCGAGTACACCTACAACATGCGTAAGCTCGTCGAGGCATTCTGGCCGGGTGGCCTGTCGATGGTCGTCCACCAGGCGCCCAGTCTGCCGTGGAACCTGGGGGATACCCGCGGCACCGTGATGCTTCGCATGCCCAACCAGCCCATTGCGTTGGAGCTTTTGGAGCGCACCGGCCCGATGGCCGTTTCCAGCGCCAATATCTCCGGCCAGCCGCCGGCGACGAATGTGCAGATGGCCGAGGACCAGCTGGGTGCGGACGTGACGACCTACATCGACGGTGGGGAAGCGCACCACGGCGTGGCCTCCACCATCGTTGACCTTTCCTCCGGCCGCCCGCGCATCCTGCGCGAGGGCGCGGCCACCACCGAGCGCGTGGCCGAGGTTTTGGGCATGAGCAGTGCGGAGCTGCGGGGAGACGTCTAATGGCAGTCCTTGCCCAGCCGACTATCGGCGCAGGTATTCCCCTGCGCGAGTTGGTGTTGGTGCTGCTCGTCGCCTGCACGGTGACGTATCTGGTGACGGGGGTGGTGCGCTCGGTGATCTTGCGCTACGGGCGGATGGCCGCCCCGCGCGAGCGCGACGTGCACCAGGTTCCGATGCCCCGGCTGGGCGGGGTAGCGATGTTTACGGGGCTGGTCGTGGCCGTAGTGGTGGCCAACCAGCTGCCCGCGTTGACTCGCGGGTTTCCACCGGTAACGCCAGATATGACGGCGGTTCTGATGGCCGCCTTCGTGATTGTTGTCGTCGGGGTGGTGGACGACCTCTACGACATCTCCTGGGTGCTGAAGCTCGGCGGGCAGGTAGTGGGTGCCGTGGTGATGAGCCTGATGGGCTTGAGCTGGTACTTGTTCTACCTGCCTTTCGGGGACGGGACCACGCTGATCCTGGACCAGGTCCAGTCCACGATCCTGACGGCGCTGCTGACCGTCACGATCGTGAACGCCATGAACTTCGTCGACGGCTTGGATGGTCTGGCCGCGGGGTTGGGGGCGATCGCCGCCGGGACGATCCTGATCTACTCGCTGACAATCCTGCATGACCAGGGCGGCACCGTGGCGGCCTACCCGCCGGCGATCATCTCTGCGGCGCTGGTGGGAATCTGCATGGGTTTCCTGCCTCACAACTTTTCGCCCGCGCGCATCTTCATGGGGGATAGCGGCGCGATGCTGATCGGCCTGTTGCTGTCCGCGGCCTGCACGTCGGCATCCGGGCGCATCAACGCGGCGCTGTACGGGCCGGCGGATATGGTGGCTCTGCTCTCGCCGATGATCGTGGTTCTGGCGGCCCTGTCCATTCCGCTGCTGGACCTGGTGATGGCAGTTGTGCGCCGCGTGTCCCAGGGCAAGAGCCCGTTCTCGCCAGACAAGAAGCACCTGCACCACCGACTGCTGCACATTGGCCACAGTCAGAAGCGCGTGGTTCTGGTTTTGTACACCTGGGTTGGGGTAGTGGCCTTCGGTGCGGTGGGGCTGACCGTGTTGCCTCTGCACGTGATGGCAATTTCCTTTAGTTTGCTGGTGATCGTTGCCATCGTGGCGACGGTGGTGCCGCTGTGGCGGGAGAATCGGAAGTCGAACACGGCTCAGGTAAGCTAATCGCCATGACTGAGGCGACTGAGAACAACGGTGCGGCGGGCGCTAAAGAGCTGCCCGAGTTGAACGACGTATCCCAAGCCAGCGACCACGTCGGCCCGCTGAAGGCTGCCATGCGTTCCGGAGCGCTGGCGCTGGTGGTGTTGGGTGCGCTTTCCCTGTTGGTGTGGGGTCTTATCAGCGGCACCGAGGGGCTGTGGGGAGCAGGCATCGGGTGGCTGGTCGGCGGCGGATTTATGCTGCTGACGGTAGTGATCGTGCTGTTTAGTTCCAACACTTCGCCCTCGATGACGATGGGCTTGATCCTGGGCAGCTGGCTGGTTAAGGCGGCGGTGCTGCTGGGCATTCTGTTCTTCCTGAAGGACAAGACTTTCTACGACACCGCAGCGCTGGCCGTAACCGTGATCTTGAGCATGGTCGCCGTACTGGCCATCGAGACGCTGGCAGTTACTCGCACCCAGAAGCTTTACATCAGCTAGCGAGGCTAACGGCATCTAGTGCTAGTGCCCGAATCCACGCCCCGGTTTGCATAGCCAATGCAGGCCGGGGCTTTTTGTTTGTTGTGATGCTACGGGTGGCACTGCTTGCGCGCAGAAAGATAACGCCCTCACGCGGAGAGGCGACAACTGTCAGTAGCGAGCTGGGGTAAGTGCAGCGGGGAGGGAGCGGAGGTAGGCCTAAACACATACAAATGATTCTGGAACCAAAAACGTTGAAAACCACGACCAAGTGGGGGGACCCGCAACGTGTTTCACTTAGCGATTCGCGAGATAAAGCTGATATTGTTCTATCGGGCCATTTATTGGCACACGTATGTGTGAACAGTAGATACGGCACCGGCTGATTATGTAGGGACGTGCGACGGAGTCCCTCAGCGTCGGCCTAACTCTTCGAAAAGAGACCTCCATCGCACCGCAGTGATTCTGTGCAATCTTGCGGCCCAATCACGGGAGAGAACGCTGAGCGTAACAACCTTGGCCATGAAGGGCGAGTTTCACGTACCTTCATTGGAACACGAATTCTTCCCGGGGCAAGTGGATAGCAACCAGCTGTGGTTCAGTGAGTTTGCTGGTGGAGCCTTCGCGCTCGACCGCCTCATGGTCATCCGTATTGTGATGATTCTTCTGGTTACCGCATTCTTCTTCTTTGCAATGCGGAAGCCGAAGCTGATTCCGAGCGGCGTGCAGAACGTTGCTGAGTACTTCTTGGACTTCGTTCGGATTCACATCGCGGAGGATATCTTGGGCAAGAAGGAGGGGCGCCGGTTCCTGCCGATCATCGCCGCTATCTTCTTCACTGTTCTTGCCGTCAACATGTCGACGATCATTCCGTTCATGAACATTTCAGCCAGCGCTCGAGTGGGTCTGCCACTGGTGCTGGCTGTTGTCGCGTATATCGCATTCATCTACGCGGGTGTGAAGCGCTATGGCTTCGGCAAGTACATCAAGTCCTCGCTGATCATTCCTGGTTTGCCTTCTTGGCTCCACTTCATCGTGGCGCCGATTGAGGCATTCTCCACATTCGTCCTCCGTCCGGTAACGCTGACGATTCGTCTTATGGCGAATATGTTGGCTGGACACATCATCCTCGTCATGCTGTTCAGTGCCACGAACTTCTTCTTCTGGCAGATGAGCGGTTGGACTGTGGCTGCTGGCGGCACGATCCTCTTCGCGATCGCCTTCACCCTGTTCGAGCTCATGGTGATCTTCCTGCAGGCATACATCTTCTCCCTGCTGACCGCCGTGTACATCGAGCTGTCCCTCCACGCAGACGAGCACTAATTCGCCCCTTTTTAAGTACTCAAATGACCAAGCCGGACAACGACAAAAGAAAAGCTGCAACCGGCTGGTTCTCAGAAAGGTAATGGAAACCAAATGAACGACATCTTCCTCATCGCGCAGGACACCACCACCAAGTTCCAGGGCTTCGGCACCATCGGCTACGGCCTGGCTGCTATCGGCTCCGCTATCGGTGTGGGTAACGTTGCAGGTAAGACCGCTGAGGCAATGGCTCGCCAGCCCGAGATGGCCGGCCAGCTGCGCACCACCATGTTCCTGGGTATCGCTTTCGCCGAGGCACTGGCTCTGATCGGCTTCGTCGCCGGCTTCCTGTTCTAATTTCAGTGCGATTGGCCGCTCGTTAAGAGCACTTTCTAACCACCGCACCAGAATCGAAAGCTGGAGACTATGACGAACACCTTTTTGTTAGCAGCTGAGAAGCTGCCGATGGAGGAGTCGGTAAACCCGCTGCTTCCTCCGCTGTACGACATCGTCTGGTCCATCATTCCTTTTGCAGTCATCCTGTTTGTCTTCTGGAAGTTCGTGCTTCCGAAGTTCCAGGAAGTGCTGAATCAGCGCGAGGACCAGATCGAGGGCGGCATTCGGCGCGCCGAGTCCGCTCAGGCAGAGGCTAAGGCTGCCTTGGAGAAGTACAACGCTCAGCTTGCTGAGGCACGCACTGAGGCTGCGCAGATTCGTGATGACGCCCGTTCTCAGGGTCAGAAGATCATCGCGGACATGAAGGCTCAGGCAACCGAAGAGTCCAACCGTATCGTCGAGTCGGGCCACAAGCAGCTCGAGGCACAGCGTTCCGCCGTTGTCACCGACCTGCGCAAGGAGATGGGTGAAAACTCCATCAACTTGGCTGAGCGCCTGTTGGGCGAGCAGCTGTCGGACGACGTGAAGCGCTCGGGCACCATCGATAACTTCCTCGCCGGACTGGACAACGTCGGCGCATCCGGGAAGTGATCGGTATGCACGCAGCGAGCCGAGAGGCAATTGAGCGCCTCGAGCAGACCCTGGATCAGGGTCTTAACGAGACCTCCGACAAAGTGGGCACCGGTGTAACCACCGGCACCGAGCTGTTCGACGTTGTCGAGCTGCTCGACAGTGACCGCGGCCTGCGTGTCGCGCTGATCGACCCGGCGAGGGATGCCAACACCCGCGTGGAACTGGCCAAGAGCCTGTTCGGCGGCAAGGTATCTGCCTCGACGGAAGAAATCGTGTCTGCTGCTGTATCCCAGTCGTGGTCCAACACTCGCGACCTGCGCGACGGACTGGTGAAGCTGGGCCGCCTGGCCCTGCTGCGCGCCGCCGACGCTCAAGGTCAGCAGGACCGCGTTGAAGACGAACTGTTCCAGCTGGCCCGCATCATCGAACGTGAGCCGGAGCTGGAGCTGAAGCTGGCCGACCGCGCCGCATCCCCGGATGCTCGCCGCGACCTGCTGGCAAAGGTTCTGTATGGAAAGGTCACTTCTACGACCGAGGCACTGGCGTTGCAGGCAATTGGCCGTCTGCGTCAGCGTCCAGTCGAGGAACTTGACTCGTTGGTTGACGAGGTAGCTGCACTGGAGGGACGCACCGTAGCGCGCGTTCGTGCAGCAGCTGCCCTGGGTGAACAGCAGAAGTCGACTCTGTCGGACAAGCTGGAAAAGATTTACGGTCGCAAGATTGCGGTCCACTCCGAGGTTGATACCAGCCTCCTCGGCGGTGCCGTGATCCGCGTCGGACACGAGATTATCGACGGCAGCACTGCAGGTAACCTGCGGCGCCTCCGCGCGTCGATCGCTTAGGGCGTCATATAAAGGCGCCCCAAGGAACCGACAAAGACCAAGCAAGAAAATAGATGCTGGAAGACGAAACCGAGAGCAGGAAGAACATGGCGGAGCTGACGATCTCCTCCGATGAGATCCGTAGCGCGATTGCGAACTACACCTCGAGCTACTCCCCGGAGGCCTCCCGTGAGGAGGTCGGCGTGGTCACGGCGGCTGCAGACGGTATTGCCCAGGTAAGCGGCATGCCCTCTGTGATGGCTAACGAGCTACTCGAGTTCCCAGGCGGCGTGATTGGCGTCGCACAGAACCTCGACACCGACAGCGTCGGCGTCGTGATCCTGGGTAACTTCGAGACCCTCAAGGAGGGCGACGAGGTCAAGAGGACCGGCGAGGTCCTGTCCATTCCGGTTGGGGAGAAGTTCCTCGGCCGCGTTATCAACCCACTGGGTCAGGCCATCGACGGCCTGGGCGACATCGAGTCCGAGGAAGAACGTGCCCTCGAGCTCCAGGCGCCCTCCGTTCTGATGCGTCAGCCCGTCGAGGAGCCGATGCAGACCGGCATCAAGGCTATCGACGCAATGACCCCGATTGGCCGTGGTCAGCGTCAGCTGATCATTGGCGACCGCAAGACCGGTAAGACCTCGGTCTGCATCGATACCATCCTGAACCAGCGCGACAACTGGGCAACCGGCGACCCGAAGCAGCAGGTTCGCTGCATCTACGTTGCTGTTGGCCAGAAGGGTTCCACGATCGCTTCGATTCGTAAGACCCTGGAAGACCACGGCGCGCTGGAGTACACCACCATCGTGGCAGCACCGGCATCCGACTCCGCCGGCTTCAAGTGGCTGGCACCGTTCACCGGCGCCGCACTGGGCCAGCACTGGATGTACCAGGGCAAGCACGTCCTGGTTATCTACGATGATCTGACCAAGCAGGCTGAGGCCTACCGTGCGATCTCCCTGCTGCTGCGTCGCCCGCCGGGCCGCGAGGCTTACCCCGGTGACGTCTTCTACCTGCACTCCCGTCTGCTGGAGCGCGCAGCGAAGCTGAACGACGAGCTGGGCGGTGGTTCCCTGACGGCACTGCCGATCATTGAGACGAAGGCGAACGACGTGTCTGCCTTCATTCCGACCAACGTTATTTCCATTACCGACGGTCAGGTATTCCTGGAGTCCGACCTGTTCAACCAGGGTGTCCGACCGGCTATCAACGTTGGTGTGTCCGTCTCCCGTGTTGGTGGTGCCGCACAGACCAAGGGCATGAAGAAGGTGTCCGGCTCCCTGCGTCTGGACCTGGCCGCATACCGCGACCTGGAGGCATTCGCTGCCTTCGCATCCGACCTGGACCCGGCTTCCAAGGCACAGCTGGAGCGCGGTAAGCGCCTGGTCGAGCTGCTGAAGCAGAAGGAGACCGAGCCACAGTCCGTCGAGGACCAGATGGTTTCCATCTACCTGGCCGGCGAGGGCGAGTTCGACGACGTTCCGGTTGAGGACGTTCGCCGCTTCGAGTCCGAGCTGCTGGAGAACCTGCACGCTTCCCACGGTGGCGTGTTCGAGCAGATCAAGGGTGGCACCCCGTTCAGCGACGAGTCCAAGGCCGAGCTGGCTGGCGCAGTCCAGGACTTCAAGCAGGGCTTCCAGACCACCGACGGCACCCCCGTCATCAACGAGCCGGAAGCTCGCCCGCTTGGCGACGACGAGGTCACCAAGTCTCAGATCACTGTCTCCCGCAAAACCCAGTAGGCGCGGAAGGTAAGTGAGCACAGTGACCACCAAGACCATTAATGAAACAGAAGGGAGGCGATAGTTATGGCTAGTCTTCGCGAACTGAGGACACGCATCAAGTCCGTGAACTCGACTAAGAAGATCACGAAGGCCCAGGAGCTCATCGCCACCTCGAGGATCACGAAGGCTCAGGCACGTGTTGACGATGCGGAGCCTTACGCGGATGAAATCACCCGCGTGGTTCAGCGCCTGGCCTCCGCCAGCACCCTGGATCACAAGATCCTGCAGGAGCCGACGGATGCTTCCCGCGCCGCAATCCTCGTGGTTTCAAGTGACCGTGGCATGTGCGGTGGCTACAACAACAACGTCTTCAAGAAGACTGCAGAGCTGCGTAAGCGCCTGGAGAACGAAGGCAAGGACGTTGTTCTGTACGTCTCTGGTAACAAGGGCATCTCCTACTACAACTTCCGTGGCGAGGACATCGCAGGTGCTTGGTCGGGCTACTCTCAGGACCCCGACTACGCGGCTACCCACGATGTGCGCCGCCACCTGATTGACGGCTTTGTCGCCGGTTCCGAAGGAACCGCTAAGTGGCGCGAGGGCCTCAACGCGGAAGAGGGGCAGGCTGTACAGGGATTCGACGAGGTGCACATCGTGTACACCCGCTTCGAGTCCATGCTAAGCCAGAAGCCAGAGGCACACCGACTGTTGCCGATCGAGACTGTGGTTGAGGAAGAGAAGTTCGAGCTCGGCGAGGATCTGGTCTCCGACAAGGTAGACCACGTTTCTGCTGACTATGACTTCGAGCCCGACCCAGACACCCTGTTGAAGGCCTTGCTGCCGCAGTATGTCTCCCGAGGCATCTTCGCAGCAATGCTGGAGTCTGCGGCGTCGGAATCCGCAGCGCGTCGTACCGCGATGAGCGCCGCAACCGACAATGCGACCGACCTGGTCAAGCAGCTTTCCCGAGTTGCCAACCAGGCTCGTCAGGCCCAGATTACCCAGGAAATTACAGAGATCGTCGGTGGCGCATCCGCGCTCGCCGATAGCGGAGAAAGTGATTAAGTATGACTACAGCAAACCAGGTTCAGCCTTCTGCTGAATCGGCTGTTGCGGGCCGCGTCGTGCGAGTTATCGGCCCGGTCGTCGACGTGGAGTTTCCGCGCGGCCAGCAGCCAGCACTGTTCAACGCACTGACCGTCGAGGTTGACCTCGAGGCAGTGGCAAAGACCATCACCCTGGAGGTTGCACAGCACCTCGGGGACAACCTCGTGCGCGCCGTGTCCATGGCGCCGACCGACGGCCTGATCCGTGGCGCTGAGGTTACCGACACCGGCAAGCCGATTTCCGTACCGGTCGGCGACGTTGTCAAGGGCCACGTCTTCAACGCTCTGGGCGACTGCCTGGACGAGCCGGGCCTGGGCCGCGACGGCGAGCAGTGGGGTATCCACCGCGAGCCGCCGGCATTCGACCAGCTCGAGGGTAAGACCGAGATCCTGGAGACCGGTATTAAGGTCATCGACCTGCTGACCCCGTACGTGAAGGGCGGCAAGATCGGCCTGTTCGGCGGTGCAGGTGTGGGTAAGACGGTGCTCATCCAGGAGATGATTACCCGTATTGCCCGCGAGTTCTCCGGTACCTCCGTGTTCGCCGGTGTTGGTGAGCGTACCCGTGAGGGCACCGACCTCTTCCTGGAAATGGAAGAGATGGGCGTGCTGCAGGATACCGCGCTTGTGTTCGGCCAGATGGACGAGCCGCCGGGAGTCCGTATGCGTGTGGCTCTGTCCGGTCTGACCATGGCGGAGTACTTCCGCGATGTTCAGAACCAGGACGTGCTGCTGTTCATCGACAACATCTTCCGTTTCACCCAGGCAGGTTCTGAGGTTTCGACCCTGCTGGGTCGTATGCCTTCTGCCGTGGGCTACCAGCCCACCCTGGCTGACGAGATGGGTGTTCTGCAGGAGCGTATTACCTCGACCAAGGGTCGTTCCATTACCTCCCTGCAGGCCGTTTACGTGCCGGCCGATGACTACACCGACCCGGCACCGGCTACGACCTTCGCCCACCTGGATGCAACGACCGAGCTGGATCGTTCCATCGCCTCGAAGGGTATTTACCCCGCAGTGAACCCGCTGACCTCTACCTCTCGTATTCTCGAGCCGGGTATCGTCGGCGAGCGTCACTACGAGGTTGCCCAGCGCGTGATCCACATCCTGCAGAAGAACAAGGAGCTGCAGGACATCATCGCCATCCTGGGTATGGACGAGCTCTCGGAAGAGGACAAGATCACCGTTCAGCGCGCACGTCGCCTGGAGCGCTTCCTGGGCCAGAACTTCTTCGTTGCGGAGAAGTTCACCGGCATCCCGGGCTCCTACGTGCCGCTGGCCGACACGATCGACGCCTTCGAGCGCATCTGCGACGGCGAGTTCGACGCTTACCCGGAGCAGGCCTTCAACGGTCTGGGTGGCCTGGACGATGTCGAGGCTGCTTACAAGAAGATGACCGAAAAGTAAGGGGTTAAGCACATGGCTGAGATTGCCGCACAACTGGTCTCCGTGGAACGTCCGCTGTGGGTTGGTACCGCAACGTCCGTTACCGCGCAGACCACTGAGGGCGAGATCGGCGTGCTCCCTGGTCACGAGCCTCTGCTCGGCCAGCTGGTCGAGAACGGCGTCGTTACCATTCGGACGAACACCGGTGAGAAGCTGGTGGCCGCGGTGCAGGGCGGGTTCCTGTCCGTGTCCTCCAAGAAGATCACCATTCTGGCGGATTCTGCAACGTGGGCCAGCGAGGTCAACGTTGCGGATGCCGAGTCCCGCAAGCAGTTTGCAGAGACTGAGCACGACAAGGCCGTCGCAGAGTCCGAGTTGCGCGCTGTGAAGCGTATGGAAGCTTAAGAGCTATCTAGCTTTAAACTTCCCGACAAACGGGTTCCACTGTTTTCACGGTGGGGCCCGTTTTGCTTTTTCGAAACCTACTTCATGCCTGTAAGTTAGGTATATGGCGTGGTTGTTGTATTTTCTTGCGGCGGTGGCGCTGTTCGTCGTCATCGCCGTTGTGTGGCGCTTTTTTGCGCTGCGTTCCCAGGGGTATCCCGTGGTCGTCCGGCGCCTGCCAAATTCTGATGGCAGGCACTGGCGCCACGGGATTTTGAAGTATTCGGGCCAATCCGCCAAGTTCTACAAGCTTCGCAGCCTGCGCCCTGCTTCGGATGTGGTGCTTACGCGCCTGGGCACCGCAATCGTTTCTCGCCGCGAGATCACCCCGCGGGAGTCCGCCTTCTTGGAGGACGACGTGCACGTCGTCGAGGTGGTTCACCGCAAGACGCATTGGGAGATCGCCCTGGATAGTGCAGGGGATACCGCGTTGGTGTCCTGGCTGGAGTCCGCCCCTTCGGAGCGCCGCATACCCCGTCATTGAGTCGTCGCCGGCTTGCGTAGCGTAGGCTGAACAACCATGCGCTTAGTCATTGCCCGCTGCTGTGTCGATTACGTCGGACGCCTAGAGGCCCACCTGCCGCCCGCCGACCGTCTGATCTTGGTGAAGGCCGATGGTTCGGTCTCTATCCACGCCGACGATCGTGCGTATAAGCCGCTCAATTGGATGATGCCGCCGTGTTCCCTCGAGGTCGTCGAGGCTAGCTCTTTTGATGCTGATGACGCCCCTACGGAGTATTCGGAGCTTGGAAATGAGGGGGTCGAGCAGTTGTGGATCGTCACGAATCCAAAGGGGGAGCAGCTGCGGATCCAGATTTTCGAGATCTACTCCGATACGGAGCACGACCTCGGGGAGGACCCAGGCCTGGTAAAGGATGGCGTGGAGGCACACCTGCAGGAGCTGCTGGCTGAGCAGATTGAGATTTTGGGTGAGGGGTACTCCTTGATCCGCCGGGAGTACCCGACGGCTATCGGGCCGGTGGACATTCTGTCTAAGGACTCGACTGGCGCGACGGTGGCCGTGGAGATCAAGCGCCGTGGTGGTATCGACGGTGTGGAGCAGCTTACCCGCTATGTGGAACTGCTGAATCGGGACGAGCTGCTGGCTCCGGTAACGGGCGTGTTTGCCGCCCAGGAGATCAAGCCACAGGCTCGCACACTGGCGGAGGACCGCGGTTTCCGTTGCGTTACCCTGGACTATGAAGCAATGCGAGGAACCGACTCCTCGGAGCTGCGGCTTTTCTAGAAGACTCAGCTCTCTTAGTCGGTTTTAGCCCTCAAGGCGATTATTTTCTCCCGCGCGGCCAGCGCGTGGGAGGGCAAGTGAGAAAGGACACTTTCAAGGTGACGAATCCTTCTAATACTCCTCCGTCCCGTTTCGTGGCCGGGGCGGTGGACCTGGGCGCGGTGAAGCAGCAGGCGGAGCAGCGGGCACAGGCGCAGGCTCGCGCTGCCCAGGCTGGCGCAGCCGCTGGAGTCGCAGGAGGTGCTGGCGAGGCAGGTCAGCCGGGTGCGGCCGGTGGAACCGGCGCAGGAGGCACCGGAGCTTCCGTAGCTTTCGTAAGTACCATTACCCCGGAGAACTTCGAGCTGGACCTCGTCGTTCGTTCCACTCAGGTGCCGGTGGTTACGCTGTTGGGTTCCGCCCGCTCGGAAGCCTCGGAGCAGATGCGCCAGGACTTCACCAAGCTGGCTGAGTCCCAGCAGGCGCCGACCAAGTGGCTCTTCCGTTACGTGGATGTGGATGCCACCCCGGAGGTCGCCCAGGCCTTCGGCGTACAGGCAATCCCCACCGTCATCGCGCTGGCAGCCGGGCGCCCGCTAACCAACTTCGAAGGCGGCCAGCCCGCCGCACAGCTGCACGGCTGGGTAGATGCTGTCGTGCAGGCGGTAGACGGCAAACTGCGAGGCCTGGCCCCGGAGGAGGATCCGGCTAATGCGGCTGGCGGTGGCGCGGGTGCCGACTCGGATAGTGCTGATGCGAACCAGGATGCGGGCGACCCACGCCTGGCTGCCGCTGCCGAGAAGCTCGAGGCGGAGGATTACGCGGGCGCAATTGCGGAGTATGACGCCATCCTTGCCAACCCCGCGCAGGCCGATGAAGAGCTCGTAGGGGAGGCCCGCGCGGCGCGTGCTAACGCGCTGCTGGTGCAGCGCCTGTCCACGGGTGGGGACGAGTTCGCGGAATCCGACCGCCTGCTGCTGGCGGACGACAAGCCTAAGGCCTTCGACCTGCTGATCGAGGAGCTGCGTCCGTCCGCCGAGGGCAACGCGGATCACAAGAAGCAGGCGAAGGCTCGCCTGCTGGAGCTGTTCAGCCTGTTCGACCCGGCGGACCCGGAGGTCATCGCGGGCCGCACCCGCATGACCTCGGCGCTGTTCTAGCCGGGCTTAACTCTCCAGTACGAACCAGCGCGCGGTGTGCGCCGGGATCTGCAGCACGGCGGAGGCCTCCATACCGTGGGACCCGGCGGGCTCCGTGTGCAGGTCGCCGTTCACGCGGCCGGCGCCCTCGTACTGCACGTCGTCGGTGTTCAGCACCTCGCGCCACGTGCCGGCCTGCGGCAGGCCGATGCGGTAGTTCTCTTGGGTGGTGCCCGAGAAGTTAATAACACACGCCAGCTCGCGCCCACGGTGGCGTCGAATAAAGGAAAGAACGTTATTCGTCGAGTCGTCGCTGGCGATCCACTGGAAGCCCTCCGGCGCGTGATCCTGCCCCAGAGCGGGCTCGGAGTGGTAGAGCTTGTTCAGCTGGCTGGTCAGGGCGCTGATGCCGCGGTGGAACTCGCCCTCCCAGCCCTCGAGGTCGTGCCAGTCCAGGCCGCGGGACTCGTTCCACTCCTCGGTCTGGCCCCATTCCTGGCCCTGGAAGAGCAGCTTCTTGCCCGGGTGCGCCCACATGAACGCCAGGTAGCTGCGCACCATCGCCGCCTTGTCCCAGGCGGAACCGGCGGGCATACGCGACCACAGGGTTCCCTTGCCGTGCACGACCTCGTCGTGGCTGATCGGCAGCACGTACTTCTCGGAGTAGGCGTAGACCATCGAGAACGTGATTTCGTTGTGGTGGTAGCTGCGGTAGGCGGGATCGCGCTGGATGTACTCCAGGCTGTCGTGCATCCAGCCCATGTTCCACTTCAGGCTGAACCCCAGGCCGCCCTCGCTGGTGGGGGCGGTCACACCCGGCCAGGAAGTCGACTCCTCGGCGATGGTCAGCGAGCCCGGGCACTCGCGGTGCACGGTGGCGTTCATTTCCTTCAGGAACTCCACCGCATCCAGGTTCTCGCGCCCGCCGAACTCGTTGGGCAGCCAGTCATCGCGGGAGTAATCCAGGTACAGCATCGAGGCCACGGCATCGACGCGCAGACCGTCGATGTGGAACTCCTTGCACCAGTACAAAGCGTTCGCCACCAGGAAGTTGCGTACCTCGTTGCGCCCGAAGTCGAATACATAGGTGCCCCAGTCCGGCTGCTCGCCGCGGCGCGGATCCGGATGCTCGTAGCAGGCCTCGCCGTCGAAGCGGCCCAGAGCCCAGCCGTCCTTGGGGAAGTGGCCGGGAACCCAGTCCATAATCACGCCGATGCCGGCGCGGTGCAGCGAATCGATCAGGTAGCGCAGGTCGTCCGGGCCGCCGTAGCGGTTGTTCGGCGCGTAGTAGCCGGTCACCTGGTAGCCCCAGGAGGGCTCGAAGGGGTGCTCGGAAACACCCATCAGTTCCACGTGAGTGTAGCCCAGCTCCTGCACGTACTCCACCAGCTCCGCGGCCAGCTCCCGGTAGTTGCGCCCCTTGCGCCAGCTGCCTAGGTGCATCTCGTAGATGCTCATGGTCTCGTCCACGCCCACGGCGGCGCGGTGAGCCAGCCACTCGTCGTCGCCCCAGGCATAGTCGCTGTCCGCCACGACGATGGAAGCGGTCGCGGGGGCGGGCTCTGCCAGGCGCGCCATCGGGTCGGCCTTGTCCAGGCGTACGCCGTCGCCGGTGGTGATGGAGAACTTGTAGTGCGCCCCGGCACCCACGCTGGGGATCCACAGTTCCCAGATGCCGCTGCTACCCAGCGCGCGCATGGGGTGTTGGTTAGCGTTCCAGCCGTTGAAGTCGCCGATCACGGAAACACCCGCGGCATGCGGCGCCCACACGGAAAAGGACACGCCGCCGTCCAGCACGTGCGAGCCGAGCACCTTCCACAGCTCCTCGTGCCGCCCCTCTCCGATGAGGTAGCGATCCAGGTCGCCGACGGTAGGCAGACGCCGGTAGGGGTCTTCCAGGGTGGCGGTGGTGCCGCCGGCCCAGGTGACTTCGAAGACGTAGGTGTCTACGAAGTAATCCACGGTTGCGGTGAACAGCGCCGGGTATTCCTCTACCGGCTCCATCCGCACCGGCTCGCCGCCGTTGATGCGCACAGCGACGGACTCCGCCCCGCACTGGACAGTGCGGATGGTGGTGGCCCCGTCGCCGTCCTCGTGTGCCCCAAGTACGTCGTGTGGGGCGTGGTGCCTACGTTCTGCGAGCCGGTGGTAATCGTGGTTCATACCCGCCGATTCTACCTGCGGGGATCGTATTCTTCCTGGGCTCGCATGCAAACACGCTCGCGCTCACCCTCACCAAGGGTGGGCAGCCGGAAGATGTGCGCAACCTGGAAGTCCGGGTCCAGGCGCACGTAGTTGCTGGCGCCCCAGGTGTAGGTCTGGTTCGTCGGCAGGTCGGTGACCTCGAAGCGCGCATTTTCCGGCGCGCCCAGGCCAAGCGCTTCGGTATCCAGGTGCACAGAGCCCTCGACGATCGCGTTGGGGTTCAGGTTTACCACCACGAGCACCGCGTTGCCGGTAACACCGTCGACCTTCGAGTACGCGAGGAGGTCGTCGCTCGTGGTCTCGTGCAAGCGCAGGGTGCGCTGCTGCTGCAGCGCCGGGTTTTCTTGACGCCACAGGTTCAGATCCCTGATCCATTCAGCGCAGTTGTCCACTGAGTAGTCGCGCGGACGCAGCTCGTACTTCTCGGAGTCCAGGTATTCCTCCGAGCCCGCGTGAACCGGCGTGGATTCGTAGATCTCAAAGCCGGAGTACACGCCCCACAGCGGGGAGAGGGTGGAGGCCAGAGCGGCGCGGATAGCGAACATGGCCTTGCCGCCGGTCTGCAGGGATTCGTGCAGGATGTCCGGGGTATTGACGAACAGGTTCGGGCGGAAGACATCGGCGTAGTTGGCGATGTCCCCGGCGAACTCCTCCAGCGCCTCCTTGGTGGTCTTCCAAGTGAAGTAGCTGTAGGACTGCGTGAATCCCGCCTTGGCCAGGCCGTAGAGGCGTGGCGGTCGGGTGAAGGCCTCGGAGAGGAAGACCACGTCCGGGTCGGTGGCGTGGACCTCGGCGATCAGCCACTGCCAGAAGTTCGTGGGCTTGGTGTGTGGGTTATCCACGCGGAAGATGCGCACGCCGCGGCCGATCCACAGGCGCACAACCTTCAGCACCTCGCGGTACAGACCCTCCGGGTCGTTGTCGAAGTTCAGCGGGTAGATGTCCTGGTACTTCTTCGGAGGGTTCTCGGCGTAGGCGATGGTGCCGTCCGGCAGCACGGTGAACCACTCCGGGTGCTCCTTGGCCCACGGGTGGTCGGGGGCGCACTGCAGCGCAAGGTCCAGGGCGACCTTCAGACCCTGCTTGTTGGCGTCGGCGACGAAGTTCTCGAAGTCCTCGACGGTACCGAGGCGTGGGTGTACGGCCTCGTGGCCGCCGTCCTTGGAGCCGATGGCCCACGGGGAGCCGACGTCCTCCGGGGTGGGGGTCAGAGTGTTGTTCTTACCCTTGCGGTTGATCTCGCCGATCGGGTGAATCGGCGGCAGGTACAGCACGTCGAAGCCCATGTCCGCGATGCGCGGCAGGTCCGCGGCAGCGGTGGCGAAGGTGCCGTGCACCGGGTTGCCGTCGGCATCCCAACCGCCAGTGGAGCGGGGGAACATCTCGTACCAGGCGCCCACGCCGGCGGTCTTTTCCTCCACCAGCACGTGGAACTCCGGGCCGCGGGTCAGCAGGTCGCGCAGCGGGCGCTTGTCCAGGGCCTCCTTGATTTCCGGAGACAGGGCGGTGGCCAGGCGCTCGTCGATGCTCAAGGATTCATCGCGCAGCTGGCCTGGCACGGAAGCCACCAGCTCCCGGTGCTTACGGGAGGCCTTCTCCGCCGCCCGCTCGAACAGGCGCGCGCCGAGCTCAAAATCATTGGCCAGCGCCTGGGCATCCTGTCCTGCGGCTACCTTCTTGGTGATTGCGTTGAACCATGTGGCTGCTGGATCCGACCAGGCGTCAACACGAAAGGTCCACATACCCGGCACATCCGGAACGAACACGGCATGGCGACGGTCGACGTCATCGGGGTCAGGCGACATCGTGATCTTCGCGCGGCCACCCTCGGCACCGGCGGGGCGACGGACGACGAGGGTGGCGGAGATGGCGTCGTGCCCCTCGCGCCAGACGCTCGCGCTGACCGGAAACACCTGGCCGACGATGGCCTTGGCGGGGGTGGCTCCGTGGGAGATGACGGGGGAGATGCAGTCGATGCCGAGGCGGCCGGTCATGGGAAAGCTCCTTTAAATGGCAGTGGGGGATCCGTTGGCAGTTCGCGTTGGTGCTTACACAGCAAGCCTATGTTGTTGGCACACTTCGCGCGGATCTTGAGGCACCATGGGGGAGTGAGCGAGAACGTGACGAACTTGATTTCCACCCCGGCCACCGCGCAGGTTGACGAGGACGACCTGATCGTAAACATGCGCAACGTCTCCGTCGTGCGCGACGGACGAGCCATCCTGGCGCCGATGGATTGGCAGGTGGAGCTGGACGAACGCTGGATCATCGTCGGCCCCAACGGGGCGGGCAAGACCACCCTGATGCGCCTGGCATCCGCGCAGATGTTCCCGACCACTGGCACCGTGAAGCTCATCGGCGAGCAAGTGGGCAAGGTGGACCTGCGCGAGCTGCGCACCGCCATCGGCATGAGCTCCTCGGCGCTGGCGCAGCGCGTGCCGGGGGATGAGAAGGTCGCGGACATCGTGATTTCCGCCGGCTATGACGTGCTGGGCCGCTGGCGCGAGGATTACGACGAGCTGGACTACGAGCGCGCCATTGAGATCCTGGAAAGCGTCGGCGCCTACCACCTGGCCGAGCAGACCTGGAGGACCCTAAGCGAAGGTGAGCGCAAGCGCGTGCTTATCGCCCGCGCCCTGATGAACGACCCCGAGCTGCTACTGCTGGACGAGCCGGGCGCCGGCCTGGACCTCGGCAGCCGCGAGGACCTGGTGGCGCTGCTGTCGGACCTGGCGGCGGATGCGGACTCGCCGGCGATCGTGATGATTACCCACCACGTAGAGGAGATCCCGCCGGGGTTCACCCACGCCCTGCTGCTGGACGAGGGCGAGGTTGTTGCCCAGGGCATCCTGGAAGACGTAATGACCAGCGAGAACCTCACCCGCACCTTCCACCAGCCGATCGAGGTTAAGCACGAAGACGGCCGCTGGTTCGCCCGCCGCAGCCGCCAGCGCCGGGGTAGCCACCGTTCCGGTGGGGCCGGTGGAGCCAGTGGAGCCCGGTGAAGACAGCGACCGCCGCTAGGAAGATCGGTAGACTCTGATCCATGAAGGAAAACCGTTTAGGCCCAGTGCAGCCACGTCACGCGTCAACGGTGATTCTGTTGCGCGACACGTTGTCGGGGATCGAGGTGTACGTCCAGGAGCGTGCCTCGACCATGAAGTTCTGCGCGGAGATGACGGTTTTCCCAGGTGGCGGGGTGGATTCCCGAGACATGCCGGGAGACGTCGACGGCGATGGCCACATGTCGCCGGCCATCAATTGGCAGGGCGCAGAGGTCAAGTGGTGGGCCAAGCGCCTGCAGAAACCAGAATCCATGGCCCGCGCCCTGGTCTGCGCCGCGGTGCGCGAGACCTTCGAGGAGTGCGGCACGCTGCTGGCCACCCACCGCGATGGCTCCCCGGTGGTGGACACCACGCCCTACCAGGAGGAACGCAAGCTGCTGGAGAACCACCAGCTGAGCTTCTCCGACTTCATGAGCAACAACAACCTGGTCTTGCGCTCCGACCTGCTGCGCCCCTGGGCTAACTGGGTCACTCCGGTGGAGCAGC
Source organism: Corynebacterium sp. HMSC08A12 (assembly GCF_001807485.1). Taxonomy (GTDB): domain Bacteria; phylum Actinomycetota; class Actinomycetes; order Mycobacteriales; family Mycobacteriaceae; genus Corynebacterium; species Corynebacterium evansiae. The sequence goes on along the minus strand of NZ_KV789183.1, from coordinate 70,477 downwards.
CGATCCGCTACGACACGGCCTTCTTCGTGGCCGCCATGCCGGAAGGGCAGGAGACCCGGGCCGATACCCCGGAGGCTACCTCGACGGGCTGGTTCCGTCCGTCCACGCTGCTGGACGGCTGGCGCTCTCGCAAGATCTCCCTGATGCCGCCGACATGGGCGCAGCTGAAGTTGCTGGATACCTTCCGCACAATCGAGGAGGTTCTGGAGTTCTCCTCCAGCCTTTCCGTCGACCCGGTGCTCGAGGAGCCCGTCGACGAGCCGTACATGGCCGAGTACTACCTGATGGAGCAGCAGATGTATGGCGCACCTGCCCGCCAGTTCGCGCCGGGCATGAAGTTCGTCGTAGACCCCGCCGAGATGCCGGAGAACCCTTTCGCCATTCGTCCCCACTCCTACGAGCAGTAGCGCGCAAAGATGGCCTTTTCTGCCGCCGAGCTGGATTTTCTGCTCGCCGATTGCGCCGCTGGCTCGCCCCTTATTAATGACGCCACCACGTACCAGCTGACCAAGAAATCTCTCGTGCAGGACCTTTCTCACCTGCGAAAGGCACACGGCGAGCACGCTCGTGCCCTGGTGGAACTGGTACAGGCCCGCCGGGCAGGCAAGCTGCTGGAGAATTGGCTGATGGATAGCGAATCCGTCCAGCAGGCCACCCCGCCAGTGGTCGCCGCGTGGCGCGCGGAGGTGTTGAAGGCCGCCGGGGTGGAGGCTGCCGTGGATGTCACCTGCAGCATCGGCACCGAGCTGCACGCGCTGGCCAATGCAGGGCTGCGGGCACTGGGCGGGGACCTGGACCACCAGCGCCTGCGGATGGCTCGCTTCAATGTGCCGGAAGTTCCGGTCGTGCGGATGGATGCGCTGCGACCCGCGTTCGCCGGTGACCTGAAATCCGGCGCACTGAAATCCGGCGTGGTGGTGGCGGACCCCGCACGCCGGAACTCCTCGGGGCGCATCACCAAGCTGGACGACCTGCAGCCGCCACTGCCGGAACTTATGGACTGCTACGACAAACTGGTGGTCAAATGCGCGCCGGGTATCGACTACTCCGAGTTCGACGGCCACGTGGAGGTCGTTTCCGTCGACGGAGGAGTAAAGGAGACGTGCCTGTATTCACCCGCGATCCTCGGGCGGGGGCGCCGGGCGGTGGTGATGGGGGCGTCATCAGTTAAAGAAACAGTGACAAGCGACGAGCCCGAGACCGACCGCGTGGGCGGGGTAGGGCGCTACATCGTGGACCCCGATGGTGCCATCGTGCGCGCCGGGCTGGTGCGCCAATACGCGGCGCGGCATGGGCTGTGGCAGCTGGACCCCCACATCGCGTACCTAACCGGCGACGAGCTGCCCGCGGGCGTGCGAGGCTTTGAGGTTGTCGAAGAAGTGCCGCTGAAGAAGGCGCGGCCCGCGCTAGTGGGACTGGGTGCGAAGAGCGTGGAAATCCTCGTGCGCGGCGTGGACGTTGACCCCGACGAGCTGCGAAAGAAGTGGAAGCTGAAGAAGGGCAACGCAGGCGGAAACGGTGGCGCAAGCGGTGCCGGAGCGGCTGATACTGCTTACTCCGTCGTGGTTACGCGCATCGGCGAGGGCGGCGCTGCCAAGGCTGTGGCCTTTATCTGTAGGGCTCGCCGCAGCTCGCGGGGGTAGTTCTAAAACAATATAAGAAATTTGTGGCGGTGGTCACCTGGTGGTAGGTACTATGGTGCCAAATCACAATACCCAAGCAGGAAGGTCAACGAATGTCGAACATCGTTGTTCTGGTTAAGCAGGTGCCGGACACCTACTCCGAGCGCAAGCTCACCGACGATGACTTCACCCTCGACCGCGACAGCGCAGACGCTGTCCTGGACGAAATTAACGAAAACGCTGTTGAGGCTGCACTGCAGCTGAAGGAAGCAGACAGCTCCCGCAACGTCATCGTTCTGTCCGTCGGCCCGGAGCGCGCAACCGAGGCGCTGCGTAAGGCACTGTCCCTGGGCTGCGACGAGGCCAAGCTGGTTGTCGACGAGAACCTGGCTGGCTCCGACGCACTGGGCACGGCATGGACCCTGTCCAACGCTCTGAACCAGATCGAGGACATCGAGCTGATTATCGCCGGTAACGCCTCCACCGACGGTGGCGCTGGCTCCATCCCGGGCCTGCTGGCTGAGTACCGCCAGATCCCGGCTCTGACTCACATGGAAGAGCTGAGCGTTGAGGGCGGCAAGGTCACCGGTAAGCGCGTTACCGAAGAGGGCGTGTTCGGCCTGGAGGCTCCGACCCCGGCCATCGTGTCTGTGACTGAGAAGTCCAACACCCCGCGCTTCGCTGCCTTCAAGGGCATCATGGCTGCCAAGAAGAAGACCATCGAAGAGCTGTCTCTGGAAGAGATCGGCGTGGACGCTGCAAACGTTGGCCTGGCAAACGCCACCACCTCCGTTTCCGCTTCCACCCCGAAGCCGCCGAAGTCGGCTGGTGAGATCGTCAACGACGAGGGCGAGGGCGGCAAGCAGCTGGTCGAGTTCCTGGTCAAGGAAAAGCTGGTTTAAGGGAAGTAGGGATTTAAGGACATGACCAACGTACTAGTACTGGTTGAGCACGGTGAGGGTCAGCTGAAGAACTCCACCGTCGAGCTGATCACCGCTGCACGTGTGTTCGGCACCGTCGGCGCCGTCGTTGTTGGCGCTCCCGGCACCACCGAGAAGCTGCAGGGCGCACTGGCCGAGGCTGGCGCAGAGACCATCTACGCCGCAGAGTCCGACCAGGCAGAGTCCCTGCTGGTTACCCCGGAGGTCGACGCACTGTCCGGCCTGGCAGCTCAGCTGCAGGTTCCGGTTATCGTCTCCGCTACCGCAACCGGCAACGAGGTTGCAGGCCGCGTAGGCGCTCGCGTTGCTTCCGGTGTTCTGTACAACACCAGCAGCATCACCGCCGAGAAGTCCGCTGAGATCAGCATCTTCGGTGGCGCTTACACCGTTACCGCTTCCGCCGCTGGCGCATCCCCGGTCTTCACCCTGGCTCCGGGCTCCCTGGATCCGGAGCCGCAGGCTGCCGCTGGCAACGTCCAGCAGGTTGAGCTGCCGGGTGCTGGCCCGACCGCCGTCACCATCACCTCCTTCGCTCCGGCTGAGGCTGGCGACCGTCCGGACCTGACCGAGGCCAACATCGTGGTCTCCGGTGGCCGTGGCGTGGGTGGCTCCGAGGGCTTCACCGACGTTGTCGAGCCGCTGGCCGACGTCATGGGTGCCGCTGTTGGTGCTTCCCGTGCGGCTGTGGACGCCGACTACTACCCGGGCAAGTTCCAGGTTGGTCAGACCGGTGTTACGGTCTCCCCGAACCTGTACATCGCACTGGGCATCTCCGGCGCTATCCAGCACAAGGCTGGTATGCAGACCTCCAAGACCATCGTTGCTGTGAACAAGGACGAAGAGGCTTCCATCTTCGAGATCGCAGACTTCGGTGTTGTCGGCGACCTGTTCAAGGTTGCTCCGCAGGCTACCGAGGAGCTGAAGAACCGCAAGTAGTTCTTCGCCCTAGGCTTTAACAGCCGGCGCCCTTTCGCTTAGCTTTTCGCAGGCGGGAGGGCGCCGGTTTTTCCTATGCCCTGTTCGGCGCTATGCGTCCTGCTGTCGGATGTAGTCCTCCATGTACGGCAGCGTGAATCGCACGCGACCGAATCCCGCTGACTCGATCAGATCGCGGGTAATCAGGCGGCTTCGCCAGGTGGACAGGCCTCTCGGCTCCACGCCCAGGCGGGCGGCGATGTCGCCAGTCTTGACATCTCTCGTTGCCGGTGCTGCTGCACTCACCGGTTCTGGTTCGGACGCCCCTTCGTCGGCACTAATCGCAGCCATCGCGCGGAGGAAGTTCATTTCGCCCTCCGGCAGGCGGCTGAGTGCGGGCCGGTGGACGTGGCTAGTCATGCGGTCGATAGCCCGCTGGGAGGCCGTCTCCACGTGTGTGGCTTCGATGGTGTTCGAACTGTCGATCCCGGCAGCCGCCCAGGACAGTGCGCCAACCACTTGGATGAGGTATGGGTATCCGCGGCAAATGTCGGTGGCGCGGACTAGGGCGTCATCAGTAAAAGGGCGGCCAGAATCCGCGGCGGTGATGGCGAGGGTCTTCGAGACTTCCTCAGTCGGCACAGCGTGGAGGTCTACGCGGAAGGCGCGGCGGAGGAACGTGGTGCCCTCGTGCTGCAGTAGCGTGTCCACGCCGTGGGGCAGACCTGCGCAGACGAAGGCGATGTCGCGCTCGTCGCGCATGAGGTCCTGGACCGCTGTGGCCAGGCGGTGGAGCTGGTCGAGGTCGGCGGATTGCAGCTCGTCGAGGGTGATGAGGATGCCAGTGCCGGTGATTGCGTCGGAGAGTTCGCGCAGGCGGGTGATGAGCGTCGGTACGCTACGGAGTTCTTCGGCCCGCGAGTGCGCTTCCGTGCGGAAGCTGCCCACGCCGGTGATGGAGGCCCCGGAAAGCTTGCGCTCCGGTGGCTGCTCGATGCTAGTGATGGCGGTGGGGATCGTTGTTTCGACCAGCTCGGAGATCATGTCGCTATTGGGGTAGGCGCGCAGGACGATCCAACCCTGGGCGCGGGCTTTGTCCTCGATCTCGTTAAGCAGCACCGTTTTGCCCACGCCACGTAGACCGCTGGCTAAGATCGTGCGGTGCGGGGAGCCGGGACCTTCGGCGAGACTGAGCTCGAAATCCTGCAGTAGCTCGGCCCTGCCCGCCAGGTAGTACGGCGACGTGCCGAAGCTGGGGCGGAAGGGGTTTCGCTGGCCGGGTACAGCGGACTGGCGTGCCGAGTTGGTCATGCTTCACAGCATAGTGGAGCTTTGCTAGATTCTGTTAGATCTGTTAGATCTCAGTGGGCTTGTTAGAAGTGTTAGATCCGGGATCTTTCGATCCGGCTGTGTCCTTGTCTGTGTCCCTGTCCGTGTCCTTGCCCTTATTGTTCTTCCGAAGCAAATAGATGATCGCGATGAGCAGGCCAGGAACTGCAAGGACAAGACCCATTGTTATCGCTCTTGTAGCTATCGACTCTGGCTACCTCAATAGTATCAAGAGGCAACGGTCCCGTGAGCGGTGTGCGGTGCCCAAGAAGTAGGGTAGGGGCGTGAACAAGACCAACAGCGCAGAAACCGACGGTGCGGGAACTAGCGGCGCGGGAGCTGGTGCCGCGGGAGGTAGTGCAGCGAGCGCGCGGGGGCGCCTGTACGTGGACAACGCGGCGTCCCAGGCCCTGCGGCCCGAAGCGCAGGAGGCGATGGAGCGTGCTGCAGGGCTGCTAAACCCTGCTGGCCAGTACAAGACAGGTCGCGATGCCCGCCGCAGCCTCGAGGACGCCCGCGAACAGATCGCCGAACTCCTCGGTGCGGATGCAGCAGAGGTGATCTTCACCGGCTCCGGCACGGAGGCCGACAACATCGCCATCCAGGGGCTCGCGTTTGGTTCGAAGGCTCACCGTGGCGCACACGTGATCGCCAGCTCCGACATCGAACACCCCGCCGTGGTCGAGTCCGTCGACTGGCTCACGGCCGGGCCGCTCGATCTGGGCTTTGACCGTGTGGTCCTTCCTGTGGACGCCGCCGGCCGCATCCGCGCCGAAGACTGGATTGCCGGTCTAGAAGATAGCGCGGGCGCGCCCAGCGACCTCGCACTGCTGACCTGCATGTGGGCCAACAACGAAACCGGCGCAATCCAGCCGTTGGAGAGTCTCGCCAGCTTCGCCCGCGACAACGGCGTACCCTTCCACACCGACGCGGTGCAAGCTGTCGGCCACATCCCCGTCGACTTCCACGCCCTCGGCGCCACCACGCTGGCCGCCAGCGCCCACAAGTTCGGCGGCCCGAAGAACACGGGCCTGATGCTCGCCCGCCGGGACGCGGACATCTTAAGCCCCGTGCGCGGAGGCGGCCAGGAGCGAAAGCTCCGCTCCGGCACAGTGAACGTGCAGGGTGCGGTGGGATGTGCGGCGGCGCTGGCGTCATCAATTAAAGAACTAGAACAAGCAACCGCCAGAATGCGCGTGGCGCGCGAGAGGCTACGGGCGGCGGCGCAGGGCATCGACGGCGTGCGGATTTGGACTCCCGAGGTCGGCGCGCTGCCCGGGCACCTGCACATGAGCTTCCCCGGCGCGGAGGGTGACTCACTGATCATGCTTTTGGACGCCGCCGGGGTGGACGCATCGACGGGCTCCGCCTGCAGCGCCGGGGTGAACCGTGCCAGCCACGTGCTGACTGCCATGGGCGTGCCAGTGGACGTGGCAAGGGGAGCGCTGCGGATAACTCTGGGGGCGGACATCACCGACGACCAGGTCGATTACCTGGCGGGCATCCTGCCGCGTGTGGTCGAGCAGGCCCGCGCTGCCGGAATGGCCTAAAAGGCCGGTACGCGAGTAGGGTGCCAAACATGCGAGTAGTAGCAGCAATGAGTGGCGGTGTGGATTCCGCCGTGGCGGCCTCCCGAGCGCTCGAGGCCGGGCACGAAGTGATCGGCGTACACCTGGCGCTATCCCAGTCTCCCGAGGCCGTGCGGGCGGGTTCGCGCGGGTGCTGCTCCCTGGAGGACTCCGCGGACGCACGCCGCGTGGCCGACAAGCTGGGGATTCCTTTCTACGTGTGGGACTTCTCCGACCGCTTTAAGGCCGACGTGATCGACGATTTCGTGAATTCCTACGCCATCGGCGAGACCCCGAACCCGTGCCTGCGCTGCAACGAGAAGATCAAGTTTGAGGCGCTGCTGGACCGTTCCATCGCGCTGGGATTCGACGCGGTGGTGACCGGCCACTACGCCCGCCTGCACGACGGTGTGATGCGCCGCGGCGTAGACGCCAACAAGGACCAGTCCTACGTTCTGGGCGTGCTTACCGACGAGCAGCTGGCGCACTGCATGTTCCCGGTCGGCGACACAGTTAAGCCGGAGATCCGCGAGGAGGCGAAGGACCGCGGTTTTGGTGTGGCCTCCAAGCCGGATTCCCACGACATCTGCTTCATCCCCGACGGGCAGACGCAGGCATTTCTTGGGAAGAAGATCGGTCTGCGGCCGGGGCTCATGAAGGACCAGGACGGCTCGACCGTGGCTGAACACGACGGCGTGTACGGCTTCACCATCGGCCAGCGCAAGGGGCTGGGGCTGCCGCGCGAGGGTCTGGACGGCAAGCCGCGCTATGTGACGGATATTGACGCCGCCACGGGCACCGTGACCATCGGCCAGCGCGACGATCTACGGGTCGGTGGGATCACGGCCGATCGACTGAAGCGCCTGGACCCTTCCGTGCACGGCCGCGAATTCGAGTGTGAGGTGCAGGTGCGCGCCCACGGCGGGGTAGTGCCCGCCACCGCGCGGCTAGTGGACGACCCGGAGGGGACCACGCCGGCGGGGCGCGTCAAGAAGGAGGGCGAGAGCCCGTGGCGCCTGGAGCTAGACCTGCACGAGCCGTTGCAGGGCGTGGCGCGCGGTCAGGCCGCTGTGGTCTACCAGCCGGACGCCGAAGGCGACATCCTGCTGGGCAGCGGCACCATCCGCGCCACCGCGCCGTGGAACGACGCGGGTGAGTCTGCGCCGCGGAACGACGCGGATGAGCCTGCGCCGCGGGATAGCGCTGCGAACGCCGGAGCCGCTGGCAGCGCGGGTGAGCGCGCAACGCCGGCAGAGGCGTAGCGCGGCGATGGCAGACAACACCGAGCAGTCGGAGCCGATCGGGCGCCTGGGCTGGTGGGAGAGCACCGTCACGGACCATGCGGAGGTGCGCGCCGCGATGCAGTCCGCGCTGACCCGCACGTGCGACGTGGACGAGGACACAGGCGTGCCGCCGGTTATGTCGTTTCCCCGCTGCGGGCGGGCGGGAGATCTCACTGCGCTGACGGCCAGCTTCGCGCAGCTGCCGATCCGCGCTAATCCCCGCGGGTGGGAGCTGACTGCCCACCCGAGCCTGGAATCCCGGCGCATGGACGGCTGGGTACGCGAGGCCACGGATGCCGCCGAGGAGCTGCTGACGGGCAAGGTCGAGCGGCTGATGCTGCACGTCACCGGCCCGTGGACCTTTGGTGCGGAGGTGGAGTTCCGCGGCCACCCCGTGCTGCGCGACCGCCCGGCGTTTAAGGACTGCGCCCTGCACCTGGGTTTCGGCGTGGAGCAGATCGCCGGTGCGCTGTCAGCGGCGCTCGGCTGCGAGGTCGTCATCGCACTTCACGAGCCGCGCGTCCGCGAGGTCATGGGTGGCCTACCCGGCGCCACCCGCTTCGATACCATCCCCGCCGTCGACCGCGAGTTCATCTACGGGGTGTGGCAGCGCTTCCAGCAGCAGGTCGCGCGCCCGGTGGTGCTGGACACGGGGTCTTTTATCGACGACGCCCTCTCGCACGCGCCCGGCTTCCACCGCATCGTGGTGCTCGCGGATCAGTTGCAGACAACCAGCGGTAAAGACCTGGTCGGCGGGATGATCGGACGCGGCCAGGGGATTGGTTGGGCGGTACCCCAGGCGGCGCCGTCGGTGGGCGGGGAGACTCCCGGCGCCCGAGGGCACGCTGCTGCGCATCCGGGGCCAGCCGGCGCGGAGAGTGCCGGCGCCCCTGCCGAGGACGTCAGCGGGGCCGACGTGGAGGCCGCCGCGGGCGACATCGCCCGCGCCGTGCTGCGCCAGTGGCAGCAGTGGACCCTGCCCGCCGACGAACTGCCGGGGCTGGTGGACATCGTGGTTCCCGAGGGCAAGCGCACCGCCGCGCAGGCCTCCGTGGCGGCAGCTCGGGCGCGCCACGCGGCGGCCCTGCTCTGGCGCAACTGATTTCGCGCTAAAACTCCTCGTAGACCGCCGGGTCCTGGTTCTTCCGGCGCCCGTCCGGGCGCCCCAGCGCGGTGATCGCCTCGATCTCCGCCTCGCTCAGCGTGACGTTCAGCGAGTCCAGGTTTTCGCGCTGCCGCTCCTCCGAGGCAGCCTTCGGGATCGCCAGTACCCCGCGGCCGCGGTGCCACGCTAGGACGACCTGCCCGGGGGTTGCGGAGTGGGCGTCAGCAATCTCGGCAATGACCGGCTCCTCCAGAACCGCGCCGCGCAACAGCGGCGACCAGGCCTGCGTCACGATGCCGAGCTCCCGGTGTGCCGCGACGGCCTCGGCCTGTGGAAAGTGCGGGTGCAGCTCGATCTGGTTGACCACCGGGTACTCGCCGGTGGCGGCGTGGACGGCCTCCAAGTGCTCGGGCAGGAAGTTGCACACGCCCACGTGGCGGATCAGCCCGCGTTCGCGCAGCTCCAGTAGAGTTTCGAAGGCTTCGACGTAGTGGCCCTGTTTGGGGTTCGGCCAGTGGATGAGGTGCAGGTCGATGCGGTCCAGGCCTAGGCGAAAGAGGGATTCCTCGACGGAGGCGACAGCGTCGTCGTGGCGCTGATAGCGGCCGGGCAACTTGGATGTGACGAGCACCTCGTCGCGGCGGATCGCGCTGGCAGGATCCGCCAGGTCAGGCGCGTCCGCGGTTCCGGTTGCTGCGGCTCCGGGCGCGGTGGCACCAGTTGCAGCGCGGACGCCCGCGCCCACCGCGCCCTCGTTTTCGTAGTTGTAGGCCGTGTCGATCAGACGGTAACCCGCACGGATGCCCGCGGACACGGAGTCCGCGCCAGCCTGGCCCTGCAGCTTGTATGTGCCGAGCCCGATCTCCGGGAGAGAAAGAGCTGTAGTTTCAGTCATTCGTTCCTGCCTCTCTACTCAGTTCAGTCTTGCGCCGTTCGGTTTGCGCCGTTTTCCAGCAGCTCCTTAAAGCCTGCCTCGTCCAGCACCGGCACACCCAGGTCCTCGGCCTTCTTCAGCTTGGAACCAGCCTTTTCGCCCGCCACCAGGAAGTCCGTCTTCTTCGACACGCTGCCCGCTGCCTTGCCGCCGCGAGCCTCGATAGCCTCCTTCGCAGCCGTGCGGTCGAAGTCCTCCAGCGATCCGGTAACCACGATAGTTAGGCCCTCCAATAGCGCGGAATCCACGCCATCCGCCTCGCCGGAAGCTTCCCCGGCCTCCTGACGCATCCGCACGCCAGCCGCCGCCCAGCGGTCCACGATCCGGCGGTGCCAATCCACCGCGAACCAATCCGAGATCGACTCCGCGATCGTCTCTGCTACACCGTCGATGCCGGCCATCTCCTCGACTGAGGCCGAGGCGATGTCCTCCACGGACTCGAAATGCTTCGCCAAAGCCTTCGCCGCAGTCGGCCCCACGTGCCGGATGGACAGAGCCACCAGCACCCGCCACAGGTCCGCCTCCTTCGCAGTCTGCAGCTTCTCCAGCAAAGTCTCACCGGACTTATTCAGTTTCCCGGCCTTCGTCGCATAGGAACTGGTCTTTTCCAGATCCTCGGCGCTCAAGTCGAATAGCTCCGACTCGTCGGCCAGTACACCGGAATGGATCAGATCATAAGCGCCCTTTTCCCCCAAGGCGTCGATATCAAAAGCCTTGCGGGAAGCCAGGTACGTCAACCGGGTATGCAACTGGCCAGGACAGTATTGCGTGTTGGGGCAACGCCAGTCGGCGTCACCAACCTTCGAAGGAGCCAAACGGGTGCCGCACTCGGGGCAGAACGTCGAGAACAGGAAAGGCCGCTCCGCACCCGTGCGCTTGTCCTCAACCGGGCCCAGCACCTCCGGGATGACCTCGCCGGCCTTGCGGATGGTGATCGTATCGCCCAGCATCACGCCCTTGCGGTGCGCCTCCGTCGGGTTGTGCAGGGTGGCCATCGAGACCGTGGAGCCCGCGACGTACTTCGGCTCCATGACGGCATATGGCGTGGCGCGACCCGTCCGGCCGATGCCGACGCGGATGTTGTGCAGCGTGGTCATCGCCTCCTCCGGCGGGTACTTGTAGGCGATCGCCCAGCGTGGGGCACGGCTGGTGTGGCCCAGCTCCAGCTGCTCTTCCAAGGAATCGACCTTGACGACCAGCCCGTCCATCTCGTGCGCCGCGTCGTGGCGGTGGTTTCCCCAGTACTCGACCTGCTGCTGGACCTCCTTAGCAGAGTGAACTTGCTTGGTGTACGGGCTAACCGGCAGCCCCCACGCGGCAATCGCGCGGTACGCATCGTGCTGGGACGCGGGGGAGAAGCCCTCGCGCGCGCCGATACCGTGGCAGATCAGCTTCAGCGGGCGCTTGGCCGTGTCCGCGGAATTCTTCTGCCGCATCGCGCCCGCGGCGGCGTTGCGAGGGTTGGCGAACATCTTCAGCCCCTCAGCCTGGCGCTGGGCGTTCATGGCGGCGAAGTCCTCGACGTCGATGAACACCTCGCCACGGATTTCCACCAGAGCCGGTACGGGGAATTCGTCGGTGCCGTGGAGGGTATCCGGGATGTCGTCGAGGGTCCGCGCGTTGTGGGTGATGTCCTCGCCCGTCGTACCGTCGCCGCGGGTCAGCGCGAGTTCCAGCTGGCCGTCGATGTAAAGGAGGTTTATTGACGCCCCGTCGATCTTCAACTCCGTCAGATATGTCTTCGCGGGGGTGCGGTCCAGCCAGCCGGCGAGTTGCTCGGTATCAAAGACGTTGTCCAGGCTGAGCATCGGCTCGCGGTGGTCAACATTGCGGAACGGACTGCTGGTGGGCGGAGCGGGGGCGACTTCCTCGGTGGGGGAAGAGCCGGTGACGATTTCCGGGTGGGCCCGCTCTAGGTCTTTGAGCTCCTGCAGCAGGGCGTCGAAGTCCGCATCCGAGATCTCCGGTTCGCCGTAGTAGTAGAGCTGCCGGTGGTGGCGCACCTGGTCAGCGAGTTCTTGCCAGCGGGATTGAGTACTCACCCCCGCTAGTCTACTTGCGGGGGATCTACTTGCGGCGGACGGTGGTGAAGTAGACGGCGCCGCCTGCGATCAGGACGATGGCCAGCAATCCCAGGCCGGCGTACATGATCGTTTGGCTTTGAGTGGCGTTGTCGATGTCCTTTGCCTGCGGGGCGGATCCGTCCGCGCCGGTGCTGCTTGGGGGTTCGGGGGAAGGAGCCGGACCAGGCTCGAGGGGTTGGCGCCACGCCGGCCCGTCAGCTCGCTCGCCTTCTACAGCGGCGGACAGGCGGAACTCGACTTCTTTGTTCGGCTTGCCGTTGTCGTTGTATCCCTCGAGGGAGACCACGAAGTACCACTGGCCGGCATCCGCTGTTCTCCAGTCCTGCTCGGCTCCTTCGCGGTTGAGGTAGTACACGTATGGCGTGTTGACAGCTTGAACGGTAACGGGAGCATTCTCTTCTAGCTCGTCCGACAAAGGTCTCGACGTAATCGCCCGGCGTGGGGATGCAATGTACAGATTCCCCCTGCGGGTGCGGGCTCCCGGTTCCTCGTTCTTGTCGAACTCGACTTCCGCGACGGGGCGCTGACCCCAGTCGACGTTCATGCGGTAGAACTTCATCTCGCCTGGGACGAGGGTGTCGGAGACCGTGCTTTTAGTGATTTCAGGTGCAGTGGCGTAGGACGTGCCACCGGGGGTTGGCTGCGGAGAAGTGTCGGGGATTTCGATTTTGTCCCCGTCTTCAGGGACCCCGCTGCCGTACTTTGGCCCGGCTTCGGACTCGCTAGCTATGGGTTCAAAACCGACGAGGATTTCGACCGGGAGTTCAGTGTCGTGTAAATCGCCAATGCCGGAAATCTTGATTCGATATTTCGTCGAGTCACATGACTGATCGGGAGTGATTGTGATGTTCTCTGCTGAAGGTGGGGCTGGCCAAATGTAATAGTCTTCGTAGGTCTCCCTATATTCACAAGAGTCGTTCCTGACCTCTGCTTCAGTGCCGTATTTGATCCAGTTGCCGCCCTCGAATCCTAATGGGATTGGGGTGATCGCGATCCGGCCTTGGGTGTTGTCCGGGACGCTGATGCTGAACCACTTCTCGTCGCCTTTTTCTTTTCCCTTGGGTGGAGAAGGCAGGCTGCTTTGGTAGAGGCCTTCGCCGAGGTAGAACCCGTTGTCGGGGTTGTCGGCTAATTGGACGGGCGTGCCCGAGGGCGTGCCGTAGTTCGGCACGCGCCCTTTCACGTCGATGAGTTCCACCAGGAGGTCTTGAATGTTATCGGCGTCGGAGTAGGTGCCGCCGGAGGCTTTGGCGATGCACTCGAGTTCCTTCTTTCCCTTGTCGTCGACGTCCACACCGATGGTGTGAATGCTCTCCATTGGATCATTGTATTTAGTCTCGGCGTATTCGCACGCAGGTGGATGCGGGCACGTGTCGATGCCAGAGGAAATGAGAACAATGCTGCGCTTTTTGCTGAAATCCATTTCCCTTTGGGCCTGCTTAAGGGCATTAGTGATCGGTGCATAGCCCTTGGGCTGTAGCTTTTTGATGTCACCTTCGAGGTCGGAAGCTTTGTTGTCCCCCAGAGGCGAAAGGGAAGTGATATCGAGGCAGCCACTGTTTTCGTTTTCGGGAGCTTTTGCTACCTCGGAGCCATATCCCAAGACCATGGTCTCGGACCTGTCGGCTACCGCTTTGGCTGTTTCGTTCGCAGCCTTTTTCGCCACGTCCATCCGGGTTTCGCTATCGCTTCCGCTGCTTTTCTCGGTCATGTGGCGTGAGGCGTCAACAATAATGGCGACCTGGCTATCGGTGCCGTCACCGCGGCGCTGGCCGGAACCGCCATGCTGGCCGACACTGTCCTTATCCTGCGCTTGTGCGTCGACCGCCAATGCCGGCAGAAGCGCAATCACCGTGAGGAAAGCCAGCAGCGCCATAGCGGCTCGCCGAGTTCGTGGCGGTTGAGTGGCGTGAGCCTTGGGCACCGAATGGGCGGGGAGCAAGGGGAATCAGCCCTTTCTAGTTCCGGACTTCGCGGAGGCTGAGCCGCTACTTGCGGCGGACGGCGGTGAAGTAGACCGCCACTGCTGCGATCAGAATGAGGATCAAGACTCCCAGGCCGATGTACAGGATCGTGTTGCTTTGGGAGGCGTTGTCGATGTCCTTGGCTTGGGCGTTGGACTCTTCGTCGTTGGAGTTGCCGTTGTTTTCCTGGCCGCCGTTGCCGTCGTCACTGGTTCCTGGTGCCTCGGGGGTGGGGGCCGGTCCGGGCTCTAGGATTTGACGCCACTCCGGTCCATCGACCTTGTTACCTTCCACCGCAGTGGACAGGCGGAACTCGATGTCCTTTGCTTGCTTTCCGTTGTCCTTGTAGCCATCGAGGGTGACCATGACATACCACTGACCGGCGTCCGAAGCTTCCTTATGCGCCACATTTTCTTCACGGTTGCGGTAGAAAACGTACGGCGTACCTACGGCACGTGCGGTGGTGGGGACATCCTTGTCGAGGGTCTGAATTGTCTGCTCAGACGTGACTTCGCGGCGCGGCGACGCGACGTAAATGTCACCGTTACGGGAACCATCCGTGTTCTTCTTGTCGAACTCAACTTCCGCGATGGGGCGCTGGCCCCAGTCGACATTCATGCGGTAGAACTTCGTCTCGCCGGGAACCAGGGTGTCGGACACAGTACCCGGGGAGATCTCGGTTGCCTGATTGTAGGACGTGCCGCCGGGGGTCGGCTTCGGAGTGGTGCTCGGCACCTTGACCTTATCCTTGTCCTTGCCCTTCGGAGTCTCCCGATCGTTTTCCGGGCCGGCATCGGCGCCGTCGACCTGAGGTGCGAACCCAACCATGATCTCAACCGGCAGGTCACGATCCAATTCGGTGCCGGAGTGGTTCAGCTTCACGCGATACTTCGTCGGATCGCAGTCCTCTTCAGGGTCGATAGTGACGGACTCCGCTTCCGGCGGGCCGGGCCAATTGGAGCTTCCGAAGTAGCCGGAGCCCTTGTCGCTGCAGCTATCGTTCTTGTATTCAACGTTGATGTTGTAGTAAATGTGGTCGCCACCCTCGAAGCCTACGGGAACCAGGTTTGCAGTTACCTGCGCCTTCTTGCCTTCGGGGACGCTGATGCTGAACCACTTGTCGTCGCCGTCTTCTCCGCTTTCTTGGTTAATGGGCAGGGTGCTTTGGTAGAGGCCTTCGCCGAGGTAGAACCCGTCGGTGGCGTTGTCGGCGAGTTGGACTGGGGTGCCTGCGGATTCGTAGTTGCCGGCGACGCGTTGGGCGGCGTCGGTGAGTGCTTCGGTGAGTGCTTCGGTGTCGTCTGCGGAGGTGTAGGTGCCGCCGGAGACGTCGGAGATGCATTCGAGTTCTTTTTGGGCTTTGTCGTCGACTTTGAATCCGACGGTGTGGATGGCTAGGTCGATGCCGTCGCCGGCGATGTCTTCGGCGACGTCGCAGACTGGTGGTGGGGCGCAGGTGTCGATGCCGTCGGAGACGAGGATGATGTTGCGCTTGCCGGAACTGCCGAGTTCCTCGGCGGCCTTTTTGATGGCGTTGCCGATGGGGGTGTAGCCCTTGGGTTCTAGTTCGTTGATTTTGTCCTTGAGGTCTTCGGGCTTGTTGTTGCCGAGGGAGGCGAGGGTGGTGATGTCTTGGCAGCCTTTGTCGCGGTTGTCCGGGGCGTTGGATTCTTCGGAGCCGTAGGCGATGACTGCGGTTTGGGCTGAATCGGCGAGGGTGTCGATGGTGTCGTTGGCTGCTTTTTTGGCGGCGTCCATGCGAGTGCCGCCGTCGCCGGTATCTTTTTCGGCCATGGAGTCGGAGGCGTCGAGGACGACGGCTACTTTGCTGTCGTCGTTATTCCCGCTGACTTGTTCGTCTCCGTTGTTGTTGTCGTCTTCGGCGTTGGCGTTGACGGCGAGGATGGGCAGGAGGGTGATGATGGTGAGGAAGGCGAGTAGCGCGAGGGTGAGGCGCCAGGGTTTTGTTTGTTTCGCTGTGGCCTTGGGGGCGTGGCTAGCGGGGTGCAAGGGGGATCAGCGCCTTTCTAAGTACTGCGAGGTTTTGTTTTACAAGGGTGGGACGCAACGCGGGCGCGTAATGTTCCCAGCGCGGAAAAAGTTCCCGATAAAAGAATTTTGTTGTGTAGAAAATACTAGGAAACAAAGCCCTGACCCGCATGAAGAACGTACTGTTTTGAACGATAACGAGGGGTGTCCGGGGGCGCCTATAAAGTAGTCAGCATGACTGCACCGCATTTTGACCCGGCACACATGCTGAGCTTCGACCTGGAAACCACTGGAGTAGACCCGAAGACCGCCCGCATCGTCACCAGCGCACTCGTGACCATCAAGGGGCGCGAGCGGAACGACATCGAGATGCTCGCCGATCCCGGCGTGGAGATTCCCCAGCAGGCCTCCGACGTCCACGGCATCACTACTGAATACGCCCGCGAGCACGGCCAGGATCATGGAGAAGTGCTCGCCAAAACCATCGAGGGGATCCGGGAGGCATGGCGCTCCGGCGCCACGCTGATCGTCTACAACGCCGCCTATGACCTCAGCGTTCTGCGCGCCTTGGAGCCTAGCTTCACTGTCGACGGCCCCGTATTCGATCCCTACGTGGTTGATAGGGCAAAGGATCAGTACCGCAAGGGCAAGCGCACCTTGGAAAGCGTGTGCCAGCACTACGGCGTGAATTTGGACAACGCCCACGAGGCGACGGCAGATGCGGTGGCTGCCGCCCGTGTGGCGTGGATGCTGGCGCGCAAGTATCCCGAGGTGACACAGATGTCAGCAGATGAACTGATGCTTTCGCAGGCCACGTGGTTCTACGAGTCCCAGAAGGGACTGCAAGAGTGGTTTCAGAAAAAAGGCAAGAACGTGCAGGTCAACACCGCGTGGCCACTCGCCGAATAGTTTTAAGAAAACCTATCGCAGCGCCCATTTGTTTCTTATCTCCCCCTAGGAGCAGAATAAAGGTGTAGAGGCTCTTCCCCTCTGCTGCTCACTGACGTTTTTATTGACGCCCACTGGGTCTCCAGCCGAGCTCGAAGGGAATTCACTGGCGCAGCAGGGGATGGGAGCCAACGCTTCCAGAAAGTAGATGCTTCAACAAGGCCGACCCCTGAAGAAGGCAGACGCCTGAAGAAGACAGCTGAATACAGAAAACATCTGAATACACCGAAATGGGGCACTAGGGATCATGGACGATAAAAGCAATCCCCAGGGCGCAGGGCACAATGGCGCTGAACTCAGCGGAGCTGGGCAACACTCAGCTGACGAGCGCTCAGCTGCACAACACACAAGTGGGCAGCACGGCTCTGAACAGCACTCGGCAGGACAAGCTCCAGCCGGACAGAGCTCCCAGGAGAAGCAGGCCGCTCCTGGTTACGCCGTCGCTTCTGCTCCGCAGATCGCGGAGTCTAAAAGGGAGAAGAAAGACAACACCCACTGGCTATACATCGGCGTGATCATCGCCGTGATCGCCGGCATCATCTTTGGCCTCGTGGCGCCAGATACAGCCAAGGGGTTTAAAGAGCTGGGCACCACCTATGTCAGCCTGATCAAGATGATCATCGCACCGGTGATCTTCTGCACGATCGTGCTGGGAATTGGCTCGGTGAGGTCTGCGGCGTCAGTAGGTAAAGCAGGCGGCCTGGCACTGACATACTTCGTTACGATGTCCACCTTCGCCCTCGCAGTGGGCCTGGTGGTTGGCAACATTCTCCAGCCGGGCGATGGCCTGAACCTGAGCACCGGCGGAAGCAACACCTTCGGCAACGGCGAAGAGCAGAAGGCCGAAGGCCTGGTGGGCTTTGTCCAGGGCATCGTCCCGGACACCTTCTTCGGCGCCTTTACCAGTGGCCAAATTCTGCAGGTGCTGTTCATCGCCCTGCTGGTGGGCTTCGCCACGCAGTCTATGGGCAAGGCCGGCGAGCCGATCCTCAGCTTCGTAGCCACGCTGCAGAAGCTGGTATTCAAGATCCTGTCCTGGATCCTGTGGCTTGCACCGATCGGCGCCTTCGGCGCCATGGCAGGTGTAGTCGGCGGCACGGGCATCAAGGCCGTTCTGCAGCTGGGCGTGCTGATCCTCGGCTTCTACATCACCTGTGTGATCTTCGTGTTCGGCATCCTGGGTCTGATCCTGCGGGTA
Source organism: Corynebacterium sp. HMSC08A12 (assembly GCF_001807485.1). Taxonomy (GTDB): domain Bacteria; phylum Actinomycetota; class Actinomycetes; order Mycobacteriales; family Mycobacteriaceae; genus Corynebacterium; species Corynebacterium evansiae. The sequence continues at coordinate 52,597 of NZ_KV789183.1, read as the reverse complement.
TTCACGGGGTTCAACATCTTCAAGCTGGTGAAGTACTTGGGCCGCGAGTACCTGCTGATCTTCGCCACCAGCTCCTCGGAGTCTGCACTGCCGAACCTGATGCGCAAGATGGAGCACATCGGTGTGGACAAGTCCACGGTCGGCATCGTCGTGCCGACGGGTTACTCCTTCAACCTGGACGGTACTGCCATCTACCTGACTATGGCCGCCATCTTCATCTCGGACGCCATGAACGTCCACATGGGACTCGGCGACCAGATCAGCCTGCTGGTGTTCATGATCATCGCCTCTAAGGGAGCGGCGGGCGTGTCCGGTGCGGGTATCGCCACGCTGGCCGCTGGCCTGCAGTCCCACCGCCCGGAGCTGTTGGGCGGCGTGGACATCATCGTCGGCATCGACCGCTTCATGTCCGAAGCTCGTGCGCTGACCAACTTCTCGGGTAACGCAGTGGCCACCCTGCTGGTCGGCAAGTGGACGCACACTGTCGACAAGGAGCAGGTCAAGCGCGTGCTGAACGGTGAAGATCCGTACGTGGATGCCGGGGACGACCACAACGTCGACCTCAAGTACCCGTCGGTGAAGAACCCCGCTACGGCACACCTGCAGCCCACCCCGCAGGTAAACCTGGACGATTACCGTCAGCAATAGCCCGGCGGGTGGCGGGATCGTGGCCCGGGCAAGCGCGCAGTGGCCGCTGGGCATGTCCGGCCGCTGACGGTGGCCGCCGGGCGGCGGCGGAGACCGCGGCCCGGTCAAGCGCGCAGTGGGCGCGGCGCGGCAGCGGGGGACTGCCGCGTAAGGGGGATCACCGGCAGGACTATACTGAAGCGCATGTCACACGAAGCTTCACGTCCCGTAAGCGAGGAGAACGCCCCGGCAGGGCAAGTCCCAAACACGGAAGAAAACGCCGGCACGGAGACCACCGCAGCTGCAACCACCGCCGGTGCTGGAACCACGTTTGGTGCAGGAGCCACCGCCGGTGCTGATTCCACCGCAGGCACGGAGGCCATCTCCGGCGCGGAATATCTGAAGAAGATCGTCTCCGCCCCCGTCTACCGCGTGGCCACGAACACGCCACTCGAAAACATGGAAACGCTGTCCAAGCGCATCGGCAACGAAGTGTTGGTCAAGCGCGAAGACCTGCAGCCCGTGCACAGCTTCAAGATCCGCGGCGCGTTCAACCGCATGTCCCAGCTCACGGACGACGAGCGCGCCCGCGGAGTCGTCGCCGCCTCCGCCGGCAACCACGCCCAGGGCGTAGCGCTCTCCGGCACGGAACTCGGCGTCCGTACCGTCATCGTCATGCCGGAAGTGACACCCAGCATCAAAATCGACGCCGTCCGCAGCTTCGGCGGGGAAGTGCTGCTGCACGGCGCAAACTTCGACGAAGCCAAAGCCAAGGCCATGGAACTCTCCGAGGTTGAGGGAATGGTGTGGGTCGCCCCCTTCGACGACGAAGCCGTCATCGCCGGCCAAGGCACCGCCGGGCTGGAAATCTTCCAATCCCGCCCCGACGTAGACCGCGTCTTCGTGCAGGTCGGCGGCGGCGGACTGGCCGCCGGAATCTCCGTGCTTCTCAAAGAACTAGACCCCAACATCCAGGTCATCGGCGTGGAGCCCGAAGAATCCGCCTGCCTCACTCATGCGCTCGCCGCCGGGCACCCCGTGGCCCTCGACCACGTCAGCCTCTTCGCAGAAGGCGTGGCCGTCAAGCAGATCGGCAGCGAAACCTTCCGAGTCTGCCGCGAGTACCTCGACGACGTCATCACCGTCAGCTCCGACGAGATCAGTGCCGCCATCAAGGACATCTTCGACGACACACGCGCCATCGCCGAGCCAGCCGGCGCTGTCGCCCTGGCAGGCTTGAAGCGCTACGCCGCCACCCACCAGGTCGAAGGGGAGACCCTGGCACACGTACTGTCCGGCGCGAACGTGAACTTCCACTCCCTGCGCTATGTCTCCGAACGCGCGGAGATCGGCGAGGGCGGCGAAGGTATTTTCGGCGTGAGCATCCCCGAGCGCGAGGGAGCCTTCCTCGAATTCTGCAAAATCCTCGGCCACCGCGCCGTCACAGAATTCAGCTACCGAGTCGGCCAGCGCGACGGGGAGAAGCCCGCCCGCATTTTCGTGGGCGTCAAGCTCAAAAACGGCGAAGACGAGCGCAAGGCCATCGCCGAAGACCTCCACGAGGCAGGCTACGGCGTGGTCGACCTGTCCGACGACGACGTGGCCAAGGAGCACGTCCGCTACATGATCGGTGGCACCCCCGGCCAGCACGTCGACGAAACCGCCTACAGCTTCGAATTCCCCGAAAACCCGGGAGCCCTGCTGCACTTCCTGGAAGTCCTGGGAACCCGCTGGAACATCACCGGTTTCCACTACCGCAGCTTCGGCATGGACCACGGCCGCGTGCTGGCGGCGTTCGAGGACGTCTCCGGCGACGCAGAATTCCAGGAGCACCTGCAGCAGCTCGGCTACCACGCCACGGACGTGACAGACAGCCCGGCCTACGACTTCTTCATCAGCGCCGAGTAGCTGGGCGCCTAAGTATGCGGCGCACCGGCACGCGGGTGGTACGCCGACGTGTGCAGCGTTAGCTGAAGAATGCGCCGAAGATCGCTCCGAGCTGGCGCAAATGCTCAACTTCACTGAGCAGGAAGTCCGGCCCGCCCGGACGCCCGATGATAAGCAGCAGGCTCGTGCCCTCGATCGGCGTGCCCGCCAGCGCGGAATCCATGACCGCCCAGTTCTCGGGGATCCAATCCTCGCGTTCTGGGTTCAGCACGCGCGCCTCGTCCAACGGCGGGTGATCCAGCTCCTTGCCGTTGTCTTCCGGCGCGGCAGGGGAAGCCGCCACCCGGTGAGTCCGCGGCATCGTATCCAGTACGACCGCCCAGCCTGCCGTCATGGAGCGCGGCAGGTCCTGCATCATGATCTCTAGCGCCTTTTCTTTGTGACGCCGCTTCTCCGCCACCCCGGACAGCATCTGAATCTGGCCACGTCGGTCGATAGAACCTGTAAAGGGGCGAATCGAGTCGACGTAGAAACCGTCGAGCTCCTGTGTGGCCGTGATCAGGCTGTCGGGCAGATGCCCAGACGGCAGGGAGACGACAATGTCGTCCATAACGAAGTCGGGCTCATCCTGCTCTGGGCGTCCGACGATGTCCACACCGCGAATGTCACCGCCGACAGTCCCCAGCGCCATGGCCAGCAGGCCGAGGGAGCCGGGGGTATCGGGCATACGCACACGCATAAGGAAAGACATGGCACCGATACTAGCGCCACCTGAAGTCCACGGGGGCTACTTGCCTTGGCTAGAGTAGAACCCATGTCTGAGATTTCGCGCGAAGATGTTGCCCACCTGGCCCGCCTGGCTCGCCTGGACCTGGGGGAGCAGGAATTGGATGAATACGCAGTTCAGATCGACGGAATCGTCGATCACGTGGCCGCGATCAGGAAGGTAGACACCGAAGGTGTTGAGCCGCTGAGCCACCCCACTCAGAACGTTGACGGCGATGTCGCCGTGATGCGTGAGGATGTGGTCGTTCCGAGCCTCACCGCAGAGCAGGCTCTGGATCAGGCGCCGAAGCAGAGCGAGCAGCGCTTTGAGGTGCCGCAGATCCTCGCGGACTAGTACAGCCGCTGAGGAACGCTAGCGTCACTGGGGCTGCTGCACAGTTGCCGCGGGTGGCGTCACAAAGCTAAAAGACCGCTAGAGCAACGAACGTTTAGAACTCCAAGCTTTAAAGAACTAAAGAACTTAAAGAACCAAAGGAACTGTAGGAACACTCATGGCTGAGAACAAGTACATCGTCGGTTCCCGGGACGACTCGGACTACACCACCTGGACCGCCGCGGAACTGGCGGAGAAGATCCACGCGCGCGAGATCAGCTCCCAGGAAGTTACGCAGGCCCACCTGGACCGCATCGGCGAGATCGACGGCGACATCCACGCATTCCTGCACGTTGGCGCCGACGAGGCGCTGGCGGCGGCCTCCAACGTTGACGACGCACTGGCCGCCGGCGATCAGCCGACCAGCAAGCTGGCCGGCGTGCCGCTGGCGCTGAAGGACGTCTTCACCACCACCGACGCGCCGACCACGTGTGCCTCCAAGATGCTGGAGGGTTACATGAGCCCCTACGACGCGACCGTCACCATGCGTCTGCGCGCCGCTGGCATCCCGATCCTGGGCAAGACGAACATGGACGAGTTCGCCATGGGCTCCTCCACCGAGAACTCCGCCTACGGCCCGACGAAGAACCCCTACGACCTGGAGCGCACGCCAGGCGGCTCCGGCGGTGGCTCCTCTGCAGCGCTGGCCGCCGGCATGGTTCCGCTGGCCATCGGCACGGACACGGGTGGCTCCATCCGCCAGCCCGCCGCGCTGACCAACACCGTCGGCGTGAAGCCGACCTACGGCACTGTTTCCCGTTACGGCCTGGTGGCCTGCGCCTCCTCGCTGGACCAGGGTGGCCCGACGGCGCGCACGGTCCTGGATACCGCGCTGCTGCACGAGGTTATTGCGGGGCATGACGCCAACGACTCGACCTCCTCCTCCCACGCCGTCGCGCCGGTTGTCGAGGCGGCGAAACAGGGCGCCTCTGGAGACTTGAGCGGCGTGAAGCTGGGTGTGGTTAAGCAGTTCGAGCGGGCCGAGGCCTTCCAGCCGGGCGTGCTGGAGACCTACCACGCCAACCTGGAGCAGCTGAAGTCCCAGGGCGCTGAGCTGGTGGAGGTCGACTGCCCGAACTTCGACCACGCGCTGAACGCCTACTACCTGATTCTGCCCTGTGAGGTCAGCTCCAACCTGGCCCGCTTTGACGGCATGCGCTACGGCCAGCGCCGCGGAGACAACGGCTCCCGTTCCGCCGACCAGGTGATGAGCCTGACCCGCGCCGAAGGCTTCGGCCCGGAGGTTAAGCGCCGTATCATGCTGGGCACCTACGCCCTGTCCGTCGGCTACTACGACGCCTACTACTTGCAGGCTCAGCGCGTGCGCAACCTGATCTCTCAGGACTTCGCCAAGGCCTACGAGCAGGTCGACGCGATCGTCGCGCCAGTGACGCCGTCCACCGCCTTCAAGCTGGGCGAGAAGGTCGACGACCCGCTGGCAATGTACATGTTTGACCTGTTCACCCTGCCGCTGAACCTGGCTGGCGTGTGCGGCATGTCCGTGCCGGGTGGCTTCGCTAGCGACTCCGGCCTGCCGACCGGCCTGCAGATCATGGGGCCGGCGCACGGCGACGACCGCCTGTACCGCGTCGGCGCGGCCTTCGAAGCCGGCCGCGACTAATCGGCCACACATAGCTGGCTGACCCTGAACTGGCGGGGTAGGGGAGCCCCTCGGCCGGCTCACCCGCAGCCGGTCTGGCGTCCCCAGAGTTGGCGGGCAAGGCGGTCGGTCTGGCCTTGCGGTTACCCAGCCGCATAGTTTTGCCGAGGTCGGGGCGCTGAAATGTTCAGGCCCGGGCGGCCGGCGGCGGAGGCCGGGGATCCGCGTATGGTGGGGGACATGGGTAAGATTCCCGAACTTTACACAGGCGACGGTTTCGTCGAAGACCCCGACGGGTCCCGACGCTGGGGAGTCCTCGGCGCGGCAGGACTGTTCCTCGTCACCGACGACCGCCACGTCCTGATGCAGCACCGCGCCAAGTGGACCAACCGCGGCGGCACCTGGGCTCTGCCCGGCGGCGCCATCGACGTCGGCGAATCACCCACCGACGGCGCCCTCCGCGAAACGTGGGAAGAGACGGGCGTGGGGGCGTCATCGGTAAAGGTACACCGAGAAATCGTCACCTCCACCGTGCCCGTCAAGGTTGCGTACTGTCGCCTGCCCGTCCGCGACGACGAATGGCACCTTTTCGCCGACATCGAGACAATGGTCGAACGCAGCGGAGACCCCCGCAAGGCCCTGCAGGATTTCCCCGTCCGACACCCTAGCCTCGACGCCTCGCTGAACGCCCACGGAATCTTCGGACTCGGCGGCACATTCTGGTGGCAATACGAGAACCCAGAAATCAACGAGTGGACGTACACCACCGTCCTGGCCACCTGCTCCGAACACCTGGAACTGCACCCGACAGCTGAATCGCTGGAGCTACTGTGGCAGCCCATCGACCAGCTCGAAGAATTGCCGCTGATGCCGGAGTTTAAGGCCAGTTTGCCCGCCATCCGGGCGGCAGTAGACTCCCTCTAATGAATTCAGCTCAGCCCCAGAGCCGTGCGCAAATGCGCCGGCAGAGCCAGCAGGGCCGTCGGGATCAGCTGAGCGACGGGCGTTACCTCGCGCTGCCGCTCCCGCTGCCGCAGGCATGGCGCGCCCTCGTGGCGCTGTGCATCGGCTTTTTCATGATCCTGCTGGATCAAACGATCGTCGCCGTCGCCACGCCCGCATTCCAAGCCGACCTGCACGCCGATTACGGCCAAGTGCTGTGGGTCACCAGCGCCTACCTGCTGGCGTTCGCGGTGCCGCTGATGGTTACCGGCCGGCTCGGCGACCGCTTCGGCCCGAAGAATCTCTACATCGCGGGAATGACGATCTTCACGCTCTCGTCGCTTGCCTGCGGACTGGCCGGCAGCATCGAAACGCTGATCGCCGCCCGCGCCGTGCAAGGTATTGGCGGATCTTTATTGACGCCCCAGACCATGAGCGTGATCAACCGCATCTTCCCGCGCGACAAGCGCGGGGCAGCACTGGGCATCTGGGGTGCCACGGCGGGAATCTCCACGCTCGCTGGGCCACTGCTCGGAGGCCTCATCACCCAATACGCAACCTGGCAGTGGGTGTTCTTCATCAACGTACCCATCGGTGTGCTATCCGTGGTGATGGTCGCCCGCTGGGTACCGCGGTTCCAGCCGACCGAGGAACGCATCAACGTGCCGTCGATCCTGCTTTCCATGGTGGCGATGACGATGGTGATCTACGGCATCCAAGAAGGCGACCCCGCCGGGTGGGCGCCGTGGATTTGGGTACTGCTGTTCGGAGGCGTGGCGCTGCTGGTGGCCTTCGTCTGGCTGCAATCCCGCCTGCCCGCAGGCAGCGCGCTCGTGCCGATTGCGCTGTTCGCACGCCGCCATTTCGCATTCGGCAACGCATCCATCTTCACCATGGGCTTCACCGTCGCCGGCATGATGGTGCCAGTGATGATGTACCTGCAGGAAGTCCACCTCTTCAGCCCGATGAAAGCCTCCTTCGTAGTGACGCCCATGGCCATCATCGCTGGAATTATGGCGCCGTTCGTCGGCCGGCTGGTCGACCGCTACGAACCCAGGCGCTTCGCTGTCCTCGGGTTCTGCCTGATGGCTGTAGGCGTGGCCGCGCTGGTGTTCTCCATGCGGCCAGAGCGGCCATTGTGGATGATGATCGGGGCGTTCGTGATCCTCGGATTCGGAAACTCCTTCGTCTGGGCTCCGAACTCCACCACCACCCTGCGCGACCTGCCGCCCCAGTTCGCCGGCGCCGGCTCTGGAATGTACAACGCCACCCGCCAACTCGGCGCCGTCACCGGAGCCGCCGTTATCGCCGCCGTCGTCCAAGCGCGCGTCAGCGCCGTCGGCCCCCAGGCCTTCGGCGACTCCCTGCTGCCCGCGGTGATCATGCTGATGCTAGGCGCAGTGGCCTCCGCCATGGCTCGGCCACAGGGCAGCCGCGGAGACGAGTAGGCGTCAATAATAAAGACAAAAAGACCGGAAAAAAGACCAGTAGAGACCAGCAAAACCCCCGAAACCGTCGCGAAATAATCCCGTCCGGCAGATCCCGCGGGGTATCGCTAAACTTTAAAACATGCGTATTGCGACCTTGACCAGTGGTGGAGACTGCCCAGGATTGAACGCCGTCATCCGAGGCATCGTGCGGACGGCGGCCGGGGAAGGCCATACCGTCGTCGGATTTGAAGACGGCTGGCAGGGACTGCTGGAAGACCGCCGCGTGCAACTGTACGACGACGACTTCATCGACCGGATCCTGCGCCGCGGAGGCACCATCCTCGGCACCGGACGCCTACACCCCGACGACTTCATGGCCGGCATCGACCGCGTCAAAGCCAACCTCGCGGATGCAGGCATCGACGCCCTGATCCCAATCGGCGGCGAAGGCACCCTTAAGGGCGCGCGCTTCCTGCACGACAACGGCGTGCCGGTTGTCGGCGTGCCGAAGACCATTGACAATGACGTCAACGGAACCGACTACACCTTCGGCTTTGACACCGCCGTCGCCGTCGCCACCGACGCTATCGATCGCCTGCACACCACCGCCGAATCGCACGACCGCGTGATGATCGTGGAAGTCATGGGCCGCCACGTCGGTTGGATCGCTCTACACGCGGGCATGGCCGGCGGCGCGCACGAAATCCTGATCCCGGAGTTCCCGTTCGACATCGACGATGTCTGCCGCCGGATGGCCCGCCGATTCCAGCTGGGGGAGAAGTACGGCATCATCGTCGTTGCCGAAGGCGCACTGCCGAAGGAAGGGACCCTGGATGTTGCCGAACGCGAAGTGGACCAGTTCGGCCACGAGAAATTCCAAGACATGTCCGCGCTGATTGCCAAGGAGATCGAAAACCGCCTGGACACCGACGTGCGTTCCACCGTGCTGGGGCACATCCAGCGCGGCGGAACTCCCACGGCGTTTGACCGCGTGCTGGCAACTCGCTTTGCCGTGAATGCCACCAAGGCCGCCATCCGGGGAGAGTTCGGCAAGGTCGTTGCACTGAAGGGCGGCAGCATCGAGCTGATCGACTTTGAAGAGGCCGTCGGCACGCTGAAGGAAGTTCCTGAGAGGCGCTACGAAACGGCGCGCTCGCTGTTCGGCTAGCGGACGCCGCGGACGCCGAGGGCGCCGCGGACGCCGTGAGGCGGCGCAGCAAAGGTGCAGGGCGGCGGAGGCGCGCGAGCAGCCTGGCGCGGCGTAATGGCGAGAGAGCCAAGCGCCACAGGCAGGGCGCGCTGTGTGGCTGACGTTAAGCCAGCGCCGGGCGGTGCTGAAATGCGGTACAGCATGCCTGGCGGAGAATTGTCAAGAGGGAATTGAAAAGCCTGTGGAGAACGCTTGCGAAGAGGGCGAGTTATCCACAGGTGGTCGCGTGGGGCGGGGCAGAAATTTTGCGCATGGTTTAGCGTTCGGGGCATGGAAAAGTTGCAGCAGCTCGCGGAGCTCAAGCGTCAAGTGGCGGACGCGCAGCGCCACGGCGTGGAGCTGCTGACAGAAGCCATGGGCAAGCCCGCCGAGCAGCTGCCGCTGGAACGCGAGTATGCGCGGAGCGTGGCGCGGGCCGCGGAACACTTCTCCGGGGCGGCGTACTCGCGCTATAAAAAGCGGGCGCTGGGAGCCGCCCAGCGCAACGGACATGGGCTGGATGTGCTGATACTGATCGCCGAGCGAGCACGGACGCTGGGGATCAAACAGCGTTACGTGTTTACCGAAGCGCTATGCAATACCGCTGGAGATTATGCGGCCATTTCGCGCCGGGCGACGCAACTGCGGCGCGAAATGCAGGGGCCGCGGGTGCCCGACGACGGAGGACGCCGGATCATGCACGGCACGAAGACCACCATCCAGTTCACGGGGCCGTCGCACCGCATGTCGGAGATTTGGGAGTCCGCACGCCTGGATCCACTGGCGTGGCTCACGGAGAATCGAACCATTCAACGCAGCACGCTGACCACCAATGTCGTGGTCAGCCTGGATGACTACATTCAGGTACTCAGCGGCCAAGGGGATGAGATTGAGCTGCGGGCCACCAACGGTGCCGTCTTCACCGGGGCGGAATACGTCGCCCGCCGTTTAGAAGACGCTGTGTTTCCCCGCCAGCTATCCACGCCAATTGCCGACGCTTCAATCGCCGACGCGGCCGGGGCAGATAGCACCTCGGCAGGCTCGGCCGGGGTGGCAGGCAGCACATCGGCAGGCACGGCCGGCGCGCAGGGCGCGGCCGGTGCGGCCGCTACGGCGGAGGCAGCTGGTGCGGCCGAGGTAGCAGGCGTGGCCGGTGTGCCCACTATGGCGGGGCCGGCGCTTAATGCGAGTCCAGCCGACGCGGCCCGCGCGGAGGGCGCGGCCGGTGCGGCCGCTACGGCGGAAGCGGCGCTTACTGCGAGTTCAGTCGGTGTGGCAGTTGTTGCGGAGGCGGCCGGGGCGGCAGGCGTGATGCTGAATGATGGAGATTGCATCACGCTGATAGCCCCGGAGCGAGGACCGGTGAATTTGTACAGGGTGAAGCGGTTGGCGTCATCAAAACAGCGCCGAATGCTGGAAGCCGAAACGACGCGGTGCGCCTGGCCGGGATGTGGGCGTCCGGCGAGTGAATGCCAAGTTCACCACCTGCAGGAATTTGCGAAAGGCGGAGAAACAAACCCCGAGAACATGACGCTTTTGTGTCCGTATCACAATGGCGTGAACGGGCAACGCGGCCGCGGGCGGATGGCGCGCGAAGGCGGGCGCGTCACCTGGCTGCCGCCGGGGGCGCCGGGACACGGGGAACCGCCGGGGGCGCCGGGACACGGGGAACCGCTCAGGCGCGCGACCGCCCTGGGAGACGTTGAAATGGCTGACGAAGGACCGTAGGTGGACATTGGCGCGCTGAAATGCGAGAGAGGTGCGCGGAGGTGCGGCTGCGTTGACGTGCTGCTGCGTTGGCGCGGTGGCGGTGCGGACGCGTTGGGAGCTGCCGGGCACCCAAAGGCAGGGCGTGGCGGGCGCGCGGCGTGAGCGGGCGGCCGCAGGCGCGAGGCATGAGCGGGCGATCGTGGACGCCCAGCGACCCTAACGCCACACGAATACGGGGACGTATTAAGATGGCTGGCATGACTGCGCCTGTCTACGATTACTCCGATGATGTGATGGACTTCGACGAAGTGCTGGAGCACTTCGACCCGGTAATGGGCATGGAAGTTCACGTCGAACTCGCCACGAAGACGAAGATGTTCTCCACGTCCTCCGCGGAATTCGGCGACGCACCAAACAGCAACGTCGACCCATGCAGCCTCGGCCTGCCAGGCGCGCTGCCAGTCGTAAACAAGCTAGGCGTGGAATGGGCCATCAAGATCGGCCTGGCACTGAACTGCGAGATTGCTCCGAAGTCCCGCTTCGCACGCAAGAACTACTTCTACCCAGACCAGCCGAAGAACTACCAGATCTCCCAGTACGACGAGCCCATCGCCTACGACGGATACCTGGACGTCGTGCTGGAGGACGGCACCGAATGGCGCGTGGAGATTGAACGCGCCCACATGGAAGAAGACACCGGCAAGCTGACTCACCTCGGCGGTGCAGACGGCCGCATCCACGGAGCCACCGCATCCCTGGTGGACTGCAACCGCGCAGGCGTGCCACTGATCGAGATCGTTACCAAGCCCATCGAGGGCGCCGGCGAACGCGCACCAGAAGTTGCGAAGGCATACGTCTCCGCACTGCGTGACCTCGTCAAGGCACTCGGAGTATCCGACGCACGCATGGACCAAGGCTCCATGCGCGTGGACTCCAACCTGTCCCTGCGCCCCGTCGGCACCACCGAATACGGCACGCGCACCGAAACGAAGAACATCAACTCTCTGAAGTCCGTCGAGCAAGCCGTGCGCTTTGAAATGCAGCGCCAGGCAGCCTGCCTCGTCAACAACGTGGAGATCGTTCAGGAAACCCGCCACTACCAGGAAACCGACGGCACCACCTCCAAGGGACGCCCGAAGGAAACCATGGCGGACTACCGCTACTTCAACGACCCAGACCTGCCGCCCGTACTCGCCCCCGCCGAGTGGGTCGAAGAGATCCGCTCCACCCTGCCGGAAATGCCGTGGATCCGCCGCGCCCGCATCCAGGAGGAGTGGGGCCTGAAGGACGAGGAAATGCGCGACCTCGTCAACGCCGGCGCCCTGGATCTAGTGGTCGACACCGTCGAAGCAGGCGCCAAGCCCGACGAAGCTCGCTCCTGGTGGGTCTCCTACCTCGCAGGCAAGGCAAACGAACAAGGCGTGGAACTTACCGGTCTCGACATCACGCCGACTCAGGTGGCGCGGGTGGCGTCACTAGTAAACGAAGGCAAGCTCACCACCAAGCTTGCACGTCAAGCAGTCGACGGAGTCTTGGCGGGCGAAGGCGACGTCGACGAGGTCGTCGCAGCGCGCGGCCTGGAAGTTGTGCGCGATGACGGCGCCATCGAAGCGGCAGTCGACGAGGCCCTGGCTGCAAACCCGGACATCGTCGAAAAGTACCGCGCGGGCAACAAGAAGGTCACCGGTGCGATTGTCGGCGCCGTCATGAAGGCCACCAAGGGCAAGGCAGACCCCGCGCAGGTCAACCAGCTGATCGCTAAGAAGCTCAGCTAGCAGCGCCCGAGCCCAATGGGCGGCGGAGGCGAAGCGCTGCCGTAGCCGGGGGCCGGAATGCCGGACCGTCGGAGTCGAAAGGTGCGCGGAAACTCGGCAGGCACACAGCCGATGGAGTATGCCATCGAAGACATGCCGAGCGACCTCCCGCGGAAATCGCGCTGGTCAGAATAGTCTGGGGTGCGTGAATAACAACGCGAAGCCCAACAGTCCAGACGACGCTTTGTTCGGCAACTCCGCGGATGATCTGGCGGATGACCTGAACAACGACATCGACGTGCCCGTCTACCGTCGGGACGCGCAGAAGCCCACGGACGCCACACCTCCCGCCAAGGCGACCAAGATTGACAAGCCCGGCGAAGAGACTGCCGGCGAAGAAACTGCGGAAGCGTCAGCAGCAGGGGATGCTAAGCCCGAAGCTCCAGAGAGGGGGAAGGCTTCCGGGGGAGGGGCGAAGTCGGCGAAAACGTCAGAGCCGGCCGAGTCGGACGCTGCGGCCGCTGTGACGGTTGAGGGCGCTCCGAACAAGGACACTGGATCGGAGCGTGCGTCGACTGACACGTCGGCCGAGGCTTCGGCTGAAATTCCAGGGACAGAGGCTCCAGAGGCTGAAACTCCTGTAGAGGAGAAGCCCGCCAAACGGGATATTTATGCGGTGCTGGGCCGGGCGCGTCCGCAGCGCATTGAAAGCCGCCCGCCGGAGCCGGAAGTGGATCTGTCGAAGCTGGACTCCTCCCAGCCCGCTGGGGCTAGTGCTGATGTGGGCGCTGCCAACGGCGCGTCCGATCGTTGGGGCAAGGTTGATGACGCCAACCCGGCGGAGCGGCCCACCACTTCAACCAACGATCAGGCCTTCATCCGACAGGCGAAGAACGGCGCGACCCCTGCCGCGAGCGCTGGTGTGACCGGCGCGGCTGCTGGCGCGGGAGCTGCAGGCACGACCGATGGCTCTGAAAATGGCAACGCTGCCGCGGGTGCGGCGGGCGCGGGTGTTGCCGGCGCGTCTGATGGTTCTGAGATTGGCGGTGCAGGCGCGGCTGGCGGCGCTGATACGGCCGCTGGGGCTGCTAGTGCTGGAGTGGTTGGCGCGGGCGCTGGCGCTGGTTCTGGTGTGACCGGCGCGGGCGCGGCTGGCAGCGCTGATACGGCTGTTGATGCTGGCGTGACTGGGGTAGATCACGACACGGTGAGCGCAGACCGCGACGCGGCGGGTGCCGGCGCGGGCGCGGAAGTTAAGCGCGGCACCACCAGCTTCGGACTGTTCATCCTGCGCGCAGTGCTGGGCGCGTACCTCTTGGTACGCGGCCTGCAGACGCTGTTCGCCTTCGGCGGAGACCCGGGCGTCGACGTATTCCAGAGCCAACTGGGCAACTACAACTTCACCGACATCCTCGCCATCGGCATCCCGGTCGCGGAGGTTGTTGCCGGCGGGCTACTGCTCCTCGGCCTCGTCACGCCTTTCGGCGCAGCACTCGCCACCATCGTCAGCGGTTTCATGGCATTCCACAATCTCGACAGCTTCCAGGGAACCCTATGGCCATACGGCCTGAGCCCTCACGTCCAACTGTGGGCGGCGCTGACGGTGGCGTCAATAAGCCTCATCTTCCTCGGCCCCGGCCGGATCAGCCTCGACCGCAGCAGAGGATGGGCAACCCGACCGTTGGCGTCCGCTTGGATTTTCTTCGTAGTCGCAGCGGCGGCCACCGCCGGACTATGGCTCGGCGTCGGCGGAGGAAACCCGTTCAATTAGCTAGCTTCTTTCCGCCAATACTCGCCCCGTCGCGGTGTCCGTCTGAGCCACCGTGGCGGGGCTTCCGTCTGCCACAACCTGACCGCCCCGCGCGCCGGCCCCCGGCCCCATTTCGAGCACCCGGTCCGCCTGCGCGGCAACTCGCATGTCATGCTCCACAACCACCACAGTGTTCCCGTTGTCGACCAACCGCTGGAGTTCCGTCACAAGCAAATCCACATCCGCCGGGTGCAGGCCGGTGGTCGGCTCATCCATGAGGTACACGGTATGCCCCCGCTGAGCCCGCTGCAGCTCCGTAGCCAACTTGATCCGCTGGGCCTCGCCGCCGGAAAGCTCCGTGGCCGGCTGGCCGAGCCGGAGGTAATCCAACCCCACAGCCGACAGAGCCCGCAGAGCTCGGGCGATTGCCTCTTCGTCGGCGAAGACCTCCCGTGCTTCAGCGATGGTGAGCTCCAGCACGTCCGCGATTGTCCGGCCGTTCCAGGTGACTTCCAGCGTTTCAGCGTTGTAACGCGCGCCGTGACAGTCGGGGCAGGGAGTGTAGCTGCCGGGCAGGAACACTAGCTCGACTTCAATTTGCCCTTCGCCGCTGCAGGTGGGGCAGCGTCCTTGGGTGACGTTGTACGAGAACCGGGAAACGGTCCAGCCGCGCCGCTTCGCTTCGTCGGTCTGTGCGAAGAGTTTCCGTACGCGGTCGAATAGTCCGGTGTACGTTGCGAGGCAGGATCTGGGGGTTCGGCCGATGGGCTTCTGTGAGATTTGCACCAACCGATTGACGGTGATGTCTGCGCTGAGCTGGGCCGTTGCTTTTTCTTCGGGGTCTTTATCTTTTGACGCCACGTCTCCGTCGTCGACCGATGTCTTCACCTGTTTGCGCAGAGAGTTGGCCAGCGTGTGCAGGAGCGTGGATTTGCCGGAACCCGAAACGCCCGTGATCGCGGTGAACGCGCCGAGGCCGAATTCCACGTCGAGGCCGTTCAGGGTGCGTTCGTTGATGTCCGTGAGGCTGAGAACGCCGGAGGGGGTGCGCGCTTCGGCGTCGGTGGTCAGTTTCAGTGGCCCTGCGGCGAGGACCCGCCCGGTGGGGCAGTCCATTCCCGCCAGGCCCGCGCTTTCGGACGGGATCTGGAATGTGCCCTGGCTGGGATCCCCGACAGCAGCGGCAGTGGTCGCTGAGCCTTGGGATGGGGCCGGGCAGCAACTCTCAGCCTGGGAGGCGTTCGGGTCCCGGAGTTTGGTCGGGTTCTGGGACTTGACCGGGCCGGAGTAGAGGATCTCCCCGCCGTGCTCGCCTGCGCCCGGGCCGACGTCGACGATCCAGTCGGCCTCCGCAACCAGGTGCATGTCGTGTTCGACCAGTAGGACACTGTTGCCCGCGTCCAGGAAACCTCGGACTAGCCGCATCACTGCGCGGCGCTCCTCGGGGTGCAGACCCGCGGACGGCTCGTCCAGAACGTATGCCACTCCGAAAAGTCCCGACCGCAGCTGGGACGCCAACCGCAGCCGCTGCAGTTCACCCGCCGACAGGGTGGAAGTGGCACGGTCCAGGCTCAGGTGCCCCAAACCGAGATCCACCACAGACTCCAGCGTAGGGATCGCCTGGTCCAGCAGAATCCGCTCGGCCTCCGCGCTGGCGGGGGATTCCGCAGCATCCTCTGTGGCTTCAGTGTCTGAAGTTACTGAAGTTTCGGTTGCCTCTCGCCTCGTGGCCTCTTGCTGTGCTGGGGCGTGCTGCGCTATTCTTCGCCCAGTTGTGGCGTAGAGATCGGCCTGACCGCGGGCAGTGTCTGCGAGCATAGAGCCGCGGCGCTCGGCGAAGCGAGAGAGAACGTCTTCCAAAGGAAGCGCCCCAAGGCGATCGATGGGAAGGTCGAGGTATTCCACGGAAAGGGCGTCGACAATAAGGCGACGACCATCACACACCCCACAGCGGGAAGACTTCATAAACGACAGGACGCGGCGTCGTGTGGAATCGGAACCCGTCTCCGCCAACGTCTTCCGCAGATAAGAGGCCACCGAACGCCAAGTGCCCTCATACGTCCGCTGAATCTGATCCGCACCCCGGTGGGGGTGGATCGTCACCACCGGCCGCTCGTCCGTGAAAAGGATCCAATCCCGGTCGGCCCGCGGGATGTCTCGCCACGGAATGTCCATAGGGAAGCCGAGCTCCGCGACAATATCGTGGAAGTTCTTCCCCAACCACGCGCCGGGCCAAGCGGCGATAGCGCCCTCGTCGATGGAAAGCGACGGGTCCGGAACCATGGACTCCTCCGTCGGCTCATGCACCACTCCCGTGCCCTGACACTCCGGGCACATTCCCGCCGTCGTATTAGGGGAGAAGCTGTCCGAGTCCAGACGCCCGCCGTGGCGTTCGCGCACTTCCGCAGGGTAATCGCCGCAACGGGAATACAGCAGGCGGATCGTGTTCGACAGGTTCGATGCGGTACCCCCCGTCGAGCGCGCTCCGCCCGCCTGCGCCCCCTGCTGCAGCGCGACAGTCGGCGGCAGCCCCTCCACGGACCCCACGCGTGGGTCGACGGCTCCGCCGATGAGCCGGCGCGCGAACGGCGCGACGGATTCCAGGTACCGCCGCTGAGCCTCCCCATGCAGCGTGCCAAACGCCAGCGAAGATTTCCCCGAGCCGGATACGCCCGTCACCGCCACCAGGGCGTTACGGGGCAGCGAGACGTCCTGGTGCTTGAGGTTGCGCAAGTGTGCGTCACGGACGCGGATCATCCCGTCGTCGCCAGCGCTGCCGCGAGCGCTGTCGCCGCGAGCGCGGCCGCCGCGGGCGCTGTCAGCCTCGACTGCATTGGAGTCTGCGCGTTCTGCCTCGGGCTGGATGTGTGAATCATGCATGCCCTCCAGCCTACGGCCGTCCGGGAGGCCGCGACCCCGGGGATACCGGCTGTGCGGGGCGTCAGCGCCGCCGGAGAAGTCGGCCGGGCGCTCGAAGCCAGATCTTGTGGCCGGGGCGGGGCGGCAGCGCCACCGTTAAGGGGGCGTGCTGGCTGCAGCGTGAGGCTGGGTATGCGGAGGGTACGCGCCCGCTGGGGTTACTTCACCTCGCGGACGGCTCCGCGGTCAGCGGAGGTTGCCATCGCGGCATAAGCGCGCAGCGCCTTGGTGACCTTGCGCTGGCGAGTGGTGGGAGTCCACGGCTTGTCGGAAGCCTCCATCTCGGAGCGGCGGCGCACGATCTCCTCGTCGGAGACGTTCAGCTCCAATCGGCGCTCGTGCACGTCGATGGTGATCGGATCGCCGTCGCGGACCAGGCCGATCAGGCCGCCGTGCGCGGCTTCGGGGGAGATGTGTCCGACGGACAGCCCGGACGTGCCGCCGGAGAAGCGACCGTCGGTGATCAGCGCGCACTCCTTGCCGAGCCCCGCACCCTTGAGGAAGGCGGTCGGGTGCAACATTTCCTGCATTCCCGGGCCGCCGGCGGGGCCTTCGTAGCGCACGACCACGACGTGACCCGGCTTGACCTTCTTGTCCAGGATCACTCGCACGGCTTCTTCTTGGGATTCGACGACTAGTGCCTTGCCTTCGAAGTGCCAGATAGACGGATCAACACCCGCGGCCTTGATTACGGCGCCGTCTTCGGCGAGGTTGCCGCGGAGGACAACCAGGCCGCCATCGGCGGTGTACGCATGCTCTACATCGCGAATGACGCCACCCTCTGCATCGGTGTCCAGGCTGGACCAACGGTTCTCAGTGCTGAATGGCTCGGTCGTGCGGACTCCGCCGGGGGCGGCGTGGAACAACTCGATGGCTTCCTCAGTTGCAGCCCCGGAGCGGATGTCCCAGGACAGCAGCCATTCCTTCAGCGTGGCGGAGTGAACGGAGTGAACGCCTTCGTTCAGCTTGCCGGCGCGGTAGAGCTCGCCGAGGATGGCGGGGATGCCGCCTCCGCGGTGAACGTCTTCCATGTGGTAGTCGGAGTTCGGGGACACCTTCGACAGGCACGGCACTTCGCGGGACAGTTGGTCGATGGAGTGCAGGTCGAAGTCGATCTCACCCTCCTGGGCGGCCGCGAGGATGTGCAGCACGGTGTTGGAGGATCCGCCCATGGCCATGTCCAGTGCCATTGCGTTCTCGAAGGCCTCGCGGGTGGCGATGTTCCGCGGCAGGACGGAGGCGTCTCCCTCGCCGTAGTAGCGGTGGCACAGTTCAACGATGGTGGTGCCAGCCTTGGTGAACAGGTCGCGCCGTTTGGCGTGAGTCGCCAAGGTGGAACCATTGCCCGGCAGGGACAGGCCAAGCGCCTCGGTCAGACAGTTCATCGAGTTGGCGGTGAACATGCCGGAGCAGGAGCCACACGTCGGGCAGGCGGCGGACTCAACCTCCAGCAGCGCCTGCGCGTCGACTTTGTCGGACGCGGAGGCGGAGATGGCGGTAATCAGATCCGTCGGAGCCTGTACGACACCATCAACTGCCACCGTTTTGCCAGCCTCCATCGGCCCGCCGGAGACGAACACCACCGGGATGTTCAGACGCATGGCGGCGTTCAGCATGCCGGGCGTGATCTTGTCGCAGTTGGAGATGCACACCAGCGCATCGGCGGCGTGGCCGTTGACCATGTATTCGACGGCGTCAGAAATAACCTCGCGGCTGGGCAGCGAGTAGAGCATGCCTGCATGCCCCATAGCGATACCGTCGTCGACGGCGATGGTGTTGAACTCGCGGGGTACGCCGCCGGCTTCGCGGATGGCGTCAGCGACGATGTCTCCCACGTCCTTCAGGTGCACGTGACCCGGCACAAACTGCGTGTACGAGTTCGCGATGGCGATGATGGGCTTCTCGAAGTCCTGGTCCGTCATGCCTGTAGCACGCCACAGGGCGCGGGCGCCGGCGGCGTTGCGGCCCTGGGTGGTGACGGCGGATCTCAATGGGATGGCGTTCATACTGTTCACGGCTCTCTTCTTGTTGTTCCTACTCTGGAGTTCTTATTCCGGAAAAGTCTTTTCCTGTGATTTCTTGTTTTGCCGTTTGCTGGTTAGCGCGGCAAAGCTTAAGCACGAGCCGGGCGGTCAGCTGCTGGTGTTGTCCCTTTCTGGGGCGCTTGTGTTTTGCGCGTCGGCGTCCGGTGCGGCGGCGTCCGGCGCATCGACTCCCGCTTCGCGGCGGCGCTGCTTTTCGTATTCCTTGTACTCGTCCTTGTCCATGAGTACGGCGTAGCCCTCCTTGTTGACGACTTGCACCTTGTCGTCCGTGGCTGCGCGGGCTGGGCTGACGGGGTCGGGGATTCGTCCGCCGCTGACCTTGTGCAGGTCGATCAGGGAGTTAAAGGTCACGCCCGGCAGCCAGATGCTGTTCTCCTGGTTGTCTACGGCGTAGGCGCGTCCGGCTCGGTTGAAGCGGAGCGCGCGGAAGTCTTCCCACTGCATGGTTTTGCCTGCGCGGAAGAGGTAGCGCGTGGTGATGGCTTTGTCGGACACGGTGGTTCGTACCCACAAAGTCCACAGAATAAACACTAGCGGCACTAGCGGAACCCAGAAAAACCAGGCGACCTTATAGCCCGTGAATAGCAGGCAGATCAGGAACATGACGAACCCGCCGAGGATGTGTTCGCGGCTGGGGTGGAAAACCTTCGAGTTCATGGTGTTCATTTAATCAGCCATGGGTGGTGTCGGTCGCATTGGGCGTACCCATCGCACCCATAGCGCGGGGCGCAGCGCCGTTCATGCTGTTGCCGCCGGTGCCGCTGTTGTTGGAATTATTCTGGACGCCACCATTTCCGCTGTTGGGATTGTTGCCACTGGAGTTGCTGTTTGGCTCATTTGCTGTCCCGTTGGGTGATCCGTCGTTTCCGCCGGGGTTCGAGTTGGCGCTCTGATCGGAGTTTGCACCTGAGTTTGAGCCAGCGTTTCCGTCGGTGTTGCCGCCAGCGTTGCCGCCAGGGTTTGAGTTGGCGTTTCCGTCGGTGTTGCCGTCAGTGTTTCCGCTGGAGTTCGGGTCGGAGTTCGGGTCAGCGGTGGGGTTGTTCTGGCCGGTGGCGTTTTCGCCGGATGGATCGTTTGCTTCGGAGTTCTCGGAGTCTTCGGTGGATGCACTGTTAGAGGGGCGGTCGCGCCAGTAGTCGGGGGAGAGCCAGCCGGTGTCTCCCCCCTCTGGGTTCGAGGAGGCTAGCGCCAGGCCGCCGACTAGCAGCAGCGCCAGGATCAGCCCGGTGGTGGAGGGGCGGGTGCGGCCACCGACGCTCATGATCCTCTTGAACCTGGAGGAGTGTTCCTCGTTGCGCCAGATGCCTTGGAACTTCTCCTTCTCTTCGTCGGCATCCTCTTCACCTGCATTCTCTTCACTGTCATTCACGCCGCTTCCATCGCCAGCGCGGCCTGCACCGTCAGTGCCGGCTGCCGCGCCGGCATCGCCGTCAGACCTGGAGGTGGTGTTGGGGCTTGCGGCGGAGTGGGAGTCCTGCGAGGGAACCGAATGCGTCCGCCCGATGGTTCCATCGCTGTCGAGGGGACGGACTCCGGAGCCGTCGGCCGGTGCCGCCTGGCCGGGTCCGTCAGCCGGTTCAGTCTGGCCAGGGCCGTCAGTCGTGGGAGCCTCCGTGGGCTGACCAGTTTTTTCACCCTGTGCAGCCTGGCCGGGCTGCGCGAGCTGGCTGGCTCGGTCAGCTCCTTCCGCCTGCACCGCATCCATGGCGGCAGTATCCACGGTGGCAGTTTCGTGCGCCGACGCGGTTCCGCGTGTCGCTAAAGCTTTGTCCACGGGTGCGGATCGGCCTACTGGTGCAGAACTGCTAGCAGAAGCGGCCCTGCGCTCCTTGTCTCCGTCGCCGTCACCGGTCACTGAAGCGGCGATTCCTGCGGAGCCGCTCTGCAAAGCAGCAGTGGTTGAGGCCGACCGGTCGCTCGACGCGTGCTGGGCGGGAAGGACCTCCGTAGGCGCCAGCGCGGACTCCGCCGCCACAGCCTTCCTGGGATCGGCGACGGGGGAGGAGTGGGCGTCAGAACCCTCGAGAAAGACCCGCGGCATGTCGTAACGATCCCAGAACACATTCACCAGCGCCGAGCGCAAAACACGCTCCACAGCCCACTGGCGCGCCGGGTTCACCACGACCATCACTCGGAAGTTCACCTGCCACGACTGACCCGCCGCAGTGGGGGCGACGATATCCGTAGCTGGCAGAACCTCCAGCTCGCCGGTGACGTCCCCGGCGATAGTCGGATCCCCCAGAGCCTTCGCAGCCGTGGCCTCCACGCGATCCGTCAGCTGCGACATGGACTCGCCCGGCTGCAGAGGAACCGCCAAGTCCACCACCGCCCGCGACCAATCCTGTGAATAGTTCGTGATTACACCCGCGGAACCGTTCGGGATTGTCACCACCTCGCCGGAGGCCGTACGGACCTTCGTCGCGCGCAACGTCAGCGCCACAACCGTGCCCGAAATGTCACTGGACGTGCCGTCGAAGGCAACAAAGTCGCCCACGCCGAACTGACGCTCCGAGATGATGAAGAACCCCGCGAGGAAATCGCCGATCACGTTCTGTGCGCCGAAACCAATAGCAGCCGAAACCACCGTTGCGGGCAGGGCGGCACCCATAGCGGGGACGCCCAGGTTCGTCAGTCCCAGCATGATGATCGCGAAGTACGCAATCGCCTGCAGCACGTACACCAACGCTCCGACCAGGGCGAGGCGGGATTTGGTGGCCTCCTCGCTCTCATCGAAGCGGTTGCTGACAATGCGAATCGCCAAACGCCCCACGCGGGGGATCAAAATTGCGATAATGACCAGTGCAGTCAAGGGAAGGCCGTGGACGACCACCCATTCCCAGAGCTGGAAAGCATAGAACTTCAACATGCTTCCCCACCGTAGTCCCGGAAACGATCGGGGAGAGTGCTCCGCCAGGATTCGGACGGGATTCTGACCTGACTCTGACCAGATGTTGACCAGATTCTGACCCGATTCTGATTCGTTTCCAGACGGGGTTCCCAGTCGGATTCACGGCTCGCGTTCAGGAGCACGCACTGCGCGCCGGGGCGACCGTGGCACTTCTGTGCCGGAGCAACCGGGGTAACCGCGCCGCCGGGTGCGTGGTGACCGGGAGGACATTGGAGTTTCGGTTGCGCTGAGGCTGAGTGCCAGAGGGGAACCGGAGGGAAGCCGCGGATGGGAACTGGAGGGGGAAGCTCAGGGGAGCCGGGGAGATCGGGGAGAGAGAAACCGGAGGGAGGCCGGGGGTGCGGGAGGGATGAAGTACAGGTCGGGGGCGTTTTGGGCTGTCCAGTAGGTGAGACGGGGGCATCATACTTTGGGAAACGAGTGGTCAACGGCTTGACTACTTTCGCGAAAGCCGCTAAATTTAGAGCCATGGAATTCACGCAACTAGTACGAGTACTCATTATCGAGGGGCGCCACTAGCTACCTCGTCGAGCTCGACACGGCGCCCCCGACAACTGACGCAGCAGCGTCGGCAAGTTGGGGGCTTTTGTTGTGTGGAGGACATGCACCTAACCGAACAAGCGATTCCACACCGAAGATTTTCGGCTCTATCGCTTCCTGGTGACGCCAGCTCGCCGAAGTGCGAACGCTGCGGCGTGCGCCGCGTGGCAATGCGTGGCGCTGATGCGCGTGGCACTGCGGGGCACTGCAGAGCGCTGCTTGGCGCTGCGTTGATGCGCAGCGCTGAGGCGCAAACTGCGCGGCGCGTGCTGAGACGTGAACTGCGCGGCGCGTGCTGAGGCAGACGTCGAGGCGCGTGACGTGCGCCGCGGCGCGGCGCGACGGCAGGAAACCGGGAAGCGGAGGGGGCAAAGAATTGAAGGCAGGACGGATTCCAGGACTCAAGGAGCGAAGGAAAACGTGACACACACATCACGCTCGCAACCCAGCCCCGCCACCTTGGCGAATAACCCCCGCGGCAAGCGGCCAGAGCGAATTAACGGCGCACAGGCCGTAGTCCGCTCCCTAGAAGAGCTAGGCACCGATGTTGTATTCGGCCTGCCCGGAGGCGCCGTGTTGCCGCTCTATGAGGCGCTGTACGACTCCGAGAAGCTGAACCACATCCTCGTCCGCCACGAGCAGGGCGCCGGCCACGCCGCCACCGGCTACGCTCAGGCCACCGGCCGCGTGGGCGTGTGCATCGCAACTTCCGGCCCGGGTGCAACGAACCTGGTAACCCCCATCGCCGATGCCAACATGGACTCGGTGCCTCTGGTCGCCATCACTGGCCAGGTCGGTAAGGGTCTTTTAGGTACTGACGCCTTCCAGGAGGCGGACATTCGCGGCGTGACCATGCCGATCACCAAGCACAACTTCATGGTGACCCGCCCCGAGGACATCCCCGGCGCCATCGCCGAGGCTTTCCACGTGGCCTCCACCGGCCGCCCCGGCGCGGTGCTGGTGGACATCCCGAAGGACGTGCAAAACGCAGAGCTGGAATTCAACTGGCCGCCGAAGTACGAGCTGCCCGGCTACCGTCCAGTCACCAGCCCGCACCCGCGCCAGGTAGAGGAAGCCGTGCGCATGATCAGCGCGGCGAAGCGCCCGACGCTGTACGTCGGCGGCGGCGCGATCAAGGCGGAAGCGCACGCAGAACTGCTGGAATTCGCAGAAGCCAACGACATCCCAGTTGTCACCACCCTCATGGCTCTGGGCAGCTTCCCGGCCTCCCACCCGCTGTACATGGGCATGCCCGGCATGCACGGAAGTGTCCCGGCGGTCGCAGCCCTGCAGCGCTCCGACCTGCTGATCACCATCGGCGCCCGCTTCGACGACCGCGTCACTGGCCACGTGGATAGTTTCGCCCCGGATGCGAAGGTCATTCACGCCGACATTGATCCGGCGGAAATCGGCAAGATCCGCGAAGCCAACGTGCCAATCGTCGGCGACGCCCGCGAAGTGCTGGCCGCACTCCACCAGGCGATGCGGAACCTGGACCTGAAGAAGCCCGCCACCGCCGGCTGGCTGAACTACCTCAACAAGCTGAAGCAGGACTTCCCCCGCGGCTACGACGAGCAGCCCAACGGCAAGCTCGCCCCGCAGTACGTCATCGAGACCCTGTCCAAGACCATCGGCCCGGACGCCATCTACGTCGCCGGCGTGGGGCAGCACCAGATGTGGGCGGCGCAGTTCGTGGACTACGAAAACCCGCGCACCTGGCTGAACTCCGGTGGTCTCGGCACGATGGGCTACTCCGTGCCCGCCGCCATGGGTGCAAAGGCCGGCAAGCCGGACACTTCCGTCTGGGCCATCGACGGCGACGGCTGCTTCCAAATGACCAACCAGGAGCTTGTCACCTGCGCGGTGGAGAAGCTGCCGATCAAGGTCGCCCTCATCAACAACGGAAACCTCGGAATGGTTCGCCAGTGGCAGACGCTGTTCTACGACCAGCGGTACTCCCACACCAACCTGAAGCCGGGGGAGACTTACCTGCCGGACTTCCTGATGTTGGCTGAGTCTATGGGC
The DNA here is from genome assembly GCF_001807485.1 of Corynebacterium sp. HMSC08A12. Classification (GTDB taxonomy): domain Bacteria; phylum Actinomycetota; class Actinomycetes; order Mycobacteriales; family Mycobacteriaceae; genus Corynebacterium; species Corynebacterium evansiae. Next base: position 28,112 of record NZ_KV789183.1, on the reverse strand, counting down.
TGCGCGGCGTTCCGCGTCACTAAGCCAGAGGATGTAGAGCCGACCATCCGCAAGGCTGAAGAGATCAACGACCGCCCCGTCGTCATCGACTTCATCGTCGGCGAGGACGCGCAGGTGTGGCCGATGGTCGCCGCCGGCACGTCCAACGAGGAAATCCAGTACGCACGCAACCTGCGGCCGCTGTTCGACGAGGAATCCTCGGCGGCAGAATCGCCCGCGGAGATCCACGAGGTCACCCAGGAAGGTGAAGAAGACTAATGAGCACGAACAAGGTACAGGTCCACACCCTGTCCGTCCTGTGTGAGGACGTCGACGGCATCATCTCGCGTATCTCCGGCATGTTTACCCGCCGCGCGTTTAATATCCTGTCGATCAGCTCTGGTCGCACGGAGGTCGAGGGCATCAACCGCATCACCATCATCGTCGAGGGCGAGGATCACGTGGTGGAGCAGATCACCAAGCAGCTGAACAAGCTGATCCCCGTTATTAAGGTCACGCGCCACGACCCGGAGACCATCGTCTCCCGCGGCCTGATGATGGTGAAGGTCTCCGCTGACAACGCGAACCGCACCCAGGTGGTGGAGTCCGCGAAGCTGTTCCGCGCGCACGTGGTGGACGTCGGGCCGGAGTCGGTGATCATCGAGTGCACCGGTACGCCGTCGAAGCTGCAGGCTCTGCTGGACGTTTTGGAGCCGTTCGGGATTCGCGAGCTTGTCGAGGCGTCGCCGACTGCGATCAGTCGCGGTCCTCGCGCCATGTACCCGGCGAATCTCTAGGTTCTTTGGTGACGCCTTCAGCTTGCAGCCGGGTGGGCGTCACTACCTACGAAAGAGGGCACCAGCCCACAAGAGTTCACTATGTGGACGCAAAAGTCTCACTAAATGAAATAGAATCTGCTATAAAGGTAGACAGTCAACGAAAGGAAGCTCCCCATGGCAATTGATGTTTTTTACGACGACGACGCTGATCTGTCCATCATCCAGGGTCGCAAGGTAGCTATCATCGGCTACGGCTCTCAGGGTCACGCACACGCCCAGAACCTGCGCGAGTCTGGCGTGGAGGTCGTCATCGGCCTGCGTGAGGGCTCCAAGTCCCGCGCCAAGGCTGAGGAAGCCGGCTTTACCGTGAAGACCAACGCGGAGGCTGCGGAGTGGGCAGACGTGATCATGCTGCTGGCTCCGGACACCTCCCAGGCGAAGATCTTCGCCGAGGACATCGAGCCGAACCTGAACGACGGCGACGCACTGTTCTTTGGCCACGGCCTGAACATCCACTTCAAGCTGATCGAGCCGGCCGACAACATCATCATCGGCATGGTTGCACCGAAGGGGCCGGGCCACCTGGTTCGCCGCCAGTTCGTCGACGGCAAGGGCGTTCCGTGCCTGATCGCCGTTGAGCAGGACCCGAAGAACAACGGCCGTGACCTGGCTCTGTCCTACGCAGCTGCCATCGGTGGTGCACGCGCCGGCGTGATCCCGACGACCTTCGAGGCTGAGACTGTTACCGACCTGTTCGGCGAGCAGGCTGTTCTGTGTGGCGGCACCGAGGAGCTGGTGAAGACCGGTTTCGAGGTTCTGGTCGAGGCTGGCTACGAGCCGGAGATGGCGTACTTCGAGTGCCTGCACGAGCTGAAGCTGATCGTGGACCTGATGTTCGAGGGTGGCATCGCCAACATGAACTACTCCGTGTCTGACACGGCTGAGTTCGGTGGCTACCTGTCCGGCCCGCGCGTCATCGACGCGGACACCAAGAAGCGCATGAAGGACATTCTGACCGACATTCAGGACGGCACCTTCACTAAGCGCCTGGTTGCCAACGTTGAGGGTGGCAACAAGGAGCTGGAGGAGCTGCGCGCTTCCTACAACGATCACGAGATCGAGAAGACCGGCGCCAAGCTGCGCGACCTGATGAGCTGGGTCAAGGTCGACGCTCGCGCCGAGACCGCCTAAAGCGGCCTGGTCACAACGGCCTGGCCGAAACTGCCCGACCGAAACTGCTCGGCCGAAACTGCTCGGCCGAAACGGCCTGCGTAAAGCGGTCTGGCTGAATAACTGAATGCTTTAGATTTCCAAGTTTATGGATTCTGAATTTGGAATCTGTTTAGCGGGGAGCCCATGTTCCGGCCGCCAATGGCGAGCCGTTCTGGCTCCCCGTCTTTGTTTTCAGTAAGTTGCCAATAAGGGATGTGGCTGCCTATAGTGAGGGTATGAACGACCCCGCAAGCGCAGCTCAGCAGCAACCGCACGACCGTGGTGGTGCCGACGTGCGCCGCCACGGTTCTGCGCGTTCCGGCGCGTCCGCGGCTGCCGTCGCCCAGGCTCGCCCCGCCGATGCTCGCGCTGACGCGCCCGCGCCCGCCGGCGTATCTGAGGGTGGCTATGCACATTCGCACGATTCCGGCCATGCACATTCCCACGACTCTGGCCACGGGCATTCGCACGGGCATTCGCACTCCCACGCGCCGACGGATGCTCCGCTGCGCGCGCTGCTCATTGTGCTTGGCGTCACTGGCACAGTCTTCTTTGCAGAGGTGATCGGCGGTCTGATCACCGGCTCCGTCGCATTGCTGGCCGATGCGATGCACATGCTTTCGGACGCCGCCGGCCTAATCATCGCAGTCGTTGCCATTTTGATCGGTCGCAGGGCCGCAACCGCACAGGCGACCTTCGGCTATCGCCGGGTGGAGGTGCTCGCCGCGCTTGTTAATGCGGTCACCGTGTTGGGAATCTCCGCTTGGATCGTGGTCGAGGCGTTCCAGCGCCTCAGCGAGCCGGTGGAGATTATGGCCGGCCCGATGATGATCGTCGCGGTGATCGGCCTGCTAGCCAACATCATTTCCGCGTGGATCTTGAACCGCCAGCGGGAGCATTCCGTCAATGTCCAGGGTGCATTCCTGCACGTGCTGGCGGATATGTTGGGTTCCGTCGCGGTGCTAGTGGCGGGTGGCGTGATCATTCTGACCGGCTGGCAGTATGCGGATGTTATCGCCTCGCTGGTGATTGCCGCACTGGTGTTGCCGCGCGCCTGGCAGCTGATGATGCAGGCCTTGCGCATTCTGCTCGAGCAGGCGCCTCCGGGCTACCAGCCCGCTGAGGTTGATGCTCTGCTGCGGCAGGTCGACGGCGTGCTGGATGTGCATGATCTCCACCTGTGGTCGCTGGATGGTACGAGCGCGTTGGCGTCGGTGCATTTGGTGGTTCCGGAAGGCCGCGACCCGGCCGCGGTGCTGTGCGCGGCACAGGCCGCTCTGCAGGAGCGGGGGATCGCGCACGCCACCATTCAGGTGGAGCGCGCCAGCCACGCCGACCACGAGGGTCCGCAGAACGTCTGCTAGCGGTTGGGACAGCAATGTGCACTAACGGTGGGGGAACAACGTCTGCTAGTGGCCGAGAAAGCAACGTGCGCCAACGGTGGGGCAGCAACATTCGCTAACAGGTGGGAAGAATCTCGGCAATCGCCCTAGACCTGGCAAGGTAGGTTTACCTGGCTTAGGTGAACCTAAGTCTGGTAGTGTCTGCGGAATGATGAATTCTCGAAACTCTCAGCGCGGCTCTTTACGTCGCGCCCTGGCTCTCCTCGTCGCGACGATTCTCGGCGCCACGGCCCTTGTTGCCTGTGGCGCCGGTGACGGTGACAACGGCGGAGGCGGTAAAGACGGCGAGCCACGGGTGGTCGCGCTGGACTGGCGATATGAGGAAATCCTTGAGGCACTGGGCGTAAAGCCTGTCGGCATTGTAGAGATCGGCAAGTCCGCCGGGCCGAAAACTCTGGAGGGCAAGCTCGAGGGCATCGAATCGGTTGGCCAGGCAAAACAGCCAAACCTGGAGGTCATTCAGTCTCTTGAGCCCGATCTGATCCTCGCTAGCCCAACGCGGCAGGAATCGATCATGCCGCAACTGGAGGAAATTGCAGAGACGAAGTCCTACAGCGACGCCAGCTACACCGACGTCCTTGACTCCATGGATGACATCGCAAAGAAGCTGGGCAAGGAGGATAAAGCTAAGGAAGTGCGCAAGCGTATCGAAGACAAGGTCGCAGAGGCCAAAAAGCTCGTCAAGCCGAACACTCGTGCAGCGCTGGTCGGATGGTCGAAGGGCACTCTCTACACCTGGATCAAGGATTCCTTTGCAGGCTCTCTTCTTTCTGACGCCGGCTACGTCTACGGCTACGACGGTTCCCGTACCGCTATCGAGTCCAAGACTGACGTTGCCGAAATGACGGGTGATAAGCTCCCCTCAATGAAGCTGGACCGGATGTACCTGTACAACGACATCGAGGGCTTTAAGTCCAGCCCATATAAGGATGTGGTGAAGGACATCGTGGACGTGGAGCAGGACACCTGGTCCCGTTCTCGTGGCCCGCTGGCCGCAGAGGCAATGCTGGATCAGATCATTGAAACGGAGAACGCTCGTAAGTAGGCGCACCTTCGTGCGTTTACGACCGAAGGAAGTTAAGTGCAACGAGGGCTAAAACCACGCCTTACACAACTAGCGATTCTGCTGGCGCTGGGATTGGCTGTCATTCTTGCGGTATGGGTCTGGCGCATGAGCAGCGTGGAGGTGCCGACTAACGCGCCAGAACTCGCGGGGGAGATGCACTCCGTTATGCGCGACCGGCTCTTGGCGGCGACGGTGATCGGCATGGCTTTGGGTGCGGCAGGCGTGTTGCTGCGCACGGCTACAGGCAACCCGCTGGCGGATCCGGAAATCACCGGCGTGAATTCCGGTGCGGCGTTTGGCGCTGTGCTGTGCACGACGATCACGGGATCTGTGTCGGGCGCAGCTGTGCTGCCGGGGGCGTTGTGTGGTGCAGCGCTTGGAGCTCTGATCACGGTAGGTATCGGGATGCGCGTGACGGTGGGGGATCCGACTGGTGCTCAGTCGGTGCAGCGGATGATTTTGCTGGGCATAGCCGTTTCCGCATTGTTCTCGGCGTGTACCGCGATCATTTTGGTCATCGATGAGGCTCAGCTTTCGACCGTGCTGTCCTGGCTTTCGGGGCGCTTGGGTGGGGTTCGTCTCCCAGACATAATGCCCTGCATTATTGCGGTGGCGGTGGTTCTGCCGTTTACCATTGCTGCTGGTCGGGGGCTGGATACTCTTTTTGCTGGTGACGCCCTCTCGTCTTCCGTCGGCGCGAACCCCCACCGTCTGCGCATTTTGGCAGTGGTGGGCGCAGTGCTGTTGATCGCGCCGGCAGTTGCGGCTGCTGGACCCATTGGTTTCCTTGGCTTGATGGCGGCGGTTGTCTCGTATCGGGTGGCGGGCCCGCGTCACCGATTGAGCTTAGTGATCGCCCCAGTGGTGGGCGCGGCGGTTCTGCTGTTGGCGGATTCCGTTGCGCAGGCTCTGTGGGCGCCGGCGGAGACTCCAGTGGGCGTGGTTACTGCCATTGCAGGCGTGCCTTTGCTGCTGTGGGGTATTAATCGGCTGCGACCAGGAGGTGGGCGCTGATGAACCGCAGGCTGAATCGCAAACGAATCCTCCGGAGGGGCGTTTCCCAGCCGGGAACTGCAGCGCCGCAGAATGACACTCCAGCGCCGCAGGGTGATACTGCGGCGCCGCGGGAAGTTGCTATAGCGCCGCGGCGTACTAATGCCGGCGCGCCCCGCGTTATAGCCGTGTATGCAGCGCTGCTGGCTTTGCTGGCGTTCGCGATCGTCCTGGGATTAAGCGTCGGCGCCGTCATGAAGCCCCCGGCAGAGACGATCCACGACCTCTTCACCGGTGGGAAACTCATATGGCGCTACCGGATGCCCCGTGTGCTCGTGGGAATCCTCGCTGGTGCAGCGATGGCGGTCTCCGGCGCGTTGCTGCAGCTAGCCCTGCGTAATCCGCTGGCAGCTCCGGACACTGTGGGCGTCACCGCAGGAGGGGGCTTGGCTGCCGTGGCAGCTCTGTTGAGTGTCGGTTCCTTGCCGGCGCAGGCACTGACTCCCGTGGCTTTTGTTGGTGCACTGGTGGGTGCAGGCCTGGTGCTGGTGCTCGCAGGAAAGGGAGCAACGGATCCGGTGCGGCTCACCCTCACTGGAGTAGCGGTTTCTGTAGGTCTCGGTGCGCTGACTCAACTGTTGTTGGTCAAGGCTGCGCCGGAAGCCGGCGCAGCGATGACCTGGCTTAAGGGGGCGCTTTACGCCCGCACTCTCGCGGATGCGCAAGTAGTGGGGCCAGTGGTGTTGGTAGTCATCGTGGTAGCCATCGTGCTCTCGAGGCACCTGGACATGCTGAACCTGGACTCTTCTGCCATGGCGGGAGTAGGTGTCAGTGAGCGAACGTGGCGCACCGTGGCGGTGCTGTTCGCGATCCTGTTGGGAGCTGCCGCTGTGGCTGCGGCGGGGGTGTTGGGATTCGCAGGACTAATCGTGCCGCATGCTGCTCGACTGCTAGTTGGCGGTGCTGCCAGGCGAGTGTTGCCAGTGTCTGCGCTGGCTGGCGCGGGGTTGGTCGTTTTTTGTGACGCCCTTGGCCGCTGGGCATTTGCACCCACCGAAATCCCTGTGGGTGCGTTGATTTCCGTTGTCGGCGCCCCGTACTTCATTTATCTTCTGCTGCGTATGTCTCGCACCCCTGCGGGAGCCCCCGCGGCGCCCACGACAGATGAAAGGAGCTCCCGATGAGTGAACCTGCCTTGCACGCCGAGACCATCACGGTAGGCTACGGCGGCCCGGATGTCTTGCGAGATGTTTCTCTCCAGGTTCCGGAGGGGAAGATTACCGCCCTCATAGGCCCGAATGGCTGCGGAAAATCTACGCTGCTGCGAGCGTTGGGGCGTCAACAACCAATCTCTAAGGGGCAGGTCTACCTAGGCGATCGCTCCATCCGCAGGATGAGCGCGCGTGAGTTTGCCCGGCACGTTGCGTTCTTGCCGCAACAGCCCGTTACTCCCGAAGGGGTGAGCGTGCGGGAAGTTATCGCGTACGGTCGGTACCCGTATACCGGGGCGTTTGCGTCGTTGGGAGCGGAGGACCACCGCGCGGTGGAGGAGGCGGCGGAACGCGCCGGGGTTACTGCCCTGCTCGACGTTCCAGCGACGGATCTGTCCGGCGGTCAGCGCCAGCGAGTGTGGGTAGCAATGACCGTGGCTCAGCAGACTCCCGTGCTGCTCCTTGACGAACCAACGACGTACCTGGATCCCGCCCATCAGATCGCGATTCTGGATTTGGTGCGGGATCTCAACACTGCTGGCCGGACTGTCGTGATGGTCGTGCACGACATGACGCACGCGGCCCGTTTCGCCGACTCCATCGTCGCTATGCGTGACGGTCAGGTGCTAGCGGCGGGGGAGACGGAAGACGTTATGTCTGCGAAGCTCGTTGAGGATCTTTTCGGAATTTCCTGCCTGGAGGTTAAGGATCCGGAAACGGGTCGAGTTTTGCCGATCCCATATCGCTAAAGACGTTAAAGACGCTAAAGGCGCTAAAGATAGGGTCGTTAGAAGTATTTCGCAGTTTAGTTCCAGCGTCACTGATGAAAACAGGTTGCAATAAAGTGTAGGGTAGCTGGCTGTGAGATACGCACATAGCCATTCTTCCGACCACCCAGCTTCCGAAGTTGCTGCTTCTGGCGAGGCCCTGCGCCAGAGAAGTGGGGTGCCTGCGGACGTCGCGCCGACTGCCACCACCGGGAGCGCCACGCCCGTGACGGTGCTCTCCGGCTTCCTCGGCTCGGGCAAAACCACACTGCTTAACGACTTGCTCGCCAACCGAGGCGGCCGCCGCATCGCGGTGATCGTCAACGACTTCTCGGAAATCAACATCGACGCCGCCCTCATCGCCGGGGAAGGCCACCTCACGCGCGGCGAAGACCGCTTCGTCGAGCTCACCAACGGCTGCATCTGCTGCACGCTGCGCGAGGATCTGGTGGAATCCGTCGGCACGCTCGCGCGCAGCGGCAGCTTCGACCACATCGTCATCGAATCCACCGGCATCTCCGAGCCCATGCCCGTCGCTGCAACCTTCGAATGGCGTTGGGAGGACGGCACTCGCCTCGCCGACGTTGCGCCGATCGACACTATGGTTACTCTTGTTGACGCCGCCCAGTTCCTGTCGCAAATAGGGCAGAAGAAGCTGCTTACAGAAGCGGACCTGCAGGCGACTGCGGACGACGAACGCACCATCGCTGATCTGCTAGTCGATCAGGTTGAGTTCGCGGACGTCATCTACGTCACCAAGGCGGACCTTGTCAGCGAGCAGCGCTACCGCGCGACGGTAGCGCTGCTGCGCCGAATGAACCCGCGGGCGCGCATTGAAAAGCTCCTCCACGGCCGCATCGTCGTCGACCAGTCCGACGCCCCAACAGGCGCAGGCGCCGGCGCGGGCGACCCTGGCGCGGCTGAGACTCCGAGTGTGGCGACCGGCGGCGCAGCTGCGGGGCGGTCGGCGGTCGACGACATTCTCGGCGCACAACTCTACGACGAGGCGACGGCCCGCGCCTACGAGGGCTACCTCGACGAGCTGGAGAACCCGCACACCCCAGAGACGGAAGAGTACGGCATCAGCTCCGTTGTCTTCCGCGGGGACCGTCCCTTCGATAGGGAGCGCCTGATTAAGGCTTTGCGCTCCACAACCGGGCTGGTGCGCTCCAAGGGGTACTGCTGGATCGCCGATCGCCCGGAGCTTGCCCACGTCTGGCACCAAGCTGGCCCCGACCTGCGGATACAGCCGGCGGGCGGGTGGCGCCAGGTGGGGCTGACCCCCTCCAGTGAGGTGGTACTTATTGGCGTCAATTTCAATACAGACAGAGCGGTACAGCAATTCTCTAAGGCAATGCTGAGTGACGCAGAGGTAAGAGTTATGCTGTAAGGGTCGCACGTCACATTTGGATGGCGTGGTCCCTTCCCGCGTCGGCGCGGTCGTTTCGGCGTGGGCGAGGCAATGTCGCACTTTAGGGAGAAACATTCGTGAGTAACACCCGTCCGGTAGTCCTCATCGCCGACAAGCTGTCCCAGTCCACCGTCGATGCCCTCGGCGATTCCGTCGAGGTTCGCTGGGTCGACGGCCCGAACCGCCCCGAACTGCTGAAGGCAGTCGCAGACGCGGACGCGCTGCTGGTCCGCTCTGCAACCACCGTCGACGCCGAGGTGCTCGAGGCAGCGCCGAAGCTGCAGATCGTCGGCCGCGCAGGCGTGGGCCTGGACAACGTTGACATCGACACCGCTACCTCCCGCGGTGTGATGGTCGCCAACGCTCCGACCTCCAACATCCACTCTGCCTGCGAGCACGCAATCAGCCTGCTGCTGTCCACCGCCCGCCAGATCCCCGCCGCCGATAAGACCCTGCGCGACGGCGAGTGGAAGCGCTCCTCCTTCAAGGGTGTGGAGATCCTGGGCAAGACCGTCGGCATCGTTGGCTTCGGCCACATCGGCCAGCTGTTTGCACAGCGCCTGGCCGCTTTCGAGACGGACATCATCGCCTACGACCCGTACGCTAACCCCGCCCGCGCTGCACAGCTGGGCGTGGAGCTGGTGGAGCTGGAAGAGCTGATGAGCCGCTCCGACTTCGTGACCATCCACCTGCCGAAGACCAAGGAAACCGCGGGCATGTTCGACGCGGACCTGCTGGCAAAGGCCAAGAAGGGGCAGATCATCATCAACGCCGCCCGCGGTGGCCTGGTGGACGAGACTGCCCTGGCGGAGGCCATCAAGTCCGGCCACATCCGCGGTGCCGGCTTCGACGTGTACGCTTCCGAGCCGTGCACCGACTCCCCGTTGTTTGAGCTGGAAGAGGTCGTCGTTACCCCGCACCTGGGCGCTTCCACCGTGGAGGCACAGGACCGCGCGGGCACCGATGTTGCCGCTTCCGTTCTGAAGGCCCTGGCCGGCGACTTCGTGCCGGACGCCGTTAACGTCTCCGGCGGCAAGGTCTCCGAGGAAGTTGCCCTGTGGCTGAACCTGGCCACCAACCTGGGTCGCGTTGCCTCCGAGCTGCTGAACAGCGCCCCGAACACTGTGACCGTCACCGCCCGCGGTGAGCTGTCCACCGAGTCCGTCGACGCGCTGGGTCTGGCTGGTCTGCGCGGCGTGTTCTCCGGCGTGATCGACGAGCAGGTCACCTTCGTCAACGCCCCGCAGATCGCCGAGGAGCGCGGCGTGGAGCTGGACGTGAAGACCCAGGACGAGTCCGTCAGCCACCGCTCCATCCTGGAGGTTCAGGTAGTCGCCGCCGATGGCACCACCGCCACCGTCGCTGGCGCGCTGACCGGCCTGGAGCACGTGGAGAAGATCGTCCGCATCAACCACCGCGGCCTGGACCTGCGCGCCACTGGCACGAACCTGTTCCTGGCATACCCGGATCAGCCGGGCGCGCTGGGCAAGGTCGGTACGCTGCTGGGTAACAAGGGCATCAACATCGACGCCGCCGCGCTGTCCCCAACGGACGATGAGCAGACGGCAACGCTGGTTCTGCGCGTAAGCGAGAACCTGGACCAGCAGCTGGTCGAAGAGGTCAAGGCAGAGCTGAACGCCTCCAACGCATTCGTTCTGAACCTCTAAACCGCGAGGCTGGGCTTCACGCCCAGTACGTGTGAGGCCGGGCAGTTGTTGCCCGGCCTTTTTCTTGCGTTCTTTTATGGATTGATCTTTTATGGACGCCCCCCGGTCGCGCGACTACAGGTACTGCTGCACCTTCTGCGCGATATCCGGCCACTTGAGGTCGAGCCTGCGGGAGGCGCGACGATTCATGATCCAGGCGGCGCCGACGACGATCACCCAGTGCAGCAACACGCCCAGCCAGCTGAGCAGGGGAATGGCGACAATGCTGTTTTTCGCTCCGTCTGCCGTGGCTAGCGGAATCAGCGCTAATAGCCCGCCCGGCAGGAAAGAGGCGGTCAGGATCAGCATCGTCACCAGCGCGGAGATTATTGCGTTGCTGCCCCCGTTGCGCTGCTTGAAGGAGTTGGTTCCCGGCGCGGTGGTTTGAGCGGGGAAGCGGGTGGCGCTGAAGTTCGCCATTGCGGAGGCGATGACGATGCACCCCAGGGTGAGAAGGCTAACCAGTAACCAGGTAGCGCTAAAGCCGTCGATGGCTCCGGCGGCGATGCAGACGACAAGCCAGATCGGCAGTAGTACCGTCACGGTGGAGAGGCTGCGGCTGGCGACAATCTGCGTGCCGCGCACTCCGGCGACCATGTGCACCCAGTTGGAGGGGCCGTCCATGCCCAGGGAATTGCCAGCGACCTGCTGCGGCCCGAGGGATACGAAGAACAGGGCGAACCACAGCATCCAGTGGCTGGTCTCGTTGAGCATTCCCATCAGTAGGTACAACCCGCAGATGACGACCACGACCATCAGGCTCATCATGAAGCGGTTGTCCCGGCGCCAGAAGCGAATCTCGCGGGAATACAGCGCGCCGACGGGGGAGCCAGGGACACGTGGCAGCAGCAGGCTATCGCCCTTCGCAGCGCGAGTGGCGTGCTGAGGAGGCAGTGGGTTGTTGAGGTCGTGCTTGACCGCCACGCGCATTATGTAAGCCACGGCGAGGATCGCCACAAGGCAGATCGCGCCCTTGGCAAGGCCGGTGCCGACGCCACCGTCTCCGACACCGGCCATGTCAACAGCCGCTCCGGCTGCGGCGGCGAAGGGTGTCCAGGAAAGGACGTCAGCGCTGGTCTTGATGGCCGCGGTGGGGTCGGTTCCGTCGGCCAGCAACTGAGGTAAGAGGTACAACGCAAGGAAGCCGAAGGTGACGATGAACCCGGCGACGTTTCCCCACAGTTCGTTGAACTTGGTGGCAATACTGCTGAGCGCGGCGGCCAGCGCCTCGCCCGCCAGCAGGGTGATCACCAGCTGGAGTACGCATGCCAGCACCCACAGTGCGCCGGCGCCCGCGGAGGCTACCTCCGCGAATGCGAGATATCCGAGGGTGGCCATGATGATGGTGTTCACCAGCGAGATCACCGCCCGCGAGTTGATGAACATCGCCGTGACCATGCCCGGCAAGATGTCCCGGTCGGTCAGGGGCAGGGAGCTGAACATGCGTGGGTCCAGCATCCGTTCCTCGCTGGGGAAAATGGCCGACATGGCTAGGTAGAGCACGCTGCCGAGCCCCATCGTCAGCACGAACATCGCTGGGTCTCCATCGTTGACAAGCACCCCGTAGCTGCTGAAGCCTAGCCCGATACAGCCCATCACTGCAGTGATGGTTACTGCCACCGAAGCGATGATCATCTGCAGGTTGCCCAAGAAGGCGTGCGCCCACAGCTTGCAGTGGAGTTTGAGGAGGGTTTTAGTCTTCGACACCGGCCTGCCTCTCGTGTCGCGCGCTCGGCTGCTCGCCGCCGCGGAGCCAGCCGAAGGATCCCGTATCCAGCTGCTTGCCGCCTACGGCCTCGACGAAGCGCTCGGAAAGCGACTTGCCCGCGCGCACCTGTTCTGTGGTTCCAGCGGCGACGACGGTGCCCTGGTTAATGATCGCCACGTGGTCGCACAGCCCCTCGACCAGCTCCATCACGTGGGAGCTGAGGATCACGGTGCCGCCGGCATCCACGTAGCGTCGCAGGATCGTACGGATCACCTCGCCGGATACCGGATCCACGGCCTCGAAGGGTTCGTCCAGGATCAGAACCTCGGGGCTGTGCAGCAGGGCGCCGGCCAGCAGGATCTTCTTCTTCATGCCCGCGGAGTAGTCGGCGATGTACTTCTTGCCGGCATCCGCCAGGTCGAGTGCCTGCAGCAGGTCTGCGATGCGCTGCTGTAATTCCTCGCCGGGGATGTCGCGCAGGTAGCCCATGTACTCCAGATACTCCTTGCCGCTGAGGCGTTCGAAGACGGGGAGGCCGTCGACCAGCAGCCCGTAGCTGCGCTTGGCTGCCAGAACTTCCTCTTCCACCCGGGTGCCTTCGGCGGGGTCTGCCCACAGTGGGTGGCCGGCGACCCAGGAGTTGCCACTATCGGGGCGAATGATGCCCGTTGCTGCGAGGATGGCGGTGGTCTTGCCCGCTCCGTTGGGGCCGACGATGCCGTAGAAGCTGCCCTTCGGGACGGTCAGGTTCAGGTTGTTCACCGCGACTTTGTCGGCGAATGTCTTCACTAGGTTGCGGATGACCAGCGCTGCGTCGCCGACCTCCGCGTTGGGGGATAAGTGTGAGGGAAATGGCTCATAGGTCATGCGCGCCACTTTATCAATGGGTGTCGCGTGGCTTCCTCTGTTTTGGGTCTGACGCCCACTCGGTCTCTGTGAACCGAGGCTTCATCGTGTGCCTTTTATGTCGGTTCGTGGGTGGTGTCCGGGTGGCATGCTATTGTTCTAGATAACCAACTAGTGAGACAAAGGAGTTCATACAGTGAAACTCGCAGTGATTGCCGGCGATGGCATCGGCACCGAAGTAACCGCCGAGGCCCTGAAGGTTCTGCACGCTCTGCGTGACGACGTGGAGACAACCGATTACGACCTCGGCGCCCGCCGCTACCTGCGCAATGGTGAACTCCTGACCGACGAGGACCTGGACTCCCTGCGCGAGCACGACGCTATCCTGCTGGGCGCCATCGGCGACCCCCGAACCGTGCCCGCCGGTGTGCTGGAGCGCGGCCTGCTGCTGCCGCTGCGCTTCAAGCTGGACCACGCGGTGAACCTCCGCCCGTCGAAGCTGTACCCGGGCTCCTCCAGCCCGCTGGTCAACCCGGGCGACATTGACTTCGTCGTCGTGCGAGAGGGGACTGAGGGCCTCTACTGCGGCAACGGCGGCACACTGCGTGCGGGCACTGACCACGAGGTGGCGTCCGAAGTATCCCAAAACACCTACTACGGCGTGGAGCGCGTGGTGCGCGATGCGTTCGAACGCGCGCAGAGCAGGCGTAAGAAGCTGACCTGGGTGCACAAGACGAACGTGCTGGTGAACGCCGGCTCCCTGTGGCAGCGCGCCATCGAGAAAGTGGGGCAGGAGTACCCCGAGGTGCAGGTCGATTACAACCACATCGACGCGGCGACGATCTACATGGTTACCAAGCCGCAGGAGTACGACGTGATCGTCACGGACAACCTGTTCGGCGACATCCTGACCGACCTGGCGGGTGCTGTCACCGGCGGTATCGGCCTGGCAGCTTCCGGCAACATTGATCCCTCGCGGAAGAACCCCTCCATGTTCGAGCCGGTGCACGGCTCCGCGCCGGACATCGCGGGCCAAGGAATTGCCGACCCGTGCGCGGCGATCCTGTCGGTGGCGCTGATGCTGCGCCACCTGGGTGACGATGCCAACGCTGAGCGCATCGAGGCTGCCGTGCTGGCCGAGGCCGGCTCGCGCGACGGCGGCCCGGTGAAGACTGCGGAGGTCGGCGACCGCGTGGTCGCGAACCTCAAGTAAGCTGCCGACTAGCTGGTGGCAGCCCGCGCCCGCTCGCGGTGCGCCCGGCTACCACCCCTGCATTTTGTGACTACTGCGCACGCAGCGTTTTCGACCACAGCTCCTTGCCGCGGGTGGTGAACAGTCGGACGGTGAGGTCCTTCGACCCGCCGTCGATGTCTACCTCTCCGAAGTGCTGGAAATCATCCAGCGGCGAGGAGTTTTGCTTATCCTTCGCCGGGGCGTGCACGTACACGACCTCCGGGCCGAAGGTGCCGTCCATGTCGTTCGGGCCGAAGCCACCGGCGTTCAGCGGCCCGGTGACGAACTCCCAGAACGGCGCGAAATCCTGGAAGTCCGCACGATCCGGCGAGTAGTGGTGGGCGGCGGTGTAGTGCACGTCGGCGGTCAGCCACACCACGTTGCGCACGTCCTTGATTCCGCTAAGCACGCGCCCAATCTCCGCCTCGCGGCCGACGGCCTTGCCGCCCGCTCCGTTGGACACACCTTCCTGGTCGTCCCCATCCGGAACCACGATGCCCAGCGGCAGGTCGTTGGCAATGATCTTCCACGTGGCGGTGGAGTTCTTCACGGCCTCGATGAGCCACTTTTCCTGCTTGGCGCCCAGGATGTGCCCCGGCTTGGTGGCGGAAGCTCCGCTATCCGGGTTGCGATCCTTGTAGCTGCGCATATCCAGCACAAAGATATCTAGCAGGGAGCCGTAGGAAATCTTGCGGTACACGCGGCCATCCACGGCCATCTTCCGGTCTAGCGGCTGCCACTCGTGGAACGCCTGGAAGCCGCGCTGGGCCAGCAGGTTAACGTCCTTGACCTGGTACTTGTCGTCCTCCAGGATCTCGCCCGGGTACCAGTTGTTCGTCGTCTCGTGGTCGTCCCACTGCACCACCTGCGCGACCTGAGAGTTGAAGCGCTTGTAGTTTTCGTCCAGCAGGTTGTAGGCGTGCTGTCCGCGGAACTCCTCCAGAGTCTCGGCGACCTTGTTCTTGTACGGGCTGGTGAGGTTCTTGAACACCCGCCCGTCGTCCATCTTATGGTTTTCCTCGATCGGCCCGTCGGCGTAGACCGTGTCGCCGGAGTGGATAAACAGGTCCGGGTTGCGGTCTGCCATCGTCTTCCAGCAGTACATGCCGCCGATGTCCGGGTTGATGCCGTAGCCCTGGCCCGCCACGTCGCCGGACCAGTGCAGGCGGATGTTCTTCGGTGCCTGGCTGGTGGAAGGCGCGGTAGTGAAGCTGCCGATTACCGGCACGGAGCGCGCGGCGGTGTGCTGGTCCTCCATGGTCACGCGGTAGTGGATCTTCTGGCCGGGCTCCATGCCAACCAGGCGCAGCCGCCCGGTGCCGTCGCTATCCGGGGTGAGCGTGGCGCCGCGGAAGGTCTTGGTCTTGTGTCGCGGGAATGCCGGGTCCGTCGATGCCTCTACGACCATGCGAGCCGGTCGATCGACGCGCGCCCACACCAGGCCGCCGTCGGGTCGCACATCGCCGGTAGCGACGCCATGAGTGATCACCGGCCGGGCGCGCTGCAAACCAATCGAGCCGATCGCCCCGCTGGAACCAACTGAGGATCCGGCGGCGGAGCCAGCCACGCTGCCGGCCTGCGAGCTGAGAGCGTGCGCCACGCCAGTGCCCAGCAGGGCGGCGCCGGTGGCGCTGGCGCCGGCCAGGAACGTGCGGCGGGTGGTGCTGTGGGAGTTGCGGGTGGTGTTGCGGGAGTCGGAAGGATTTGAGGGGTGGGAAGGGGTCGAGGAGTTGGGGAATTGAGGATTAACGCTGCGATTCGTCATAGCGGCCAAGCTAACGGCTAAAACTGTCGGAGCCGTGGCAAGCACGTAAACCGCGGATTACGTGAAACTAAATTCATGGTTAATGGGCGGGGAGAAGGGGGCGTCATAAAAAATACAGGCACAAGACCGCAAAGAAGGGGCATAGCAAGAGGTAGAAGGGGCAATGGAGTAGGGTATGAAAACATGCGTATTGCTCGAATTGCACACCCCGAGGGCATGGCCTTCGCGATCGTGGAAGGCGGCCAGCCGGACGGCACCGGCGCCACCCTCCGCGAGATCGCAGGCCACCCGTTCGGACAGCCCGAATTCACCGGAAAATCCTGGCCTATCGAAGACGTTCGACTGCTGGCCCCGATCCTGCCGTCGAAGGTTATCGCCGTCGGGCGCAACTACGCTGACCACGTCAAGGAGGTGTTCAACAAGAGCGCCGAGCACCTGCCGCCGACGATCTTCCTGAAGCCCCCAACAGCAGTCGTTGGCCCCGAGGCTCCCATCCGCATCCCCGAGTGGGCCACGCGCGTGGAGTTCGAAGGCGAGATGGCGATCGTCATCGGCCGCCCGTGCAAGGACGTCAACCGGAACAACTGGAAGGACGTGGTGCTGGGGTTCACCATCGTCAACGACGTCTCCTCCCGCGACCTGCAGTTCCAGGACGGCCAGTGGTCCCGTGCGAAGGGTCTGGATTCTTTCTGCCCGCTGGGTCCGTGGATCGAAACGGCTGTGGACAGCATCGACATCGACAACCAGCCGATCCTGGCGCACCTCACCCACGAGGGCAAGACGGAAACCAAGCAGGATTCCAACTCCAACCAGATGATCAAGTCCATCCCGGAGATCGTGGAGTGGGTTTCCTCCGCTTTCACGCTGTTGCCGGGCGACGTGATCTGCACCGGCTCGCCCGCCGGCACCGCAGAGATGGTTCCGGGCGACCGCATTGAGGTGGAGATCCCGGGTCTGGGCAAGCTGGCCAACCCGGTGCAGGCCTACGGCAAGTAGGCGGAGCTCGCCAGCCGCGTGGTCAGCGCCGGACGGCTGTGGCTTCGGGGCGCTACACTTCCCGCAGCGCTGCAGGCACGTTGAGTGCCCGCAGCGCTGTTTGCAGCTTCGCGGACGTTTCCTCCGCCTCCATGGCGGGAATCGAGTCCACGACAATGCCGCCGCCGGCCCAGGCGCGGGCGGTGTTGTCCTCCACGATGGCGCAGCGGATAGAGAGCATAAACTCCCCGTCGCCGCTGGAATCGCACCAGCCCACGGCGCCGGAGTAAAACTCGCGCGGAGACTTCTCCTGCGCAATAACCCCCAGCGCATCGTCCGTCGGGGTGCCGCCGATGGCCGGGGTGGGGTGCAGCATCAAGGCCAGATCTAGCGCGGAATACTCGTCGTCCTTTAGTGTGCCCGCGATCTGGGTCCCCAGGTGGATCATCTCGTTTGTCTCGTGGATCTCCGGGGTAGCCGGGATGTCCAGCGTCTCGCACAACGGCTCCAGCACACGGCGGTAGTGCTCCACCACAAAGCGGTGCTCGCGTAGATCCTTGTCGGAGCTTCCGAGTTCGCGGGCTGTGGCGTCATCAATAGAGAGGCTTCCGGTGCGCGGCGCGGAACCGGCCAGGGGGAAGGCCGAGATCCGGCGACCATCGCGGCGAATCAGCATCTCCGGCGAACTGCCGACGAACATTGCGTTTTGGTACTCGGAGCGACCCGTGGCGGAGAGATCCACGGCGAACCCGTCGCGGTAGGCGGACAGGTCGATCAGGCGGGCGGCGATAAGCAGCGGATCCACGGTCTCGGCGTAGGTGATGTCCACGGCACGCGCCAGTACCACCTTTTCCAAACGGGACTGCTGGATCGTGGCGACGGCGGCGGCGACCATTGCCGTGTGTTCCTCGGCGGTGGTCTGCGCTTCGACGGACTCGACCGTCAACGAGCGGGCGGCATCCTTGCCACGGAAGAAAGCCGGCGGCTCCAGCGGGCCTTCGGCGCGGACGACGGTCTCCGGCTCCATGAGAGCCGCGCGGAGGGACGTGTCGAAGGGGAAAGCGCCGACAATCAAGTCTGCATCCTTGTTTCGAAGCGCGGTGGAGGCTTCGAACGGGTCCGGGAAGGTCGCCTTGCGCCCCTGGGTGCGGATGCTGCGATCTGGGCGGGAAAGCAGGAAATCCGGGGCGGTGGCCGGTCGCTGCTCGTGGGTCATGGCTGCCATTTTACTTCCCGGCGGGACAGCGAGCTGCCTCGGCCTGGGTTGCGCGCGGGTTGTGTGCGGCAAGAAGCCCTGGGGTGCACGCGGCAAGAAACTGACTTCAATTCTGGATTAGCGCCTCTACGTGGAATGATGATGCTTATGAATACAGAATCAGGTGCACATCCGGTGAGTTTCGCCACCGCGATGAACCATTCCCTCGGCGCGCAGACCGGCGCGGATGCCCTCGAAGCGGTTGCGAATTCCCCCTACGACAAGGTGGAGCTGTGGTGGCCGTGGGATACGCCCCACCCCTCTGAGCAGCAGATGCGCCAGTTGGTTGATGTGCTGGCTAAGGGGCGACCAGAGAACCCGCGCCAGCTCGTCGCGCTGAACCTCTGGGGCGGCGATCTGGCGGCGGGCGATCGGGGAGTGCTGCACCTGGTCGGCCCGGAGGGTGGCGCTGAGAATGCTGGTAGTGCTGGGAACGCTGGCAACGCTGGCGGCGGGAATACTGAGAATGCCGGGAGTGCGGTCGACGACGTATTTGTCGATGGCGATCCCGCGATCACCGAGGAGCTCATTGAGCACCTCAACGCCGTCGAGTACCTGCACCGGCTGACGGGCGTGCGGCGCTTCAACGTGCTGGTCGGCCGCGGTGGTCGCGCGTTGCAACGACGCCAGGTTCGCGCGTTCGCCGCAGTGGCCAAGCGTCTGGCACGCTTCGGCGGCGTGGCCCTGGTCGAGCCGTTGAGCGGTATTGAAAACTACCCTGTGACCAGCATTAAGGAGGCTGCGCCCCTGGTCGCTGCCGGTGGTCGCCTTCTTCTTGACGCCTACCACCTCGCCGCTAACGGTGAAGACTGGACCTGGCTCGCCGACCGGGGACCGGGGAATGAGCTGTGGCCGGAGCACGTGCAGATCGCGGACTTCCCAGGCCGCGGGGCGCCGGGGACTGGAGAAGCGCCGCTGGAGGAGTGGATTAACCAGCTGCGCGCGTCTGGCTATGAGGGGGAAGTAGTCCTCGAGCACATCTAGTGCGTGGGGTCAGCTGAGTAAAAGCTGAAGAATTTGCGCACATTCCGGCGTGTTACAGCACATGCGCAGCGAAACTTGTGTCTAATGTTACGTTTGTGACTCATGTGACTGCTGTTAAGAATGTTAAAGCTGTTAGTTCTGGAATTGCCGGAAACGCTGCGGGTGCCGGGCGCCACCTTGGCAACCGTGCTCTGAGCTTTGCCCTGCTCATGGCGGTATCCGTTGCTATGACGCTGGCAATGCTTGCCACCGTGCTCGTCGGCGGAGCTGGCGTGGCCAGCGCGCAGGAGGCGCCTGCCCCTGCGCCCGCGCCTGCACCGGCTCCCGCGCCCAAGCCTGCACCGAAACCGGCACCGGCGCCGAAGCCGGCGTCAACAATAGATAGGGCGCACCCCGGACAACCGGAGAACATCGAGTTCACCCGACCCGACGGCAGCACCCGCAGCGCAATCGTCAGCGTGACCTCCAACTACGACCCGCACAAGCCCACGCCCGTGCTGTTTGGGTTCGGCGGGCGCGACGATACGCCCGAGAATTACCGCAGTTACTCCCGCTTCTCGAACACCGGCGCGGCCAGCGAAGCGATCGTGGTCTACCCGCGTGGCATTGATAACGCCTGGGAGGGCGCACCGTACGCCACCAGCAAGCGCGGCCAGGACGTCGACTTCGTGCGACAGATCGTCAATGAGCTGGACAGGAAGTTCAACGTCGACCGCAACCGCATCTACGCCACCGGCATGTCCAACGGCGGCGGGTTTGTGATGAACCTAGCGTGCCAGGCTCCTGACCTGATCGCTGGCGTGGTGAGCGTCTCCGGCGCCTTCTACAACCCGGTCAACGAGGGCTGCGCGCCGGAGTCCGTGCCGACGTTCGTGATCCACGGCCAGCAGGACGAGCTCACCCACTACAACGGCGGCACGCTGCACAACGCGCCTTATCTTCCGGCGCCCCGCCTGATCCACTCGCGTGCGCTGCGCAACGGCTGCGCGCCACAGCCTGTGGTGGAGCAGAAGCCCAACAACGTCACCCAGTTCGGCTACCCTGGCTGCCGCGACGAGGCTGTCTTTTGGCGGATCAACGACCAGGGTCACAACTGGCACTTTGCGCCCGACGTAGCCAACGAGGCCTGGAACTTCCTGGCCCGCCAGAACAAGACGCTGCCGGGCGCGGCCAGCTAGGGCTAGCTAGATCTAGCTAAAACCGGCCAGAGCTAGCTAGAGCCACCGCTGTGGCGGCTTTTAGGATTTTGTAAGAAAAAGTACCTAAATTTTACTGCCCGGTGTATGTTAAAGCGGTGCAAAAGTTTTCGTCACGTTTTACTCACACGAAGGCCGCGAACACTCACTCTCTTTCCGCGGCTGATCACACTGATTCCGCAGGTTCCGTAGTCTCTGCAGCCTCCGGCGCTTCCCGCTCGGCTCGCCGCGGCGGTCGCTTCCGCAAGCTCACGCTCTCCCTGGCTGTAGCCCTCGGTATCGGCGCAAGTACCCTGGCTGGCCCGGCTCTGGATACTGCTGCCGGCAACGAGTCCGCGACTCCGCAGGCCAGCGCCGCCCCAAGCAACCTGGTGGGCAGCCTCTCCGGTAGTCTGACCGGCCTCGCCGGCTCTCTGAGCCCGCGCCCGGGGAACAACTACCAGACCTTCAACGTCAAGGGGAAGACCCGCACGGCTATCGTCGATGTTCCGGTGAACTCCGGTAGCCGCAAGAAGCCGATCCTCTTTGTGTTCGGCGGTCGCGGCCAATCTGCGGCGGACATGAAGAACACGTCCCGCCTCAATGCGGTGGCCGGCCGCGATGCCGTCGTAGTCCACGCGGAGGGCATCGGCCGCTCCTGGGAAGGCGCCCCGTATTCCAAGACCCGCCGCGGCGAGGACGTCGCTTTCGTCCGCGAGATGGTCCGCTCCCTGTCTAAGCGCTACAACGTCGACACCCGCCGCGTGTACGCAGCCGGGCTGTCGAACGGTGGCGGCATGGCGATGAACCTGGCCTGCCAGGCTCCGGATCTGGTCGCCGCTGTCGTGTCTGTTTCTGGTGCTTACTATGACGCCACCATGAACAACTGCCGTGGGCGCAACGTACCGACCATGCTGATCCACGGTGTGCACGACACCTTGATGCACTACGGTGGCGGCGAGCGCCACGGCATGCGTTACTACGGCGCCCGCGCTGCTTTCGACAACGCAGCACGCCGTAATTCCTGCGACATGCGTACCCTGCATGGAGTTCGCGCCCACGCCCTTACCAGCGGATTCACCTACAACGGTTGCCGCGCTTCCACCGTCCTGTGGCGTGCGGACTTCGGCGGCCACAACTGGCACGCCTTCGCCCCGGACGCTCCGAAGGCTGCGTGGCACTTCCTGTCGCGCCACCGTCATGCCTAAACGGTGACCTAACGGCACCCGAACCCCCGCGCCACCGCGCGGGGGTTTTGCTCTGCCCGCACAGAGCCTGCACAAAGCCCGCGCCGAGCGAGCGCGAAGGCAAGAACGCGGGAAGGTACAGTTAAATACCATGAGTGAAGTAAGCGAAGTTCGCGTTCGATTCTGCCCGTCGCCCACCGGCACCCCGCACGTCGGCATGGTGCGCACAGCCCTGTTCAACTGGGCTTATGCCCGCCACACTGGCGGCAAGCTCGTCTTCCGTATCGAGGACACCGATGCGAAGCGAGACTCCGAAGAGTCCTACCAGGCCATCATCGATTCCCTGAAGTGGCTGAACCTCGGCTGGGACGAAGGCATCGAGGTCGGCGGCCCGCACGAGCCTTACCGCCAGTCCCAGCGCATGGACATCTACGCGGACGTCCTGGAGAAGCTGAAGGAATCCGGCGACGTGTACCCGGCCTACTCCACCAACGAGGAAGTCCAGGCCCGCCACAAGGCTGCAGGGCGTGACCCGCAGCTGGGGTACGACAACTACGACCGCGACCTCACCGAAGAGCAGATCGCGCAGTTCCAGGCCGAAGGCCGCGAGCCCGTCTGGCGCCTGCGCATGCCCGACGACCGAGTCTACGAGTGGCATGACCTCGTCCGCGGCGACATGAGCGTGGACGGCAAGACCGTGCCGGACTTCGTGGTCGCTCGCTCGAACGGCCAGCCGCTGTACACCCTCGTTAACCCGGTGGACGATGCTCTGATGGAGATCACGCACGTCCTGCGAGGCGAAGACCTGCTGCCGTCCACACCGCGACAGATCGCACTCTACGAGGCGCTGGTACGGGTGGGCGTCGCTAAACAGGTACCTACATTCGGCCACCTACCGTTCGTGATGGGCGAGGGCAACAAGAAGCTTTCCAAGCGCGACCCGGAATCGAACCTGTTCAACCACCGCGACAACGGCATCATCCCCGAGGGCATGCTGAATTACCTGTCGCTGCTTGGCTGGTCGCTGTCCGCCGATGAGGACATCTTCACGATGCAGCAGCTCATCGACAACTTCGATGTGGCGGACGTGAAGCCCAACCCGGCACGCTTCGACCAGAAGAAGTTGGAGGCCATCAACGCCGACCACATCCGCATGCTGGAGCTGGACGACTTCACCGAGCGCCTGCGCGCCTACCTGGAGGAGCACAAGGCCTTCCCGGCGGACTACCCCGCGGATAAGTTCGCTTTCGCCGCGGAGCTGGTGCAGACGCGCATCAAGACGCTCTCGGATGCTGACGGTCTGCTGCGCTTCCTGATCACTTCTGACGCCGATTTGTCCCTGGACGAGAAGGCTGCGAAGAAGAACCTGAAGGAGGACGCGGTGGAGGTTCTCGAGGTTGCCATCGCGCAGCTGGAGGCTATCGCGGACGGGGAGTTTAAGACCGACGTCATTGAGAAGGCGCTGCAGTCGAAGCTGATCGAGGAGATGGAGCTGAAGCCGCGCAAGGCCTACGGTGCTCTGCGTGTGGCCATCAGTGGTGCGGCTGTGTCCCCGCCGCTGTTTGAGTCCATGGAGCTGCTGGGCAAGGAGTCCACGCTGGCACGCCTGCGGGCCGCCCGCGAGCAGACGCCGTTCGCGCCTACACAGCAGTAGAGGCAGCGGTGGGCGCGGCGGTAGAAGCAGCGGGGGGGAGGTGCGCTTGCGCGTGCCGTCCTGCGAGAGAGGGGCGGCGCAGTGAGCGCACTATGGCCGGAAAAATGCGTGTTTACCAGCTGATTTGCTTGTAATTCACTGTTCTGGTTATAGTATTCCTCGTTGCGAGCGAGGTTCGCAGTGTTCAACGACCTGGATATCCGGGGAGTGTCACTTGCGGGTTTTGTTCGACGAACGATGGCCTATGGTGTAATTGGCAACACTACGGTTTCTGGTACCGTCATTCTAGGTTCGAGTCCTGGTAGGCCAGCGCCCCGTTCGTCTAGCGGCCTAGGACGCCGGCCTCTCACGCCGGTAACACGGGTTCAAATCCCGTACGGGGTACAAATATTGAATACGACGACCTCCGGTCAGCTTCCCTTCAGAAGCCGGCCGGAGGTTTTCGCTTTCGCGCTGGATATGTGCCGGAAGAAGATACGCGAGCGCTAAGCGCGGGTGCCCGCGTTGCCGTCGGACATGAGAGGCGCGCCGTCAGCATTGCGCTTCACAGGGAAGCTTTCTGGCAGGAAGAGGGATACGCCATCCTTGGCGGTGAGAACATCCCAGTGGTTATCGTGCACCCAGAACGTCAGGGGAGAGATGTTCACCGGGTGCTGCCGCAGCTCGTGGCGGGTCTGGGCCATCTGCTGCATAATGCTGTCCGCTGGCTGATCCGGAACCACTGGGTGAACCAGAACCGTGCTGCCACCGGGCATGGAGACCACGTGTCCGTGGCCATGGTCAGGAATCTTGGTGATCTGCAGGAAGAGATCGAACGTGATGGCGAGCGTCGCCCCGAATGGGAAGTCGGACTTAACCTGGAAGAAGACATCGCCAGCGCTTGCAACCTTCAACGTTTCGAGAGACTTACGCGTGGTGGCCATAGAAGCCGCTGACCAAAATGTGTGGTTGCTCCCGGGCATGTCCAGGCCCGGGAAGGTTGCGTCGCCCAGAACTTGCAGGTCAAGGTCAAAGCCCTGCGGAAGATCAGCGTCGGAAAGTGGCTTGAAACCGGAATCTACGGTGGCGAGGAAGCGGTAGACGCCCGGCAGGATCTCCTTTGCGTATGAGTAGTTGCTGGCATCCTTCGGGGCAGGGGAGATGATGCCGTAGACAAGCTCTCCATTCGGAGTGGTTAAGGTCGCGTCACCGTCGCTGTTGTGTTGAAATTTCAAGTGGCCGTGCTGAGCTGCTGGCTGCTGCGCTGTTGGCTGCTGACCAGCAGCTTCCTGCGCTGCTGATTGTTGTGGGGTGGTGTCGTTGTTCTTCTTCTTGCCGAATAGTCCGAACATGGCTGTGAGAGTACGCAAGTTTTGGAGGCTTCGCATGGCTTTGCCTCGGAAACTCTGAATGGCTTTAATTGTCGCTATCTCTCCAGCGCCGAGGCTGAGGGCGTCAACTCCCAAATTATGAGAGGCACGGGGGTATTTCTCTCAAATCGTGATATGGGTCCAAATAAGCACCTATGGTTTTAGAACTACCCAAACGTAGTTAATGGGCTCGCAAACCCCGTCCAAACCAGGACTTCACCAGGCGTAACGGCCTTTAGGAAACGCGAGCAGAAGTAAACATGCAAGAGACACACCAGTGAGGAGCCTCCCTTGCTTATCGGTATCCCAAGAGAGCCAGAAGCCCTGGTTTCGGCCACGCCGGACACCGTGGGCAAGCTCATCAAGCTTGGCTACGAGGTCGCGGTCCAGTCCGGCGCAGGCGACCAGTCCAATTACCCTGACAACCTTTACGAAGAGGCCGGCGCGCGCATCGTCGGCGATGACGTTTGGCATGCGGACATCATCACCGCGCTCGACGCGCCAACCGACGAACAGCGCGCACAGCTTAAGCCCGGCGCCACCCTTATCGCTCGCCTGGCACCGGGTCGTAACGAACAGCTCATCCAAGAGCTTGCGAACCAAAACGTGACCTCCGTGGCCATGGACACCGTTCCGCGCATCTCCCGCGCACAGTCCATGGACGTGCTTAGCTCCCAGGCCAATATCGCCGGCTATCGCGCGGTCATCGAGGCGGCCAATACCTTCGGTCGCCTGTTCACTGGCCAGGTCACTGCCGCCGGCAAGGTTCCGCCTGCCGTCGTCTACGTCATCGGCGCGGGCGTGGCCGGTCTGGCCGCGATCGGCACCGCGAACTCCATGGGCGCGATCGTCAAGGCCACGGACCTGCGCCCCGAGACCGCCGAGCAAGTCGAGTCCATGGGCGCCGAGTTCGTCGCCATCCAGGCGGAGACCGAGAAGTCTGAAGACGGCTACGCCAAAGAGATGACCGCCGACCAGGCACAGGCCGCCGCGAAGCTCTACGCAGAGCAGTCCGCCGCCGCCGACATCGTCATCACCACCGCGAACATCCCGGGCCGCAAGTCCCCGGTGCTGCTCACCGCCGCCGACGTGGCTGCGATGAAGCCCGGCTCCGTCATCGTCGACATGGCCGCTGCCAACGGCGGCAACTGCGAGCTCACCGTCCCCGGCGAGATCACTGTCACCGACAACGGTGTGAGCATCATCGGCTACACGGATCTCGCCGGCCGCCTGCCCGCCCAGGCCTCGCAGCTCTACGGCCAGAACGTGGTCAACCTGCTCAAGCTCATGACTCCGGGAAAGGACGGCCAGCTGACCTTCGACCTGGAGGACGAGATCGTTCGCGGCATCACCGTCACGCACTCCACCTTCGCGGCGCCGTCTGCCGTCGCTTCTTCCGGCGCTCCTTCTAATGACGCCACGTCCCAGCCCGCCGGGGAGGTCGCTGAGATCCTCTGGCCACCCCCACCGGTCAAGGTCTCTGCAGCCCCCGCCGCGCAGAGTGCGGGTGCTAAGGCCGATACGGATGCGGTTGCGGCGGAGCAGTCGGCGTCAAACCAAGAAGGCGAGGCAAAGAACAAGGGTGCGGGATGGAAGATCCTTGCTGCGCTGTTCGGCATCGCGCTGATTCTCGCCAGCCCGATGCAGGTCGCCGGCGAATACATGCTGCTCATGCTGGCCATCGTCGTGGGCTTCTACGTGATCACCGCGGTGACGCACAAACTGCACACGCCGCTGATGAGTGAGACGAACGCGATCTCCGGCATCATCCTGGTCGGCGCGATCCTGCAGGTGGGTAGTTCCAACCTGGTGGTCGCGGGCCTGAGCTTTGTGGCGATCGTCGTGGCCTCTATCAATATCTTCGGCGGATTCTTCGTGACCCGTCGCATGCTGACCATGTTCGACGGAGGTAACTAAGCCATGAAACAGCAACTCCTTAGCGCCGCAGAGACCGGCGCGCAGAACCTCGTCAACCCGACCGTCCTCGAATGGACGGACAAGATTACCAACCTGGCCTACCTGGTCGCCGCGCTGCTATTCATCCTGGCGCTGGCAGGCCTGGCGAAGCAGCAGACCGCATCGCGCGGCAACCGCTTCGGCATCGCCGGCATGACCATCGCGCTCATCGCCACCATCGTCAAGGCCGTGGTCAACTCCATCAATGGGGGAGAGGCATCCACCGGTCCGCTCGTGACCGTGCTGCTGATCGCCGTGGCGATGCTGCTCGGCGCGGCGATTGGCATTCCGCGCGCCAAGAAGGTCGAGATGACCGAAATGCCGGAGCTCATCGCGATGCTGCACAGCTTCGTGGGCCTGGCTGCAGTGCTTATTGGCGTGAACTCCTTCATTCAGCCGGACGAGCGCACGAAGTCCATCGAGGCTTTCCACCTGGGCGAGGTTTACCTGGGCGTGTTCATCGGTGCAGTGACGCTCACGGGCTCCATCGTGGCGTACCTCAAGCTGTCCGGAAAGATGGACGGCAAGCCGCTGATGCTGCCGGGCCGCCACCTGCTGAACCTGGCTGTCATTGTGGTGTCTCTCGTGGGAATGGTGCTGTTCATTTCCGCAGGCCACGAGAACCTGACCCTGGCGTGGATCGCGCTGGGCGTGATGCTCGCGCTGGCGCTGTTCCTGGGCTACCACCTGGTGGCGGCGATCGGCGGTGGCGATATGCCGGTGGTTGTGTCCATGCTGAACTCCTACTCCGGCTGGGCGGCCGCAGCGGCGGGCTTCATGCTGGCCAACCCGCTGCTCATTATCGTGGGCGCGCTGGTCGGCTCCTCCGGTGCCTACCTGTCCTATGTGATGTGCCAGGCAATGAACCGTAGCTTCGTCTCCGTTATCCTCGGCGGTTTCGGCGGCGAGGCTGCAGCTTCCGACGACCGAGAATACGGCGAGCACACCGAGGTCACCGCGGCTGAGACTGCGGAGCTGCTCAAGGGCGTGAAGAAGGTCATGATCACCCCGGGCTACGGCATGGCCGTGGCGCAGGCGCAGTACCCGGTGGCCACGCTGGTCGAGCGTCTGAAGGAACAAGGCGTGGACGTCACCTTCGGCATCCACCCTGTGGCAGGCCGCCTGCCAGGACACATGAACGTTCTACTGGCCGAGGCCAAGGTGCCGTACGACATCGTCCTCGAACTGGACGAGGTCAACGACGACTTCGGGGACATCGACGTGGTGCTGGTCATCGGCGCGAACGACACCGTCAACCCGATCGCCGAGGAGCCGGGTTCCCCGATCGCGGGCATGCCCGTGCTGAAGGTCTGGGAGGCGGAGAAGGTCATCGTCTTCAAGCGCTCCATGGGCTCCGGCTACGCGGGCGTGCAGAACCCGCTGTTCTTCAACGAGAACACGGACATGCTGCTGGGGGATGCGAAGAAGACCGTCGAGGACATCATCGCGAACCTGTAGGGGTTTCCTTGCAGGAGTTAGGGGCCTGAGCTAGGGGGG
>NZ_KV789182.1 GCF_001807485.1 Corynebacterium sp. HMSC08A12 | reverse complement strand
TTTTTGTTGAGTGTGGATGTTGTGTGTTGGGGTTGGCACAGTGTTGGGGTTGGGTTAGCGAAGTTGTTTGGTTTGTCATGGCTGTTGGGTGTCTGGGACAATCTGTTTGTTCCTTTTTGTGGACGCTCGGCAATGGGCTGATGAGTTTTCGTTGGTTTGTTGTGGGTGTTTAGTGTTGTTTGAGAACTGTATAGTGGACGCGAGTATCTTCTTTTTGTGATTTTTTGTTTGAAATCATTTTTGTTCACGCGCTGATTACATGAATGTTTTGTTTGTGTGGTTGGTGTGTGGGTGTCTTAGTATTTTGTGTTGTCTGTGAAGGGCGCACGGTGGATGCCTTGGGCATGATAAGCCGATGAAGGACGTGGAAGGCCGCGATAGTCCTCGGGGAGTTGTCAATCGAGCGTTGATCCGAGGGTGTCCGAATGGGGAAACCTGGCCACAGTTGTGTGTGGTCGCTGCATGAATGAATTCATAGTTTGTGTGGTGGTAACGCGGGGAAGTGAAACATCTTAGTACCCGTAGGAGAAGAAAATAATAATGATTCTGCTAGTAGCGGCGAGCGAACGTGGATTTTTGGCTAAACTGCATGCGTGTGATACCTGGCAGGGG
>NZ_KV789181.1 GCF_001807485.1 Corynebacterium sp. HMSC08A12 | reverse complement strand
TTTCTCAGTCCAACTAATGGGGAGCAGTTCATAGTGGCCGAGGGGTAGGCGCGTCGAGGAAACGGGGTACGATGGGGCGAAGTGCACAAGCTGAGGGTCAGCGAGAAAATCAGCACGTTTTGTGAAGAAGGAGACACGCAAGCGATGAGTGCGCACGCACCCCACACTCCCGTACACCGCGTCGGCGGCGATCCGGTATCCGCCATCAACTGGAACAGCATTCCGGACGAGAAGGACCTGGAGGTGTGGGATCGCCTCACCGCCAACTTCTGGCTGCCTGAGAAGGTGCCGCTGTCCAACGACGTGCCCAGCTGGTCCACGCTGAACGACATGGAGAAGCAGGCGACCATGCGCGTGTTCACAGGCCTGACCATGCTGGACACCATCCAGGGCACCGTCGGTGCGGTGAAGCTGATCGAGGATGCGGCCACCCCGCACGAGGAAGCAGTGATGACGAACATCTCCTTCATGGAGAGCGTCCACGCGAAGTCTTACTCCTCTATCTTCATGACGCTGGCCTCCACGCCGGAGATCAACGATGCTTTCCGTTGGTCCGAGGAGAACGACAAGCTGCAGAACAAGGCGAATATCATCCTCGACTTCTACGAGGGTGAAGATCCGATGAAGAAGAAGATCGCCTCCGTTCTGCTGGAGAGCTTCCTTTTCTACTCCGGTTTCTACCTGCCCATGTACTGGTCCTCGCACGCGAAGCTGACCAACACCGCGGACATTATTCGTCTGATCATCCGCGATGAGTCCGTGCACGGCTACTACATCGGCTACAAGTACCAGCGCGCACTGGAAAACGAGACTCCGGAGCGCCAGGAGGAGCTGAAGGAGCACACCTTCGACCTGCTGCTGGAGCTGTACGACAACGAGGCGCAGTACACCGAGGATCTGTACGACGAGCTCGGCTGGACCGAGGACGTGAAGCGCTTCCTGCGCTACAACGCCAACAAGGCGCTGAACAACCTGGGATATGAGGGGCTGTTCCCGGCTGACGAGACTCGCGTCTCCCCGGCGATCCTGTCCGCTTTGAACCCGGGTGGTGACGAGAACCACGACTTCTTCTCCGGCTCCGGCTCTTCCTATGTAATTGGTAAGGCTGAAAACACCGTCGACGACGACTGGGACTTCTAGTAGGCGACTCATATGCGGCGACTTCTAGGTGGCGACTTCGAAGCCGCCGCATAGCTATCACCCCGGTTAGCACCCCCGAAAACGTGGGATCTGTTAGCTGAGCACCGTCCACGGCTATTGAAATGCGCGTTGACGGGATACTATGTAAGCATTCTGCGTCTGTTCGGGTCGGTTGTTGACGAAGCCGACCCAGCGGGAACAGGGTAGAGGAAACATTCTTTTGGGTGACCGGCTCAAAGAATCCTGTGAGTTGCTTAAGGCTCGCAAGAGGAAAAGGGCAGGTCACGCGTAGTCAGGAGGAACTAATGACCGCAGTAGCGCCTAGGGAAAGCCATGAGGTTTCCCCGGCTCGGCCTGCGCCTTTCGGTGAGGCACCGCGTGGCAGCCTCGCATGGAAGATGCTGACCACGACCGACCACAAGCTTCTGGGCATCATGTACCTAATCATGTCCTTCACCTTCTTCATGATTGGTGGCTTGATGGCCCTGCTGATCCGTATCGAGCTTTTCTCTCCGGGTCAGCAATTCCTGTCCAATGAGCAGTTCAACCAGCTGTTCACGATGCACGGCACGATCATGCTGCTGCTGTACGGCTCCCCGATGGTGTTCGGTTTCGCGAACTACATCCTGCCGCTGCAGATCGGCGCGCCTGACGTGGCATTCCCCCGCCTGAACGCCTTCGGCTTCTGGATGACCACCGCCGGTGGTGTCGTTATGCTGCTCGGCTTCCTGACCCCGGGTGGTGCTGCTGACTTCGGTTGGACCATGTACATGCCACTGGCAGACGCTACGCACTCTCCGGGTGTGGGCTCTGAGCTGTGGATCCTGGGTGTCGGCGTTGGTGGTATCGGTACCATCGCTTCCGCTGTGAACATGATCACCACCATCCTGTGCCTGCGTGCGCCGGGTATGACCATGTTCCGCATGCCGATCTTCACCTGGAACATCCTGGTTACCTCTCTGCTGGTTCTGCTGATCTTCCCGCTGCTGACCGCTGCAGCCCTGGGTGTCTTCTACGACCGCAAGCTGGGTGGCCACATCTACGACGCCGGTAACGGCGGCGCTATCCTGTGGCAGCACCTGTTCTGGTTCTTCGGCCACCCTGAGGTTTACGTCCTGGCACTGCCGTTCTTCGGCATCGTGTCCGAGGTCTTCCCGGTGTTCTCCCGCAAGCCGATGTTCGGCTACGTCGGCCTGGTGTTCGCAACCCTGTCGATTGCTGCACTGTCCATGGCCGTGTGGGCGCACCACATGTTCGTGACCGGCGCCGTGATGCTGCCGTTCTTCTCCTTCATGACGTTCCTGATCGCCGTGCCGACCGGTATGAAGTTCTTCAACTGGCTGGGCACGATGTGGAAGGGCCGCCTGACCTTCGAGACCCCGATGATCTTCGCGGTCGGCTTTTTCGCCACCTTCCTCTTCGGTGGTCTGACCGGTGTCATGCTGGCTTCCCCGGCTCTGGACTTCCACGTCTCGGATACCTACTTCGTGGTTGCTCACTTCCACTACACCCTGTTCGGTACCGTGACCTACGCTTCCTTCGCTGGTATCTACTTCTGGTTCCCGAAGATGACCGGTCGCATGCTGGACGAGAAGCTGGGCAAGATCCACTTCTGGCTGGTTACCATCGGCTTCCACACCACCTTCCTGGTGCAGCACTGGCTGGGCAACATGGGTATGCCGCGTCGTTACGCTGACTACCTGCCGACGGATGGTTTCACCACCCTGAACCAGATCTCCACGGTTGGTGCCTGCATCCTGGCGATCTCCATGATCCCGTTCCTGTGGAACGTCTTTAAGTCCTACCGCTACGGCGAGGTCGTCACCGTTGATGACCCGTGGGGTTACGGCAACTCCCTGGAGTGGGCAACCTCTTGCCCGCCGCCGCGCCACAACTTCAACTCCATGCCTCGCATCCGCTCCGAGCGCCCGGCGTTCGAACTGCACCACCCGCACATGGTCAAGCGCATGCGCGACGAGGCTCACGTCGGTCGCCACTTCTAAGCGCACTTTCTAGTGACGCCCCCCTCACCCGGCCACTGCCCAGCGCAGTCGCTAGGTGCCTGGCGGCTGGCCAGGCTTTAAATCCACACCTCTACTACGCGGGGTGTGGATTTTTGCATTCCCGGGGTCTGGGGGCGGGGCTGGGGTGAGAGCCTGGCGGGGGCTTGCATGCCGGCCGTCAGCCTGCTGCGCCGACAGCCTGCCCGCTGCGTCGGCAGCCGTCTGGTGGCTTGCATACCTGTCCGCTGACTTGCATGCCTTCCGGCCGCCGACTTGCATACCTGTCCGCTGACTTGCATTCCTGTCCACCGCACCGGCTGGTGGGGTCCGAAATAGCCCAGAATG
>NZ_KV789180.1 GCF_001807485.1 Corynebacterium sp. HMSC08A12 | reverse complement strand
AAACGGCTACACCACTACACCGGACTTGACCCTAGGAGCGTGGGTGGGCACGCGGTTGTTCGCGTGGTCACAAAGTTCCATTGCGGAGGTGTAACTGTCGGAAAAGTTGCACTCCGGTGGGCTAAATGTCGGAAAAGTTGCACAACCTTGTCGGGGCGAATTCTCAATAGTGTAAAAGTGCAGGTCACGGGGGTGTTGCTGAAGGGGCCAATTCTGGAGGGGAGGACTTTTGCAACTTTTCCGACATCTATGAAACGTGTGGTGTTGGTGTGACCAATAGCTTCTGAAGGATAGTGGTTGGTTGACGACGTGACGGCAGATAGTGGGTATTGGTCGGTGCTGGAGAGGCTGAATGTCGCTAGAACGGGAATCCGTTAATGGGATCAAATTCCAGTAACGTAAAAGCCCAGGTCAGAGGGTTTTGATTTTCCGGAGTCGGCTGCGGCGCCGTGCGTATTCCCGTTCTAACGACATTTTGGCTCTATGGGAGCGGCGAAAGGGAACTAAAAGGGGCAGAAGAGGCCGGGATGGAAGTAAGGCGGAGGGACAGGAAAGGTGCAGGCGGGGCTGGCCGCGGTCAGACATAGGAAAACCCGCTGTCGCTCCTCCAAGGCGGTGGCTAGTGCCTACCAGTAGCGCTAATGCCTACTAGTGCCTTCGGAAAATAACAGCGGGTGTGTCGGCCCGGCATGCAGGCCAGCCAGGATGACCCGGCAAGTGTGGCCACCCGAGCCAGCGCCGCAGAAGCTAGTGTGGCCAGCCAACTAGCCGGCTGGCCCCGCAACAGCGTCAGTACTTAGTTTTCGCCTACTTGTCGCGGTCGGTGTTTGCCATAGCCAGGACGTCGAGGCGCTTATCCAGCTCCTCCTCGGTCAGCTTCTCGCCGTCGACAAAGCCCAGGTCGATAACCGTCTGGCGGATGGTCTTGCCTTCCTTCAGAGCAGTCTTAGCAACCTTCGCCGCAGCCTCGTAGCCAATGGCAGAGTTCAGCGGGGTAACGATGGACGGGGAGGACTCAGCCAGAGTGCGCATACGCTCCTCGTTCGGCTCGATGCCGTCGACCAGCTTCTCTGCGAAAACGCGGGCGGTGTTGGCCAGCAGCTTCGCAGACTCCAGCACGTTGCGGGCCATCATTGGGATGTACACGTTCAGCTCGAACGCACCCTGGGAACCGCCGAAGGCAACGGCAGCGTCGTTACCGATGACCTGTGCAGCGACCTGGGTTGCAGTCTCACACAGAACCGGGTTGACCTTGCCCGGCATGATGGAGGAGCCCGGCTGCAGGTCCGGCAGGTGGATCTCGCCCAGGCCGGTCAGCGGGCCGGAGCCCATCCAGCGGATGTCGTTGGCGATCTTGTTCAGGGAGACAGCGATGGTGCGCATAGCACCGGAGAACTCAACCAGGCCATCGCGGTTAGCCTGTGCCTCGAAGTGGTTCTCTGCCTCACGCAGCTGCTCCACGCCGGTCAGCTTCACCAGCTCGGCGGTAACGTTCGCGCCGAAGTCAGCCGGGGTGTTCAGGCCGGTGCCGACTGCGGTACCGCCGATCGGCAGCTCACCCAGGCGGGGCAGGGTGGCCTCAACGCGCTCGATGCCTGCCTCGATCTGGCGGGCGTAGCCGGAGAACTCCTGGCCCAGGGTTACCGGGACGGCATCCATCAGGTGGGTGCGGCCGGACTTCACGACCGTCTCCCACTCCTTGGCCTTCTTTGCCAGGGACTCCTGCAGGACCTTTAGTCCCGGGATCAGGTCGTTGACGGCAGCCTGGGTGGCGGCCACGTGGGTGGCGGTCGGGAACGTGTCGTTGGAGGACTGGCCCATGTTCACGTGGTCATTCGGGTGGATCTCCACGCCGTTGTTCTTGGCGATGGAGGCGATGACCTCGTTGGTGTTCATATTGGAAGAGGTACCGGAGCCGGTCTGGAACACGTCGATCGGGAACTCAGCGTCGTGCTTGCCCTCGCCGATTTCCTTGGCGGCGGAGATGATGGCATCCGCCTGCTCGTCGGTCAGCAGGCCACGGTCCTTGTTTACCTGCGCGCAGGCCGCCTTCAGCAGACCCATCGCGCGGATCTGTGCGGACTCCAGCGGACGGTCGGAGATCGGGAAGTTCTCCACGGCACGCTGCGTCTGCGCACGCCACAGAGCCTTCGCGGGAACCTTAACCTCGCCCATCGTGTCGTGTTCAATGCGGAATTCTTGCTCGGTCATTCTTTCATCACCTTTATCTTCTTAGCTTTTTGACGCCTCCCGCTCCGAACCCACCGAAGGGCTCAAAGTCGGGAACCGTGGGAAAGCGGATAGTCTTTCGTGCCCCGCACGGACACCGCCCAATCTACCTAAAAGGCCTGCTGCGCGGCGGCGGCGTGGGGGCGTCATAAAAAGGGCTAGTTACGGGTGTAATCCAGCACGGAGTAGGACTGTAGCTTCGCCAGCTGGTGCTGCGACTCGATGAAGCGGATCGTGCCGGAGCGAGAGCGCATGACCAGGGAACGGGTGGTGGCGGAGTTCTGGTGGTAGGAGACACCGCGCACCATATCGCCGTTGGTCACGCCGGTGGCGACGAAGTAGCAGTGCTCGGAGTTCACCAGGTCGTTGGTGGTCAACACACGGTCGAGGTCGTGGCCTGCGTCGAGGGCCTTCTGGCGCTCCGCCTCGTCCTTTGGCCACAGCTTGCCCTGGATCTCGCCGCCCATGCACTTCATGGCGGCGGCGGCGATAACGCCCTCCGGGGTGCCGCCGATGCCCATCATGATGTCCACGGAGTTGGTGGAGGTGTCCTGGGCGGTTGCCACGGCACCTGCAACGTCGCCGTCACCGATCAGGCGGACCTTCGCGCCGGCCTCGCGGATTTCGCGGATCAGATCCTCGTGACGCGGGCGGTCCAGCACGACGACGGTGATGTCGCCCGGGACGGTGCCCTTGGCCTTGGCGACGGCGTTGATGTTGTCGGCGACCGGAGCGTCGATGTCCACCTTGCCTACGGCCTCTGGGCCAACGGCGATCTTCTTCATGTAGAACACTGCGGACGGGTCGTACATGGATCCGCGCTCGGCGGCGGCGATCACGGAGATGGCGTTCGGGCGGCCTTCGGCCATCAGGGTGGTGCCGTCGACCGGGTCGACGGCGATGTCCACCGCCGGGCCGTTGCCGGTGCCGACCTGCTCGCCGTTGAACAGCATGGGGGCTTCGTCCTTCTCGCCCTCGCCGATCACGACAACACCGTCCATTTCCACGGAGTTGATCATCTGGCGCATCGCATCCACGGCCGCGCCGTCACCGGATTCTTTCTGTCCACGGCCAACCCACTTGCCGGAGGCGAGGGCGGCGGCTTCCGTCACGCGGACCAGCTCCATCGCCAGGTTGCGGTCCGGAGCCTCCGGGTTGGGGGAGACAGCAGGGATGTGCTCAGTAGACATGATCTTCAAGCTCTTTTCTGTTGCTGATTGGTGGCTGATAGGTAATTGTTTCCACTCTTCTTCCATTGTGCCTCATTTACCCCGGACGCTGTCTGATGCTGCGCCTTAAGTTTCGCCGTCCAGCCCAACCCAGGGTTCAGCCCAGCCCAACCTAGGGTTGATTTGGCCAGGCCAGCGGAGGCAATGCGATAATGGCGGGCGTGCAGATTCAAAAACCCCGTGCGTTTCAATCCACCAAGGACATTGTGCTTTCCCTGGTGGTGCTGTTGGTTGCCATGTTCCTGACGGTCGGGTTCACGGGCCTGTGCTCCTTTAACCCTGGAGAGGCTGATCGATCGGGTCCTGTGCAGGAGGTCGATGCGGATACTGTGCTGCAGATGGATGCCCGCACTTTCGATTTCCCCATCCGTAACCCGGAGATGCCGGAGGGCTGGGTGGCCAATTCCGCCCGCCGCGTGATGGTCGGCGGCGAGCCGTCGAGCCTGGTCGGTTGGGTTATTAACGGGGAGAGCTACATTTCCTTGACTCAAACCGGAGCCGACTTTAAGGCCGCCTCCAAGCCTGATGATTCCGTGCGGGAAGAGACTGGCACGGAGACCACGGGGGACGTCGAGTGGCACGTCTTCACCGGCGAGGATGCTCGCCCGCTGTGGGTTGCTGACCTGGGGGATGTGCGCTTGGCTCTTGAGGCGATGGCCTCCCACGAGCAGACTCGCACTGCCGCGGAGAAGATCGCTGCGACGCAGCCAATTGATGTCACCGACGCACGCTAGCCCTCGTTCTGTGCCGCGGCGTTGCGTGCCTCGCGCTGCTGTAGTGCTTGCTCGATGCGCTTGGATGCGCCGTTGAGGTAATCCTCGCAGTATGCGGCCAGTTCCTCGCCGCGTTCCCAGTAGTTCAGCGACTCGTCGAGGCTCATCTGCCCGAGCTCGAGGATCTTCACGACCTCCACCAGTTCATCGCGTGCCTGCTCGTAGCTCAGCTGGTCGAGCGGGCGAAACTTCTGCTGCTCGCCATTGTTGGTGTTGTTGGTGCCGTTATTGGTGTTGTCCGCCATCGTTTTATGCCTCTCCTGTGCTGCTGTCTGTCTTGTTGCTGTTCTTATTTATGACGCCCCCAGGCGCCGCCTGCACACCCATCGCCGCGGCCGTGATGGATCCGTCGGGAACACGGATGCGCAGCTGCGAACCGGGATTAACTTGATCCACCGTGGTGACCACTTGGGCTCCAGATTTGTCGCGCGGAATGACCTGCACGATGGAATAACCACGCGCTAGGGTCTGGGATGGACCCAGGGCATTGACCTGCGCCTTCAG
This sequence comes from Corynebacterium sp. HMSC08A12, assembly GCF_001807485.1. GTDB lineage: Bacteria > Actinomycetota > Actinomycetes > Mycobacteriales > Mycobacteriaceae > Corynebacterium > Corynebacterium evansiae. The sequence continues at coordinate 90,536 of NZ_KV789180.1, read as the reverse complement.
CGACTCGATGGAGGAGCGCAGCGAACGGACATGCACGCCGAGCGCGCGATCCTTGCGCTGCAGAGCCTCCGCGATGATGTCTTTCTGGCGGGTGACCGGCAGGCTGGGGTCCGCCATCACGGGCCGGGTGCGGATCTGAGCCAGCCCCTTGCGTTCGTGCGCCACCCAGTTGCGCAGGGCACCGGCGCCGCGCTGGCGTGCTTCGCTGATGATTCGCAGCTCCTGAACCACATCCGGGACAACCGTCTTGGCCGCATCTGTGGGAGTGGCCGCGCGGACGTCGGCCACGTAGTCCAGCAGGGGATTGTCCGGCTCGTGCCCGATGGCCGAAACCACCGGGGTCCGCAGTCGGGATACCTCGCGCACCAGCGCTTCTTCGGAGAACGGCAGCAGGTCTTCCACCGAACCGCCGCCACGGGCGACGATGATTACGTCGACCGCCGGGTCCCGCTCCAGTTCTTGCAGAGCGTCGACGACCTGCGGAACCGTCTTCGGGCCTTGGACAGCGGTGTTAATCACCCGAAAGTGCACTGCGGGCCAGCGGCGTTTGGCCACCTCCATCACGTCCCGCTCCGCCGCCGAACCACGGCCGGTAATCAATCCCACGGTGGTGGGCAGGAAGGGCAGGGGAGCCTTCAGGCGGGGGTCGAAAAGGCCTTCGGCAAACATGGCCTTCTTCAACTGTTCGATCTGTGCGAGCAGCTGGCCGATACCGACCTGCCGGATTTCCGTGACCCACAGGGAAAAGCTGCCGCGCTTGGAATAGAACGACGGCTTGCCGTGTACGACAATGCGGTCGCCGTCCTTTACTGGAGTGGCCAGGTTCTTCAGCGCGCTCGTTTCCACGGTCAGGGAGACCGAAGCTTCCAGGTTCACATCGCGCAGGGTGATGTAGGAAAACCGCCAGGTGCTCTTCATGTTTACCTGCGTGACCTGGCCTTCGACCCAGATGAACCCCAGCCTTTGGATCCAGTTCTTCACCTGGTCGTTTAGCTGCCCGACCGCCCACGGGGCCTCAGGGGAGTTTGGAACGCTCATGGTTAAGCATTCTAAATGACGGCTCGGACACCAACGGATGACCAATGGATGACCAGTGGGTGAGCAGTGCAAGGGCAGGGGATGGGCAGGGGATGGGCACTGTCAGGTACTTCCATTACGATGGGGCACATGACTACCCCAACTACCGAGGCAACTGCCGATACTAAAAAGGTTTATCTAGCTGCCCCGCGCGGTTACTGCGCCGGAGTCGATCGTGCCGTCGAGTCCGTCGAGAAGGCTTTGGAAAAGCACGGTGCACCGCTGTACGTGCGCAAGGAGATCGTGCACAACAAGCACGTTGTGAAGACTTTCGAGGATCGCGGCGTGATCTTCGTCGACGAGACCTCGGAGGTCCCTCGCGGCTCCAACGTGGTGTTCTCGGCGCACGGTGTATCGCCCGCGGTGCACGAGGAGGCCCGCCAGCTCGAGCTGAAGACTTTTGACGCCACGTGCCCGCTCGTCACCAAGGTTCACCACGAGGTCACGCGCTTCGCTAAGCAGGGATACCAGATCATCCTGATCGGCCACCACGGCCACGAAGAGGTCGAGGGCACCGCGGGTGAAGCCCCGGATGTTGTCCACCTGGTCGACGGCGAGGACGACGTGAATGCGCTGGACTTCCCGGAGGGCACGAAGCTGGTGTGGCTCTCCCAGACCACCCTGAGCGTGGACGAGACCATGACCACCGTGAAGCTGCTGCGCGAGAAGTTCCCGCACATCCAGGATCCGCCGTCCGATGACATCTGCTACGCCACCCAGAACCGCCAGGTAGCGGTTAAGGCCATTGCGCCGAAGGTGGAGCTCATGATCGTGGTCGGTTCGCAGAACTCCTCCAACTCCAAGCGCCTGGTAGAGGTAGCCCTGCAGCACGGCGCGCAGGATGCCCACCTGGTGGACTACGCGGAGCAGGTCGATCCCGCTTGGCTGGATGGCGTGACGCACGTCGGCGTGACCTCAGGCGCATCGGTGCCGGAGATCCTCGTTCGCGGTGTGCTGGAGCTGCTGGCGGAGAAGGGCTATGGCGAAGTGGAGGAAGTCACCACCGCCACGGAGGATCTGATCTTCTCCCTGCCACGCGAGCTGCGTCCGCCGCGCACCCAGAAGTAAAACGCGATGTAAATCGCCAAAGGGGGGTAGAACTAGCCCCCGTCTGTTTAGTCGCGCTCGTCATCGAGGTAGCGCTTGGGGGACATGCGCCGCTCCGGGAAGGGGACCCGGCGGCGCTGAGCGTTCTCGCGCAATTCTTCAGAGCTGCGGGTTACCCGCTTGGCGCTAGAACGGACGTCATCGCTGCCGGAGCGTTCTTCGAACCGCAGGAACTCCTCGTCCCTATCGAAACTCCTGTCGGAATCCCTATCCAAGCTTCTGGCGGCGCGCTCCTGATAGGGGGCAGGAACCGAATCCCCGCCCCGCGGGATGCGGGTAATACGCTGTGTCGTCCGCTCTGAACGCTTCCGCGGTTCGTAGCTGGGGGCGTCATCAGAAGAACGAGTACTTCTGCGCGCGTGGCTCCGAGCATGCGAACGCTCCTGTGCGCGACCGTAGGTCTCAATGTTGCTGCGGTCGGATTCGCTGCGACGACGGCGCTGCATCTCCAGCTTCGCGGCCTTGCGGGTGAGGGACTCGCGGAAGTTCCACCAGCGGAAAATCGCGATGCCCAGCGCGACGAGGAAGGGGATCAGCAGCCACAGGTAGTGCTCGATGGCGGGGTAAATAGAGGTGATGACCTTCGTCTTCCGGCTGGCAATCGTCGCCCTACCGGAACTGAACCAGCCAATCAAAAGCGATCCGAACAGGTAAAACAGTGGGAACGACGCGACGGTGATGAACAGCCCGCGCGGCTCGACGAAGATGGTAGAGGCAATCATCCCGACTGCGAAGAGTCCAAAGAAAAGAGTTGGGATTGTGGTATCGCCATTGGCGAGAACCAGGCCGGTGAAAACGATGGCCAGCATCACCAGCGCGGGCGCCCAGACGGGGAACCAGTGCGCCGGTGAATCATCGTGCGTCACCTCAGCCATGCCGCGGTTGCGTACGCCACGCTGCACGGAGCGGCTATTGCTTCTGTGTCGGCTGCTTTCGGTCACGGGGTAATGCTACTTCTTTGGCTCGCTCTACTCGTTATTGCCACGGAGGGACTTATAGATTGACTGCACCCTATCGCGGATCTGTGCCCTCTTGTCGCTGAGGGATGACGCCCCCTCGCCTCCGTCGGCCGCCGCCTCCGCAGGATCGTCGCTGCCTGCTGTGGCGGTCGTGGTCTCGGAAGAATCTGCAGAATCGGCAGAATCAGTCTTGTCGGAGCTATTCAGCATCATTGCCTTGCGCAGCTCCTGCCAGCGTTGGGCGGCACGCTCCGACTGTTCGCCTGTGAGGGAACCGGCGGTGGTAGCAAATTCGATGTCCTGGGAGGTTTTCTCGCCCGTGGCGAGGTCCGTCAGGTCGCCCATGTAACGCAGGATCACGGCGATCATAGCGGCGCACGGCACGGCCAGGAAGGCACCGATGATGCCGAAGAGGGTGGAGCCCAGGGTGACGGAGAGCAGGATGATGACAGGGTGAACGTTCATCGCGCGGGACTGCAGCACCGGCTGCAGGATGTTGCCCTCTAGCTGCTGGACGGCAATGACCAGGAGCAGTGCCATAACGGCGGTGTTGAAGTCGACTGCCACCAGCGCGATCAACACGGACAGAGCACCTGCGACGAATGCACCGACCATGGGGATGAAGCCGCCGAAGAACGTCAGGATAGCCAGCGGGCCGGCCAGCGGCACGTTCAGCAGGACGAGGCCCAGGCCGATGAAGATAGCGTCGATGGCGGACACGATGGCCTGGGTGCGGATGAAGCCGCCCAGGGTGTTCCAGCAGCGAGTCAGGACCTCGGTCAGGTGCCAGCCGACGCGGCGGCCCGTCACGCGGCGCAGCATCGGCAGGAAGTTCTCTCCGTCCTTCAGGAAGAAGAACGTCAGCACCAGCATCACGAAGAGAGTGACCAGCAGGGAGGCGGTCTCCGTGCCGAAGGCGGCAATGCTTGTTGCGATGTCGCCGGACTTGTTCTGTAGCCAATCGGTGATCTGCTGGACACCATCGTTGAACTGGCTTTCCTGCAAGTTCACGGGAGGTCCTTGCAGCCAGTCCTGGATCCGGCCGATGCCGTCGCTGGCCTGGTTGACGATCGTTTTGCCCTGTTCCACGGCACTAGGTGCGATGGCGGCGAAGGTGCCGATGATGAGGGCGAAGAAGCCCAGGATAGAAATCAGCACAGCCAAGCTGTTGGGGATTTTCAACTTGCGGAGCAGACGCACGACCGGCCACAGCACGGTACATACGATCACCGACAGGCAGACCGGCAAGATGCCGGCCCAGAGCTTGCCGAACACTTGGAATCCCAGATACAGCGCTGCGGCGATGATGATGAAACGCAAGCACCAGCCTGCAAACCAGCGACCGGTGGTGCCGATGACCTCCGCGCGGTCGCGCAGTTCAGGGTTTAGCTCCTCATCGATAGGAGACTTCTTAGCGGGCTTCTTGGCCTTCTTCTTGACCTTTGCGGCGTGCGAGCGAAGCCCAGGACGATCGTCAGTTTCCGTTTCTCCGTCTGGCTCGTGATCTTCATCCAGTGGCTTCTCCATGCCTGTTGTGGCGCGGGCGGTGTTGCGCTCCTGGACGTAGGAGTCCCCCTTTTCCTCCACGGTGGGGGCAGTTTCTGCTCGCTTGTCCTCGACCAGCTCGGCCTCGGGGGAGTCGGGGCTTACGGTTGGGTGCTTGGCTGCCTGCGGTTCGTCAGCGAATTGGCCATGGCCGAGGCGCTCTTCGTCTCTATCGTCGCCCGGTATTGGGATGTTTTCCGTATCCATTCGATGGGAACCCGCGATAAAGTCTGCAAAATCACGGCCATCCTTACGAGGAAAGGACCTGTCGTGGGGGTTCTGGGAGTTCATTCTCCCTATTCTGCCTCACGCAGGTCCAAAACGGGAGTTTATGACGCACCCCGGGGCGTGTTTATCAGCGGCTTAACGCGCCGCGGAGGATGTGTTCACCTGGAGTAGAGACTCGTTGTCCGTGCCGGGTGCGGATCCCAGCTCGCCGGTGGTGGCGTCATCCGTTTTCGCGAGCATAAGAATCGCTGCAACGAGCCCACCCCAGATCACGATAATGAACAGGGCCATCAGGAGAATTGCGGGGCCGGTCATGACAGTTCCTTTCCATTGTTAGGGCCATTGTTAGAGCCGGTGGCAGAAGTAGCGGCGGTGGCAGCGCCATTGACGAGCGGGTTCGGAGTGCCACTCGGCCGACCCTTTGGAGGCACGCCGTAGTCCGAACTCGGCAGACCATCGAGGAACAGGTTGCCGCGGAAAGGCACGAAGCTCCATACCACCGCGCCGAGGCCGATGATGATGAGCACCAACCAGCCGTAAGCGAAGATCGTCCCGGATGCGTATCCCTCGTAGCCTTCGGAGAGGAGAGTACGGATCTCCTCGAACAGGAAGTACAGCAGCACCGCAGGGGTGATGGCGAACACGCAGGCCTGCCACACAACACCCAGGCGCAGCTCCGAAACAGCGTTGAGGTGCTGCGCCATCTCGTTACGGCGCCCCTGGATCCAGCCAATGCTCAGAACCGCGGCGACGGCACAGATCACGATGCCCAGGTTGTTGGTGAACTTGTCCATGATGTCCAGGGTGATCAGACCAGACGTGGTGGAGAACAGCAGGCAGGAGACGACGGCCATGACGCCACCGATGGTGATGGAGGCGACCTCACGGGTCAGGTTTAGCTTGTCCTTCACGGCGGAGATAACGACCTCCATGATGGAGATCAGCGACGTAATACCAGCCAGGAACAGGGAGCCGAAGAACAGCACGCCGAACAGGGGCCCGGCTGGCATTTCATTGATGATGGTCGGGAAGGCGATGAATGCCAGGCCGATGCCGCCGGAGACAGATTCCTCGACGGAGGTGCCCGACTGTGCAGCCATGAAGCCCAGGGTGGCGAACACGCCGATGCCGGCCAGAACTTCGAAGGAGGAGTTGGCGAAGGCCGTCACCATACCGGTGCCGGTGAGGTTCGTGCGCGGCTTGAGGTAAGACGCATAGGTAATCATGATGCCGAAGCCGATGGACAGGGAGAAGAAAATCTGACCGTAAGCGGCGATCCATACGGAGGTATCGGACAGGACGCTCCAGTCCGGGGTGAAGAACGTGTTCAGGCCGTCGGCGGAACCTTCGAGGAATAGGGCTCGGACCACCATAACGACGAAAAGGACGATCAGCACCGGTACGAAGAACATGGTGACGCGGCCGATACCCTCGTTGATCCCGCGGGCAAGGGTGAAGATACAGACCACCCATACTGCGGCCATGACCAGCAGAATCGGGATGACGAAGTCGCCTGTCCAGGCGGAGGAATCGTCAACCTTCAGGAAGTCGCTCATGAAGTAAGACTCTGCGTCTTCACCCCACGTCTTGCCAATGGACTTCCAGGTGAAGAGGCCCGCCCAGGCGATGATGGCAGCGTAGTAGACCGCAATGAAAAAGTTCACGCCCACCTTCAGCCAACCGATCGGCTCGGCGTACTTGCTGGTACGGCGGAATGTCAGGGGAGTGGAACCGCGGAAGCGGTGGCCCATGGCGAGGTCGAACCACAGTAGTGGAATGCCCGCGGTGAGTAGTGCAACCAGGTAGGGAATCAGGAAGGCGCCGCCGCCGTTTTCGTAGGCGACGTAGGGGAAGCGCCAAATGTTACCCAGGCCGACCGCGGAGCCGATTGCGGCCATGATAAACACGAGGCGGGTGTTGAATGTTTCTCGTCTCTGACGGGGACTGGCTTCAGGCGAGGAAGATGAAGTGGTCATTGAGGTGCAACTTTCTAGCAGGCATCTCGCAAGGCGAAGAGTTAACAGAAGAGGCTTAATGGGTGGTAAAGCCTCAAGGTTTTCTAAGGTGCATTCACTATATGACCGTTGAAAGGTTCTGATAGTGGGTTTCCACAATTCTTTTCCGAGATTGACTAACCGATGAAGAGATGGGGGTAGTTTCTTTGGGGTGTCTGGGGGTAACTGGGACGTCCATAGGTGGGCAGCGGTGGGCGTCAAAAAGAAACAATAAGTATGGCAATAGAGGCAATAGAAAGGGCGCATTGGAGGCAGCGACGGCCGGGCGATAGGATGGGGCACGTGACTCTTACTCTTGGAATTGTTGGCCTGCCCAACGTGGGCAAGTCCACGCTGTTTAACGCCCTGACCCGCAACGATGTTCTGGCTGCGAACTACCCGTTCGCAACCATTGAGCCCAACGTGGGGCTGGTGGAGCTGCCGGACCCGCGCCTGACGCGCCTGGCGGAGATCTTTGAATCTGAGCGCATCCTGCCCGCGACAGTCTCCTTCGTGGACATCGCCGGCATCGTGAAGGGTGCTTCCGACGGCGAGGGTATGGGTAATGCCTTCCTGGCGAACATCCGCGAGGCGGACGCGATCTGCCAGGTGGTGCGTGCATTCTCCGACGACAACGTGATCCACGTTGACGGTCGAGTGGACCCCGCCAGCGACATTTCCGTCATTGAGACGGAGCTGATCCTGGCCGACCTGCAGACGGTGGAGAAGGCTCTGCCGCGCCTGGAAAAGGAAGCGCGCAAGAACAAGGATCTGGCCGAGCAGGTCGAGGGGGCTAAGAAGGCGCAGGAAATCCTGGAGGATAGCCGCACGCTGTCGAGTGCCGCGGCGCAGGGGGAGATCGACCTGGCAACTGTGCGCGACCTGCACTTCCTGACGGCCAAGCCGTTCCTGTACGTGTTCAACTCCGATGAGTCTGTGCTGACCGACGAGGATAAGAAGGCGGAGCTGCGCGAGCTGGTGGCTCCTGCGGACTGCGTGTTCCTGGACGCCGCGACGGAGGCGGACCTGCTGGAGCTGGACGACGAGGAGGCGGCTGAACTGCTGGAATCCGTCGGGCAGACCGAGCCGGGGCTGCAGACGCTGGCAAAGGCTGGCTTTGCAACGCTGGGGCTGCAGACTTACCTGACTGCTGGGCCGAAGGAGGCTCGTGCGTGGACGATCCACAAGGGTGACACTGCTTCGCAGGCGGCCGGCGTGATCCACACGGACTTCGAGAAGGGCTTCATTAAGGCCGAGATCGTGGCCTTTGAGGACCTGGACGAGCTCGGTTCCATGGCGGAGGCCCGCGCCCACGGCAAGGTTCGCCAGGAAGGCAAGGACTACGTGATGGTCGACGGCGACGTGGTAGAGTTCAAGTTCAACGTTTAACGCGGGCAGCCACCGCCGGATTCTCGGTGGCGATTCCGGCCCGAACCTCGGGGACATTGTCGCGCTTCCTCATTTACGTGAGCTCCGCGACTCCGGCCAGCTCACCGCTACCCCCATCTTCGATAGCTTGAGCGAGCTCGACCACTACCATCTGATCTGGTGCACTGGTTTCCGTCCGGCCCTCAGTCCATTCCGCCACCTCATGCGTGGCCGCGAAACCGCAGTGAAGAATCTGCATCTAGTCGGTTATGGCAACTGGACCGGCGACGGATCGGCAACCCTGATGGGTGTGGGGCTCTTTGCCAAACACACTGCCCAGGTAGTCGCGGACCGTGTCGATGAAGCTCGGCAGCAAAAGTTTTGAGGCGACGCTTGGTTCCTGAGCAGCTCGATCCTTCCAAGGTCCGCGCTGGAGAGCCAGCGCGCTGGGCGAAGGTGTGTCTTAGCGCTTCGCTCGTGCGGCCCGCAGGCCGTTCAAGATGACAATGACTTCAGCGACCTCGTGAACCAATACGACGGCGGCCAGCCCCAGCACACCGCTGATCGCCAGTGGCATCAACACGATGATGATGGCCAGAGACAGCACGATGTTCTGGTTAATAATCCTGCTGCCTCGACGGGCGTGCTGCAGCGCCTGCGGGATCAACCGGAGGTCGTGGCCGGTGAAGGCGACGTCAGCGGACTCGATTGCGGCGTCGGAGCCGGTCGCTCCCATCGCTATGCCCACCGTCGCGCCCGCCAGCGCAGGAGCGTCGTTGATGCCGTCGCCAATCATCGCCGTCGGCGTCTTGGAGGAGAGTTCGGCGACAATGTTTGCCTTGTCCTCCGGGCGAAGCTCGGCGCGCACGTCGTCGATTCCGGCGATTTCAGCCAGCGCCCGGGCGGTGCGAGTGTTGTCGCCGGTGAGCATGCTCACTTCCACGTCGTTGGCGTGCAGGGTCTGCACGGCTTCGGGCACCTCGGGCCGCAGCTCGTCGCGGACCCCGATCGCCCCAGAGAGGGCGTCATCGACGGTGACAAGGACGCAGGTCTGGCCCTCGGACTCCATGCGCTCAACGTCTGCCTTTAGTGACCCGGCGTCGATCCACCGGGGGCTGCCTACCAGCACCCGTCGACCTTCGACGGTGCCGCCGATGCCATGTCCGGCTTCCTCGCTGATGTCCAGGGCGGCGGGGGCTTCGGGCTCCGCTGCCGCGATCGCCGCGGCGAGGGGGTGCGTCGATTGCTGCTCAACTGCCGCAGCGAAAGCAAGCACCTGAGCCCGATCGAATCCCTCTGCCGGGACCACGTCGGTAACCTCGGGCTGGTTGCGGGTAAGGGTTCCGGTCTTGTCCACCGCTAGGTGACGGATGCCGCCGAGTCGCTCGAACGCCGCGCCGGACTTGATGACCACGCCGAACTGGCTGGCCGCGCCGATCGCGGCCACGACCGTCAGCGGCACGGAGATTGCCAGCGCACACGGGGATGCTGCGACCAGGACCACCAACGCTCGGGTGATCCACGTCTCGGGGTTGCCCAGCAGCGAGCCGATCACGCCGACCAGCACCGCCAGGATCATCACCCCGGGCACTAGGGGTTGGGCAATTCGGTCGGCGATCCGGGCGCGGTCGCCCTTTTCCGCCTGCGCCTGCTCGACGAGGTCGACGAGTGTGGTCAGCGAGTTGTCCGTTCCAGCTGCGGTCGTCTCTACTTCCAGCACACCGGCGGAGTTGATCGCACCCGCGGGCACCTCGTCGCCGGGTGCAACCTCCTCCGGAATGGATTCTCCGGTGATCGCTGAGGTGTCAAGGCTGGAACGTCCAGACCGAATGATGCCGTCCGTGGCGATCCGCTCTCCGGGGCGCACGAGCATCAGTTCGCCAGCCACGAGGTCCTTCGCTGCGACCTTGACCGACGTGCCGTCGCGCAGCACCGTCGCGGTCTGCGGTACCAACTTCAACAGTGCCCGAAGTCCGCCCTGTGCCCGGTCCATTGCCTTGTCTTCCAGCGCCTCGGCGATCGAGTACAGGAACGCTAGCGCCGCGGCCTCTCCGACGTAACCGAGGATTACCGCGCCGACCGCGCTGATCGTCATCAGCAAACCAATGCCGAGCTTGCGCTTCGTGACAAGGTTTCGGATCGCGCCGGGCGCGAACGTATACGCCCCTAGCAGCAGGCCGACCCAGAACAGTACTGTCGCGGGTGTCTCTACCCCGGACCAGTCCAGCGCCAGGCCTATGCCGAGGGCTACGCCGGAGAAGATCGGCAGTAGCAACTCGGGGTCCTTCCACCATGGCCGATCGAGTTCTTCGATCTCTGTGGCGGGTTCGTGTGCGCATCCACACGCTGAGCTCATGCGTCCGCTCCCTTCTCGCCGCAGCCGAGCACCGAGCATTCAGGGTCGATGCACGGGGCGTTTTCGTCGACAGCCAACGTCGCGTTCACCAGCGCGTTGAGCGCTGCCGCGAGGTGCGGATCGGCGATTTCGTAGCGTGTCTTGCGGCCCTTTGGCTCGGCGACGACGATGCCGCAGTCGCGCAGGCAGGTCAGGTGGTTCGAGACGTTCGAGCGGGTCAGGTCCAGGTCGCGCGAAAGCACGGCCGGGTAGCTCGGGCCGTCGAGTAGTGTCATCAGGATTCTGGAGCGCGTCGGATCCGCCATGGCCCGGCCGAGCCGGTTCATGACGTCGAGGCGTGAAACAATGGTCAGCATGTGCTGAACAATACATCGTGTGCTGAACTATTCAAAATGCGCTGAACTGACAGTTACGCAAAGGTCCTGCGACCTGCAAGAATTAGTCGATGGGATAGCAGATGACTGATCCTTTGTGGTTCGGCTGCCACCCAACGCGGGAGCGACGTGGGCGGCGAGGTTCTCGAGAAAGTAACTTTGCAACTACATACCGTCGAGTTTAAGTTCAATGTGTAGCTAAGGGCCTTATTAATAGCGTTTGACAACACGCGCTCCTATTTACCTTCGTATCTCACGAGACGCTGACGTGGATGGCCTCACCATCGACCGGCAGCGTCAGGACTGTGAAGCCATTGCAAAGCAGCGTGGCTTGCACGTTGGACATAGGACATAACTACGTCGATCAGTCCATTTCCGCGTCAAAGAAGAATGTGGCTCGCCCCGACTACGACGCCATGGTGGCGTCCTTTGAACGCGGCGAAATCGACGCGATCATCTGCTGGGACCTCGAACTACCCGCCCCACGTCGGTGGATAGTCCGATCGGTCGGACAAAATTACTCCCGCACCACAGCGTAATCAGGGGTGCACCTTAAAAACATCCGGAGGTGGGGGTAACTCCCCCTCGTTGCCCAGAGACAAAATACGCCAGTGGCGTCTGTACGACGAGCCGAAAGTAGGACAAATTCCAATCCAGAGAGGTCTTGCACTGTTGCGGTGCGGTTGTCTTCTTTCTCACCGTATTGGACCCTGCGAAATTAATTGGATACGATAGGCCCATGTTGATTTCAGGTTCCGTTTTCATGCGGCCGCTCACCAGCCGCTAAGGCGGTTTTCTCCCTCCCGCAGGTTAGAAACCGCTCCGGTCCTTTAGCCGGGCGGCCATTTGCCATGCCCGGCTTCGTTTCAACTCCACGGAGCACACCTGATGTCTACATACGGATACGGCCGTCACGAACATGGCCAAAATTTTCTCACAGACCACAAGATCATCAACTCCATCGTCGATCTTGTAAAACAATCCTCTGGCCCCATCATTGAGATCGGGCCAGGAAGCGGTGCCCTCACTCACCCGCTATCCCGCTTGGGGAGGCCAATAACGGCAGTTGAGGTAGACGCAAAACTAGCTGCCAAAATCACACAAGAAACCTCCTCGGCGTCGGTCGAAGTGGTCCATGATGATTTCCTTAACTTCCCGTTACCCGCCACTCCCTGCGTCATTGTGGGAAACATTCCCTTTCACCTCACTACTGCCATTCTTCGAAAGTTGTTGCATGCGCCGGCATGGACTGACGCTGTACTCCTCATGCAGTGGGAAGTCGCTCGCCGCCGGGCCGGGGTAGGCGCAAGCACAATGATGACGGCTCAGTGGTCCCCATGGTTCACATTTCACCTTGGTTCCCGAGTACCAAGGTCTGCTTTCCGGCCACAGCCAAACGTTGACGGGGGGATCTTAGTGATCCGCCGGGTGGGTGACCCGAAGATCCCGATAGAGCAGCGCAAAGCCTTTCAGGCGATGGTGCACACCGTTTTCACCGCCCGGGGACGCGGGATAGGGGAAATTCTCCGAAGGGCAGGGTTGTTTTCATCACGTTCAGAGACACAATCATGGTTGCGCTCGCGAGGAATCGACCCCGCAACCCTACCTCCCAGATTGCGCACCAGCGACTGGATCGATCTCTTCCAGGTGACTGGTTTCTCTCCACCGCGCCATCGGCCCATTTCACAATCGGGAAGTAGTCAACGCCCTCCTCAACGGAAAAAACGAGGCCGGCGGCGGTAATCCCCCCACCACCAAAACCGAAATCCACCAGTAGTAGTGAACGACCCATGCTCGTCTACCGTGAGCCGCGTTATGACAGTGACGTGTTCTCGTCGGGCACAGTCATAGTTCCCGGCGTTGCCAGCGACAGGGTTCTACACCCGGCAGCGGGCCGATCAAAATCACCCGCACGGGGAACGACCCTGCTGGTGGTTTCGATTTTGATGAAAGCGAGGAGACATAGCCCCTCGCCAACTCCCCGTAGCTGGCGAACAGTAGCTCCTGGCGGTGGCGCTCGTTGGTGAGTTTGCGTGCCGCACCGAAAGCCTTATCGACTTCCTGGTCCAAGTTGTTGTGAGCCTTGAGCAGAATTGGGTCCATCGATAACGGGTTGTAGTGCTCCGCGAGTGACCGCCGGGGGTGCCGCTCGCGTGCCCGCAGCACCAACTGTCCAGCGTCGATGATTCGCTGCTGCGCCTTCTCATCTAGTTCACACAGAGCTGGTCCGCAGTTGTAGCTCCCGATGTACTCCGAAAAACGGAAAAAATAAATAGCGGGGATACATCAACCTTCCACTTTCCATTCTTCCGGCTCAGAGTATTGAGGGGTCTGGGACCGGGTCCGTAAACCCTTTATGTTTTCCGCGCACAGCGGTTTTTAGCGACGCGCCCTATAGGTTTTCCGCAGAACCTATATGTGTTTCTGTGCACCCCATATGTTGTCTGTTTTAGCGGTATTTCGTTGTTAATTCCGCACGCGCGCATCAAATGGTTAGTTATCGCCGACACTCCGTGGAGTTCAAGTTCAACGTAACCTAAGGCGCGCTAGTGTTAGTCGTATAACAACACGTGCTGCCATTTACCTTCGCATCTCGCTCGATACCCTGCTGTGGGGGTTACTCGTAGCGAAGCGAGCTGAGCATCCCGGTTTCCATGTGATAGGCGTTATGGCAGTGAAATGCCCACTCACCGGGGTTGTCAGCGATCAGGTCGGCGATCATGGTTTCACCGTGGCGGAGAAGGACGGTGTCCTTGCGTAGTCCGCCGCTGCCGGGCAGCGCCCACGTGTGGCCGTGGATGTGCATGGGGTGGGGCATCATGGTCCTGTTGCGCATGACCATCCGCAGGCGCTGGCCCTCCTGCACGGTCGCGGAGGAGGATTGGCCGTCGGTGAGAATGCTCCATTCATACGGCATCATCTGCCCGCCCAGGTCGATGCTGACTTCTCGGTCTGGTGTGTCCTCGGGTAGGAGTGCACGGTCTGCTGGCTTCAGGGAGGACAGGAGCAGTCCGGTGGACGACAACTCGGGGAAGTCGACATCGGGGTGGGGGGCCTGGCCGCCGGCGGTGCGGATGACGGCGAAGGCGCGGTCGTCCTTACCCACCGCCAAAGCCGTGAGCGGGAAGATGCCGTCGCCGAGGATGACCTCGACGTCGACACGCTCGCCCATCGACAGGTAGATCGATTCGGTCTCCCGGGGCTGGACGGGGAAGCCGTCGGTGTGGGTGACGGTCATGCGGTGACCACCGAGGGCCACCTTGAAGATGGTGTCACCGCCGGAGTTGATAAACCGCAGGCGGGCCTTGTCGCCCGGGCGAGCCTCGAAGGTCCGGTGAGCACGGGGGATACGTCCGTTGATGAGGTAGTGCGGATACATCACATCGCCGACATCCCCGCCCAGTACCCGGTCCGGGGTGCCGTGCATCATCTGGCCGTGACCTCCCATTCCCATACCCCCGTTATGGTCGCCCGAACCCATTCCGGTGAGCTTGTCGAGCTCATCGTCGGGAGTGCTCTGAATGCCATCGACCCAGTCGTCGAGCACGATGGTCCACTCAACGTCCTGGTCTTCAGCGTCTTGCGGGTCACGGATGATCAGTGGGGCGTGGAGGCCGCGATCAAGCTGCAGGCCGGTGTGGGAATGGTAGAAGTAGGTGCCACCGTGGGGGACTTCAAAAACATAGGAGAAAGACGCGCCAGGTTCAATGGGGTCCTGGGTCATGCCGGGCACACCGTCGGCTGCGTTGTGGAGTGCGATGCCATGCCAGTGGATGGAGGTGCTCTCAGGCAGTTCATTGGTGATATCGACCTGGAGGACGTCGCCGGCGGTGGCCTCAATGGCCGCATCCCCGGTGTCAGAGACGTATCCCCACGTCTTGGCTTCGATACCGCCGATATCCAGAGAGAGGGGCCGGGCGGTCAGTGTCCGGCGCACCGTCGGCTCACCGAGCGCAGTGGGGGTGGGGCGAAGGGAGGGACCTGGTGCCGAGGCAGCGGGTCCAGGGGCGCTGGTGCAGGCGGCCACGGCCCCGGTGCTGGCGAGGACGAGCCCGCCGAGCAGAAACTGTCGTCGGGAAAACGCGTTCGTCATGATTTAACCTTTCTTGGTGCAAGATTTCAGTGACACGGGAGACAGGCGCAGGTGAGGATCCTGCTGAGCCATCACGTCAGGCGCAGGTCTGTGACACAGGTGGCACCGTCGTCGGTGGTGGAAAACTCCGTGGTGCCGGTACGCCCCTGGTAGCTGACCTCAATCAGGCCGGTGACATCATCGGGAAGCCAGAAGCCGACAAACCCGTTGTCGAAGGTGGTTGTCGCCTCGTCCACCAGCACCTCACCGGTCGCCTCATCGGTGATCGTGACCTGGATATCCTCATTGTCGAGTTCCCCCTGGCAGGTCGTGAGGCTGTGGTAGAAGCAGTCGTGGGTGGAGGTGAGATAGGGTGCGATCGAGACATACGTCTGATTGTCGGGAAGATCAACCACGACTTCCTGGTCATCGCTCGAGAGCAGCAGTTCATCGTTACGCACTGAGGCGATCAGATCCGTGGGACGCTCAGTGACCTTCTGCCGGTCGAGGTGATCAATAATCTCCACCGCGTCCATGCCGGCCAGGCCATGGGTAGTCAGGAATGTGTCCTGGGACACCGTCCCATCGGCGGTGGGTTCCGGGTCGGCGGCCGAACACCCCGTGAGGGCGAGGGCAAGGGCGGCGGCTGCGATCGCTGCTCGTTTCACGTCAATCTCCTTGGATCGTGGCTGGGCCATGAGAAGACACCGCCTCAAGGTCGATGCCATACCTTTATCTAGCACGGGTGCCTGACGGACTAGAATTCAAAAACCCTGCTCACAGTCTTATAACAGGGCGAAAAGGGGGGTGAATTCGGTGGGCTGGGTCACCACCGGAACACCACCCCACAGCCGTGGGCTATGGCCTTCTACCCGCCCCGGGTATGCGGTGCAGACAGTGAAATCCCTGGTGGCGCCTGCTGAACCGACCAGGGGAGGCGATGCCGCCGGCCCGGGGCGGGGCACAGGGGTGACGGCGGTCGAAGGGTGATGTTTGAAGATTTGATGAAGATTCCCCGCCGGGCACTGAGCGAGGATGGTATTCCCCCCTGACCGGAGCGATACTGGGGTCTATGGCTGACCACACACCGACCACCGCCACGCCCCCGGGGCGGGTGCTGGTCGTCGATGATGAACAACCCCTGGCTCAGATGGTGGCCTCCTACCTCATCCGGGCCGGCTTCGATACCCGCCAGGCGCACACCGGCACCCAGGCCGTGGACGAGTCCCGTCGCTTTTCCCCCGATGTCGTGGTGCTGGATCTGGGGCTGCCCCAACTCGACGGCCTGGAGGTGTGTCGACGGATCCGCACCTTCTCGGACTGCTACATCCTCATGCTCACCGCGTGTGGCAGCGAGGACGACAAGATCAGCGGTTTGACCCTGGGGGCGGATGACTACATCACCAAACCTTTTAGCATCCGGGAACTGGTGACCCGGGTGCATGCGGTGCTGCGCCGTCCACGCACCAGCACCACCCCACCGCAGGTGACCACCCCCTTGATCGTTGGTGACCTCATCCTTGACCCCGTCGCCCATGAGGTACGGGTGGGGGAGACGACCGTGGAGCTCACCCGCACGGAGTTCGAGCTGCTGGTTGCCCTGGCCCTGCGCCCCGGCCAGGTGCTGACCCGCCACGACCTGGTCACCGAGGTCTGGGACACCACCTGGGTCGGTGATGAACGCATCGTCGATGTCCACATCGGCAACTTGCGTCGCAAGCTCGGCACCGACACCCAGGGCCGGGGGTTTATCGACACCGTGCGTGGCGTGGGCTACCGGGTGGGGCAGCCATGAATCACGGACCCGGCCTGACCTTCCGCTTCCTGGCCGCCCAGGTGTTCGTCGTGGTGATTAGCCTGCTGGTGGCCGCGGCCGTGGCCACGATGGTGGGCCCGACCCTGTTCCACGATCATATGTTGATGACCGGCCGGGAGGACCCTTCGCTGGAGCTGTTCCATGCCGAGCAGGCCTACCGGGGCGCCAACCTGATCACCCTGGCCGTCGCCCTACCCACCGCCTTGATCAGTGCCCTGCTGGCCGGCCTGTGGTTATCGCGTCGTCTGCGCACCCCCCTGCAGGATCTCACCCGCGCCGCTACCAGCCTAACGGCCGGCAACTCCCGTATCCGCGTGCCCGCCGGAAAAGCAGGCCCCGAGGTCACCACCCTGGCGCATGCCTTCAACACCATGGCCGACCGGCTGGAACACACGGAACAGGTCCGCCGCCAGATGCTCTCTGATCTGGCCCACGAAATGGGCACCCCCTTATCGGTGCTCACGGTCTACCTCGATGGTCTCCAGGACGGGGTCGTGGACTGGAATAATGCCACCCACACGATCATGGCTGACCAACTCACCCGCCTGACCCGGTTGATGGAAGACATCGACGATGTCTCCCGGGCCCAGGAACACCTGATCGATTTGGACCTGGCGGAGGAAGGGCTCGGGGATCTGCTCCATACCGCCGCTGCTGCCGCGGGGGAAGCTTATGCTGACAAAGGCGTCGATTTACAGGTCGAGACCATTACAGAAACCGCCCGGGTGCTCGTGGACCGGCAACGCTTCGGCCAGGTGATGAGCAATCTCCTGTCGAACGCGCTACGGCACACCCCGGCCGGCGGGCAGGTCCGGGTCAGCGTCCACCGACAGGGGGCGTCCACCGCGCTCATCCACGTCGCCGATGACGGCGAGGGCATCCCACCTGACCAGCTCGGACACATCTTCGAACGCTTCTACCGGGGAGATGCCGCCCGCAGCCGGGACGCCGCCGGGTCCGGTATCGGTCTGACCATCTCCAAGGCATTGATCGAGGCCCACGACGGCACTCTCACAGCCACCTCCCCCGGACCCGGTTGCGGAGCGGTGTTTGCCCTCCGCCTCCCGCTGTCCCCTCCCGACAGTGAGGAGGCTGCTCGGTGACCACACCCTGCCCCGCGTGAGGGCCGTGCCCTCCACCCCTTGAGAATATACCCCCAGGGGGTATGCTGAAAATATACCCCCAGGGGGTATATGCTAGATAGCGGCATCGCCGAACCCTACCGAACCGAAGGAGCTTTCCTATGATCACCTCCCCGCCCCGCCTCTTGCCGATGGACTCCCACGGCTGCAGCTGTTGCGGACCTGCCTCACGTGCCGACACCGCCTCCATCCCTGCCGCCAGCGACTCGTCAGCAGGAGGATCCTCCCCGAGCTACCAGGTCACCGGCCTGACCTGCGGGCACTGCGTGAAAAGCGTGACCCAGGCCCTTCAGGCCCTCCCCCAGGTCGACGACGTCCAGATTGATCTCGCTGCTGGTGGTGTTTCTACCGTCAGGGTCACCGGTGTCGTACCTCCGGAGATGGTTCGCCGGGCCATCGAAGAGGCCGGCTACACCGTCTTATCCTGATCAGTTTTACCCATCATCTCGACCCCGACCGGGTTGAGCGAAAGGAACGTCATGAGCACTCCCCACCATTCCGGTGATCACCATGGTGATCACCCCGCTCCGGAAACAGACCACACCCACCACCCGCATCATGCCAGCCACGAACACCACGCAGATGCCGACACCCACGGCCAGGCGATGCCCCACGATCACCCGCACTCCGCCATGGACGACGACCACCACGTTCATAGTCACGGCGAACACGCCGGACACAGCACCGCAATGTTTCGGGAACGCTTCTGGTGGTCGCTGATTCTGTCCATTCCCGTCGTTATTTTCAGCCCCATGGTCGCCCAGCTGCTCGGCTACCACCTCCCGGCATTCCCCGGATCCACCTGGATCCCCCCGGTGCTGGGCACGATCATCTTCGTCTACGGCGGAACGCCTTTCCTCAAGGGCGGATGGAACGAACTGAAATCCCGCCAACCCGGGATGATGCTCCTGATCGCCATGGCCATCACCGTGGCGTTTGTCGCCTCCTGGGTCACCACTCTGGGGCTGGGCGGTTTTGACCTGGACTTCTGGTGGGAGCTGGCTCTGCTGGTGACCATCATGCTGCTGGGCCATTGGCTGGAGATGCGCGCTCTCGGGGCCGCGTCCTCCGCGCTTGACGCGCTGGCTGCCCTGCTGCCGGATGAGGCCGAGAAAGTCATCGACGGGACCACCCGCACCGTGGCCATCTCCGAGCTGGCCGTCGACGACGTCGTGCTGGTGAGGGCCGGTGCCCGGGTGCCGGCCGACGGAACCATCCTCGACGGAGCCGCCGAATTCGATGAGGCGATGATCACCGGCGAATCCCGTCCCGTCTTCCGCGACACCGGTGACAAGGTGGTCGCCGGTACTGTGGCCACCGACAACACCGTCCGCATCCGGGTGGAGGCTACCGGCGGGGACACCGCCCTGGCCGGGATCCAACGCTTGGTTGCCGACGCCCAGGAGTCCTCCTCCCGGGCCCAGGCCCTGGCGGATCGGGCGGCGGCGTTATTGTTCTGGTTCGCGCTGATCTCCGCTCTGATCACCGCGGTGGTGTGGACCATCATCGGCAGCCCGGACGATGCCGTGGCGCGCACGGTCACGGTACTGGTCATCGCCTGCCCGCACGCCCTGGGCCTGGCGATTCCGCTGGTCATTGCGATCTCCACCGAGCGGGCCGCGAAATCCGGGGTGCTCATCAAGGACCGGATGGCGCTCGAGCGGATGCGCACCATCGACGTGATGCTCTTCGACAAAACCGGCACCCTGACCGAGGGAGCGCACGCGGTCACCGGTGTCGCGGCAGCTGGCGGCGTCACCGAGGGCGAGCTGCTGGCCCTGGCCGCCGCCGCGGAGGCCGACAGCGAGCACCCCGTGGCCCGCGCCATCGTGGCGGCCGCGGCCGCCCATCCCGAGGCCTCCCGTCGGCAAATCCGTGCAACTGGTTTCAGCGCCGCCTCCGGCCGGGGGGTCCGGGCCACTGTCAATGGCGCTGAGATCCTCGTGGGCGGGCCGAACATGCTGCGCGAGTTCAACCTCACCACCCCGGCTGAGCTCACCGACACCACCAGCGCCTGGACCGGGCGTGGGGCCGGTGTGCTCCATATTGTCCGCGACGGTCAGATCATCGGTGCGGTGGCCGTCGAGGACAAGATCCGCCCCGAATCCCACGCCGCCGTGAAAGCCCTGCAGGACCGCGGGGTGAAAGTCGCGATGATCACCGGTGACGCGCAGCAGGTGGCCCAGGCGGTTGGCCAGGACCTGGGGATCGATGAGGTCTTCGCCGAGGTCCTGCCCCAGGACAAGGACACCAAGGTCACCCAGTTACAGGAGCGTGGCCTGAGCGTGGCCATGGTCGGCGACGGTGTCAACGACGCCCCCGCTCTGACCCGCGCGGAGGTCGGTATCGCCATCGGTGCCGGCACGGATGTGGCCATGGAATCTGCCGGGGTGGTCCTAGCCAGTGATGACCCGCGGGCAGTGCTGTCGATGATTGAGCTGTCCCAGGCCAGCTACCGCAAGATGATCCAGAACCTGGTCTGGTCCTCTGGCTACAACATCCTTGCCGTGCCGCTGGCCGCCGGAGTGCTCGCCTCGATCGGGTTCGTGCTGTCCCCGGCCGTGGGCGCGATCTTGATGTCTGCCTCGACCATCGTGGTGGCCCTGAACGCCCAGCTGTTGCGCCGGATTGATCTGGACCCGGCCCACCTGGCTCCCACCAGTCCGAAGGAGTAACACACCACGCCTATTCCGAAATCCACCGCCGTCCACTGATCCATCACTTCTCTCCACTGACCCCATATGACCCTGAAAGGGCTCCACCATAAAGCGCACCCTTGTTCTTTCCGCTCTCGCCGTAGTCTCCACCCTGGCGCTGGCCGCCAGCGGTGAGGCCACCGACTCAGGCAACACCGACGCCACCACCTCGGCACCAGCACTGTGACGACTACCGCTGAGACGACCGAGACCACCAGGGCGGCGACTGAGGAGGACGGGGAGATCTCCGCCGATCACAACGACGCGGACATCATGTTTGCCCAGATGATGATCCCCCATCACAAGCAGGCCGTGGAAATGAGTGAGATGCTCCTGGCCAAGGAGGGCATCCCCGCCCAGGTCGTGGAGTTTGCCCAGGGGGTTATTGACGCCCAGGGACCGGAGATTGACCGGATGAACGCCATGCTCGAGGCCTGGGGCCAGCAGCCGGTCACCGACTCTGGGGCATGGGGACCATGGATGAGATAGGTGGAATGGATCACGGCGAGATGGGTGGCATGAGCGGGATGATGAGCCAGGAGGACATGACAGCCCTTGAGGAAGCCCAGGGCACCGGCGCCGCCCGCCTTTACCTGGAGCAGATGACCGCCCACCACGAAGGTGCGGTCGACATGGACCGTGACGAGGTGGCTGACGGCCAGAATCCCCATGCAACCACCCTGGCCGAACAAATTATCAACGACCAGGAGGCCGAGATCGCCCAGATGCAGCAAATGCTCACTGACCTATGACAGGTCCCCGTCTTTTTCTGATCCCGAGGACAGGAATCTGAAAAAGAGGGATAACCGTGACGATTGCCACCTGCTGCGGGCGATGGGTCGTTGTCACCGCAGCGGGTGCACCGGGGTGGATGTTTCTACTCCCTCTGGTCGCACCACTGAGGAAAGGGGGAAAGCCCCTGTGTCCAGACCCTTGGAGGACTACGCATTATTGTCCGATACTCACACGGCCGCCCTGGTCTGCCGGCAGGGCAGCATTAATGTTGGGGGTGTCCCCCGAGTAGTGGACACGGCGTTGGTGTGGAGTTCAAGTTTAACGTTTAGCTAGGCTTCGGGATTGCCCACGCAGAACTCGTTGCCTTCCGGATCCTGCATGACGGTCCACACGAGTCCTGGCGCCTCGTGGGTGCCGAGTTCGGTTGCCCCTAGCCCCTTCAGTAGTTCCACCAAGGCTTCGCGCTCCGCCCCGCCAACGTCGATGTGCATGCGGTTTTTCCCGCGCGTCGGATCCTTAACGCGCTGAAATCCCAACGTCGGGGTGGAATCGACCATAACGAAGTCGCCGTAATCTGCAGCGATCTCGCAGCCTGTTGCTGCGGACCAAAATTCGGCAAGCTTTGCGGGATCGTGGCAGTCGAAGGTGATCTGCTGGATCGTGAGATTGGCATCACTCATGGTCTCCATTTTAAGGATGGGATCTGACATTTGCAGTGCCCTGGCGAGCGCATGATTGCTGTATCTGCGAAGACCACCGGGTTTCTTTGAAGCTATTCGTGACTAGTCGAGCAGGCTGCGATATTGTTTGCGCGCCTTCATTGAGTGGATGATCGTTTCGGTGCCGTCGTCCCAGATGAGAATGACGAGCTCGAGCAGCCTCATTGAACCGTCGAAACCCAGGCGTAATTCCCGTTGAGGGTTCTCTTCGTCGAGCGGGGCCGCAAAAACGCAACCTGATGTCGCAGCAGTAACTGAGTCTTCCGGCTTGATGCCGTGTTTCGTGGCGCTACGCCGTACGTCCATGCCTACATGTGTCCATGTCTAGATGGCGTTCTTTAACGCTTCGCGGATTGCCTGGGATCTGGACCATCCGTGGGCGGCTGCGTATTTGTCGAGGTCCAAGATTTCGCGAGGAGAGAGCCGAATGGAGATAACCTTCGCAGTATCTTCGTTGCGAGGTTTCCTGCCTCGGCGATGAAGCGTTTCCACGTCGTAGCCGTTTTCAGCTTCGGCTACCCATGCGTCGATTTGCTCTTCGCTGACTGGCTTGCCGTTGATAGTTTTCATGAACGTAATCGTATTACGGAAAGGTTCTATCGGCTAGGGTGAGGTTACTTTCTTTCGACGCTCAGTGGAGTTTAAGTTCAACGTTTAGCTAGGCGTCTGGGCTGCCGCTGTTCCGTTACCTCTTGGTGTGGTCCAAATCCTGAGCGGGTGGATGGGGTTTCCCGTGGTCCACAGATGGTCATCTCCGCGGCTACATGGGGGAGTTCCGCTTCAATAGCTAACCTTGGGGGTTAGATTCTCATTCTGCGGCGCTGCTCAATTCGAAGGTCACGACGTCGACGTTATCTTCCATTTCGAGGCCGGGATAATGCATGTCGAGGGCTTTGTGCAGCTTGGTCAATGAGGCGAAGCCGTCACGCTGTGCTTGTTCCTCAGTGAGGTCGCAACGGCGTGTAGCAATCACGGAGGTGACTTTCGCGTCGATGGTGGTGACCTCGCCGTTCTCCTTCTCAAAGACGAGCTGGGCTGGCCCGGGTCGGAAGGGATCGTCGACGCGGATGGTCTGGCGTTTGGATCCATCTCTGATGGCCGGCTCGTAGCCTTCCCACATGAAGACCTTTTGTGGGAGTTCCATGGCACGCCAGTCATAGGCGCAGGGAAGTAGCTCGGAGAGGCTCAGCGCTTCGAGCCCGTTGCTGCCGTGGACAATGCATTGGATGGCGGGGTCGATGTCGAACAACACTTGACGACACTTTCCGCACGGAGAGATCACTTGGCCTGTCGGGCCGTATACCGCGACCACGGCGACAATGGGGTCATCGGCGCATGTGGCCGCGTGGTTGGCCAGTGCGGAGATTTCGCCGCATGGGCCGCCGAGGAAGTGGAAGGCGTTCAAGCCAAGTACGGTCTGGCCTGAACTGGTCAGCAAGGCGGCGGCGACTGTGTGGTCGTGGTCATCGTTGCACCGCTGCGCATGGGCAGTGGCGGTCTCTACAAGCTGTCGGAGTGTGGCGGTGATCATGTTTCGACACTATCAGCCGGAGAGCAAGCCACGCCGAAGCCGGCGAATCCGTGCCTGCGGGCGTGCGTCCTAGAGCTTAGTACGTGCTTGAACCCGGTGGTGTTCAAGTTCAGCGTTTAGGCGCCTCGTCTTTTCGACAAGGGTCCCGGACGTCAACGCCGTCGCGCTGTGATGAGTACGTAGCCGGTCGTGGATTCGATCCGTCCTGAGGTATCTGCATGAGCTTTGAGGTGGTCGCGCAAGGCGGCCCATAGAGCCTCTCGGCGGGAGCCGGCATGGTCGGCCATCCATACATGCGTTGGACTGCCCTCGCGGTAGAGCTGCATACCGTCTTCGACGCTGTCGAATGTCCACTCCAGCTCGCGGTTCTCGATGTGGATGCTTTCGAACCACTGCGATAGGCGTTCGTGAGCCACCTCGGTGATACCCCAGGCCATGTGTGGCGGGGTCTGCTTCGAGCCTCCAGGGTTTACCGATTCCATCATCGCGTCTGTCATTGTGGCGAGGAAGCCTTCTTGATTCCAAGCAGTCATCACCAGCTCGCCTCCCGGCCTTAGGATGCGAGCCCATTCTGCTGGTCCGGTGGTTGGGTTGCAGAACATCGACCCAAAGGTACTCGTGACGGCGTCAACGGATGAGTCTTCCAAGCCGGTGGCTTCGCCCAGTGCATCTATCCACGTGGCGTTTGGCGCGTTGCACTGCCCGATCGCGCGGATTCGGGCGGTCGGCTCGATAGCGGTCACGGTGTAGCCTTCGGTGACGAGCGCTGTGACGCCATCGCCGTGCCCCGATCCGATGTCGACAACCGTTGCAGGGGTGGGCAAGCGCCGGGCCAATTCCGCGGCGACCAGTTCAGAGATCGGTCGTAGGCGTGCAGCTGTCGGGGCGTAGTCGCTGGCGGACCAGACATCGCTGGGGGAACTCATGTTGCCCACCCTATCTGAAAAGCGTTTTCTTTTGCTGTGGGGCTGGTTTGGTCCACTCGATAGTGTGCCTGAACGCTAGTCGACGGCGAACGCGCGCACCTGGCAAAACGTGATCGACCGCCGTCCGGATTGTTGCTATCGACAGGTCTGGGTTGCGTGTAGGGAGGGGAGCGGTCGATAGTGCGTAGTTTGGCCAAGGGTGGCGCATGAATCCAATCAATGGGTTCGTCAAGGCACAGACGATGTCCCATACGTGATCGGCCATCGAATCGCTGTGGGCGAGTCCTACACAAAGGAAGCGCCCTCCCTCCGCAAGGTGATCCCGCACCTGCTGTAATCCTGTGATTAAATCCATGTGATGCAGAACTGCGACCATGGTGATGAGGTCGAACCCGGGGGAAGCGTCGGCGAGTGTGGTGTCGTCGATGGTTACGTTAGAGAGGCCCGCGCAACGGTCAATTGAGGCCCGACGCATCGAACTATCCGGGTCGATTCCGTGCACGTGCTCGAAATGCTCCGCGAGCTTGGCTACGAGTACGCCGTGCCCGCAACCGACGTCGAGCGCTCGGGCACGATTGTTCGGCAGTTGGGTAAAGATCCATGGGTGGAATGCGTCGTTGTGGCTCCACGGGTGGCGTGCGTTGAAGTGATCTAGTGAGCTCCGTACGAACCGAGTTGTGCCTGTCAAGACATGTGACAACATGCCGACAGTCTACTGCGGTACGCCTGACCTTGTGTTTTCGTAATGAGTGAGACCTGTGTTGGCATCATTTGGCTTGTGGAACAGCTGCGCTATTCTCCACTCAGTGCGGTGAACTAGGGGCGCGGTGAACTGGAGCTAGGAGTTTGTCATTTCTGATTCGTTTCTAAGCTCGACGCCACCGCCAGTTTGACACTGCATAGAGTCAAGAACATCGCAGCAAAGGTGCTGCCAAACGCTGTCCACCAAATCCCGTGGAAAGAAACAAAGCCGGTGAGGTGGTCATTTATTATTCCAACGGTCAGAACCGTGAACACCAAAACCACCAGTGCAGCCGTTCCGGTAAGCGCGAAGGCTTCGCCTATTTGAATTAGAATCCACGACCTACCGGGCGCACCTGCAAGGCGAAGCCCGCGGATATCACTTTTGATTCGGGCGTGCATGATGAGCGAAGTCATAACGGCGCCGGCGATGCTGGGGGCAAAAACTGGACCAAGGACAACTACAAAAACTTGCCATGCCGACATTGAGCTTCCAGGTTCTGCGTCCTTGATTAATCGAAGCCCTGAACCCACACCGATGATGAGGCTTCCGAATAGAACCCATGGAACGATATGAGGCGAGGAGAAGTTGCGTCGGACGCGAACGTTGGCTCCTGCAATGCCGAGTACACGTGTCCACTGGTCAAGAAGAGGGAGCAGCCAGGGCAGTAGTAGCGGTATGAGGACTGACATTCCCATCGCCCAGGCGAGTACATCTTCTGTTTTCTCGATGTAGGCGCCTCCAATACTGCATCCAGCGATAGCGACCGTAGCAACCGCGCTCCGGACTGTGATCCACAAAGGGTGAGAGCCGGTCTGTGGTCGAAAAATCTGTCTTAGTGGTAGCAGCGCACCAGCTATAGCGGCTCCACCACAAACAAGTACGACCCACATCACCACAGAGGCATCAACCGATAGGTCAGGCATGGAGATACCATCACCACGAAGAGCCTCGACTGCTGGGCTCAGCGCTGGGCGAATGAGTTGTGCCCCGATTAAAGAGGCAGTAGCACTAACTACGGCAACTTGGCCGAGTATTAGGAGGTTGATCATCCACCCAGGCATGCCGACCATGCGCCAACTCTGATAAATCGGTTGGTGTTCTTCGATGGTCAAACGCATCTGACTAAACGTGACTAAAACGATGGCACAGATTGACATTCCAAGGATCGTTCCGCCAAGGGGAATTGCGTCTTTGCCATCTGCGGAGATCATCGAAATTGCCAGACTGCAGCTAGCGGAAGAAACGAGCATCGTGATTGAAATCGCCAGCCATGACAACCAATTCGACTTTAGATCTTTAAGCCAAACAATCATGAGTTTTTGCTCCCAGGAGTGGCCAGAGGTTCTTTAGCGAGATCAATTACGCGGTCCGCATATGCGGCTGCTCTTTGGGAGTGGGTAACCATTACCACTGTCGATCCTGATTGGGTTGCTGTTTTGAGATGCTTTAACACCACATCAGCAGTTTGATCGTCGAGAGCTCCCGTGGGCTCGTCAGCAAAGATGAATGGTGCGTTTGCAAGCAACGCACGAGCCACGGCTACACGTTGCTGTTGACCTCCGGAGAGTTGATTTGGAAGATAGCTTTCGAATCCTCTAAGTCCCAGTGAATTAAAGATTGTCTTGACCTGAGCCTTGGAGCAGCGGCGCCCACTAAACCTGGCGGTAAGAGTCGCATTGCGCATTGCGGTGAGGGATTCCAGCAGGTTGTAATCCTGGAAGACGAAGGCGCGCTCGGTACGGTGCGGAGCATTTACTGTGCCCGATGAAGGTTTGTCCAGGCCAGATAGAATTCTGAGTAGTGTTGTTTTGCCACTCCCAGATGGGCCCATTATGGCGACGAATTCACCAGAGTTAATGCTCAGTTCGAGACCGTCTAGCACCTTGTGCTTACCGAATCGCTTCGTAAGGTTATGCGCTTGGAGCGCTCGCGGAGAGACTGGTGAGTTAGCTGATGCAGTGGCGACATGACTTCTTGTTTCTGATTTCTGCATACTCTCATCAGAGCAATCACACAGTATGGAAGCCATGGAGCCAACTACCTACATAAAGGTAGAGCTGGCTCTACCGTTTTTCTTAAAGGCGACTACTAGTGTTGAAATCGATGAAGACATTGAAGAGTTTGGGGTGGAGTGCAGTGCTCGCGCTCCTTTTCGTACCTGGATTCGTTGTCTCGTTGTTGATGCTGCCTTGGATTCCCCTTGTTGCGCGTGGTGCAGATGCCATCTGTAGACGTGGGGCGTTGTGGATGGGCGCAAAAGTCCCGTTTCGCAAAGCGAGCCACTGGTTCGACTGGCCACAGTTCTTTCATCTGTTGATGCAGCTTGTGCTTTCTGCAGCTGCCTTCTTCGCATGGGTTTCTTTGGGCTTCTTCGCAGGAGTACTAATTGCCATCCCATTCCTACCTGTCGGCGAGCTTTCCCTGGGCGAATGGTCCACCTCAAATCCAATTCTTATTTTCGTTGTTTCTTGGGGTGTGGCCGCCATTGCTATTGGTCTTTTGATGATCTTCTCGCGGCTGCTTTCCGCGGCGTCAATAGCTGTAGTTCGGTTTGTACTGTCTCCCAGCGATAAGGAACTCGCTGCTTCTCGTGCCACTCTTATCGACGCTTTTTCTGGCGAACGCCGTCGCATCGAGCGTGAACTCCATGACGGGCCGCAACAATATTTGACAGCGCTTAAACTCAACCTCGCTACTGCAAAATTGCATTACAGGAATCAGGCTTCCTCTGAAGTTATGGAGATTGCATTAGAGGATGCAGAACACAATGCCTCCCAGGCATTACGCGCATTACGTGCGACTGTGCGAGGAATCGCCCCGCAGGTGCTCTTTGATAGGGGGCTGATTGCAGCCCTTGAAGAGCTCATTGCGCATGCAGGGGTTGACGCTGCCTTGCAGGTCGAAGGTAACTCTCAGGAATTGGACGAGACTATTGCCCTACTGGCGTATCACTGTGTCGCCGAAGCTTTGACCAATGCAACGAAACACGGCGAAGCTCAGCACGTTGACGTGAGAGTCGCCTTTTCGAATCGGCTACGAGTGTCTATTACAGATGATGGGGTGGGCTTTATTGAAACCCCTTCTAAGGATTTACGCCACTTGAACGGTACGGGTATTGCAGGTTTGCGCGAGCGTGCTGCTGCACTTGGTGGAACGGTGAAATTCCAGAACGCTAAGGATGGTGAAGGCTCGGTTGAAAGTGAATCTGGTGCGCAGTTGATTCTTGAATTGCCCCTGTCGGAATCCCTCAAATCAACCTAGTGGAGAATATTTTGAAGGTCTTGCTTGCAGAAGACTCTGCATTGCTTCGTGCCGGACTAGAACAGTTACTAATAGCGCTCGGGCATGAGGTCTTGACGGTGGTCGATGCGTCAGAGTTGCGTAATGCCACGATGGCGAGTGATGAAAACGGACAGAAGTACGATGTGATTATCACCGATGTCCGTATGCCTCCCACCATGACTGATGATGGTCTGCGCGCGGTATATGATCTGCGCAAACGGTATCCTTCTCAACCGGTTATGGTGCTTAGCCAGTATGTTGCGGCGAGCTATCTCGATCGGCTGTTGGAGCACGGTGGCTTTGGCTATCTTTTGAAGGAACGCGTCTCTGATGTGGATGAATTCGTTCACTCTCTTAATGAGGTTGTTCGGGGAGGAACCGTCGTTGATCCAGAGGTTGTATCTGCCCTGCTTTCGGCGCGACGGACTGGCTTGGCTGCGTTGACACCTCGGGAAAAGGAAGTTCTTGCTTTAATGGCTCGTGGTCTGAGCAACTCGGAGATCATGGATGAATTGGTGCTGACCGCGGGAGCAGTGAGCAAGCACGTTGCTAGTGTTTTTATGAAGCTAGGGTTCGCACCCGAGGATGCCAATCGCCGGGTAAAGGCAGTGCTTGCGTGGTTGCGGCATACGGAGCGATAAGGGCAAGCGCCAATTAGTCGAGGATCTCCGGCTTGTAGTCCGAGTTTTCGACCGTCACCGCCGTCGGGGGAGCGGATGGGTCCGTAGCGAAGGTCATGTTGTCCCGGTGCGCGATGGCGCGGATATTACGCCCGACCATAGAGTCCCAGTTCATTTCATTCGGCATACTGCTGCTGCCAACGATGGCCCATTCGGGAGTCTGGGTGCCAATGCCTGCCCCCAACTTCGCCGTCACGGGCTTCTTCGGATCGAGCTTGATCGCGTAGTAGACCACGCTATCGTCCACGATGTCCGCCACACGTGCGAAGTCCTCCGGTGGAGTCATATCGCTGAAGTGCACCTTCATCAGCTCGCCCTCTAGGGCTGTTTCATTCGGGGCGAGCTCGACCTTATCGGGCTTCGGAGTGCTGGGTGCCGTGGGGTTGGGGCGCTTTTGAGCCTTGTTATCTGTGTTATCTGCGGCCTCATCTTCTTGCCCTTCCTCCGAAGTGTCTCCTTGTCCTTCGGCGGAAGTTTCGCCGGACTCCTTCGAAGACTGAGCTGCGCTCTGCTCAGGTGGATTCTCATCATCCGAACAGGCTGCAAGCGAGAGGGCCGTCAATGCGGCAACGGAGAGTGCAACAAGGCGATTTCGCATGAGGTTAAGCGTACAACGTCGCCGGGGATTGTCCCCGCCGAACTAAGGAATTGGGGGCTCGTTGCGACGGTCTATCCCGACACGATGGCGCGCGCCATGCGGTGCAGTGTTGCCGTTGCCTGTTTGAGGTCTTCGGGGGTTTTTGCCATTTCTGACGCCCTCACCACCGCCGCATTCAGCAATCCGATGTCGATGGAGGAAACACCGGGGCAGAAGCTATCCACGATTTCCTTGAAGCCGGCGTGTGATTTCTGCACCTTTTCCTCGGCAAACGCCTCCGGGAAGTGTTGGGCGGCGGCCATCAGCGGGCCGTGGGAGCCGTGAAC
This sequence comes from Corynebacterium sp. HMSC08A12, assembly GCF_001807485.1. Classification (GTDB taxonomy): domain Bacteria; phylum Actinomycetota; class Actinomycetes; order Mycobacteriales; family Mycobacteriaceae; genus Corynebacterium; species Corynebacterium evansiae. The sequence continues at coordinate 60,260 of NZ_KV789180.1, read as the reverse complement.
GAAAAGATCGAGCATCGCGTCGACGTAAGCGCAGATGCGTTTTTCGGGCTCTGGCGGAGCGGCCTTGACCTTGTCTTCCAGCTGGTCGTGCCAAGTTTCGCTGTTAAGCACCAGCAGCTGAACCATCAGATCATGCTGGGAAGAGACGTAGCGGTAGACGCTGGGGCGGGCCAGGCCAACCTCGGCCGCTACTTCTGCCAGGGAGGGAACCTTGCCGCCGCCAGCAACGATCAGCCGCTCGGCGGCTTCCAGCACCGCGCGGTGTTGGACCGCGCGGTGCTCCGCCACTGTCGTCTCCGTGATCTTCGGCATGGTTGCTTAGTTTACTCCCCGCTTTTCAGCCTGCGTACAGGCCTATTTGGATGCCTATTCGGCGGCAGCGCTCAGGCGCCCATCGACCATTTCGTAGACCTTGTCGCAGTGGTCCAAGACCTCGTGGTCGTGGGTGACCATCACGCCCGCGACGTTGAATTCGTGACATTCGCGAGCCAGCAGCTCCACGATTTCTTGTGATCGCTTGCGATCCAGAGCCGCGGTGGGCTCGTCGACCAGCAACACCTGTGGGTCGCCGACGAGAGCTCGGGCGATGCCCACACGTTGACGTTCGCCACCCGACAGATTTCCTGGGCGATGCTTAGCTCGGGGCGTCATACCAACCTTCTCCAACAGCTCCGCACCAGAGTAACGACCGTGCTTACCCATAACGCGCGCGGCGAGCTCCAATTGTTCCTCGGCAGTGAGGGCGCCCGGAAGGCTGCCGGAGGATTGGAAGACGAAGCCGATGTAGTCGCGGCGAATGCGGGCGAGCTCCTTGTCGTCGTAGTTGGTGATATCCTCGTCGCCGATTGTGACGCCACCCGCGGCCGGGTTGGTCAGCGCTCCAGCGACGGCCAACAGCGTGGACTTACCGGAACCGGAAGGGCCGACCACGGCGACGAACTCTCCGGGCTCGACGGTCAGGTTCACCTTGTCCAACGCGGTGATCTGGGAATCACCGTCGGTGTAGGTCACCGTGACGTCTTTAAGTTCCAGGGCAGGAACGTGCGGGGCGGGAAGGTGCGGGGTGGGGCTCATCGGTTTTCTCCTAGGGCTGCGAGCGGGTTAGTGCGGGTGACGCGGACGACGGCAATCAACGCGCCGATCAGGCCAGATACGAAGAGGATCGCGCTGCCGCTGAGGACGGATCCGAGTTCGGTGGCGTAGGGCATCGCCGTGGTTTCCAGGAGGCTCCCGAGGCCGACGGCAATAAGCGCACCGACGATGACGGACGCGCCCAGGATGATGACAGCCTGCCCCAGGCTGTCGCGCAGCAGGAAGCTCTTCGTGGCTCCCATCGCGCGCAGTGCGGCGATATTGCCGGTGCGCTGGATGGTCCACACTAGGAAGAAGGCGCCGGTCACCAGGGCGGCGATGACGTAGAGGAACCACTTGATCATGGAAAGGGTCATCATCTCGGCGGTGTAGCCGGGGGAGGAGTCGAAGCTTTCCTTGAGGGTACGGACGTCCAGGCCGGAGGCATCGGAGAGCGCCTCAGTGTCTGGCTTATCCTGCGTGCGGGCGGCGATGACGGAGATTTCCTTGTACGCTTCCGGGCTTACCTTTTCGCCCTTGCGCGCGCCGGCGTGGATTTCCTGCCAGACGTCGAGGGGCAGGTAGGCGGCATCGACGTGGCCGAAGGTGCGCTGGCCATCGGTGAAGCCAACGACCTTCAACGGGATTTCCAGGCGATCGATCGTGATGGTGTCGCCCTCCTTGATTCCTTCGTCTTGAAGGGTGGAGGACACGACGATTTCGTGCTTGGTCTTGGTGGGGGTGCCGCCGTTTGGGGTGGTGCTTTGTTCTGGCAGGCCCTCTGGTGCGATGAAAGAGCCGGGTTTTACACCGAGGAGGGTGAGATCGACGGCCTTGCCGTTCTGGTTGTGAGCGTTGGCGATGGTGAGGCCCAGCGGGGCGGCCTCTTTCACGCCGTCGATGTCGGCGAACTTGTCGGCCTCTGCACTGTCGATGACGGAGCGCGTGAAGGCGGAATCGGTCTGAGTGCCATCGGTGAAAGCGATGACGTCACTATCCATTGCCTTCAGGCCGGACACGCCGTCGTTAACCAATCCGGCTGTGAGGCCGGAGATGATGACGACCAGCAAGGACATGAGCGCCAACACGACGCTCATGAGAAGGAAGCGGGTGCGCGCAAAAAGCATTTCGCGCAAGGCTAGAAACATGATGAAAATTCCTGGGGTTGGGGTTGGGGAGGTGAGCGGTTGATCAGTCGCAACACAGACCTTAGCAACAATATGTTGCCAAGATGAAAACAGGGCGTTTCTAACGGTGGGGTATTGAAAGTACTGGCTGGCTGGTTAGAATGTAGGTACGTTGCTACAAAAGGAGGGTTCTCATGACTAGCGTGAGTGCGCGTGAGTTCAATCAAGATGTGAGTTACGCGAAAAGGAAGGCCAGTGAGGGGCCCGTTGTTATTACTGATCGAGGTGAGCCGGCCTTCGTATTGCTTTCCATTGATGACTACAGGAAGATCTCCGGCTCGAATGAGGGCTGGGCTTCGCGGTTGCAAATGGAAGAGGACATTGACCTCGAGGACGAAAGGATGGACTTCGAACCGCGGGTGCCCGAGCTATGAACTACCTGCTCGATACGAATGTGGTCAGCGAACTCCGGAAGCCGCCCGGGAAAGTAAATCCCAGGGTGTTTGAGTGGGTTAATGCGCAGATCTTGCACAGCCAATTTCTCTCTGTGATCACTATCTATGAGCTCAAGTTAGGTATCTCACGAAAGAATCACACCGATCCTGTGCAGGGGCAGCGGTTGCAGAAGTGGTTCACTCAGGATTTACTTCCGCTGTTCGAAGGCCGTGTTCTTCCTCTTGATGAGCGAGTGGCTATAGAGGCGGCCAATATGAATGTTCCGGATCCCCGGCCCCAGGCTGACCTATTTATTGCTGCCACCGCGCGTGTGCATGGGCTGACAATCGTGACTCGGAATCAGAAGGATTTTGAGCCGATGGGTGTGCAATATTTGAACCCCTGGGAGCTCTAGTCCACTAGCGCTAAACTGCCAGCCCACGGTTGCGCCGCCATTGGCGGTACACCAGCGCAGTCACGGTTCCCGCGTACAGCATGCCAGTCACAACCAGTACCGCGTGCAGCCCCACTTGGACATACATCCAGCCGCCCAGCAGTGCCCCGCAGGCAAGCGCCATCCATAGTGCGAAATAGCGGAGCCAATCCAAGTGTGGGCCGCCGAAGAGTGCTGCCACGAACCGCTGAGACATCTTCACCAGCGTGCCCGTCATGTACGTCAGGGAAATGCTCACCTCACCGTCGCGCTCGAACGTGGAATTCATAGCGCCCACGGTGAATGACAGGCTGTACACCGCCCACTGTTCGTGCCCGGTTAAGACCAGTACGGAGGCAATTGTTGAGGTGGTGCAGATAAACAGAAGAATCGCCTCGCGCGTGCGCGTCGGGGGCAAAAAGCGCCGCCCTAGTTGGCTGATTAGCGCTCCGATTCCCACGCCGATGAGGAACAACGCCATGACCCCGCCAGCCGTCATCGCAACGTCCCATTTCCCCGCATTGACCGCCGCAGTCAGGCGCGTGGTGTTACCCGACATAAACGACAGGAAGTACCCTCCCAGATACAAAAAGCCCAGCGTATCTACGAATCCTGCGATAGAGGATAGGTAGATAGCCAGTGCGTGTTCTCCGGTGCGGTAGCCTTTCATGGCGCAATCGTAGCAACCCCGGCTAGTCATCCCAGCTGGGATTGGTGATTCCCTCCTGCTTCGCACGGTGTTCCACTAGCGAAAGCAGGTAATCCTGTGCGCCCTGGTATGCCTCGGCAAAACGCTCGTCGTCCACGTACATCCGTGCCAGAATCAGCTGCCGCGAGGTCGTAACCTCGTACCACTGGTTAATCGTTGCGCGGTGCCGCTCCACGAGTTCTTGTGCTTCTTCGCTATCGGGGGTGACGCCACCATCTCGGGCAGCTACCAGATCCGCCACGAAGCGGTCGTGGTTGGCCTTAACCTCCTGGAAGTCGCCGTCACCCATAGAGGCCAGCTTTTCCTGAGACTGTTGGTAATCAGAGGTGTCGCCCCAACGTTGGCGAGCTTCCTCCTGGTAGGCGGGCATCTGCTCGCCGAAGTACTGCTTGATCTTGTCCATTTGTTCCATGGTGTATCCCTCCACTCGGGTTGTTGTTATCAAATCCTCGACCGCACGCAATTGGCTCTCCACCTCGTCGCGCTTGCGCGCCAAGGCTTCCCGATGGGCGCGGAGGGCACGGTCAAGGGCAGCGTCGGAAGGCGCTTCAATCAGGTCGGGAATCTCCGCCAGCTTGAAACCCATGTCCCGGTACAGCACAATGGCCGCGCCGACGCGCAGATCTTCCTCGGTATAGAGGCGGTAGTCGCCCAGTGTGCGCCACTGTGGGCTGAGTAGCCCAATGGAATCCCAATGGCGCAGGGCTTTGGGCGTCACACCCAAAAAATCTGCAGCATCACCAATCGTGTATTCGGTCATGGGCTACATCCTTTCGGTTGCCGCAACGGCAAGGTCAAGCGAAGTGGTCAAGCGGTGGAGAGGGAAGACGCGAAGTTGTTATGAATTCATCTTCAGGAAACCTTGCGCTTACCTGCGGCCGATAGCTTGTGGAAGTTCAATTCTCGCAGGAAAAGGAACTCAATTACCTTGTCTAGTAATTCATATAAAAAATCGCAGCAGCTGGAAGGCCAGAATGCGCCCAAGCAGTTCAATGTGAATCGCCGGAATTTCCTGGCGGGAACCGGAGCGTTGGGCGTCACCGCTGCATTTGCGCCAGCAGCGCAGGCACAGGCGTGGAACTCGTCGGCAGGCTCGCTGGCCGGATCCAGCTTCGGCCCGGGGCGCGGAAACGGCGGTAACGGTAACGACGGCAACGGTGGCGACAACAACGGCGGCGGTGCGGACATGCCGCTGAAGTTCAACGGCGACGGCAAGTTCAAGATCGTCCAGTTCAATGACACTCAAGACGATCACCTCACTGATCGCCGCACCATCGAGTTCATGGGCAAGGTATTGGATCAGGAGAAGCCGGACTTCGCGCTGATCAACGGTGACGTGATCTCCTCTGGCCCCAAGACCACCGAGCAGGCATTCCAGGCAGTCAACAACGTGGTGCTGCCGATGGAATCCCGCCAGATCCCATGGGCCATCACATTCGGCAACCATGACGAAGACTCCATGGAGGACGGCACTCAAGCCGACGAGATCGCGCTGCTGAACTTCGTGCGCAAGTACAAGTACAACCTCAACGTCGCGGACGACCCGATCCACGGTGAATCCAATGTTTCGCTGTTGGTTCAGGGCAACGCAAACCCGGATCCGGCTTTCGCCATCTGGCTGCTGGACTCCGGGAACTACATCGGCGAGGAACTGGCGGGGCAGGAGACCAAGGAGATCCCCGGCTACGACTACATCCACAGCGACCAAATCCAGTGGTACCGCGATACCTCCCGGGGCTATGAGGAACGCTACGGCAAGAAGATCCCGGGTCTGATGTACTTCCACATCCCGACCTACGAGCACCGCGACATGTGGTTCGGCGGCCCGTACAACAACGACCTCATCAAGCATGGCCAAGCCAAGAAGCGCCACAGCATCGAGGGAGTGAAGAACGAGGACGTCTACGTCGGGGCCTTCAACCCCGGCATCTACTCCGCCGTCCGCGAGCGCGGCGACGTCCTGGGTATCTACTGCGGCCACGACCACATCAATACCTTCAACGGCAACTACTTCGGGGTAGAGCTGGGCTACTGCCCGGGCACCGGCTTCGGCCCCTACGGGCTTAATGACGGCACCTGGTCCATGCACACCCTGCGCGGCGCCCGCGTGTTCGAGTTGGACGAATCCGACGAGCGCGTCTACAAGTCCACCCGCCTGGTTTTCGCCAAGGAGCTGGGGCTGGACATGAACCCGAAGAAGCAGCCGCTGGAAAAGCCGGCCGACCTTCCGGAGTACGTGTCCTTTAAGTAGCGCGCCGCCGGGTTCTGTGCCGCCGAGTTGTGCACCGCCGGGCAACGCGACGCACCGGGCGCACACGTGGTGGCCAGCTAGGATAGGGAGCAATGTCCGTCAATTCCCCTGAGAACATCCTGCTGAACCTGCCCGACGAGCAGGCCGCCACCGTCCGCGGCATCTTCGACGAGCTCGCCACCCGCGGGTTCCCGGCCCAGCGGCAGACTCCGCACATCACGGTCACGTTTTCCCCGAGTATGGCCCCGCACGTCGTGGAGCGCGCCCGCGAGATCCTGCCTTCCGCCGTGCCCTCGGAGCTCAGCCGCCGGGGCGTGGTCATCTTCGGCACAGGCAAGAAGCAGACCGTGGCGTGGCTGCTCGAAGCCTCGGACGAGCTGGAAAACGCCGCCCGCGAGCTCAGCGCGCTCAACCCGGACGGTCGCGGCCCGCGCTGGGTTCCGCACCTCACGGTCGGATTAAGGTTGCCGCGGGATATCGTTCCTTCTTATATTGACGCCCTGTCTCAGATCACACCGCGAGAGTTAAAATCCATCACCGCAGCTGAGGCGGCGTATTGGAGGCCAAGCGTGGGGGAGCGCGTGGTTCTTGCCTGACGAGCATAAGCGAGCTCGGGGGCGAAGGGGCGTCACAAAGAAAGAACAAAGATAAAGTGGCCCCTGTCTCACCGAGGCTGCAGATGTTTGGTAACGTGCTCCGCGGCATAAAAACATAAACACAATTAAATGAAGAAGGTGTTCCTAACGTCCGCACCAACGAAAGAGCCGGTTGTAACACCGGCTTTTGTCTTTGCATGGTTAGTAAACTTCGCCCAGTTCATGATCTTCTACGTCCTCGTGACGACCATGGCGGGCTACGCGGTCAAGGAGTTTGCGGCCAATAACGCGAGCGCGGGCCTGGCCTCCAGTGCCTTCGTTATCGGCGCGACGGGGGCTCGCGTATTCTCGGGATTCCTGGTGGACGCGGTGGGGCGGCGGCGAGTGCTATTCACCGCGCTGGTGTTGGTCATCGTGACCTGTGCCTTCTACATTCCCGCAAACTCCCTGGGGCTGCTGATCGCCGTGCGCATTATCCACGGCATCGGTTATGCCTTCGCCAGCACCGCAGTGATGGCCGTCGCCCAGTCCGTGATTCCCAATGCACGCCGCGCGGAGGGAACCGGCTACTTCGCTCTGGGTACCACGCTGGCCACCGCGATCGGCCCGGCGCTGGGGCTATGGCTGGTGGGCTCCGTCGGCTACACCACCATGTTCCAGGTCGTGGTGGGCATGTCCATCGTGGCCTTCCTGCTGTCCTTGCTGGTGCGTTCCCCAGAGCCCAAGGGCGCGGATGCGCACCACCACCGTCCCACCTTTAGCCTCTCGGCTATCGTGCACCCGAAGGTTGCCCCCATCGGCTTCTTTATGCTGCTGGTCGGTATTTGCTACGCCGGTGTGATCACCTACCTGAACAGCTACTCCGAGGACAACGACCTGGTCACCGGCGCCAAATACTTCTTCCTAGCCTATGCACTGGTGACCCTCGTGATGCGCTTCGTTCTGGGCAAGATCCAGGACCAGAAGGGCGACAACATTGTGATCTACCTGGGCTTGGTTACCTTCGCCATCGCCCTGGTTGTGCTCGCGTTCTCTACTCAGGACTGGATGGTGGTTCTGGCCGGTGCGCTGACGGGCTTGGGCTATGGTTCGCTGATGCCGGCCGCGCAGGCGATTTCCGTTAAGGCGGTCGAGCCACACCAGATGGGCGCGGGCATCTCCACGCTCTTCCTGCTGTTGGACGTGGGCGTGGGCTTCGGCCCGATCCTGCTGGGGATGATCGTTTCTGCCACCAGCTACCAGGCGATGTACACACTGCTTGCCGGGCTGGTCGCGGTCAGCGCTGCCGTGTACTTCCTTGTTCACGGCCGGAAGGTTAGCTAGAGTTCGCTAGAGTTCAACCTCCCCTTCCCGCGCCCTGACCCAAGATTGTTCAGGAAGATCGTTCAGGTGCTGCGGGAACCTCCGAAAGGATTCACCGTATGCTGCACGCCGTGAGCTTTGCGTTGGCCGATTCCGTCAACGTGCTGCTCATCGGCGTGCTTTTCGCTGTCGCGGTGATGCACCCGAGGCCGCGCCGCTACGCGCCCATCGCTGCAGTACTGGTTGCGGGGGACTGGTTCGGAGTGTTCCTTCTGTCGCTGGCCGTGTTGTTGCTGTTCAACGGAATTTCGGACGCCGTGCAGACGGCCTTGGCCTCGCCGATTTTTGGTCTGGTCCTCATCGCGGTGGGTCTTCTAAGTGCCTTTTTGACGCTGCGAGGCGGCGATCCCACCCCGATGATCGATCGCCTGGCCCGCCCCCTCCGCCAAGCGTCGTGGGGGACGTTCCTCTCGGGCATGGCCCTGGGAATCGTCCAATCCGCGACGTCCGCGCCTTTCTTCGCCGGCTTGGCATATTTGAGCACAGTGGACATCAGCTCCGCCGCGAAGTACCTTGCGGTATTCCTCTACGCCACGCTCGCACTGAGCCTGCCGGCACTGTCTGGCCTGGCGTTGGGCCTTGTTCTGCGCAAGCCGGAAAGCGGGCTGGCCCGGTTCATTGATGGGCTGCGCCACAGGAAGGAACAGATGGTGGCGCTGGCGGGCTACGTGGTGGCGGCGATGCTCATCGTGCTGGGCCTGCTGAGCATCATTTAGCCTCGCCCAGAAACTCCATCCACGAGTCCCATTCGCGCTTGGTCTGCTCCAACCCGTCGCTCCAGGACTGCTTCAGGCGATCCAACCGGCGCTCGGTATTGCTGACGTTCATCTTCTCCGGGTAGAAGACCAATGCCTGGCCCTTGGCCTCTAGTTCCGCAATCTTGTCAGAGGCCAGATTGTACTTCGGTGGCCGGTCGATCATTGCCTGAGCTACAGCGGGGCGTGAGCGCAGTAGCGTCTTAACAAGCTGCGGACTGCGCAGTGCGGGGCGGACGTAGCCCTTGGGTTTAGTGCGCAGCACGAGGAACTTCTCAAAGCCATCCTCGATGGCGGCATCGATCAGCAGCCCACCGGAATCTCCGAGGGCGCCATCGACATAGTCCACCCCGTCGATGGTTGGTACGGGCATGATGCCCGGCAGGGTGGAGCTGGCGCGGACCTTGCGCATGAGGTCCGGAAGATCATTGATGTCCTCACGACGCCAATAGACGGACTCGCCGTTGTCCGCACGGGTCGCGCCGATGCATATCTGGGAGTTCGAACTCTGGAAGGTTTCCCAGTCGAAGGGCAGATCGTTGCCGGGCGCACCAGCGGTCTCGTAGATGTACTCGGCGTTGAAGTAGCCGGTGCCCCGGAGCAGGGATTTGAAGCCGCCGGTTTTCGGGTGACCACCGAATTCCACGAAGGACTCGCGGGCGCGCTTCCTGTCGCCGGAAAGGAAGTTCACGGTGTGGGAAGCGCCGGCGCTGATGCCGCCGACCCAGCCGAACTCGATATTGTGCTCCAGCAGCTGGTCGATGCAGGCGGCGGTGTAGCTGTTGCGCATGCCACCGCCCTCGAGCACGAGGGCTACGTCCTTCGCAGACAAGAGGTGAGCCTCCTTAGAGTTCTAGCGGGTCTGTCCTATGTTCATTTGTAGCGCACCTGCAGCGCCTAGCGGGCACGCAGTTTCTTTACACCACCGACGATAACGGCGATGACCGCTCCAACTAGTAGGCCGAACAGCAAGCTGAAACCGGTCTCCACCAGCCAGGTTACCGCGCCCCCGAGGTGCTCAAAGTTCTCCACCACGTGGTGCACCGCCTGGTACGGCCAGTGCAGTCCCAACTCGTCGAAGCCAACCAGCAGGATATGTCCACCGACCCACAGCATGGCCAGGGTGCCGATGATGCCGATGGCGGTCAGCAGCTTCGGCATGCCCTTTACCAGGAACAGGCCGAACTTCTTCATCCCCTCGCTGGCTCCCTGCTTGTGGGCGATAGCCAGGCCAATGTCGTCGATCTTGATCAGTACGCCCACCACGCCGTAGACGGCGAAAGTGACTATGAGGCCGACCAGAATCAGCACCAGTGCGCGGGTCAAAAGTGGCTGGTCGGCAACCTCGTTCAGGGAAATCACCATGATCTCCGCAGATAGGATCAGGTCGGTGAGGATCGCTCCGCGCACCAGTGCGCTCTCGGACTGATCTTTCTCCTCATCGCCATCGTCTGATTCGCCCTCGCCGTGACCACCAAGGCCGACCTTCTCTAGGACCTTCTCGGCGCCCTCGTAGGAAAGGTAGAAGCCACCGAGCATCAGCAGGGGAGTCAGTGCGCCGGGCAGCAGCCAACTCAGCAGCAGAATGATCGGCAGGATAATGATCAGTTTGTTGACGAGGCTGCCCTTGGTGATCTTCCAAATGATCGGCAGCTCGCGCGCGGGGGATACCCCAGCGACGAACTTCGGGGTGACGGCGGCGTCATCAATAACAACCCCAGCCGCCTTCGTCGAGGTACGTCCGGCGATGGCAGCGACGTCATCTGTCGTGGCCGCGGCCTTCTTGGCGATAAGTGCAATGTCGTCTAGTAGTGCCGCAAGGCCAGCTGCCATGAAATTCTCTTTCTCTTAGACCGATCGGTTCTCGGCGTGTGCGTCGAGGGCCTCGGTGATGGGGGTGTCGCCCTTGTTGAACTCGATGAAGTGGCCGACCAGGTTCGGGCGATCCACAACCTCGGCGATGACGGAGGCCACGTCGGCGCGGGAGACCTGGCTGGCCTGCAGCGCGTCGTCGCCGTTGGCGGTGCCATCAGCCTTCGGGGAGCGTGTTTCGATCTTAGCGGTCGGTTCGTCCATCGTCAGCGCGGACGGGCCGACGATCGTCCACTGGGTCGAAGAAGCACGCAGGTGGTCGTCCGCGGCGGCCTTCGCCTCGCAATAGGTGAACATCGAGTGATCCTCCGGCACGCCGTGATCGGCGCGGGAGTTGAAGTAGCTGACCATGACGAAGCGCTTGGTTCCGGCACCGTCGATGGAGCGGATCGCCGCATCGCGGTCCACACGGAGAGTGCGCTCATCGTCGCCGCCGCCTACACCCGCGGACCAGATGATCACGTCCTGATCGGCGAAAAGCTTCTCGAAGCCAGCCACATCCAGCTGTTCGATGTCCTGCGCCACGGCCTTCGCACCGGTGGCCTCCACCTCCGCCACGTGATCGGGGTTGCGCACCACGGAAGTGACGGTGTGGCCGGCCTCTACGAGCTGCGGAGCCGCTAGAAGGGCCACCTTGCCGTGGCCTCCGAGGATCATGACGTTCTGTGCGTTCTCTGCGCGCTGAGGTGTCTGAGTCGACATCTTGTCAGTGCCTCCTTGGCGTGGGTTTGGTTTGTTCCTAGCCACCCTCAACGGTACGGAAAGGCGCACTATTCCAGCTATCCCAGCCCTAGCTCGCCTTCGCCACCAGCGGGCCGATGCCACCCGCCCCGATGCATACGGATTCGTCAGATCCGCCGAAATCCGCCTCCGCCCGCACTAACAGGATTCCGCCGCCGCCGGACACCCGCACCCAGCGGGGCTTTAGCTCCGTACCAACGCGCACATCCACGGCGCGACTCTTGGTCTCCTTGGCATCCTCCAACCCGTTGGGCGTGGTAATGGTCAGCGTCATATCCGTGCTTGCCGTCGCGTTCAGCTGCCACGTCCAATCCCCGAACGGCAGGGCGTTATCCAGCAGGATGGCCTGGGAGCGCCCCGTGGCGATGCGCACCCCGCACTCGGGTTCTTTACCTGCGGTGCTTGTTGCGGACGCCACCACTTCCGCATCCACAATCTTCCCCGACTCGTCGATGATCCGTGGCGGCTCGTCTACCTGCGTTACCGCGGGCTGACCCGTCAGCGTGGAGACGCGGTCGTACGGGTGCACCACCGGGGTGAGGATGTCCAGCGGAACCGGCTGATCCAACAGCTGCGGCGGTTGCCCAGATCCGTCCAACCCCGTGGAGGCGCGCAGATTGGCCAGGTAGTCGGCGGTCCGGTCGTTGCTCCACGTGCCCACCCAGGTGTAGGTAGAGGCGATGCTGATGGCCACAGCACCGAGAATCGCCCCCACCCCAACCCAGCGGGAGCGCGCGGCCGCGAAGCTGGGGGTGGGGCGGTTGGCGACGTGGGGGCGTCCATAAGAAAGGGCGCAACAACCTACCACCAGTACGGCGAAAGTAAACCAGTCCGCGAAGTAATGCATAGAGGCCAACAGCAGACCAGAGGTGCCGGTGCTGTTACGGGCGCGGCCAAGCAACGCGTAGATGGCGGCTAGATAGCCGAGCACCAGGAACAAACCGAGAAGACGGTGGCGAGTATCGCGGCGCAGCCAGAAAGCGGCGAGGACGAGCAGCAGGATCGCACTGGCGACGCTCCACCACGTTGGAGCGGTGGCGAAGGCGCTGGAGGGCGACCAGCGATCCCACGACAACGGGCCACCCAGCGCACCGGGGATCACGGTGGTGAAGAGGCTATTGGGCAGTGCCGACCATAGCGACTGGCTATTCGCCTCCTCGCGCGGCAGAGGTGAGAGGGTGAGGAAGATCAGCGACCAGACGACGAAGAGCGCGCCTGGCGCAGCGAAGAAGCGGGCGATGTCGCGCCGGGTCATGCCTCCCAGCACAGCGAGGGCGAGGGCGGCCGGGACGATCGTCAGGGCTTTTTCAGTGAAAAGCAGGGCAAAAAGCAGAAACCCGGTGGCGAATAAGGAGTAGCGGGGGAGTGCTCGGTGCGCGGCGAGCAGACACACCATGAATCCCGCCATGCCGATCTGCCAGGCCAAGGCGTTGATGCCTGCGGACCACCAACCGGCGGCGTCCATAAGGAAAGGGCTAAAAAGAAGTGCTGTGTAAAGTCCCAAAGTGGTGAGGCTGCGGCCGGTGAGTTGCACGCATACCTTCGACCAGAGTGCTGCGGCGAGGGTGCTGAGCAGCATCAACACGGTGGCGGGGAGCCACCAACTGAGCGGAGCAATTCGATGGGCCAGCACCTGCACGAGTGCGGAGGCGGGCATGAGGTGCCCGTCGTAGCTGGCGAAATAGTCGCCGAGGGAACCGCCGCTGAAGGTAGCGGGGATGAGGAAATCGTCCCAGTAGAACGTGCGCTGGCTGAGCTGGAGGCCACGGACGACGAGGGAGAGCAGAGCCACCGCACCCAGCCATGCGGTGAACCGACGGGGTGCGGCGCGGGAAGAGCTGTGGGGGGAAGGCACGGTGGGGCAGGCGTGGGCTTGTGGGCGGCGCTACTCGCCGTCTTGGTCGCCTTGGCCGGTACCGGCCTGGCCGCTTTGATCGCCCATGCTGACGGGCTGGACCGACAGGTACTCGACCTCCCCGGAACAACCCTCCAGGTTCTTCATCGGCACATAGGCGGCCTTGGTCTGCTCCGGTGGGTAGACGCGCAGGCCGTCAGCATCCTGGGGCTTGCACTCCTGCGGATCCAGGGCGCCGACCTGAGTGATCTTCACGGGCGCGATGGCCGATGCGCCGGGGTCGAGTTTTACGTCCTTGCTGGGCACGTCCTTCTCCCGCTGCGCGGGCTTGCCCAGCTGGGTGCCGTTGTGGTTTGCGACCATGGATACGCCGGGGAAGCCACGCATCGAGCACGGCTCGGAGGAAGTGTTCTTAAAAACGACGTTGACCAGCGTGGAGCCGGCTGCGCCCTGCGAGTCGGCGGTGGTGATCTCTAGATCATTGGTGGCACACATGCCGCCCTTGCCTACGGAGCCGTCTTCGGCCTTGCTGTTGGCTGCACCGGTGCTGGCAGTGCTGTGATCCGTGAGGGACTGGGCAGAGCTTTCGTCTGCGGATTCCTGAGTAGACGCTGCGTTGGAGGGGGTGGTCTCCTCGTCGTCGCAGGCGGTCAGGGTGAGTGAACCACCGGCGAGTAGCAGGGCGGCCGCACCCGCGGCCAGGGCGGAGCGGGGAGCGCGGGATCGGGAGGTAACCGGACGACGGCGAAGGCTCTTCATGGATAACACTGTAAACACAAGGTGTGTATGTGGCCAATGAGATTGGCGTTTTGTTACCGAATGGTGAGCGGAAAGTGATGTAGCCGTATCCGGGGAGGACAGCGCTGAAGGTAAAGTTCTTTATGTAAATATCGCTTTCAAATCACCGAATCGCCGAAGCGCATTACACTCGGTGGGAAAGAACGTTCTCAACTTCACTGCTAGAGAGGCGAAGAATTAACCATGGGCTTCAACCCTGATTTCGAACCATTCCGTCTGCCCGACGAGTACCTCGCACTGCGCGAGGCCATCCGCGACCTGGCCGAGCAGCAGATCGCTCCCCACGCCAAGGACGTTGACGAAGAGGAGCGCTTCCCGCAAGAGGCTCTGGATGCTCTGAACGCTGCGGGCTTCAACGCCATCCACGTTCCGGAGGAGTACGGCGGCCAGGGTGGCGACTCCCTCGCAGCGGTTATCGTCATCGAAGAGGTTGCCCGCGTTTGTGGTTCTTCCTCCCTCATCCCGGCTGTGAACAAGCTGGGCACCATGGGCCTGATCCTGCAGGGCTCTGAGGAGCTGAAGAAGGAAGTGCTGCCGGACATTGCTAACGGTGCGATGGCCTCTTACGCGCTCACGGAGCGCGAGGCTGGTTCTGACGCCGGCGCAATGAAGACCCGCGCTGTCCGCGACGGCGACGAGTGGGTTATTAACGGCTCCAAGTGCTTCATCACCAACGGTGGTAAGTCCACCTGGTACACCGTGATGGCCGTGACCGATCCGGAGGCTGGCGCACGCGGCATCTCTGCGTTCATGGTGAACAAGGACGACCCGGGCTTCAGCGTTTCCGGTTACGAGCACAAGCTGGGCATCAAGGGTTCCCCGACGGCTGAGCTGCTGTTCGAGGACTGCCGCGTTCCGGCTTCCCGCATGATCGGCGAGGAAGGCACCGGCTTCAAGACTGCTCTGCAGACCCTGGATCACACCCGCCCGACCATCGGCGCGCAGGCTCTGGGCATCGCCCAGGGTGCGTTCGACCAGGCTGTTGCGTATGTGAAGGAGCGCAAGCAGTTCGGCAAGGCGATCGCCGACTTCCAGAACACCCAGTTCATGCTGGCCGATATGAAGATGAAGATCGACGCCGCCCGCCTGATGATCTACACCGCGGCCTCCAACGCGGAGCGTGGCGTGGCTGAGGATGGAGCCAAGCTGGGCCTGATGGCTGCAGGCTCCAAGGCCTTCGCTTCTGACATCGCTATGGAAGTCACGGTGGACGCCGTCCAGCTGCTCGGTGGCTACGGCTTCACCCGCGACTTCCCGCTGGAGCGCATGATGCGCGATGCGAAGATTACCCAGATCTACGAGGGCACCAACCAGATTTGCCGTATGGTGATGGGCCGCCAGATCCTGGCGTAACGGCCCGCAGCCCGTTCCCAGGGGGGGAGGGCTTCCGCAAAGTAGCTACAGCGACAAAGAGTCCGAGCAGGATTGGAGATAGACGATGGGGTTTGGGGTATTTGAAGATCCTGCTCGGGATATCTACGAAGAGTTCCTCTCTCGCTACGAACAGCAGTATTACGCAGCAGGCTTAGATGATGCTTTTGATGCAGATCTAGGCGGCGAATGTGAGTATGCGTTGATGGATGCGGTGTTATTCAACGACGGCACGGAGGTCGTCATCGCGGATGACATGCTCGACAAGATACTAAGTCTGTATTCCCCCGAAAGCTACTTCGGCAAGGTGCTACGCGAAGACCTAAAGAAATACCGGCCTGATTATGTAGAACGGCCTGTGCAGTAACACGGCCTGTCAGTTCGGTAGTCCGCCCAACCAGACGGTGATCTGAACTGAGTCGTTGTAATACCTGGCTCGAGTTCCAGGAGAACTAAACGCCATGCCGGACGGCTTTTGCACCCCGCGTGGATGTATGAGAAAAGCACTTTCTCTTACTTCCGAGATGGTTGGAGTACATGTCCTTGCCATCGCCATTGGCTCTGATCTTGGCGTGCTTGCTGGAAATGTGAGATAGGCGGTTTCCGAAGTATGTCACCGCCCACTCGAACTCATCAAAATCGGGGTCGTATTTGTAAGCAGCAATTCTTCCCAGAAGCGCGCACAGCCAGTCTGCGCACTGCACAGTTTGATAGAGGTGACTTTCCACCTCGAGAGGCGGTTCGAGGAGCTTTTCCGCGCTCTCATTGGTGAACATGAAAGCAGCGCTAGACGCGAAAATCTCTGCACGCTCTCTGGGGCCCTGTTTATCGAAAATCAGGAGGTAATTCTCATCGCTTGGGAGGCTCCAGCCAATACGCTGGATCAGCTGTTTCATAGCATGGTCGTACCGATCCTTTTCATTCTCTCCAGTATCTTCGTTTGTTCCTCGAGGTTTCTCCTGTCCGTAGAAGACAACTTGGGCGTCTAGCTTGTCGAGGATGTTGAGAAGTCGGTTAATAAGGCGGCGCAGTTCAGAGTATTTCTGGGCGTTGCGGGTGGTGAGTAGTGCTGCACCCTTCTTCTCCCAATGCTCTACCTTCTTGCCTTTAGCCCTAACTTTGGCTTCTATTTCCTCTCTGAGCCCCGTTTCTTTTAGGTGTTTGAAAGAGCCGGAGAGTCGTCGGACATTCTGAGCGGGGATTATGAATCCACCGATGCCGAAAACTGGGTGGGTCTTAAAACGTGCATCGTATCGATTGATGTATGCGCCGTTGTGCCCAAATTCGTCGAAGTATCCGATGTGCATTGATTCCCCCTAATATGCACGAAAGCCCGTGTGGTGTTCACACGAGCCTCGGAAGTGGAGCACCTAGGTGCGTCCTCTACCGAGTCTAGTGTGGCTAGCTATCTGTGGTCAATATGCAGTGCGGGTTATGGCGTATTCAAATCGCCATTCGTCCGGGGCTGTGTAAGAGCTTCGCAGAGCTTTAGTTTCAGGGTTGCCTGAACATAACGATTATGTCCTCCGCACCCGACAGAAGGAGTAAAGGTGTTCGATTTCGGGCTGATGGCATGGCTGTCGAGGGCGCTAGTAACCCAAACGCACGCCCTGGGTGGCCAGCCAATCGGCCACGCTGCCGTGCTCGTGCAGCCCATCCAGCAGTCGCTGCGTGGAATCCAGCGCTCTGCGGGCTTCGTCGGCGGTGATGTAACCCGCCAGGAGTGCTTCGCCCAACTCGTCCAGGTCCAGTACCTGGACTTTCGTCTTTGAAGATGTGCCCGGGACGTAGCTAGAGCTCGACTGAGATTGTTCTGGGGAGGGAGCCTCCGGGAGGTGCGTCACCACATCCACGTAAATGTCGCGGGTGCGCCAGGTTGGTGGGGTGGTGGCGTCATCAATCTCGATAAAGGCTATGTCTATATAGAGATCCTGCGTGGGCTCGATACCGTCGAAGAAGTGGAACTTATTGAGGCGAATGTCCAGGTGGGGGACTAGCCAGGATTCGAGGTAGTGAAAACGCGGGTGGCCGGGAGTGGGGCGGCGCATGTAAAGCACTGGGTTGGGGTGGGCAGTGCCAGACTGCACAGTGGCGGGCTGGTTGGGGGACAGTTCGTAAGCGTCGACGGCGCGCTCGAAGCCCTTCGGGTCGATATTGATCGCGCGGGAGAGGTCGAAGGTCTCTTGTTTTACTTTGTGCAGGTCAGCCATGGCTTTGTGTGCTTGTGGTGAGTAGTGCGGGCGGGGCCAGAAGGGGATGTGTGGGTAAAGGCCGAAGGTATGAAAAAGGCCGCGCAGGAAAGCGCGGCCGTGGGGTCTGAAACCCAGGGGTATCTAGGCGAAAGCTACTAGACCTGCAGCAGTGCCGCGGTCGGCAGGAAGTTGCAGTTGGAGTTGCCGGACTCCTTCTCGTGAGTGGTTACGCCACCCTCGAGCAGGGCGATGACGGTGCCCTTGCCAGTCTTGGCAACACCGTTAACCGTGGCCGGCCCCTTCGGGTTGATGCCGGTGTAGCCCAGCGGGGTGCGGCCCATCTTGCCAGTGTTGATGTTGATCCAGTGGACGTTCATCGCGGTGGTCTGCTTCTTAGCTACCGTGCCGGTGCCCATTGCGGTGAAGACGAAGTTGACCTCGCCAGCGCCGATACCTGGCAGCGGGAGCTTTGCCGGGCCGGGCACGCCCATCGCGGTACCGACAGCCTTGTTCTTGCCGCCGATGCACTGGCCGGAAACGGTCGGCCAGCCGAACTGGGTGAACGCCGGGGCGTTCTCCGGAACGTCAACGCCCGGCTTGCCATCGCCACGGAAGAAGCCGACCAGCTTCTTCAGGGAAGCCTTCACATTTGGCGGCAGCTGCGGGTTGTTGGCGAAAGCCTCGATCTGATCCAGGACATGCGGCGCGGGGCGGCCCAGGTGATCGATGGAGCCCTGTACCTGGGCGCCGGCGGTAGTAGGAGCCACCACGGTCGGGACTGCCAGTGCGCAGGCAGTGGTCAGTGCAGCGGCGGCACGGGTCAAGCGTCGAGAGAAAGCCACGGTGAACCTTTCGGGTTTTTATTCAGTCATCTCAAATGCGTTTAAACAGAAGATGGGAACAACATTAGTCACATCTGTCACATTTGTCACGCTAGTAACGTTCGCTGGGAACCTTTTGTAAACAATAACACCTGTCTGCAAGCTTTTCTCAAGGTTTTGGGAAAAACTTCTTCGCGCCCTATGCGTTATTGTGGAGGACTAAAGGAGTAGGCTGTGAAAGGTTCCCCTGAAGTGCCTACGCTGCACAACTAGCTTGAACTCAAGACTCTAAACCCCCAAGTAAAGGAAAGTTCGGATCTGTGTCTTTGACTGAATTCCGCAATGTCGCCATCGTCGCGCACGTCGATCACGGCAAGACCACTCTCGTCGACGCCATGCTGCACCAGTCCGGCGCCTTCTCTTCGCACGGCGAAGTGGAAGAGCGCGTGATGGACTCTGGCGACCTGGAACGGGAAAAGGGCATCACGATCCTGGCGAAGAACACCGCCATCCACCGCAAGGGTCTGGGTAAAGAGGGCAGCGACCTGATCATTAACGTGATCGATACGCCCGGCCACGCCGACTTCGGCGGTGAGGTCGAGCGCGCCCTGTCCATGGTGGACGGTGTGGTTCTTCTTGTTGACGCCTCTGAGGGGCCACTGCCACAGACCCGTTTTGTGCTGGGCAAGGCTCTGGCTGCCAAGATGCCGGTGATCATTTGCGTGAACAAGACCGACCGCCCGGATGCCCGCATCGACGAGGTCGTCGAAGAGTCCCAGGACCTGCTGTTGGAGCTGGCCTCCACCCTGGAGGACGACGAGGCTGCAAAGGCCGCCGAGCAGCTGCTGGATCTTCCTGTGCTGTACACCTCCGGCCGCGAGGGCAAGGCCTCCACCGAGAACCCGGGTAACGGTAACGTTCCGGACTCCGAGGACCTGCAGCCGCTGTTCGACGTGCTCTACGACGTCCTGCCGGAGCCTTCCGCAGACGTGGACGGCCCGCTGCAGGCGCACGTCACCAACCTGGACTCCTCCTCCTTCCTGGGTCGCATTGGCCTGGTGCGCATCCACGCCGGCCGACTGCGTAAGGGCCAGCAGGTCGCCTGGATCCACTACGACGAGGACGGTAAGGAGCACGTCAAGACCGCCAAGGTGGCCGAGCTACTACGCACCGAGGGCGTGACCCGCGTGCCGGCCGAGGAAATGATCGCCGGCGACATCGCCGCTATCTCCGGCATCGAGGACATCATGATTGGCGATACCCTGGCCGATCCCGAGAACCCGGTTGCCCTGCCGCGCATTACCGTCGACGAGCCCGCGATCTCCATGACCATCGGCGTGAACACCTCTCCGATGGCAGGCCGTGGCGGCGGCGACAAGCTGACCGCCCGTATGGTCAAGGCTCGCCTGGATCAGGAGCTGATCGGTAACGTCTCCCTGCGCGTGCTGCCCACCGAACGTCCGGATGCCTGGGAGGTTCAGGGCCGTGGCGAGATGGCTCTCTCCGTTCTGGTGGAAACCATGCGCCGTGAAGGTTTCGAGCTGACCGTCGGTAAGCCGCAGGTGGTTACCCGCACCATCGACGGTACGGTTCACGAGCCCTACGAAAACCTGGTCATCGACGTCCCGGAGGAGCACCTCGGCGCCGTCACCCAGCTGCTGGCCGCCCGCAAGGGTCGCATGGAGTCCATGGACAACACCGGCACCGGCTGGATCCGCATGAAGTTCATCGTTCCGGCTCGTGGCCTGATCGGCTTCCGCACCGTGTTCATGACCGAAACCCGCGGCACCGGCATCGCCAACAGCTACTCCGCTGGCTACGAGCCGTGGGCGGGCGAGATCAAGGGCCGCGCCTCCGGCTCCCTGGTTGCCGACCGCTCCGGCCAGATCACCGCCTACGCGCTGATCCAGCTGGCAGACCGCGGCACCTTCTTCGTCGAGCCGGGCGCAGAGGCTTACGAGGGCATGGTCGTCGGCGCGAACAACCGCGACGAAGACATGGACATCAACATCACCAAGGAAAAGAAGCTGACCAACATGCGTTCCGCAACCGCGGACGCGACGGTGACCTTGGCCAAGGCCCGCACCCTGACCCTGGAAGAGGCCATGGAGTTCTGTGGCTTCGACGAGTGCGTTGAGGTAACTCCGGAGGTCATCCGCGTGCGCAAGGTGACCCTGAACGCCACCGATCGCGCCCGTGCCCGTTCCCGCGAGAAGCAGCGCAATAACAACTCCTAAAGTTGCCCTTGTTCTCGCTCTTTCCACTGTCTAGCTCGTCGGCGCGCCGTTCCTCTGGCGCACGCCGTCGCGGTTTTTGGGGTGTGACGCCCACCGCCGCGACCGCCCTGACGTCGGCGACACTCGCCTTAACGTTGGCCGCCTGCCAGGCGAATCCGGGCGAGGCTCCGACGGTGGAAGACCCCTCCGCCTCCACCCAAACTCAGCAGCCGCAGCCGGTTGATGAGAGTCTGCGGGAGATCGCGGTGGGCGTGGATCGCTTCACCGGCAACCTCAACCCGCACCTGGTGGGTAACCGCAACCCGGTGGTGGCGGCGGTTGCCGACTTGACCCTGCCGAGCGTCTACACAGATGGCTCGATGGGGGAGAACCTCAACGATGATCTGATCAGCGAGGTCAAGCCAAACGACCGGGAGAATCCGACGGAAGTGGTCTATACCCTGCAGCCAGAGGCGCAGTGGTCCGACGGCACGCCCATCACCATCTCCGACTTCCAATACCTGCATAAAGCGATTGTGGACGAGCCCCTCGCGGAGGCGAAGGGGCTGTACCGCCACATCACCTCCATCGAGCCGGAGAAGAAGGAAAAGAGCTTCAAGGTCACCTTCGATAAGCCTCTGAGTTCCTGGAAGCGACTGTTCACCCACCTTTTGCCCAGCCACATTTACCGCGCGGAGGGGCGCAGCTTCAGCACGATGATGGACGGAGGCTCCGTCGCTTCTGCAGGGCAGTACTCCGTGAAGTCCGTGGACGAGGGGCGCGGCCTGCTGGAACTGCAGCGCAACGACCGCTACTGGGGTTCGAAGGCGGCCAAGACAGACATCATCCGCTTCACCGCCGTGCCGAATGAATCTACCGGCGCGCAGATGATGCGCACTGAGCAGATCCAGATGTACATGACGCACCGTTCGGCCACCACCGACCTGGCTCTTAACCAGCTGCCCTACACGCAGATGCGCAACACCGCTCGGGGGGTGCAGCTGAACCTGCAGCTCAACCAGGCCAGCCCGATTTTCGCTGACCAGCAAACCCGCCGCCGGGTACTGGGCGCAATCAACGCGGAGAGGATCGCACGGATCGTCTCCCAGGATCCGGAGGTAGAGGCCCCGCGCTGGAACGTGACCCCGAAGACCGCCGCGGAGATGCCGCGTGGCCTGCAGTCCGACCAGCGCCCCGACGGCATCGTCATCGGCGCAGTCACTGACGATCAGGTGGCGGTGGATGCCGCCCGCTCCGTCGTGGATCAATTGCTGCACGCAGGAATTCCCGCCACCGTGCGCACTGGTAACGCGGGGGAAATCCTCGGCTCGGCTGTGGAGCAGGGAGACGTCGATGGCGTGGTGACGTGGCAGCGCAGCCCGCAGGTCACCTTCGACTATGTGGAACAGTACGGTTGCACCACCGCTCCCGTAGGGGAAGACTCCGCGAAGCCGTCTGGCGACGCAGATTCGAAGGACCCGGCTGAGGGGAGCGACAGCGGGGAAGAAGGGGCGTCACTCCCCAACATCCCCAAGGGCGGCAACCTCAGCGGCACCTGCGACCGTGACCTGGAAGAACGCTTGAACAAGCTCAGCGAAGGGCGCGCCGAGCTCAACGACGAGCGCGAGAAGCTGGACGAGCGGATCGCGGAGATCTCCACGGTGCTGCCCATCCTGTCCGACCGTTTCACCGTGGTGACGTCGGACAGACTCAACGGACCGACCCCGGGGCTGGAAGACTGGCCGCTGGACAACAGCAGCTCGGTACTGATCTCGGCGCCACGGTGGACCCTGAGCCCCATCGAGGAAAACAAACGCAACGCCGCAGAAAATGCCCTCAAGGAGGATTAACCCGTGACCAGCACCCCCGCCGAAACGCAGAGGATCACCGTAATGGCGGTGCATGCGCACCCGGACGACGAAACCCTGTGGACGGGGCTGGCGCTGGCTAAGGCGCGGCGGTTGGGCCACGACGTTTCTGTGGTCACCTGCACCCTCGGCGAGGAGGGCGAGGTGATCGGGGAGAAGTACCAAGCTCTTGTGGACGCCCAGCAGTACGAGCACGGCACGGGAATGCTCGGTGGTTACCGCATCGCGGAGCTGCAGCGTGCGCTCGGCGCGTTGGGGGTGCAGCACGGGCCGAACCTTCTGGGTGGCTGCGGTGCCTGGCGGGATTCGGGCATGGAAGGCAGCGAGTCCATCCGCCACCCGCGGGCTTTTGCGCACGAGGGGGAGGCTGCGCAAGATTTGCTGGAGCTGCAGGTCGAGCAGCTGATTGAGCAGATTCAGCGCGTCCGGCCGGAGGTGATTCTGACGTACGCCGCCGACGGCGGCTACGGGCACCCGGACCACAAGCAGGTGCACCGCATTGTGCACGAGGCCGTGCGGCAGCTGAGCGGCGCGGGTGCGGAAGGTGCTGGCGCAGACGTCTTCGTTCCCAGCCAGGTGCTGTGGTGCGTGACGGAGGAAGAGAAGTTCGCCGAGGGCATGCAGGGCCTCGAGGAGGATCCGGCGGCCGTGCCCGAAGGCTGGACCTTGCCTGCCGCAGGGGAGATCGCGACCGTGCCGTCTGCGGAGGTGGACCTGGTTATCCACGGCACCGCCGAGGACGTGGCGGCCAAGCAGGCCGCTATGCGCGCTCACGCCACCCAGATTTGGGTGGCTGATGGCACGGCCTCGGACGTCAATGACCAGGTGCGGGACTCTAACCCGCCGGCATCCACAGCAACCACTCTGTTCTGTCTGTCGAACCTCATTCCCCAGCCGCTGCTGGACAGCGAAAGCTATCGTCTGGGCTGGACGGCCCCCGGCGTGCCCGAGGATTTCTTCGCCCGCGCGCTGGGGACTTAAGCCCTAAACCGCGTTGCCTTGGAGGTCCGGCGGGGTAGGGCACTAGGATGGATCGACGTGAACGCGAAGAAGGACGAGCCCAACTGGGGACACCCCACCAAGAGCCAGGCACGCCAGGATACAACGCGCGCTGAGCGCATTTCCGGCATCGTTTGGCTCTCTATCGGCGCGCTGTTCGGGCTGTTCATCAGCGTTTTATACATTGGCTCGCGCATCACGGTGGGGGACACACTGGTGCCGCTGCCGTGGACCATCCTGTTTGCGTTCTTCTTCAACCGCGCGGTGACGAAAACCGCGCTTCTGTGGACCGATAACAAGCTGGTTGCGGGCATTCCCGCGCTCGTGTGGCTGGCCGGTTATCTGCTGGCGGTGATGTGGCCGGAGCTGCCTTTCGGCGAGGCGACGCTAATGCCGCAGACCGTGTGGTCTATGCTGCTGTTTGTGGTCGGTATGGCAGCGGCCGCGTGGCCGCTTCGCCCTCAGTTTTCACTGGAACCGCTGAAGTGACAGAATAGAAGCTCGAAGAGAGCTCTGTGGAGTATGACGAACTTTCCAGAAAGGGTAGGTATTTAGACGATGACCTACACGATTGCGCAGCCCTGTGTAGACGTATTGGACCGCGCTTGCGTAGAAGAGTGCCCCGTTGACTGCATCTACGAGGGCAAGCGCATGCTGTACATCCACCCGGACGAGTGCGTAGACTGTGGCGCCTGCGAGCCGGTCTGCCCGGTTGAGGCCATCTTCTACGAGGATGACGTGCCGGACGAGTGGGAAGAGTACAACGACGCGAACGCCGCCTTCTTCGACGATCTGGGTTCCCCGGGCGGCGCCGCCAAGCTGGGGCCGCAGGACTTCGACGCGGAGCTTATCGCCAACCTGCCGCCGCAGGCTTAGGTTTTATTCGCCTATCTGCTTTTTCTTTATTGACGCCCACACTTGCACCGGTTAGCGCCGGGCGCACTAAGCAGGCGGTATAAAGTACAAGCATGACCTTCAAGCGCACCAAAGTAGCCGACCGACTGCCCGACTTCCCGTGGGACTCGCTTGCCGAAGCTAAGGCCAAGGCGACCAGCCACCCAGATGGGATCGTGGATTTGTCGGTCGGCACTCCTGTAGATCCGGTCTCCCCGGCCATTCAGCTGGCGCTGACGGAATCCGCCGCGGAGCCGGGGTACCCGCAGACGAAGGGCACCCCGGAGCTGCGGGAAGCCATCGTGGGGGCGATGGAGCGGCGCTTCCAGGTGCGGGGCTTAGATGCCGATACCCAGGTACTGCCGGTGATCGGCACCAAGGAGGCCATCGCCTGGATGCCCACTCTGTTGGGAATCGGCGCGGGCCACACGGTAGTGATCCCGGAGTTGGCCTACCCGACCTACGAGGTCTCTGCCCGCCTGGCCGGGGCTGACGTGCTACGCAGCGATTCGCTGCTGAAGCTGGGGCCGCAGACTCCGGCGCTGATCTACCTGAACTCCCCGGCGAACCCGCACGGCCAGGTGCTGGGCGTGGATCACCTGCGCAAGTTCGTGGAGTTCGCCCGGGAACGTGGCACGATCATTGTCTCCGACGAGTGCTACCTGGGCCTGGGGTGGGGCGAGGAGCGCCCCGTCTCGATCCTCGATCCGGAGGTGTGCGGGGGAGACTTCACCAACCTAATTGCGGTGCACTCGCTGTCGAAGACCTCCAACCTGGCGTCTTATCGCGCTGGCTGGCTGGCCGGCGACGGCGAGCTGATCCAGGAGCTGCTGGGCATCCGCCGCCACGCGGGTCTAATGAACCCCGGACCCATTCAGTCCGCGATGGTGGCCGCCCTGGTGGAGGATGGTCACGAGATTCTGCAGAAGCAGCTGTACTGCCACCGCCGCGACCTGCTGAAGGCAGCCCTGTTGCAGGCTGGCTTCGACATCGAATACTCCGACGGTGGCCTGTACCTGTGGGCCACGCAGGGCCGCGACGGTCGCGAAACTGTCGCCGAGCTGGCCGATAAGGGCATCCTCGTTGCCCCGGGCGATTTCTACGGCCCGAAGGGCAAGAACTTCGTTCGCGTGGGTCTCACCGCCACCGACGAGCGGATCGAGGCCGCTGTCCGTCGCCTGACCGGCGAAGATCCCGCAGCCGCCCAGTAGCGGGAGCTCTGAGCCCTCATCCCGGCCTTGCAACGCTGGCGCCCGCCGCCACGCCATGGCGTATCCGCTGTGAAAGCCATGCTGAGCGGCCGCGTTCCCGACGATGGCCGCACCTACCTGGCGGCCGCTGCGGGCGATTCGCCCTACGAACCCGGCACGCTGCTGGCCCCGGGGCTCGTTCTTTCGGGTCGGACGCCCACATGGGTCTATCCCGACTTCCCAGAAGAACCCGCAGAGCTGTTGGCGGCGGACATTCCTGTGCTGTACTCCGGCCCGGATGCCGTGGTAGTGGACAAACCCCATGGTTTGCCGTCCACTCCAAATGGCAAGCTGCTGCGCGCAACCGCACAGTCCCTGATGCGCGTACGGCTGCAGGAACCCGAGCTGGTGGCAGCCCACCGGCTGGATCGGGACACCCGCGGCCTGCTGGTGCTCGCGCGCAACCCGGCCACCCGTGGGTTCCTGCAGACCCAATTCCAGCGCCGGGAGGTCTCTAAGACCTACCAGGCGCTGGCCGCGGACATTCCGGAGATTGGGCCGCAGTGGCGGGAGGTGCAGCTGCCGATGCTGAAGATCAAGGACGACCCGCAGGTGAAGGTGGTGGACGGGGAGCAGGCACGGCTGACCATCACGCGCATTCGGAAGCTCGCCAGCAGTGCCTGTGTAGAAGCCATATCTGCGGATGCTACCCATGCGGGCACTCCCACCGCCGTGTATGAGCTACAGCCCCGGACCGGGTACACGCACCAGCTGCGGGTACTGATGAATCACCTGGGCGCTCCCATCTACGGCGATGACACGTACCCGGAGTACCGTCCCGGGGCGGGCGCGTTGCGCTTGCGCGCCGTCGCTATTGAGTTGGCGCTGGAGGCGTCAATAAGAAACAGGCAGCGCATCGAAATCGAGCGCTGCCTGGAAGACCCGTGGGCACAGTGGGGAGCTGACGCACCTAGTTAGTGCACGGGCTAGGGGTGCGGAACTTAGTTGGCGTGCAGGGCCTCGTTGAGCTCGACGGCGGAGGCGTTTGCGACGGCCTCGACCGCGCCGGAGACGGAGTTACGGCGGAACAGGATGCCGCTGGCGCCGGAGAGCTCGGAGGCCTTGACAAATTCGCCTGCCTGCTTGCCCAGTCGCTTGGCCACCTCGTCGGTCAGGGTGATCTTGGTGCCAAAGGTGATGTACAGACCGGCCTCGACTGTGACGTCGTCGCCCAGGGAAATGCCCACGCCGGAGTTCGCGCCCAGCAGGCAACGCTCGCCGATGGAGATGACCTCCTTGCCACCGCCGGACAGAGTGCCCATGACGGAAGCGCCGCCGCCGATATCGGAGCCGTCGCCCACGACCACGCCACCAGAGATGCGACCCTCGACCATGGAGGAGCCCAGCGTGCCCGCGTTGAAGTTGATGAAGCCCTCGTGCATAACAGTTGTGCCCTCGGCCAGGTGGGCGCCCAGGCGCACGCGGTCTGCATCGCCGATACGCACGCCAGTGGGAACCACGTAATCCACCATGCGCGGGAACTTATCCACGCTGTAAACCGTCACCGGGCCGCGCTCGGTCTGCAGGCGGGCGCGGACAGACTCGAAACCGGGGACGGCGCACGGGCCGTGGTTCGTCCACACAACGTTGCTAAGCAGACCGAACAGGCCATCCAAGTTGCAGCCATGGGGCTGGATCTTGCGGCCGGAGATCAGGTGCAGGCGCAGGTAGGCGTCGTACGCATCGGCGGGCGGAGCATCCAGGTCGGCAATGGTAGTGGTCACTGCTACGCGGCGGGTGCCGCGGACCTCGTCTGTGCCGACGAGGTTGGCCAGGGGACGGAAGGAATCAGGGGCGGAGGTGCTGGCGTCAGTAAGATCGAGCACCTGCGTGCCCGCCTCAGCGGCACCAGCATCAGTGGCACCAGCAGCGGCCGAGCTGAGATCGAACTCGAAGAACCAGGTGTCCAGCACCTCGCCGGAATCGGTCAGAGTGGCAAATCCATTTCCATAAGCAGAAGTCATGGTTGCCGATCCTACATATGAGTTTGTACCTATGTGGTGGAGTCGCTGTCTGCAGCGGTGGTCGTGTTAGTGGCCGTAGTAGTGGACGCAGCGGTGCCAGCACTGTCTTCGGCCTCCTGCGGTCCCTGCGTCTTCTGCAGCGCCAGGCCGATCAGGCTCAGGACAACAAAGGCGACGGCGACGGTGATGACCTGCAAACGGGCGCCCTCGTCGAAGAGCATCAGAACCATCAGGGCGATGAGTGCTAGGAACGTCAGCCAGGGCAGCACAGGGTAGCCCCACATGCGTACGGAGAGGCTGCCGTCGCGCTCGAAGGTCGGGCGCAGCTTGATCTCCGACAAGACGATAACCATCCAGATGACCAGCAGCGTGCCGCCGACGGCGTTGAACAGGATCTTGATCAGGTCCTCTGGGCCCCACACCTGCAGCGCAACGGAGACGAAAGCGAAGAACAGGGAGCACCACACGGCGCGGTAAGGCACCTTCTGGGCGTTGGTCTTGCGGAACCAGCGCGGCGCGTTGCGTTCCTGGGAGAAGCTGTACATCAGGCGGCTGGTGGCATAAATCTGCGCGTTGAAGGCCGACAGCAAAGCCAGGACGATCACGACCTCCATGATCTCCACGATGCCCGGGATCTGGGCGAAGGCCAGGATGCGGGTGAACGGAGACTCTTCGGCGGACTCGGCCTCACCCAAGGTGTCGAAAGGCAGCAGGGCGGTGATCAGGAAGACACTGCCCAGGTAGAAAATGGAGATACGCCAGATGACGGCGCGCACGGCGGCGGCGATGGAGTTCGCCGGATCCTTCGACTCCGCGGCGGCGATGGTCACGATCTCGATGCCACCGAAGGCGAAGGCCACAGCCAGCAGGCCTACCGCCATGCCGGAGATGCCGTTGGGGGCGAAGTCAGAGAAGTTGCTCAGGCCAGGGGAGTCGTAGCTGGGGAACAACCCCAGCAGCAGACCCGTGCCGATAACCAGGAAGATGATGATAACCGCGACCTTGATGAAGGCGAACCAGTACTCGAACTCGCCGAAGCCGCGCACACCCGCCAGGTTCACGATGGTGAACAACACCACGCACACCAGGCCGGGGATCCACCCGTCCACGCCGAACCACGCGCCCATAATCGCGCCCGCGCCGGTAATCTCGGCGCCCATCACCATGATCAGCATGAACCAGTACAGCCAGCCCAGGGCGAAGCCATTCCAGCGGCCGAAGGCCATCTGGCCGTAGGTGGCGAAGGTGCCCGAGGCCGGGCGGGCGGCGGCGAGCTCGCCCAGCATCTGCATCACGGCGATAACCACGATGCCGGCGACGATATAGGAAAGCAGCACCGCCGGGCCTGCGGCCTGGATGCCCACGCCGGTGCCGAGGAACAGCCCGGCGCCCACAGCCGAGCCCAAGCCCATCATGGTCAGGTGGCGGGTCTCTAGGCTGTGACCCAGCTGGTTAGAGGTGCCTTCCGCGGCACCTGAATCGGAGTTTCGAGTCTTCATACCAGAATTAGAACACAACCGTTCTTGTTAAAGGCCAGCATGGGTACTTTTAGCCCCTGTGGCGGGTAGTTTTTCACCCTGCAGAACACCCGCCTGCCCCCGACGGCGGGCTGCCAGCTGGTCTAGGATCGCAAGCAATGAATACTGCAGAACCTTCAGAATCTTCCAAAACTTCAGCGCCTTCCATCGACTTGGTCGCCGGGGCGGTCCCTCTGACCCGCCAGCTCGTTGACATCTACAGCGAGTCGCACCACGAGCAGGAGATCGCCGACGCTGTCGAACCCGCCCTGCGGGCCATCGAGAACGTAGAGGTCACGCGCCGGGGAAATACCCTGGTCGCGCGCACCCATCGCGGCCTTGGGGATCGGGTGATTCTGGCGGGCCACCTGGATACCGTGCCGCCGGCGGATAACCTGCCCTCGCGCCTGGGGCCGGATCCGGAGACGGGGGAGCAGACCATCTTCGGCCTCGGCTCCGTGGACATGAAGTCGGGCGCCGCCTGCTACGCGCATGCCTTCGCCACTCTGGCGAACTCCCCGGAGCTGGCCTGCGAACTGACGCTGGTGCTCTACGAGGGGGAAGAGGTGGCCACCAAGTACAACGGCCTGAACCACCTGGTGCAGTCCGACCCCGACCTGTTAGCGGGCGATCTGGCGTTGCTGGGCGAGCCGTCCGGGGCGATGATCGAGGCTGGCTGCCAGGGAACCATCCGCGTGAAGGTCACCGCCCTGGGAGCTCGCGCGCACTCCGCTCGCAGCTGGCTCGGCCACAACGCGCTCCACGATCTGGCCCGTGTGCTGGTGCGCGTGGCGGATTATGAGCCGCAGGACGTGGAGATCGACGGCCTGACCTACAAGGAGGGCCTCAACGCGGTCGTTGCCGAATCCGGCGTGGCCACCAACACCATTCCCGATGAGGCCTGGGCTTTCATCAACTTCCGCTACGCGCCCAACCGCAGCGTGGACGAGGCTCTGGCGCACCTGTACGAGGTGCTGCAGGTGGGCACGCCCGATAGCCCCGCCGAGGGTTTCTCTGTCTTTCTTGATGACGCCGCAGCCGCAGCCGCCCCAGGCTTGAACCAACCCTTCGCGGCGAAATTGGTGGAAGCCACCGGTGGGCGGGTGCGGCCGAAATATGGCTGGACCGACGTGGCCCGTTTCACCGAGCTGGGCATCCCCGCCGTGAACTTCGGCCCCGGCGACCCGGGGCTGTGTCACACGAAGGACGAGCGCTGCCCGGTGGCGCAGATCGAAGAGGTTAGCCGCCAGTTGATCCAGTTCCTCTCCCGCTAACGAGCGCCACGAGCCTGCAACCAGTAGCGTGAGAAGCACAAAGAAGTATAAAGATCGACCAGACATTTAAGGCACACGAACGCATGACTACCAGCGAAAACAACCGAGAATTCCGACTCCGCGGACCGATGCTGCTGCGCGGCAAGAGGCACAGCCAGAAGCAGAAGTCCACCACGGACCAGCGACTGCTGGGGGAGCAGGCCAGCATTGACTGGCTGCACACCGATCCGTGGCGCGTGATGCGCATCCAGTCCGAATTCGTTGACGGTTTCGGTGCGCTGGCGAAGATCCCGAAGGCGATAACTGTGTTCGGCTCCGCGCGCGTCAAGCCGGGCCACGCATACTACGAAAAGGGCCGGGAGCTAGGACGGCTGATCAACGAGGCCGGCTACGCGACGATCACCGGCGGCGGGCCGGGCCTGATGGAAGCCCCGAACCGCGGCGCGCAGGAATCCGGCGGCATGTCCATCGGCCTGGGTATCGAGCTCCCCATGGAACAGGGTATGAACCAGTGGGTGGACCTGGGGCTAAACTTCCGCTACTTCTTCGTGCGCAAGACCATGTTCCTGAAGTACTCGCAGGCATTCATCTGCCTGCCCGGCGGCTACGGCACCCTGGACGAGCTGTTCGAGGCACTGGTGATGGTGCAGACGGAGAAGATCCGCAAATTCCCGATAGTTCTGATCGGCAAGGAGTTCTGGGGCGGGCTAGTCGACTGGATCCACGATCGACTGGTCGAGGAGGGCATGATCTCCCCAGAGGACGTGGACCTGTTCCACGTCACCGATGATCCGGCCGAGGCCGTGCAGATCTGCGTGGACGCACACGATAACCACGTGCGGAAGTTGAAGATCCGCCAGGAGGAACTGGCTCTGGAGCAAGAGCGGATCGACGCAGAGCTGGAGCGTTTCGGTGACGAGGCGGAGCTGGCCGAGGGGTCGAAGGGGAAGCCGGGAACCAAGTAAGCCCCTACAAGCCGCCGAAACGAGCCTCTGAGGCGGTAGATTAATAGGTATGTTTTGGTTGTTGTCTCTCGTCGGAGCGTTCCTCGTCGGCGCGCTCCTGGTTTATCTACTCGGTACTGTGTTCGGCCGCGGTGAGGCGCTGCCGCCCGTGACCGCGGGGAACGCAAAGCTACAGCACTGGGAGAACCTGGAGAACGGCCCGCTGACCGCCGAGGGGATCCGGGATGCCGGATTCTCGCTGGAGATTCGCGGCTACAACCAGGCTGAAGTGGACTTCTACATCGACCGGCTCGCCGGACGCATCAAGGAGCTGGAGCAGCAGGTCGGCGGCGCGGCCCACGCCCCGGAGAACCATGCCCCGGAGAACCACGCTGCAGAAGATAGCGCTGCAGACACAAGCATTGCCGAAGAATACATCGCCGAAGAATACATCGCAGAACCCCGTGAACAGGAGCGTTAAGCAATGGCACCGATCCCAAGCATTCCCCAGAAAGTGACCCGTGTGACGATCGGCCCGCGCGCGGAGGGCTCCGAGATCATCGAAACCCAGGTGAAGGTCGCACCTGGCGCGAACGCGCCGGGCGAGGTCGAGCTGGATGCCTCAGGCCAGTTTGTGGCCTGGGTGCCCACCGAGCCGAGCCGCCCGCTGGACCTCAGCGATGGCCGGGAGTTCCTGGAAGACGGCTGGCGGGGCGCCGGTGCCCGGCTGGTGCGCCGCATCGGCAAGGTCGTCGACGGCCACCCCGTGCGCGCGAAGAAGCACATTGTGCAGGTGCACCTGCCGGAGGAGTTCACCCCCGCCAACGTCCGCTCCCTGGTCATCGGCCTGATCGTCGGCAACCACAGCTTCGTCACCACCAATAAGCGCAAGCCCGCCCGCGTGCGCGATGTCCACATCGTGCTGCCGGAAGGCTACGAGTTCAACGGCTTCGACACCGCCGACTACGTCGCTGCGGTGAAGGAGGGCAAGGCCTTGGGCAAGGCGACCTGCCTGTCCCGCGATCTGGCGAATGCACCTGCCAACGTGAAGTCCCCGGAGTGGCTGGCCACCCAGGCAAAGAAGGCCGTGGAGGACCTGGACGGTGTGAAGGTGCGCCTGCGCGACGCGGGCTGGCTCAAGGACAAGGGCTTCGGTGGCATTTTGGCCGTCGGCGGGGGATCCTCCCGCCCGCCGATGCTGATCGAGCTGGTGTGGGATCCGCAGAAGGTGGATCAGCGCCGCCGCCGTCGCACCGCCGTGCTGGTGGGCAAGGGCGTGACCTTCGATACGGGCGGTATCAGTGTGAAGCCGGCCGCTGGCATGGACACGATGCGTACCGACATGACCGGTGGGGCCAGCGTCATCGCCGCCTTCCGTGCCCTGGCCGAGCAGCAGGTTCCCCGCAAGGTCGTGGCGCTGATCCCGACGGCGGAGAACATGATCGATGGAAAGTCCTACCGCCCCGGCGACGTGGTGGAGCACTATGGCGGCCTGACCTCCGAGGTGACGAACACCGATGCCGAAGGCCGCATGATCCTGGCCGATGCGGTCAGCTACGGAGCCAAGAAGTACAAGCCCGCCGCCGTGGTGACCGTAGCGACGCTGACAGGGGCGGCCAAGGTGGCGCTGGGACTGCGAACGGGCGCTGTGTTCTCCGATAACTGGGGTGCGGGCGTCAAGCTCGCCCGTCGCGGCGCCATCGTGGGAGAGCGCTGGTGGCCGATGCCGATGCAGGAGTACCTGGAGGAAAACGTGACCTCCAAGATCGCCGACGTGCGCCAGACCCCGAAGGGGCCGGGCGCGACCACCGCCGCGATGTTCCTGCGCCGCTTCACTCGTGGCGTGCCGCTGATCCACCTGGACATCGCCGGCCCGGGCCGCGCGGAATCCACCTACGACGAAGTCACTCCGGTGGGCACAGGCTTCGGCGCGCGCACGCTGGTGCAGTGGTTGATGCATTAGCCGGTTAAGGCGCTAGTTCCAGTGGCGCCCCAGACTGTCCGCGGGTATGCACCAGCCCGATATACATTTCGGGCGGTGGACAGTTTACGATGGGGTGGTCGTTTGTTCGCTCCCGCCTAGTGGGAGCCTCGTTAAAAATTTTCAGGAAGGAATCTGTTCGTGCTTGCAGATGTCATTGACCTCCTTGCCGACCC
Source organism: Corynebacterium sp. HMSC08A12 (assembly GCF_001807485.1). Lineage (GTDB taxonomy): Bacteria > Actinomycetota > Actinomycetes > Mycobacteriales > Mycobacteriaceae > Corynebacterium > Corynebacterium evansiae. The sequence continues at coordinate 26,788 of NZ_KV789180.1, read as the reverse complement.
CGTAGATGGTTCGCGCTTGAGCGCCGGTGATGACGAGTGGCGCACTCTGGTTTCCGAATCCGGCCACAGCTATGACGTCGCGCGACAGGGGTATGTGACTCTCGCGGGTGGTTCCGGCCTGCGTTATTCGGGCGACGATGCGTCGATGATTGACGCTCGCGAGACCTTCCTGTCCGGCGGACACTTCGCCCCCTTCGTGGAGGCCGTGACCGCCAACGTTGAGAATGTGCTGGACGACGGGAACGTCGCCGCTGAGCACGCCCCGTCCATCGTGGAGATCGGCGCTGGTACGGGCTACTACCTGGCGCACACCCTCGACACGATCGAGCGCTCTCGCGGCGTAGGTATCGACGTTTCTACTGCGGCGGCGAAGCGCCTGGCCACTTCGCACTCTCGGGTCGGGGCCGTTGTGGCCGACGCCTGGTCGCGCCTACCGATTCTTTCGGAAAGTGTTGACGCCATCATGGTTGTCTTCGCACCGCGTAATGCGGCAGAGTTTGCCCGCATCCTTACGCCGGAGGGACAGGTGGTTGTCCTGACCGCGGAGGTCGGCCACCTGGGTGAGCTGCGTGAGCCGCTGGGCATTCTGGATGTGGAGGAAGGCAAGGTGGAGCGGATGATCAACCAGGCTTCCGGCCACCTGGTGCCGGTGGGGGAGCCGGAGCACATCGAGTTCCCGATGCAGCTGGATCAGGCTTCCATTGCCGCGCAGATCGGCATGAGCCCCTCTGCACGCCACATCCACCCGGATGTCCTGCAGGAGCGCATCGCCGCGCTGCCGGAGACCATGGAGGTCACGGCCCGCGCAGCCATCACGCGCCTGGCGAAGGCTAACCGCTAGTGCCGCGGTAGCACTGAGCTAGCCTCGCGCTGCCGAGTGGCCGCTAGTCCTCGTCGAGGATTCCCTCGGCCACGTCGCGATCCGCGATGAGAGCCTCGGCCATGTAGCGCTCCTGCTCCTCTGGGGAGGTCAGGCCCGCCTGCATCCGCATCAGGTGCCGGCCGGCGGTCTGCATAGAGGAGATGATCTTTGCCCCGCCCGTAGCGCGCACGTCGATGTCGGAGATCTGTGAGTGTGCCGGAATTGCGCTGGTGAGCGTCACCGCGCCACCGTCGGCGAAGATCTCGCACACCGGGCCGTCGAGGAAGATCGTCAGCGTATCGGAATCTGCATCCTTCAGCGGGGCGGTGCGAGTGTCCACGCCCAGGCGGGTGACGGATACAGCGTCGTTGGTGTAGCTGATGGTTGCGATGACCTGCCCGGAATCGTCCGTCACGTCGACGTCGACACTGCCCTCGGTCGCATCCAGCTGGGCGGTCCAGAGGAATGCATAGTCAGAGAACGTGCGCACGGCGGTCGGGGCGCCGACGATGTCCTGGAAAAGCTCGCCGTCCACCAGCGTGAGGTAACGCGGTGCCGACAGGCAGTTCGCCCACTGCCCATCCAGCGAAGGGTGGGCGCCCACCAGGCCGAACATCACGGGAGTGGTGTGGTCGATCACGCGGGGGCGCGTGAAGTCGTGGCCAAAGTCGATGACGGTGTAGGGGCTGGTCAGGCTGAACGACGTGCCGCTGAGGTTGCCGACGATGTAGCCCGCGACCTCATCGGATTCCCCAGCGTCGCCGGGGAAGGTCACGAACAGGACGTCGCGGCGGACGGAAGAGCCGGCGTCCACCATAGAAACAATGCGCGGCGCGAACGGGCGGCCGGGGCGTAGGGCGGCCTCGGCGGGCAGCTCGATGGGCCCCAGAACGCGCCAGTGCTGGCGGTCGGCGGAGCGCAGGACGACAATCTGCGCGTCCTTGTCGCCGGTGAGGGAGAGGGCGACCATGAGCCATTCCTCGTCGGGGTTGGCGGGATCGTCGTGGCGAATCACGCTGGGGGTCACCAGGTTTTCCACTGGGAAGGCGGAATCGTCGATGTCGATGGGTCCCAGGCGGCGGACGTGGGGATCTGGCAGGCTCGGATCGTCCGAAACCTCCGTGGCCTCCATCAAGTTCGGGATTTCCGCGCGCTCGATAGTGAAGGTGCGCGGGCCGCGCTGACCGTGGGGGATGTCCGCTGCCAGAGCCTGGTCTGCGGATGCCTCGGCCGTGGCGCGGGTGGTGACGAAGAACAGCTCGGCTCCGAGGCCTAGTGGGACTGCCGCGCCGGCGAGGACGTCCACCTCGGCGCCGTTGGAGACATTGTTGCCGGCATTTTGAGCAGCATCGCGGGCAGCATCGCCCTGCTCGGGGAACCCCTGGTTCGGAACTACGACGTCGTCGCAGATGTCCCAGTCGTACGTCGCCTCCGAGGCCACCTGGTGCGCCCAACGCGATCCCTCAGCGGCGCGGGGACGGAACTGGTGGAAAACATGCAGGGCGTGGCCCGTGAAGACGGCGCCTGCGGGGGCTTCCAGCACCCCCGTTTCTGCGGTGACGTGCAGTTCCGGGCGGTGCTTATGGGAGGAAGAGTGCATGCTCCCATTCATACCAGCGGATTGTGTTTAAAGCAGAGACCTGTAAACGTCCACGGTCTGCTCGGCGATGGTGGCCCAACTGAAGGTCGTTACCGCGCGCTGGCGGCTGGCTTCTCCGAAGGCTCGTACCTTCTGCTGATCCGCTACGAGAGCATTCGTTGCGTCGGCCAGACCACGCTCGAAAGTCTCCGGGTCGTTCTCGTCGTAGTGGACCAAAGTACCGGTTTCCCCGTCGACGACAACCTCCGGAATGCCGCCCACGTCGGAGGCCACAACGGCCGTGCCGCACGCCATGGCCTCCAGGTTTACGATGCCCAGCGGCTCGTAGATGGAAGGGCACAGGAAGACATCCGAGGCCGACAGGATCTCCTGCAGGTTCGGCTTCTCCATCATTTCCTTCACCCAGTAAACGCCGTCGCGCTCCGCCTGCAGCTTTTCAACCAGCGCGGTGACCTCGGCCTCGATCTCCGGGGTATCCGGCGCGCCGGCGCACAGGACAACCTGGATCTCTGGATCGAGGTGAGCGACTGCCTTAAGCAGGTGGGGCACACCCTTCTGTCGCGTGATGCGTCCGACGAAGGAGACGATGGGGCGATTGGGATCGACGCCCAGTTCCGTGAGTACGGATCGATTGCCAGCCTCCACTGCAGCCTCGAAGGTGGGGCGGGGTTGCCACAGCTCGGAGTCGATGCCGTTGAGAACCACGTGGATGCGGTCCGGGTCGATGGCCGGGTATGCGTCGAGGATGGATTCCTTCATCTTGGCGGACACGGCGATGACAGCATCCGCGTTTTCCATCGCGTTCTTCTCCGACCAGGAGGAGACGTCGTATCCGCCGTCGAGCTGCTCGCGCTTCCACGGGCGGTGCGGCTCCAGGGAATGCGCGGTGGCCACGTGGGGGATGCCGTTCAGCAGGCCGCCGACGTGGCCTCCCAGGCCGGTGTACCAGGTGTGGGAGTGGACAACTTCGGCGTCACCCAGAGAGTTCGCCATGCGCAGGCCGGTGGAGAGGGTCTTGATGGAACCGTTGGCCTCGGCAAGCTCCGGATCTACGCCGTGGACGTAGACATCCTGCTCCTCGCGCGGCCCGCCCATGCAGTGCACGTCCACGTGCTCGAGCTTCCGCATGTAACGAACCAACTCGGTGACGTGCACGCCGGCACCACCGTAAATCTCTGGGGGATATTCCTTTGTCAGCATGGCGATACGCATGCCTCCAGATTAACCGCGCGAGGCGCTACGTGTCCTGGCAACCAAACGGGCTGTTCATGACGGGTAACTAATTAGGGGGCACCGGGTGGTTACCCGATTGGCTGCTTGGCAAGCAAAAGTAAAGCTGTGTCGCTAGGTTGGAAAGTGTGAAGAGCAGATCGAACGTCCTGTCCATTGTCCTTGCCGGTGGCGAGGGGAAGCGTCTTTACCCTTTCACCGCTGACCGCGCTAAGCCCGCCGTCCCCTTCGGCGGTAACTATCGCCTGATCGACTTCGTGCTATCTAACCTGGTCAACGCCGGTTACTACAAGATCTGCGTGTTGACTCAGTACAAGTCGCACTCCCTTGACCGCCACATCTCTCAGTCGTGGCAGCTGTCCGGCCTGACCGGCCAGTACATCACCCCGGTTCCGGCGCAGCAGCGACTGGGCAAGCGTTGGTTCACTGGTTCTGCGGACGCAATTTTGCAGTCCCTCAACCTGGTGTACGACGAGCAGCCGGATTACATCATCGTGTTCGGTGCGGATCACGTCTACCGCATGGACCCGGAGCAGATGGTGCAGGAGCACATCAAGAGCGGTGCTGGAGTGACCGTCGCCGGCCTGCGCGTTCCGCGTCACGAAGCGACGGCATTCGGCGTGATCCAGGCGGACGACGATAACAAGATTGAGCAGTTCTTGGAGAAGCCTGCGGAGCCGCCGAGCGTGCCGGACGACCCGGAAGTCTCCTTTGCCTCCATGGGTAACTACGTCTTCACTGCGCAGACGCTGATTGACGCGCTGAAGGAGGATTCCGAGGACGAGAACTCCAACCACGACATGGGCGGCGACATCATCCCGCGCCTGGTCGACCGTGGAGAGGCCTACGTGTATGACTTCTCCAACAACTATGTGCCGGGCGAGACCGAGCGTGACAAGGGCTATTGGCGCGATGTGGGTACCGTCGATGCGTTCTACGAGGCTCACATGGACCTGATCAGCGTGCACCCGGTGTTCAACCTGTACAACCAGCAGTGGCCGATCCACACCGCGGAGACGGGCAACCTGCCGCCCGCGAAGTTCGTCAAGGGCGGCATTGCTCAGTCTTCGATGGTTTCGGCGGGCTGCATCATCTCCGCCGGAACGGTGCGCAATTCCGTTCTGAGCGAGAACGTGATCGTGGAAGAGGGCGCCTCTGTCGAAGGCTGTGTGATCATGCCGGGCGTGCGCATCGGCCGTGGAGCCGTCGTGCGCCACGCGATCATCGACAAGAACGTTCAGGTTTCCGCAGGAGAGATCATCGGCGTGGATCGTGCCCGCGACCAGGATCGCTTCACCATCTCTAAGGGTGGCGTGGTCTGCATCGGCAAGAACGTAGTGGTATAACGCAGTCGTCTAGCGCTGTTGTCTAGCGTGGTCGTAAAAAGCGAACCGCTCTGGGAAGAACTGCGCCAGGAAGAATCCCCGCACCCTGCAGACTGGGCGCGGGGATTTCTTGTTAGCTGGTCTTGGTGATCAGCGTGGCGCCGGCGCCGAGGGGGAGGCGGGAGATCTTGGCGTTGTCCAGCTCGCGGAAGAACTGATCTGCCTCGCGGGCGCGCATAGTCTGCCGGTCGGTGTGGCTTTCGTCGCCGACCAGGCCGTCCATCAGGCTATCCAGCAGGATCAGCACGCCACCGGTGCGCAGGGCGGGGAGCGTGGATTCCACGATGGCCGTGAACTCTTCCGTGGCTGCCTCTGCGACAGCGATGTCGTAGCTATCGTTCGCCAGTCGGCGAATAACATCCAGCGGTGCGCTGGGGAGGAAGCGGAAGGTATTCGGGCGCTGGCCTGCGTTGGCAAAAGCCTGCTTGGCCAGCTGCTGGTGCTGCACCTCCGGCTCGATGCAGGTCAGGTGGCCTTCCACCTGGGCTGCACTCAGCCCCTTAAACAGGTGCAGGCCAATCACACCGCTGGCGGGGGAAACAATAATGCCGGTGGGGGTGTGCCCCTGGGCAGCGGCGTTCGCGCCAGCGCGGGTGGCGATGAACTCCAAGAACTCGGCAGTCATCGCATCGGGGGTGAGCAGACCGAACTCTTCTGCTGCCTCTACGGCGGCGGTGGTCACCTCGTCCGGCTCGGTGGTCGCCCGGACGTACTCACGGATGGCCTCAATGGGGGAAGATGATGCAGCATTCACGCTTCCACACGATAGGCCAGGAATGCGCCGATGTTGAGCTTGCCCTCGGCATGTCAGACGGTGGCGTCAAAAATAGAAAAGAGAGTAAACAGAAGTGACCGAAGTGACGAACTTTCTTTGCTCCCCCGATAGGGGTAAAATCCTCACAGGAAACTGCCAGGTGAGCAGCACAACTTTTTGAGGACGATTAGCCATAATTACGGCCATGAACGCAGACCAGAACCCCGTTCCGCGAACCACCGCCGAGTTCGACGCAGGAACGGGTGAACTTCCGACCTGGGGGGAACTGGTCGAAGAGCACGCCGACAGTGTGTACCGCCTGGCCTACCGGCTAGCGGGTAACCAGCAAGACGCAGAAGACCTCACGCAGGATACGTTCATGCGTGTCTTCCGCAGCCTGAAGAGCTACCAGCCGGGCACCTTTGAAGGGTGGCTGCACCGCATCACCACCAACCTGTTCCTAGACACGGTTCGCCGCCGCGCGAAGATCCGCATGGAGGCGCTGCCGGAGGATTACGACCGTATCGAAGGTGGCATCGCCGACCCCGCGGCCACGTTCGAGCTCAACAATCTCGACCCGGCGCTGGAGCAGGCGCTGGATCAGCTGGCCCCGGAATACCGCGTGGCAGTCGTGCTGTGTGATGGGCTGGGCATGAGCTACGACGAGATTTCTCAGACGCTTGGCATCAAGATGGGCACTGTGCGCTCCCGCATTCACCGCGCCCGCGCGCAGCTTCGGGGTAACCTGGAGCGTAACCATGGCGAACTGGTTTTCACCGGCCAGGCCTAGGCCGGTTCAGGTCTGGCTTAGCTGCTACTGGTAGCTAAGAAACATAGAGCGTAACCGCAACTGGGACATGCAGAAAGGCAGGTAGGGCACGTGACATCTTTCGTAGAGAATTTTCCGGGGGAGCTGTCCGTAGACCACCTGTCCACCGAAGCCATCGCCGCGCTGGTTGATGGGGAACTATCGCGCCGTGCCGAACACCGCGCGAAGATCCACCTGGTGCACTGCGAAAGCTGCCGGGCGGAGGTGCGCGCTCAACGCAGTGCAGCGCACCGTCTGCGTGAGCACGCCTCGGCGGTGCACACCCCCGGCGGGCTAATGGAAAAGCTGCAGCGCATTCCGGACGAGTGCGACGATGTCGAGACCCCGCACCGCTTCTCTGTCGATGGTTGCCGTCGCCCGGAAACTCTCGTCGACCGTGTCGATCTATTGCTACGAAAGCTCCCCTTCCGTGGGAAGTAAAGTGAAAGTCTCCGCGGAGTAGGTTAGGTTAGACAGGTGTTTTCCAATGTAGGTTGGGGCGAAGTCCTCGTACTCTTGATCGTTGGGCTGTTCCTGATCGGCCCGGAGCGCTTGCCGGGGCTGATCAAGGAAGCCCGCGCGATGTTGCTGGCGGTGCGCAAGGCCGTATCTCAGGCGAAGGAGCAGATCGACGGGGAGCTGGGGGAGGACTTCCGCGAGTTTTCCAAGCCGCTGCAAGAACTCAACTCGGTGCGCCAGATGGGCGCGAAGGGTTTCATCACCAAGACGCTTCTGGATGACGACGATAGCTTCCTGACCTCCTTCAACGAGACGAAGCAGGATGTGAAGGACACCGTCGATACGGTGCGCAAGCCGAACCTGCGCGAATCCCTCAAAGCCGATAAGAACAAGAACTCTGCGCAGCTCCAGCCTGCCCCTGCCAGTGGTAGCGTGGACAACGGCGGGATTGCTGTGACCCAGCAGTCCAACGCAGGAGAGTCCCGCTCTGGCGTGGATTCCCCGGTTGCTGATGCTGCCGAGCAGCTGACGGGGGATGCGGGGAACACGGATTCTGCTAAAGAAAAGCCCTCCGCACCCGGCTACGGGTGGGAGGACGTGACCTAGGCTCTTTGTTTGGGCGCTGTGCTTGGGCGCTGTGGCCTGTTTCGTTTATTTCTTTGTGACGCCGAGGTTCAGCGACTTACCTGCCAGCGAACTGCGGCGCACCGCCAGCTGATCGGCGATTCCACCGAAGGCGATGGTGGCCGGCGAGTTCGGCTCGGACAGAACGATTGGGTTGCCCAGGTCGCCACCGACGCGGAGGTTCGGATCCAGCGGGATCTGGCCCATCAGTGGCACCTTGGCGCCGGTGATCTGGGAAAGGCGGTCGGCGACGAACTGGCCGCCACCGGAGCCGAAGACCTCCATGCGGGAGCCGTCCGGCATGTCCATCCAGCTCATGTTCTCGATCACGCCGCCGATGCGCTGGCGGGTCTGCTGGGAGATTGAGCCGGCGCGCTCCGCAACCTCTGCGGCGGCGGCCTGCGGGGTGGTGACGATAAGCAGCTCGGCATTCGGCACCAGCTGTGCCACCGAGATCGCCACGTCGCCGGTGCCCGGGGGTAGGTCCAGCAGCAGGATGTCCAGGTCGCCCCAGAAGACGTCGGCCAGGAACTGCTGGATTGCGCGGTGCAGCATCGGGCCACGCCACACGACGGGGGAGTTGTCGCCGATGAAGTGGCCGATGGAGATCAGCTTCACGCCGTGCGCCTGCAGCGGCATGATCATCTCGTCCACCTGGTGCGGCTTGTCCGTAGAGCCCATGAGGCCGGGGACGGAGTGGCCGTAAATGTCGGCGTCGATCACGCCGACCTTGAGGCCACGCTTCTGCAGCGCGACAGCCAGGTTCACGGTGACGCTGGACTTGCCCACGCCGCCCTTACCGGAGGCGACTGCAAATACTCGGGTGGTGGAATCGGCCTGGGCGAAGGGGATCACCGGGTCGGCCGAGTCACCGCGCACCATCTGGCGGACGTTACGGCGCTGCTCGTCGCTCATCACGTCGGTGGTGACCGTGACGTTTTCCACGCCTTCGACGGAAGCCGCGGCCTCGCGCGTCTTCTCCGTCAGGTGGTTTTTCATCGGGCAGCCGGCGATCGTCAGGTAGATCTCCACGGCGACATCACTACCGTTGATGTCGATGGACTTCACCATGCCGAGATCCGTGATCGTGCGGTTTAGTTCAGGATCCTCTACGCGGGATAGCGCGCTGCGTACAGCGGATTCAGTGACTTGGGACATGATGGGTTTAAGTCTATCGAACGACCGGCGAGACGCTAATTTGGCCTCGCCTGCGGGTGCCGGGGTTAGTCCTCGCGCGCATCCCCGCGGGCTTCTTCATCGCGGCGGGAGTCGTCGATCTTGTCGTCGATGCGCTGCAGGATGTCGTTGAGTTCCTCCAGCTCGCGGCGCAGATAATCGCGCGTGACGGTCTCGCCCACCGCAATGCGCACGCTGGCGACCTCGCGGGCCAGGAACTCCGTATCGGCCTTGGTCTCCGCGGCGCGCCGACGGTCCTCATCCAGGCTGACGCGGTCGCGGTCATCCTGGCGGTTCTGCGCCAACAGGATCAGCGGCGCGGCGTAAGCCGCCTGGGTGGAGAAGGCGAGGTTCAGCAGAATGAACGGGTAGGGATCCCAGTTCCACCACATGCCGCCCAGGTTCAGGGCGATCCAGGCGACCACGATGACGGTCTGATAGAAGAGGTACTTGCCGGTTCCCAGAAAGCGGGCGATGTTCTCGGCTACCCGGCCCACTCCATCGCCATCCAGGTTGAACTTCTTCTTCTGGCGCGTGGCATCGGTTGGGGTATCGAGATCCGCGCGGGAAAACTTGCGAGCCATAGTGTGCCTATACCTCCTTCACTTCTGAGTTGGCCGGTGTTGCTGACGGTGTTGACGTCGCCGACGCTGCTGGGGAATCCACACGCCAGTCTTCCTCACGCCAGTCCTCCGGCAGCATGTGGTCCAGCAGGTCATCGACGCTCACGGCCCCCAGCAGGTGCTGGTCGTGATCCAGCACCGGGCCGCACACCAGGTTGTATGTCGCAAAGTAACGCGCCGCGGTCTCCTGGCTGTCTTCGGCGAACAACGCCGGCAGCTCCAGATCTAGGATGCCGCCGATCAGGGAGGACGGGGGTTCCCGCAGCAACTTCTGCAGGTGGACACAGCCCAGGTACTTGCCTGTCGGGGTGGCTTGGGGAGGCCGTACAACAAAGATTAGGGAAGACAGGGAAGTCGGCAGCTCTGGATTGCGCGCGTGGGCGAGAGCTTCGGCGACGGTGGCTTGGGGCGTCAAAATGATCGGCTCGGGCGTCATCAACGCACCCACAGTTTCGGGCGAGAAGTCCATGAGACGACGGACGGGCTCCGACTCCTCGGGATCCATCAGCTCCAGCAGGACGTCCGAGGTGTCCTCCGGCAGCTCGGCCAGAATATCGGCGGCATCGTCCGGATCCATCTCCTCCAGGACGTCCGCAGCGCGTTCGATGTTCAGATGTTCAAGAATCTCCGCCTGATCGTCGTCCGGCATCTCGGCCAGCACATCCGCCAGACGCTCATCGTCCAGCTCGGAAGCGATCTTGTTGCGTCGCGCATCGTCCATCTCCACCAGGGCGTTCGCCACGTCGGCGTTGCGCATCTGCTGGAACGAGGCGATCAGCTCCGCATCCTGGTTCACCGCGCCCGTGCCCGAGGCGTGGAGACCCTGGATGTGCTCGATCGGGATGACGTCGATTGACGTCTTGCGGCCCAAACGGCTTCGCTGAGTCACGGCCAGATTGCGGATCTTCCACTCGCGGCGACGGCTGCGAGTGAGCTCCACGTCCGTGATCTCCACGACCTTGCCATGCAGCTCCTCGTGCCCTGGATCGTCCGTGTGCACCTTCGAACCGATGAGGTCCTCGAAGATCGTCAGCTCTGCAGAGCGAGACTTAAAGGGGCGCAGGTTCACCGAACTGGACGTGGTGGTGATGTCCGTGCCGGTGATTGTTGCGATGCGGAGCATCGGGAGGAAAATCTTGCGCTTATTCGCAATCTCCACCACTAAGCCCAGGGCAGTCGCATTGTCGCCGTGGATGGTGATGACGACATCGCGGACACGGCCGACGGACTCGCCATCCGGCCCCAGCACAACAAGGCCGGCCAAACGTCCTGCATAAACACGACTAGTACTCATGGGTACTTAGGTTACTTCATAGCCACCACGGGGTAGAATGTGGCGAGTTAGTAGGCGCGTGGATAGCGTACGGCGAACAAAGGGGCAAGATAGAGATGCGAATGCTGGGCGGGCGAAACGTGGCGTCAATAATCGCGACAGCAACCTGCCTGGCAGCCATCGGCGGCCTGACGGCCTGTGCTGAAGAACAGCCCGAGCCCTTCCTGATTGGGGTGCCGGAGAAGCCAGTGGGCGATGCACCGATGCCCGAGCGCTACGCCGATGCTTTCGCGCGCTACCTGGTGCGGGAGCTCAACGGTGAGGATCGTAAGGGAGAGCGCCAGCCTGTACCGGCGGACCTGCGAGTACGGCAGCTACGCACCGGGGAAATTAACGTTACCTTCGGCTGTACGGGCGAACTGCTGGAACTGCTGGACCGCAACCGGGCAATGGAACTGCGGCAGGAACTGAAGAAGGCCCACAGCGGGGAAGATGGCAGTGGGGAAGAGGTGGATGAGAAGTACCTCGTCTACGACGAGCTGCTGAGCTCCCTTCCGCAGGAGGTTGGAGCGACTTTGCCCGGGGTAGCCACCCCCTGCTCGGATACTTCGCTGCGGCAGGACGCAGTGGTGCTATACGCGAAGCGGGTGATCGGGCGCGACGAGCTCCGGCAGTTGAACTCCGTTGCGACGGGGACGTCGATGGAGATGCTCGGGGCCTAAACACGAAAAAGCCCGCCACATGAACCTTGGAGGTTCATGGCGGGCTTTTACCTCGCTTGGGCGCTAGCGCGGGGCTAACGCCTGACGGGGGAGCGCTTTACTCGAAAGCTTCCTCCAGCAGCTGCTTCTGCTCCAGCTGGTGTACCTTCGCAACACCGGTTGCGGTGGAGGACTGTGCACGGCGGGAAACGCGCTTCATCTTGATACCCGGGATGTGCTCCGGCAGCTGCAGAGCCAGGAACGGCCACGGGCCCTGGTTGGCCGGCTCGTCCTGAACCCAGCGCACCTCTGCGTTCGGGTAGTTATCCAGCGCATCCTTGATGCGGTTGAACGGAATCGGGTGCAGCATCTCCACGCGGACGATGGCGACATCGTCGCGGCCATCTGCCTGACGCTTCTTCTCCAGATCCCAGTAGATCTTGCCCGAGCACATCAGGACGGTCTTGACGTTCTCGTTCTTACCGTTCTGGTTCGGATCGTCGATCACAGACTGGAACTTCTTCACCTCGGTGAAGTCCTCCACGGAGGAGACAGCCATCTTGTTGCGCAGCATCGACTTCGGGGTGAAGACGACCAGTGGACGCTTCAGGGAGCCCAGAGCGTGGCGGCGCAGCAGGTGGAAGTAGTTCGCCGGGGTGGACGGCTGGGCGATGGTCCAGGAGCCCTCAGCGGACATCTGCAGGAAACGCTCGATGCGGGCGGAGGAGTGGTCCGGACCCTGGCCCTCGTAGCCGTGTGGCAGCAGCAGAACCAGGGAGGAAACCTGGCCCCACTTGGCCTCGCCGGAGGAGACGTATTCGTCGATGATGGTCTGGGCGCCGTTGGCAAAGTCGCCGAACTGTGCCTCCCAAGCCACCAGGGCATCCGGGTTACCCACGGAGTAGCCGTACTCGAAGCCCATGCCCGCGTACTCGGTCAGAGCGGAGTTGTAAGCCTCGAAGCCGCCGCCCTTACCGGACTCGCGTGCGAGCTCCTCCAGCGGGCTGTAGCGGTCGTGGTCGTCGTGGTCGAAGAGGATGGCGTGGCGCTGGGTGAAGGTACCGCGCAGGGAATCCTCACCAACCAGGCGCACGAGCTTGCCACCGTCAACCAGAGAGCCGAAGGCCAGCAGCTCGGCGAAGCCCCAGTCGATCTTGCCGTTGCGGGACATTTCCTTGCGGCGCTTGATCACCGGCTTTACGCGCGGGTGCGGGGTGATGTGATCAGGAACATCGGCAAACAGGTCACCAATGTGCTCGATGAGCTCGCGATCCACAGAGGTATCCAGGCCACGCGGCAGCTCCTGGGAGCCGGTAATGCCGCTCTGCTCCTTCGGCTTGGCACCCTTCTCGGCCTCGCGTACCTGGGTGAACACGGTCTCCAGCTGCTCGTGGAAGTCGCGCTGGACGCGCTCGATGTCTTCCTCGGTCAGGTCGCCGCGGCCCAGCAGGGTCTCGGTGTATTGATCGCGGGAGCTCTTCGTCTCACCAATCAGCTTGTACATCAGCGGCTGGGTCATCGACGGATCGTCGGCCTCGTTGTGGCCGCGACGGCGGTAGGTAACCAGGTCGATGAATACGTCCTTGCCGAAGCGGTTGCGGTAATCCACAGCCAGGTGTGCCACCCATACGACTGCCTCTGGGTCGTCGCCGTTGACGTGGAATACCGGGCTGTCGAAGCCCTTCGCCAGGTCGGTGGCGTAGTGGGTGGAACGACCGGCATCTGGGGTGGTGGTGAAGCCGATCTGGTTGTTCACGATGATGTGAACGGTACCGCCGACCTCGTAGGCCTCCAGACGAGCCAGGTTGATGGTCTCCTGCACAATGCCCAGGCCGGCGAAGGCAGCGTCGCCGTGCAACAGCAGCGGCATGACGGTGTGCTTCTCGTGCAGCTGATCCTGCTTGGCGCGGGCGATGCCCTCCATGACCGGGTTCACGGCCTCCAGGTGGGAGGGGTTGGCTGCCAGGTAGATGTCGATCTCGTTGTCGCCGAACATCTGGTGGTAGTGGCCCTCTTGGCCCAGGTGGTACTTCACGTCGCCGGAACCGCCAGCGGCGCCCGGGTCGATGTTGCCCTCGAACTCGGTGAAGATCTGTGCGTAGGGCTTGCCCACAATGTTGGCCAGCACGTTCAGGCGGCCACGGTGCGGCATACCAATGATGACCTCGTCCAGAGCTGCGTCGGCAGCGCGGTCGATAGCGGCATCCATCATCGGGATCAGGGTCTCGGCGCCCTCCAGGGAGAAGCGCTTCTGGCCGACGTACTTGGTTTGCAGGAAGTTCTCGAAAGCCTCGGCGGAGTTCAACTTCTGCAGGATGTACTTCTGCTGTGCCGGGCTGAATTCCTCCTGGCCAGCCTCGATGCGATCCTGCAGCCAGGTGCGCTCTTCGGCGTCCAGAATGTGGGTGTACTCCGAGCCAACCTTCAGGGTGTAGGCCTTGCGCAGGTGGGCAAGAACCTCGCGCAGCGTCATGGTCTCGCGGCCTGCGAAACCACCGACGTGGAAGGTGCGGTCGAAGTCCCAAAGGGTCAGGCCGTGGGACTCGATGTCCAGGTCGGAGTGATCTGGGATCGGCAGACCCGGCTGCGTCCACTGCAGCGGGTTGATGTTGGCGATCAGGTGGCCGCGGGAGCGGTAGGCCTCGATCAGCTGCATCACACGGGTGGACTTATCCACGCCGATGTTCGGCAGGTCCTGGCTCCAACGGGTCGGGGCGTAGGGCACGCGCATGGCGTGGAAGATCTCGTCCCAGAACTCGTCGTTGATCAGCAGGCGGCTCATGGTGCGCAGGAACTCGCCGGATTCCGCACCCTGGATGATGCGGTGGTCGTAGGTGGAGGTGATGGTCACCAGCTTGCCGATGCCCATCTCGCCCAGGCGATCCTCGGATGCGCCCGCGAACTCGGCGGGGTAGTCCATGGAGCCCACGCCGATGATGGCGCCCTGGCCCTTGGTCAGGCGCGGCACGGAGTGGCGAGTGCCGATGCCACCCGGGTTGGTCAGGGAGATGGTCACGCCGGTGAAGTCGTCCATCGTCAGCTTGCCTTCGCGGCCGCGGTGAACAACGTCCTCGTACTTCTCGATGAACTCGCCGAAGGACATCTTCTCGGCTTCCTTGATGGCAGCAACCACCAGGGAACGCTGACCGTTCTTGCCCACCATGTCGATGGCCAGACCCAGGTTGATGTGCTCCGGGGTAACGAGGGTCGGCTTGCCGTCTACAACCTCGTAGGAGTTGTTCATATCCGGGTGGGCCTTGACGGCCTGCACCAGGGCGTAACCGATGATGTGAGTAAAGCTAATCTTGCCGCCACCGCGCGCACGCAGGGTCTCGTTGACCATCGCACGGTTTTCGAACATCAGCTTCGCCGGCATATCGCGCACGGACGTAGCCGTCGGGATTTCCAGGGAAGCGTCCATGTTCTTAACTACGGCCCTTGCGGCGCCCCTAATGGGGAACTCGCCGGGCTCCGGTGCCTCCACCGGCTGCTTCGGAGCAGGCGGGGCGGTGCGCTTCGGGGTGGGCTTAACGCTGCTGTCCTGGTTCTGGGATGCAGAACCCTTAGGCTGCTTGCCACCCGCCGTCGTATCCCGGTTGGGGGTAACGGTGTTCTTAGTGGAGCTTTGGCCGCCCGTGGTCTTCTGTGCTCCGTCGCCCGCCGCAGCCTGGGTGTTGCCCGACGGACTTACCGGAGAGGAATTTTTCTCAAAGTAGTCGCGCCATTCAGCGTCGACAGACTTTGGGTCTTCCTTGTACTGCTGGTACATCAAATCGACCAGCCACTCGTTTTGACCGAAATTTGCGCTGCTCACAGCAGGTCCTCGCCTCTTTCCTTTATGACTTTAAGTCTCGTCGTTCCACCCTACTACAAACCCGTTGTTGGCCTTGGGACGGCATTCCACAATTCGGCATATGGTCCGCCGTTTTGTAGTAAGTTGTTATATTCACCAATTTCGACGATACGGCCGTGATCCATTACGACGATTGTGTCGGCCCGGGCGGCGGTGCGCAGCCGGTGCGCGACGATGAGTGCGGTGCGGTTGCGGGTCACGCGGTTGATCGCCTCGACGATCTGAGCTTCCTCCTCGTCGCTGATGTTGGCCGTCGCCTCGTCCAGCAACATGATTGCCGGTCGGATGTATTCCGCCCTCGCCAGCGCGATCATGTGCTTTTGCCCGGCCGAGAGTGTGCTCGTTCCGGGGGAGATGCGGGCGCTGAGCCCGCCGGGGATTGTCTGCAGGATTCTCTCGCCGCCGATTCGCTCGACTGCCGCCTGCACCTCGGCCAGGTTGGTGTGGTTTGCGTCGTCTGTGCCGTAAGCGATGTTCTCGGCCACGGTTCCGGCAAACAGATGTGGCTCCTGCGGCACGGTGCCGATACAGCGCCGCCAGCCGCGCACGTCGAAGGTTCGGATGTCCGTTCCGTTTGCTAGTACTGCCCCTTCCGTGGGATCCATGAACCGGTTCACCAGCCGCAGTAAAGTGCTCTTGCCCGCGCCCGTTGCGCCGACCACTGCCGTGGTGCCGCGGAAAGTGTGGTCGATGTCCAAGGTTGGCTCGCCGGTTTCACTGTGTTCGCCGTGTTCGCCGTGTTTATTGTTGCTGTATTTATATATGACGCCCTCATACCGAATCGCCGGGCCTTTCACGAAGGCCGGTAGCTCTGCGTCGGCTGGTGAGGTGATGGCCGGGCGTTCGTTAAGCAGTTCGCGGATTCGGGAGACGCTCACGCTGGCTTGCTGGAACTGATCGAATACCTGGGAAAGCTGTTGGATCGGGCCGAAGAGCATCGTCAGGTAGAGGCTGAATGCCACTAGCGCGCCCTCCGTGGTCTGGCCATTGGCAATGAGGGCCCCGCCTGCACTGAGTATTGCAGCCTGCGCGAGCTGGGTGAGCAGGTTAATGCCGGGGAAGTACAGACTCACCGCCGTTTGCGAGTGGGTGCGTAGGCGGAGGTATTCGCGGGATTCGTTTTCCAGGCGGGTCTGCAGTGCAGCGCCATAGCCGAAGGCCTGGCCAGTGGGGAGTCCCATGAGGGCTTCCTGGAACGTGGCATTGACCTGGCTGATCTGACTTCTGGCTCGAGTGTAAAGGCGGCGGGAAATCACGCGGAACGCCACCGTGGCAACCACGATGACTGGCAGGAACAGCGCGACTATCCCGGCCAGCGTGAGGTCAGTGCCGATAAGCATTCCGAGGATGCCTAAAGCCAGGGTGGCGGACACGATTGTTTGGGAAAGCCCAGACTGCAGGAAGTTGGACAGAGAGTCGATGTCCGTCGTCAGGCGAGTCATGATCCTGCCACTCGACTGGCGGTGGAACCACAGAAGATCCATCCCCGTGATGTGCCGGAACAGCCGGTTGCGCAGGGTGAAAATCAGCCGTTCGCCGGTCAGCGTGGTGAGCACGGTGTTGGCGATCTGCGCGCCCCAGGAGAGTGCCACTACGAGTAGGGCGGCTCCACAAGTGATCCACAGAGCCCCCATGTCGTTGTCCGCGACTCCGCCGTCGATGGCATGGCGGATAAAGGTGGGCAGGGCGATGTCGGCGGCGGAGGAGAGGAACAGCGTGACGACCACCGCCGCGATGAGACCGGGCACCATGGCAAACAGGGTGCGCAGGCGGAACCTTCCGCCGTCGTCAAGATCCGCGATTCGAGGTTCCACGGATGGATAGCCCGCGGGGTCGGCGGCACCGTCAGAGACAGTGGAAGTTTCGGCTGTGGCAGGGATTTCTGCAGCCGGCGCTACCGGCCGAGCAGCAGGCAGGGAAATCGTCTGGTCCGGATCGCGGAAGCCGCCGTCCGCGCGGTGGCTGATGTAAATCACCGTGGGGCGGGAGACCGCGGTGCGGAGGTTAGCCAGGATCTGGGCCTCGGTGGCTTGGTCGATGGCCGAGGTAGCGTCGTCGAAGATTATCGTGTGCGGGGCTCGTAACAGCACGCGCGCGATGGCGATGCGCTGGCGTTGCCCACCGGAAAGCGTGATGCCCCGCTCGCCGACGACGGCATCCAACCCGCCCGCCTCGCGGATGAAGCGATCGGCACAGGCCAGCCGGGCGGCTTCCCAGACTTCCGCGTCCGTGGCTGAAAAGCCGAGGAGAATGTTCTCCCGAATCGTCCCGGAGTAGAGGAATGCCTCGTCCATTACCAGCGCTGGCCGCTCGGGTTCTTGCACCTCCAGCAGCGGAATCGGCCTGCCATCGGTGGCATTAACCACCTGGATCTCCTCCGCATCCTGGGTGTTTAGGCCAGCCAAGGCGTGCGCCAGGCGGGTCTTCCCCGAAGCCACCGGACCCTCCACGATCGTCGTGCTCGACGGTGCGATGCTCAGTCGAATCGGGGGTTGCCCCGGGGCGATCGGCACGCTGCCTACAAACCCCATCGGGGCGCGCACAGCAGTGGTGCCGGTGGGGCGCGGCGGGGCGTCAATAATCTCGAAAATGCGATCCGCACACGGTTGGGTGACGTGCACATTGACCAGCATCCCCGCAGCCATGCGAGTTAGCCGGGCGAGCATGGTGATGAACGTGGAGACCGCCAGGAAGTCACCAACGCTGATCGCCCCTCGCATGGCCAGCCAGCCACCGAGTGCAATCGCCGCCACAAGCGCCACGTTCGGCAGGGCGGAAAGGGCGGGCTGGAAGATGGCGCTGAGCTTGCCCACGCGCATGTTAATGCCGTACTGCCGGGCGGATTCGCGCCGATAGCGGCCAATCTCGCGTGGCTCCTGGGCGAAGCTCTTCATCACCTGCACACCGGACACCGTGCGTTCAACCTGCTCCGCAACCACCGCCGCCTGGCGCTGCGAAGCCAGGGACGGGCCGTACAGTTTTGTACGCGAGGCATAAGCCACGGCGAAGAGAAGTGGGATCTGCACCGCGACAATCCCGGCGATAGGCGGGGAGATCCACAGCACCACGGCGAAGATCAGCACCAGCTCCAGCATGCTGGAAGCCATCAGCGGGAGCATCGCGACCATTCCCTGCACCTTCGTCAGGTCCGTGATGGTGCGCGAGATCACCTGGCCGGTGCCGAAAGACCGCGCTGCGTTCTCGTCGACAGCCTGGATCGCCGCAAACATCCGAGTGCGCAGACTGTGCTGAGTGCGCACGCTGAACGTGCCAGACAGGAAACGCCGCAACGCCTGCGTAACGAAACGCGCGCAGGCAACCGCCACTAGTAACCCGATCGCGCGCGTGCTGCCATCCACGGAAGCGCCCGCGAGCAGCGGCAATAGCAGCTCAATGGTGGGCAAGAGTACGGAGAAAACCACCACGGCAGCGAATAACCACCGGTGGCGCCGGGCGGATTCTCGGATGACTCTGAACACGGCGATGATTCTAACGCGGGGGTCGGACAACCCCGGCGAGCTAGAAGATCTCGTCGGCCTCGCGGATGAAGACGTGCACGTTGTCGACCATGCGCTCTGCGATCTTGCGGTTGGCCTTAGCCCCCAGGTAAGCGCCGACGCCGAACGGCAGAACCTTTTTAAACATCGCGCCGCCGAAGCTCTTGCGAACCTGGCGGAATGCGAAGCGCCCCAGGACGTTGTTGGCCTGCTTTAGCTCGACAGAGCCGGCTTTGCGCAGCTTGCGCGCGCCGCGCAGCCGGTTGGCGGCCTGCAGCGAGCTGAAGGTTCGATCCTCGGCCAGCGCCTGCACCAGCTCCTTGGCCGTAGCCCCGGAGATCGCCAGGTACACCACCGCGCGGCGAGTCTCCTCCTTGGAAATATCGATGCCATTCAACTCTGCGGAAGCCAGGGCGTAGAGGGCGCACACCTCAATGAGCAGTGCGGATTCCGCCGCGATACCCGCCAAGGAGAGCAGCGTACCCACGCCTGGGACTGCGGCCACGCCGCCGGTGCCCGCGCCGGAGCCCGTGGCCAGGTTCTTAAAGTGCGTGTCTAGAACTTCCTGTCGGCGCTGAGGCGTGGCGTCACCATGCTTCTTCTCGATCTTTGCCACGTAGGACCGGATGAGCGGCTCCTGGATAGAGACCGTGCGGTCGATTGCCGCGAAGAAGCGGCGAGCGAACGGGCCGGAAGGGTAGGGCGCACGCCGAGCCTGCTGGATGAGCTCAGAGGTAGCGGTGGCCTCGTCACGTGGTTGATCGGACTTGCCGAAATTGAGAATTCCCATGGGCATCAACAGTAGGCCAAAACCGAGCCGACGGTACGGAAGGCGCTCGCCCGACCGCGGGCGGGCGTTAGAGCTTAGGATGGTTAAATGATGAATCAGGACGGCGTACGGGCAGAGACCACGGGAGGGGTCGTCCGAGGTTTCCGGATGGACGGCGTGCGGACATGGCGTGGCATCCCATTCGGCTCCGCGGAACGCTGGAAAGCCCCACGTCCGGTGCGCTGGCAGGGGGAGTGGTCGGCGGAAGAGTACGGGAACGTCGCACCTCAGACGTCCTACAACTGGAAAGACGAAGTTATCGGCGACGAGGACTGCCTGAACCTGGATATCGTCCGACCAGATACGGATGCCACACTGCCAGTTGTCGTGTTCCTGCACGGTGGCGGCTTCTTCGCCGGGGCTTCCCACACCGCAGTACTACGTGGGCATAATTTCGCCAAAGAACTGGATGTAGTTTACGTCGCTCTGAACTTCCGGCTCGGCGCGCTGGGGTATGTGGACATGAGCTCCCTGGATGTCCCCGACGCCGCCGGGTGCGAACCCAACCCCGCGACCCGCGACCAGCTCCTGGCGCTGGAATGGGTGCGGAAGAACATCGCGGGCTTTGGAGGCGACCCGGACAATGTGGTTTTGATGGGCGAATCCGCAGGCGGGACCTCCGCCGCCGCGCTGATGACCATTCCCGCCGCACGGGGACTATTCCACCGGGTGATTCTGCAGTCCGCGCCCGTAATGAGCGTGCACACCAACGCCCAGTCGAACCTCTGGGCGCGCAAGCTCACGCAGTATTCCGGACTGGTTCCGCGCACGACCTCCATCGCCGAGCTACGCGCTTTGCACTTCGCCGACGTAGTGCGCGCCGGGCAGCAGATGCTGTGGCGGGGCGGCGGGCTGCGGGAGATGAATATGGCCTTCGGCATCGCCATCGACGGGGAACTTCTCTCCGACCACCCTTTGGGAATCTTCGAACGCGCCGAGCATCAGCGGATCCCCCTGCTCATCGGCACTAACAACGACGAACTGTCGGCCGCGCAGATGCTGTTCTTCTCTAAGTCGGCACGGGTAAGGGCAGCTCGGACGATGCTACGCGCACACGATCCGGTGCTTGCCGAGCAGATTGAGAGCGCCTATGGGGACATTGGGCGCCGTGGGGTCTTCGCGCAGATGCTCGCCGACGCCGTGTTCTGGGCGCAGTCCATCCGGCTCGCCGAGCTGCACCAGGCGGCCGGGGCGCCCGTCTGGATGTATCGCTTCGACTATGCCCCCGCGATGTTGCGGCGGCTCGGGGTGGGTGCGATGCACTCGATGGAGCTGTCTGCTCTTTTTGGTGACGCCAAGTCCTCGAAAGCCAGCTTCGTCCTGGGAGGGGAGATGGCCGTGGTCTCCGAGCACATGCAACGGGCCTGGAAGAGGTTTATCTGGGGAGCGGATCCGGGATGGGAGCCTTATACGTTGGAAACCCGGGCGACGCAGGTGTTCGAGAGGGAAATGAGGCTGGAAGAAGACCCTCGCGCGGAGTTTCGCCGGGTGTGGGAGAAGTTCGACATGCGGGGTTGGGAAGGGGACGAGAGCTCCGTGGCGATGCCGAGGCCGGGGCGCTAGTTCGGGCGTGTGGGCGGCCGACACGGCAGCGGCACAGTGGGTGAGGAGGGGCGAGGCACCCGATTGGTTTTGCGTGGAGACGTGTTGTCCAGGATCGGGTTACTATGGTGCCCAAGTCTCGGAATGCACGTTCGCTTCGGACTGAAACACCTCATATAGCACTAGGAAATACTAGGGAGACGTTGGCTGTGGGTTTCTACGAGGACATTGCTCAGGCGCTGGATACTGAGGGTATTGAGTCACGAGTAAACGATGACATGCTGTTCGTACCGATTGCCCCGGAGCTGGAGATTCATTTCCAGCAGATCGAGCAGACGAGCACTACGGCAGGCATCAACTCGGCGAATGTGTTCATGGCCAAGGGGGAGCTCGACGAGGTTGCAGGCATTGAAGAGTTTGAGGACACCCTGGTCGGAGTGGTGTTCTCCGTCGAGGCCGCCGTCGCTGTGGTGGCACAGTACATTGCGACTGACCAGTGCATTACTGTGTTGCACGACCTGCTGGAAGGCACCGATGATCGCATCTCTGACCTGGAGTTTGAGCAAGATCTGATTGAGCCGATGCTGGTACGCGCAGAGGTGGGGAATGGCTCCCTCATCACGGTGATGCTGGGTTCCGGTACTGATGAGCCCGAAGCGACCGTGACCTTTGTGACCTTCGGCGAGGAGTACGACGAGCTGGTGGCACAGGCTGAGGCCGAGCTGGATAGCGACGAGACCCTAAGCGACTTCGAGCGCGAAGTGATGTATCAGAATGTCCTGGAAGATGCCGCCGAGATGACCCAGGAGGTTTTGGAGCTGGGTACCTTCACGGACTTCGATCAGCTCTTTGACGCCCTGGCGGTTGCACAGGTGCAGGCTACCGAGTGGGAAGAGCTGTTGGTCCCGTTGGAGGACGAGTTCGACTACTACGACGACGAGTTTGAAGACGACGAGTTTGACGACGAGGACGAGGTCGCAGCAGAGGACGAGGACTAGCTCACGCGGCGCGTGGAGCCGGCGCCTTGCCGGCCTGCAGATCCTCCTGCGTCATCAGCGCATGCCACGTCAGGCTGACTTGAGCCTGGTGGTTGCGATCCCGAAATTCCTGCGGATCCTCCCGCACAGTCCACGCCTGCCCCAGGATGAACTCCAGCAGGCGGGTGGACTCATTGTGCATCCACTGTGGGCACTCCACCGATACCGTGACCAGGAACAAGTCCTGTCCCTCCGGTGCCTGCTGCCCACTGAGTCTGCGCCACAGTAGAGGGGTCATGCGCCGCCGCGAGACGTGCACCATTGCCGTGGAATCGCCGGCCTCTACTGTGAAGCGAGGCGCCTGCCAACCAGGGGTAATGCGGATCAGGCTACGCGGATGGCGCAACATGGCGCGGGCTTCCGCCGCTGCGCGGTGAGGCTCGCTCAAAGCGAAACTCCGAGTAGACGGGCGCTGGTTAGCCGGGCGCTGGATAGCTGAGCGGGGGATTGGTGTGCGCCGGGTGGTGATGCGGGACTTCATGGTTGCTCACTTCCTTACTTGGGTGTTCTTGGCACTTGGGGATTCTTGGCTTGAGTTTTTCTGTGTGTTGATCATCCGAGCCAGACCTCCGCTGCGGAGACCCGCCAGCAGTGGTCTGCGTTCAGGGATGCAGAGTAGGCAACGGGGTGGACAAGGTGGCGTCACTAAGAAAAAGAATAGAACACACAATCGAATAAGGGAGGGTGTTGCGAGCGACCGACGACAATAGCCGGTGCGATAGCATGGGCGCAGCAGGTGCGCTAGCGCAGGCGGAAACAGTAGGCGAGGAAAGACAGGTTAGGGAGCAGCGACATGGCGGAAAACGCAGCCAATGTAGCCATCGTAGGAGGCGGGCTAGCCGGACTCGCCGCAGCGCGAACCCTGCACAAAAGTGGCGTGAGCTGCACTGTCTTTGAAGCTAGCGACAGTCTTGGCGGACATGTGCGCAGCGAGAGGATCGACGGAGTGACCATTGATCACGGGCTGCAGACCTTCAACTCGTGGTACCCGGCGGTGAAGGAAATCCTGCAGCCGGGGGAGTACGCCGCGTTGGGGATCCGCTACTTTCAGCCCGCGATCCAAACGCTCACGGACGACGGTCTGGCTCTGATCTGCGACCCGATCCGCGCGCCACACCTGATTCCCAACCTCATGCGCTCAAAGGCACGCAGCGCCCTATCTTTCCGGGACCTTCTGGCTCTGCGGCGCTGGCTCAAGTCTGAGCTTTCCCACCGCTCCAGTCTGGAGCTGCGCAGCATCAAGCAGAAGTACATCGCCGAGGACGTGAAGACCTGCGAATCACTGGACCAGCGGGGCGTGCGCCGACGTACCCGTGCCGTGGCCATCGACCCGCTGTTGCGCGCCTTCCTATTCGATGCTGAGAACGAATCCTCCGCGATCTTCGCCAAGTGGATGGTCGCCACCATGCTGCGCGGCAACCTGGCTGTGCTGGAAAGCGGCATGGGCGAACTATCGGCGGCGCTCGCGCGCGTGCCGGGAGCCGAATTCCGGATGAACTCGCCGGTAACGGCCATCGAGGAGGACGGTGACGGGGTTCGGGTGACGGTCAACGGAGCAGAGACCGAACACTTCTCGCACGTCATTGTAGCCGTTGACCCGCGGCGGGAAACCGAGCTACTGGGCTCGCCGGAAGTGCCCACGACCAGCGTTTCTTCCTGGTGGTTTGTCTCGGACGAGCCGGTTATGGAGGAAGGTTTACTGACCGTGGACGGCGCTCGCGGCACTCCCATTACGTCGGCCATGGAGGTCACCGCCGCCGCCCCCAGCTATGCGCCTGGCAAGCACCTGGTGGCCGCTAACCACGTGCACCCGCGCGGTTCTAACCCAGCTGACGGGCCGTCGGTGGCTGAGGTGCAGCGCGGTCTGGGGTCGCTGTTCGGCGTAGATTCCTCCGGTTGGGAGCTGGTTAAGGAACAGAAGTTTATTGACGCCATCCCGCTCATCCTCCCGCAAAGCCTGCAACGTATTGGCAAGGAAATGGGGGAGCGGGAACTCCAAGGCGGTCGCATCGCCTTGGCCGGTGCCCAGCACGCAACGCCGAGTATCGATGGTGTGCTCCGCAGCGGGCAGCGGGCGGCAAATCACGTGATCGCCCAGCTTGAGCTTTAACCTGAGCTGTAGCCTGAGCTGTAGCTTGCGTTACGGGCAGCTGAACCCTGGGGTATTTTCCGGGGTATTTTCGTGAATCGCTTTATCGGTCAAGGCAGCGTAGGCTTGGACAACGATGAGTGATACTGAAAACGTCACCGGCGACGTGAACCAGCCGGTTAATGACGAGTCGGTATCTCAGAATGAACTGCAGGGTGGTATCACGGAGAATTCTTCCCAGGATTCTGCCGTGGAAAAGCGCGAGCCACAAGATGTGACTAATGAGGCAGTGGAGTCTGAGAACGCCGAAGCGAAAGTTCCAGAAAACGACAATAAGCAAAGCGAAGAGCAGGGTAAAGAAGAGCAGCAGCCCTCTTTCGACGGGCTGGGATTGCCCGAAAACGTACTAGCTGCAGTCAAGAAGGTCGGCTTCGAAGTACCTTCTCCGATCCAGGCAGAAACCATTCCGGTGCTCATGGAAGGCCACGACGTGGTCGGCCTCGCACAGACCGGTACCGGTAAGACGGCCGCATTTGCGTTGCCGATTCTGTCGCGTATTGACGTGTCGAAGCGTCACCCCCAAGCCCTCGTATTGGCACCGACGCGCGAGCTTGCGCTGCAGGTTGCAGAGAGCTTCCAATCTTTCTCCGAGCACCTGGGCGGCATCCACGTGCTGCCGATCTACGGCGGCCAGGCCTACGGCGTACAGCTGTCCGGCCTGCGCCGGGGTGCGCACATTGTGGTCGGTACGCCCGGCCGTGTGATCGATCACCTGGAGAAGGGCAGCCTGGATATTTCCGAGCTGCGCTTCATGGTGCTCGACGAGGCAGATGAGATGCTGAACATGGGCTTCCAGGAGGACGTCGAGCGCATCCTGGAAGATACCCCCAGCGAGAAGCAGGTTGCCCTGTTCTCTGCGACGATGCCTTCCGGTATTCGTCGCCTGTCGAAGCAGTACCTGAACGATCCGCAGGAAATTACGGTTAAGGCCACCCAGCGGACCAGTGAAAACATCGAACAGGATTACCTGCTGGTCAGCCACCGCGACAAGCTGGACGCGCTGACTCGCATCCTCGAGGTCACTGAGTTCGAGGCCATGATCATGTTCGTGCGCACGAAGAACGAGACCGAGGAGCTGGCGGAGCGACTGCGCGCCCGCGGCTTCAATGCGGCCGCCATTAACGGCGATATTCCGCAAAACTTGCGTGAGCGCACCGTGGATCAGCTGAAGGATGGCCGCCTGGACATCCTTGTGGCCACCGACGTGGCTGCCCGTGGCCTGGATGTCGACCGCATCACCCACGTGTTCAACTACGACATTCCGCACGATACCGAGTCCTATGTGCACCGCATTGGCCGCACGGGCCGTGCAGGTCGCAAGGGTCGCGCTATTTTGTTTGTGACGCCCCGTGAACGCCGCCTGCTGAAGGCGATCGAAAGGGCAACCAAGTCTCGGTTGAATGAGATTGAGCTGCCGACGGTGGACGCAGTGAACGAGGCCCGCAAGGAGAAGTTCCGCGACAGCCTGACGGAGTCCCTAGCGGACCCGCAGATCGGTATCTTCCGCGACCTGGTGAAGGAGTACGCGGAGTCCAACGAGGTCGAGCTGTCGGACATTGCGGCAGCCCTGGCTACCCAGCTGCAAGCTGGCGAGGACTTCCTGATGAAGGAGAAGCCGAAGGAGGAGCGCCCGCGCCGCCGTGATCGCTATGGCGACGATAACCGCAGCGGAGGCGGAGCGTACAAGCCCTTCGACGAGCGCTTCAATAAGGAAGCTCCGCGCATCACGGATCGCAACGGCAAGGAGCTGGCCGTGTACCGCCTGTCGGTGGGCCACCGCCAGCGCGTGCGCCCGGGTGCCATCGTCGGTGCCCTGGCCAACGAGGGTGGTATGAACTCCCGAGACTTCGGTCGCATCAGCATCTTCGCGGAGCATTCCCTGGTGGAGCTGCCGGCGGATTTGCCGATGGAAGTCTTCCACGCGCTGGATCAGACCCGCGTTTCTGGTCAGCTGATCAACATTGAGCCGGATCCGGGTGCTCCGGCTGGTCGTCCGGGCAGCCACAAGCGCCAGCACCGCAATGAGCGCGGGGATCGTGGTGGACGTGGCGGACGCGGCGGTCACGGTGGCCGTGGCGGGCGCAACCGCCGAGATGATCGTGGCGGACGCGGTTTTAAGTCAGACCGCGGGCACCGTGGAGGTCGCCGTTAGACCCTAAGCGGTCAAATGTCGTTAGAACGAGAATACGGACGCCCGGTCGAGGAACAGCATAATTCTGTAACGCTCTGACCTGCGCGTTCTTGTTAATGGGACTGTCGTTCATTTACGTATTCTCGTTCTAACGACATCGTCCCTTTGCCCGCTGAGGCTGAAGCACCCATATCAGCGGCTATCAAATAAAAACGCACCCCGGACTGAACTGCTCCCCATTAGTTGGACTGAGAA
>NZ_KV789179.1:26167-44520 GCF_001807485.1 Corynebacterium sp. HMSC08A12 | reverse complement strand
TATGCCGCGGCTGATCTGACAACCGTCACAACACTTATCCCTGGAACACGCTGTCAACTATGTCCTGACTTCGGACACTGCCGGGGGCGCCATTGTCCTGACTTCGGACAACTGTTCGTTTGGGGTGTACCCCAGCAGACCATCATGCGCACTTCTACAGTTAGTGAGCATTGACACTCAGATTGGTTTGAAGTACGGTTTCGCCCTATGAAGATCCGTTCCTAATTCGACGCTCTCTTAATCATCGTTGGCTCGAAGGCGGAACTTGGCATGCATATTTCTTTTTCCCATCTCTCTTTTACCTGGCCAGACGGCACTCCTTGTTTCTCAGATTTAAGCGCCACATTCGGCGCGCATTTCACCGGCCTTGTCGGTGCTAATGGCTCAGGAAAATCGACTCTCGCTAAGGTGTTGGCCGGCATCTATCAACCCACTTCTGGTACCGTTACGGCCCCTAAAATCGGCTACCTAGACCAAGATCTAGGGCTCAAAGTGACCGACACCATCGCAGACGTATTCAAGGCCCGCGAGATTTTAGATGCCCTAGCGGAAATCGAAGCGGGCAACTACTCCGAGGAACTCGCGGCCATCGTTGCTGACAACTGGGATCTCAAGGAGAGGATCCAGGCCGCTCTTAGCGCGTCGGGATTGAACTTTTCCCTTTCTCGCAGCGTCGGCAACTTGTCGGGAGGAGAGGCCGTCGCTGTGGCGCTGACGGCGCTGTTTTTCTCCCAACCAGAGATGATCATTCTTGATGAACCCACGAACAATCTCGACGCCGCTGCCAGGGAGCGCCTTCTGCATATGATTGACGCTTCCCCGGCGCCCATGGTGGTCATCTCGCATGATCGGGAGCTGCTCAACCACGCTGACGAGATAGCTGAGCTCTATCACGGATCATTACGTATGTTTAGCGGGAACTTTGAGCACTACCGTCAAACCATCGACCACGAACAGGAAACCGTGCGGGCCGAAGTAAGTGAGGCCAAAGCCTCCTATCACAAGGAAGTTCGCCAACGTGCCGAGATGCAGACACGGCTTGCCCGTAACGCCCGCCGAGGTAAAGAGTTCGCTACCTCCAAACGCAAGCCTGGTATGGCCATGGGAAATGATAAGAACCGATCCCAGGTCTCGTCAGCCAAGCGTGCCCGTGATGCCGCAGCCTCGGTGTCACAAGCTCGGGAAGGTTATGACTTAGCACAACTTAGGTTGCGGGAGGACACTCACGTTCACATCGAGCTTCCCGATACCGGCCTTCCCAATGCCACGCGGGTTCTTGGCAGC
Organism: Corynebacterium sp. HMSC08A12; assembly: GCF_001807485.1. Lineage (GTDB taxonomy): Bacteria > Actinomycetota > Actinomycetes > Mycobacteriales > Mycobacteriaceae > Corynebacterium > Corynebacterium evansiae. The sequence continues at coordinate 43,236 of NZ_KV789179.1, read as the reverse complement.
GATCTGTTGACAATCGTCGGCCCCGAACGCGTCCGCCTCGCCGGTGCCAATGGGTCGGGAAAAACTACGTTTCTCAACCGGATTGCCAGTGGCGACGTCGACTATGCGCTTCCTCGCGGCTATCTACGTCAACGCATCGCATTGCCGGCGGACAAGAGTGTGTGGGAGCTGGTCGCGGAAAGCAATCCGCAGGCTGACCCGCAGTTTATCCGCGACAAGCTAGCACAACTGTTGTTCCAGAATGACAGTGTCCACGCGCCAGTGGGGCAACTTTCCGGAGGCGAGCGGTTCCGTGCCGAGTGCGCACGCGTGCTGCTTGCTTCCCCCGCACCGCAGTTCCTGCTACTAGACGAGCCGACTAACAACTTGGATATCCCCACCGTGGACTGGCTTGTCGACGTCCTCTCCGCTTACCGCGGAGCGTTACTCGTCGTCAGCCACGATGAACACTTCTGTTCGCGCCTTTCGCTGGATCGCACCATCGAGCTTTAAACGCACTTTGCAATGGGCCAGTCGGCACACGAAAACGGGCGCATAATCGACACCTCAAATGTGCTCAGGCAGTGCTGTTATAAGTCGCGGCATCGTTGCCACTACAGTCGCGGCACCATGGACAAACTGGCGTCTCGGTTTTTCTTTTCCGGGGCGCCGGTTTCGTTTCTTAGCTTGGGTGTCTGACGGATTTCGTCAGGCACCTTCTTCTGTAAGCAGCCCCTTCTTGCCAAGCTCTGCGATCGTGCCATCTTCGTTGAAGCTCAGCTCCACCACGAAGTAGCGTCCCTCGCTGTCCGCAATCTTCCATGCGCGTTGTTTGTTCTCCGGCTCGATTTCCTCGACCGTCCAGTCCTCGCGCTGATGCGCAATCCCTTCGATGCTCCACACCGGGTCGTCGCATTCCAACAATATGGCGTCGAACTTGATGAACATCACCGACAGATCCGTCTCCTGCATCGGTGGATTGAACGAATCCATCAAGTAAATCCGTATCTCGGATTCGTCTTCGTTCGGAATGCTTGCGTAACAAGCATGCGAACCAAAGATTTCGAACGCGCTATCCCCTACATCCTCCGATACGGCTGCCGCTGCAATTGACTGCGCATACAGCTCGTCGCCTTCTTCGCCTTCCTCATCTTCCGTGTCTTCCCCGCTACCCGATTCAGCTTCATCGCCGTCCCACTCGGGAACCTCGTAAGGCACCACTGGGGTCGTAAATCCGAGCAGGTCTTGTTCCTCACCCCACTCGCGCATCACCTCCGCAGCAAGGCGCCGACCAAGTTCTGCAGCTCCGGAAACAGCCGCTTCATCCGCCCATTCCCACTTAAGGGTCGCAGACTCCACGTCAACGGTCGCGACGAGTTCCACTCGAGCATTGACGAGCTTAACCCGCCCCTGAAACTGGTAGTACTGCTCGCCTTGAATTTCGCCTACAGCAATCCCCCAGTCATCGCCAACGCGCTCTTCGATCTGTTCCATGATGTGCTCACAGCGCGCATGGGCATACAACGCAGCGTGTTGTCCAACTCTGCGAATATCGGGGATCATGTGATTAAAATAACACCGCCCAGTTCAGCTCGCTGAGCCTGTTTCATACAGCCTATGCTTCACGCAGCCTCACCTGTGGAAGGATCCATGACCTACCGACAACTAACCCCTCCTCGCACTAAGGACGCATTAGTGTCCGTCGCAGCTCTCCTCTCCGCTTACGGGCTCCTCGCAGTCCAGGCGTTGGGCTTGGCAAAGCTCTCCCTGGACAAGGGAGTAGTCCTCGGCGCTCTGCCATTCATGCTCATCATCGCCCTCGGCTTGCCCACCTGGCTTTTGGTTCGCTACCTGCGGAAACAGAACATCGAAACTGGCTTCACTTCACTCTCTAAAAGAGGTTGGCATCTGCTCTGGCAGACTCCAGTGACAATCATCGCAGCCGGTGCTGCCACTGCATTTGTCGCCTCAATCTTGGGAATGGAAAATGGCGAGCGTTCCTCGACCTTGACTAGCGCAAGCGAATCCGGGCAGACCCTCCCCATCCTCCTCGTCCTCCTGGCGTATCTGCTGCTTGGTCCGTTCCTCGAGGAGTTGGTTTTCCGTCGGGTTCTCATGGGCTACTTCGACACGCTAATGCCAGCTGCCCTGAGTGTCCTGTTCAGCTCACTGCTTTTCGGTCTGGTTCACGTCTCCCCGCCAGCTATCCTCTTTACGACCTTCCTCGGCATCTCTTGCGCACTGATCACCAGATGGCACGGCACACTATGGGCGGGATTCATCGTTCATATGCTGAACAACCTGGTCGTCGGGCTACTCGTCTTCGGAGTCGCTGGCTAAGCCTCTTGTCCGCACCGCCCGCTATGGTTGTAGCCATGACTGCGAATAGCCGCTTTAACCCTATTGACGCCCTCCGCTCCCTCCCCCTGGGCAAGTCCCAGAAGTCCGTAGAGCTGGACCTCCCCGCCCCCACCCCGGGCTCCTACGCCGTGATCACCGGCGCTTCCTCCGGCATCGGCAAGGCCATCGCCGAGGAGCTCGCCCGGCGCGACTACGACCTCCTTCTAGTCGCCCGCACTGTGGCCCCTATGCAAGAGATCGCGGACGCATTCCCTAACCGCGACGTGCAAATCCGCTCCGTCGACCTGGCGGATGCCTCCGCCCGCGCAGAGCTGCTGGAGGAGCTGCGCACCACCCCGGTCAGCATCATCATCAACTCCGCGGGCATTGCTACCTTCGGACAGTTCAAGGACCTCGACTGGGATTACGAGCGCCTGCAGTTCGAGCTCAACGCCACCGCACTCTACGAACTCACCCAGGCCGTGCTGCCCGGCATGCTGGAACGCGGCGAGGGCGGCATCGTCAACGTCGGCTCCGCCGCCGGCAACATGGCCATCCCCGGAAACGCCACCTACGTCGGCACCAAGGCGATGGTCAACACCTTCACCGAGTCCCTGCACTACGAGCTCAGAGACCACGGCATCAAGTGCACCCTGCTGGCACCCGGCCCGGTGCGCGAGGCCCGCAAGGAAGACGAGCAGCTCACCGAAGTTGACGATGCCGTACCAGATTTCCTCTGGACCACCTACGAAGACTGCGCCATCGACACCCTGACTGCCCTGTCCAAGAACAAACTCCGCGTAGTCCCCGGCCCGCTGTCCAAGGCCATGAACTTCGTCTCCACGTACCTGCCACGGAAGGTCACCGCGCCGATCGTGGGTAAGTTCTACGCCCAAATGGCAACCGAAAGCGACTGATCCCGAGGGGGCGTCACCAAAAAGGCATAGAATTATCAACAACAGAAAGGAACATCCGTGAACACCACCCCGAATCAAGTTGCCAAGAACGATCGACTCGTGTGGGTCGACTGCGAAATGACGGGCCTCGACCCGGACCAGCACGTGCTCGTCGAGATTGCGGTGATTGTGACGGATGCGGACCTTACCCCGCTCGACGAGGGGCTGGACCTGGTGATTCACGCGACCGAACGCGACCTCGCCCGCATGGATGCCGTCGTGACGAAGATGCACGGCGAATCCGGCCTGACGGAACAGATCCGCGCCTCCGACATCACACTGGAAGAAGCCGAGGAGCAGGTCCTCGACTACGTGAAAAAACACGTGCCCACCGCAGGCGTGGCGCCGCTGGCCGGCAACACCATCAGCGCAGATCGGAAGTTCATCAACCGCTACATGCCACACCTGGACCAGTACCTGCACTACCGCATGATCGACGTCTCCAGCCTGAAGGAGCTCGCCCGCCGCTGGTATCCCCACGTGTACAACGGCCAGCCCGCGAAGGGCATGGCGCACCGCGCGCTGGCGGACATCAAGGAATCCATCCGCGAGCTGGATTACTACCGCCGCGCGATGCTCGTGGAGGCCGACCCGTCGAACGCGGACGCGACAGCCGCGGCGAAGGCAGCGACGGAGCGCTTCCCTATCTAGGCCAGTTTCACCCCTTGCGAGCTGGCCTTTTGGTTAAGGCGCAGGGCGTGGGCTAACATGAAATCCGCTGTTTTCAACAGCAATGGTGACTGTAGTTCAGCTGGTAGAGCACTAGGTTGTGATCCTAGGTGTCGCGGGTTCGAGTCCCGTCAGTCACCCCAAATTTTTCCAAAGGTCTAGTGATGCTAATGAGTAACACCGATCTTGAAGCAGCGTTTCGAGATGTCTTCCGCGGACATCCGGCGGGGGTAACGCTGATCACCGCGACCGTCGACGGCGAGCCCGTCGGCCTGACCGCATCGTCCGTCGCTTCTCTGTCGCTCGACCCACTATCGATCAGTTTCTCGCTGATGAAGCGCACGGGCTCGGCAGGCAAATTGTTGCGGTCGAGCAGCATGTTGGTGCACTTTCTTAATGACGCCCAGTCCCCCATCGCGCACTCCTTCGCCACCTCGGGCACGGATCGCTTCGCAGAATCTCAAGGGTGGGTGACCGCGGAGACGGGCGAGCCGCTGCTGCCGAACTCCCGGGCTGTGATGCGGGCGCGCATTTCGGATACAGCCCAGGCGGGGGAATCTACGCTGGTGGCGGCGGAGGTTCTAGATGTGTCGGAGATCTCCGACGATTCGGCGCTACTTTTCCTGGGCCACCAGTTCTACAGCATTGCGGGGCTGCGCCCCTTCTAGCGGCGGGGCACTACGCGCGGGTGGCCTCGTAGCCGGCTTCGTCGACTGCGTCGATGACCTGCTGATCCGTCAGCTCCCCTGCTGCCCCGTCGTGCTCGAACGTCAGCAGCCCCTTGTCTGCGCTGACCTCAATGTTCGAAACGCCCGGAAGGTTGGAAACTTCCTCCTTGACGGCGTTCTCGCAGTGCCCGCAGCTCATTCCAGTGACGTTGTAGGTGTATGTGCTCATGACGTTTGCCTTTCTTTGTCGTTGCTTTCGTAGCCTTCTTAATATTCAGCGCTTCGGAACGCGCTTTATTCCATGGTATGCCTTAGCGGGCATGCTTTAGTGGAATTCTTCAGCGGGCTTCACCCTCCCCTCTAGAAGGCGAATGTCCCAAATCTTCCACTTTCGAGATTTTTTCGGTTTTGACGAATACGTCAAAACGTCCTTACCAGCGCAAACATAATAGATATAAAAGCAGAGTGGAAGATTTGGGACATTTGCCCTCCCAGGGCACTCCCCAGCCTCCAAGCCCTCGTGGGCTAGCATTAATCACCATGGCCCGCCTGCCCAAACTCCCCTTTCGTACACGCCCCAGCGCCACCGTCACCACACACCCCAGCGCCACCACACACCGCAGCGCCAGCGCTACCGCGCACCCCAGCGCCGCCACCAGTATCCACGACGACCCCGGCGCGCTGTACACGCAGGCCTCCACCGCCGCGGCCTCCCGCATCATCCGCCACTACTCCACCAGCTTCTACCTGGCCAGCGAACTCCTCGCGCCCACGATCAAGCTGCACATCCGCAACATCTACGCCCTCGCCCGCATCGCGGATGAAATCGTCGACGGTACGGCTGAGGCGCTGGGCGTGCCGGCCTGCGGCGTCACAAAGACCCTCAACGATTACGAACAGACCACCCTCACGGCGCTGGACACCGGCTTCAGCACCGACCCCATCGCGCACGCATTCGCCACCACCGCGCGCTGGGCGGGGTTCGACCGATCCTGGACGGTGGATTTCTTCGCGTCCATGCGTTCGGACGCCCCTAGCTCCAGCCCCTTGCCACTTGCCGACTACGTGCACGGATCCGCGGGCGTGATCGGGTGGATGTGCAACGCGGTGTTCGCAACACACGCCGAGCAGGCTGGGAGCTCGCTGACCGCGGAGCAGCGCTCCCGCACCGACCAGGGCGCCTACGCGCTAGGCAGCGCCTTCCAGAAGGTGAATTTCCTGCGGGACTACCAGCAGGATACGGTCGGACTGCACCGCTCTTACCTGCCGAAACTCACCGAGGAGTCGAAGGTGGAGCTGGTTGACGAAATTCGCGCGGAACTCGCCCAGGCGCACTCCACCATGGCACTACTGCCGCTGGCGGCCCGCGTGGGGGTGCTCGGCGCGCATGACCTGTTCGCCGCGCTGAACGAGCGCCTGGCCCGCACCCCCGTCGAGCAATTAAAAACGGCCCGCGTGCGAGTGCCGCGGGCTGAGAAGGCGAAAATCATCGCACGCGCCGTCCCCCGCGCCGCGCGCCTGCGCTAAGCTGCGCCTGCACTAGCCGGCGCCCTAGCTACCCCTCCGTGTTGCCGGCCTTCCAGGTCTTCCACGGGATGTTCCAGTCGCCCAGGCCGTCGGAGCCGTTCAGGGTCTCGCCCTGCGTGTTCTTCACCTCAACAATGTCGCCGCGCTTCATATTGTTAAACACCCAGGCGGCGTTCTCGACGGTCACGTTGATGCAGCCATGCGAGGTGTTGGTGTTGCCCTGCGCGTACACGCTCCACGGCGCGGCGTGGATGTAGATGCCGGAGTAGCTCATCTGCGTCGCGTACTGCACGTCCGTCACGTACGACCCCGCACCCGTCAGGCCGAACGTCGAGGAGTCCATGGTCAGTGTCTCGAACTGGTCGCCGATGATGTACTTTCCATTCGGCGTGGGGTACTGGTAGTCCCGCCCCAGGGAAACCGGCATGGTCTGCACGGTCTTGCCGTTCTTCTTGATGGTCATCATCTTGGTGTTGTCGTCCACGATGGCCCGCATCGCATCACCGATGGTGAACTTTGCGCTGCGATCTTCACCGCCGTACACGCCTTCGCCGATCTTCGTGCCGTACAGGTCGGCCTTTACGCTGACCTTAGTGCCGGGCTTCCAATACTTCTCTGGGCGCCAGCGCACCTCCTGGGCTGTGATCCAGTAGAAAGCACCTTCCACCTTCGGCGTGGTTTCCACGGTAATGGCGTCTTCCACTGCCTTGCGGTCTTCCACGGGGGCGTCAAAACGAAGAGAAATAGTTTGGCCGATGCCCACAGTCGAGCCGTCGAGCGGGGCGAGCGCGCCGTTGAGCGTCATGCCGGGGGTCATGGTGGTGAAGGTCTGCTCGAGCTTCTGGTCGCCAGACTTCGCGGTCAGCGTGTAGGTGCGCGAGTAGCCGAGCTTGGTGGGGACGGTCCACTCGGTCTTGCCCTCGTTGAACTTACCCTTGACTTCCTCGCCTGCGTCGTTGGTCAGCGAGACCTTGTCGATCTTCTTGTCGCCCTTGACCTGCACGTGCTCGGTGACGTCGACCTCGGTGTCGCCGTCCTTCACGTTGGAGGTCAGCTTGTTTTCATCCTTCTTCTCTTCGCCCTCGCCGTTCTCGCCGGTTGAGGCATTAGAGCTGATCTGCGGGTCGTCGCTGTCGCGGTCGATTGTGCACGATGCGGTGAAGGTAACTAGGGCGATGCTTAGTGACGCCGCAGTGATCCGTGAGAAGGTTTGTCCGAAAACCTTGGTGTTGCGCAAGACTAACTCCAAGAAAGGGAAAGGTGTGTGTAAGAAAAGTGACTGTCCTAAACCTTAACGCTTGGCTGCAGTGGAGCGTTAGTCATTTCGGCGGGTTCCAGCAGTTCGTAGCGTAAACGTTATAAACGGTGTGGGGTTTCCGGCGAGCCGCCCGGCGGCGCACTGCCGCACGGGCCGGACGAGCACATTGCGGATGCGGGCGTATGGGTGCGGATTGATCGGTCTCTTTGCCACACACAGCGCGGGGTACCGTCCCGAATTCTGTACGTGGACAGTCACATAAGCCGCTTAAACAACACATCAATTTACCCACCCTGACCAGGCGATTTGTATTGTCATGCTACCTGGGTATAAAGTTTTCCACGTTGCCGAGGCGCGCAGCGCTTCGAATAACGCGGGCTATTAGCTCAATTGGCAGAGCAGCTGACTCTTAATCAGCGGGTTCGGGGTTCGAGTCCCTGATAGCCCACATTTCAACCCTCGCTCGCTTGGAATCATATCCAGCGGGCGAGGGTTTTGCGTTCACTTCATCAACTTCAACGGCCGCGCCCTGTTGTCGCCTCTGCGTTATATACTTCAGATACACCGTTCGCACACAACGATTGGAGAGATCATGGCCACGCCATTAACTCCGCGCACCCATACCAGCGCCGAGCTGCGTGCTGAACGTACCAAGGTTGTGAAGCAGATGGGTCCCCTCGGCGTGGATGGCCTCCGTCGCCTTCGCGCAGCAGATGCGCTCGACGTCAAAGAGGCTGACCTTTTGGATCGCTACGAGTCCCTCACTTGGCTGATTGAAGGCTAATCACATTGGATCGCGCGACTTTCGAGGAACAAGCCACGGAGTTCGCGCAAGAAATCGCCACTCTCCTCGACGCGACCCTCAAAGGGGAGATCACGGCTAATGCTTTCGAGATCAACGAGGAAAAACTCAGGGCGGTAATCAAACGTTCGAAACAGCTTGAGATTGGCCGCTCGAACAGTAAGAAGCTGCAGTTAGCCTGCGAATTTCGCCTATGCACTAATTCAACAAAGAAACATCTGGCGATAGAGTCAAGCACCTTCAAAGTTCAGTACCAGTCTGGCCAAAAGTATCGCCCGGTAGTTCGCTTCGAGTACGACAGAAATTCTCGTAACAAGCCTGCCAGCCACTTCCAGTTTCATTCCGACTCAGTCCCCCTTGGCCTCTTACTTGCTAGAGCAGGAAGGTATGATGCCGCGGCTCAACAGCAAGATATTCATTATCCGATGGGAGATGAGCGTTTTCGCGTCTGCCTTGAAGATGTGATTGAGCTTCTTGCCAACGAAATCAATGCGCCGACGCATGACGGTTGGCAACAGCACATAGCACGAGGCAGAAACCGATACCTGTCAAAACAGGCGGAGACCGTGATCCGCAAGAACCCGGACCTTGCCATCAAGCTCTTGGAACAGCAAGGGTACAAAGTGAAGCCACCTGCCCGGTATCCGCTATGGAAACGGTTAAAGAGCCGAATGTCCCAAATCTTCCACTTTCGGGATTCTGGGCGATTTGACGGTTCCGTCAAAAGCCCCTGACCAGCACGAACAGAAAGGTTATAAAAGTAGAGTGGAAGATTTGGGACATTTGCCCTCGTTTGCCAGGCAGTCGTCGGCCGCTGCGGGGTAGTTTCCGCCGGAATCGACCCGCTCGCGCCGTTTCTCTCTCCCTCCCCACCCAACCGGAATATGTACTCCTCCCCCAACGGGAATATTCGCCCTGTCAGCGCGGTTGTCGTTAGTTAAGAACGCAAGCGCACCGACAACGTAAGTCACTCAACGCCGAAAGCAGTGCAGGCCCGCAAACCCCAACCAAACCCCAAACAGGAGGCATCAACCCCACCATGACGGACACGACGGCGAACGGAAGCTCCCAGGCGAACGGCAGCATCCCAGCGAACGAGGAAAACCCAGCCCACTCCCTCGCCCCGCTGAGCCTCCTCGACTTCGCCACCGTCTTCAAGGGCGAACGCCCCGCGGACGCCTTCGACCGCTCCGTCCAGTGGGCCCAGCAGGCCGAAAAGCTCGGATTCGAGCGCATCTGGTACTCCGAGCACCACAACATGAAGTCCATCGCCAGCTCCGCCCCCGCGGTCCTCATCGCTCACATCGCGGCGAAGACTTCCACTATCAACCTGGGCGCGGGTGGCGTCATGCTCCCGAACCACGCCCCGCTGGTCATCGCCGAGCAGTTCGGCACCCTCGCGGAACTGCACCCCGGCCGCATCGACCTGGGCCTCGGTCGCGCGCCCGGCACCGACCAGATGACCCTGCGTGCCCTGCGCCGCGAGCCTTCCGCCGCCGAGACGTTCCCGCAGGACGTCGCCGAGCTCTACGGCTACTTCAACGGCCCGTCGAAGATCCCCGGCGTGGAGGCCGTGCCAGGCATGGGCACGAAGGTACCGCTGTACATCCTCGGCTCCTCCCTGTTCGGCGCGCAGCTGGCCGCGCACCTGGGCCTGCCGTACAGCTTCGCCAGCCACTTCGCCCCCGCCGCCCTCACGCAGGCGGTGCAGGTGTACCGCGATAACTACCAGCCTTCGGAGCGCCACCCGGAGCCTTACGTCATCGCCGCGGTCAACGTCACCGCCGCCGACACCCAGGAGGAAGCCGAGGAGCAGTTCCGCCAGGTCTGCCGCACCCGCGTGCGCGTCATGGCCGGCCGCGGCCGCAGTCTCACGGAGGAGGAGCTGGACATGCTCATCGATTCCCCCGCCGGCCAGCAGATCCTGGATATGCTGCGCTACTCCGCCGTCGGCACGGGCGATGTTGTCCGCCGTTACCTCGAGGAGTTCCGCACGCACGCTCAAGCCGACGAGCTCATGGTGTCGCTGCAGTCGCCGTCGACAGCTGAGTCGCTGCGGTCGATGGAGATTCTTGCGGACGCCGCCTCACTCTCCCCCGCCCAGCGCTAACCACTAGGCCATCAGACCTGCTCCCCTATCGCAGCCCACTAGCGCTGCGTTTCGCGCGGCTCCGGCCGCCCGTCGGCCGCGCCCGCGCCGAATACCCACCGGATGATCTGCGGAGCGTAAGCGCCCACCACCAGCATGGCGATCATGCGCATCACTTGAATGACCGTGACGATCGGCTGGCTGCCAGCGTCGTGTGCAAATGCCAAAACTGCGTAGATACCGCCCGGCACGGTGGCGAGGTAGGCGTCCAGAACCTTAAAGTCCCACAGGCCCGCGATGGCGAAAGCAGTGCCGATAGAGCTGGCGATCATCAGGGCAATCACGCCCAGGATCACGGGCAGGGCCTTCACGAATTGCCGCAGCGCGCCCTTCGTCAGGGTGCCGCCGGCCTGCACGCCGACCAGTGCGTAGGCCAGCTTTTCCAGCAGCCCGTTCGGCGCGATGAACTCGTGCGGCACGCCAAACACCATCACGCCGATCATGGCGAAGGCAATACTCAGCAGCAGGTAGGGCGAGCTGATGCTGAACCACCGCGCCGTCAGCCTCGTGAACGCCCACACGGCCAGCCCCACGACCACCGCGCCTACCACGCCCTGCCAGTTCGTCTGCAGGCCGTTGAGGAGGCTTTCTTTTCCTGTTGACGCCCCCTCGGCCGCATCTGCCTCACCGCCCTCGACGCGGCCGAGCAGCGTGACCAGCCCGGGAAGTGTGAGGACGATGATAGATACGCGCAGGTATTGGGTGAGGGTAACAAAGCGCGTGTCCGCGTTGAGCTCTCGGGAGAGCATCACCATCGCGCTGGCGCCGCCTGCGAGCGTGGCCAGCACCGACGTGGCCGGGCCGACCCGGTGGATGCGCACCAGCAGCCAGGAGGCCAGCAGGCAGACCGCCAGCGTGACGATCAGCGACATGGCCGTCGGCCCGGCATAGGAGACAATCGTGCCGAGGTCGATGGTGGTCAGGGGCGAGGAACACAAAAGGGCGATGATCACCTGGGAGGGGATCATCGCCTTTTTAGGCGGGCTGACCTGGCGGTCGCTGAAGATGGCGTAGACGCCGAAGACGATCAGGAAGGAAAAGATCCAGGCAGCGGGCACTCCCACCGCTTCGCAGGCGAAGCCTGCGGCGATCGACAGGACGGTCAGCAGAGCCAGCGTGGCCAGCTTCGCGGGGCTGGGTAGTGTGAACCCGCCCGGCCTGGCGCTGCGTATGGTTTCGCCAAGCAGTGAGTCTGAGTCGGGCAACGCTACCCGCTTAGCGGGTTGCGGCCAGCAGGCGCTGGATTTCCTTGATCTGCTTCTTTTCCTTGCGCTTGGAGCCAACGGCCAGGGCGGTAAGCAGTACAACACCGGCGACTACGCCGCCGATGACCATCTGCACCTTCGGCTCCTTGAGGGTGTTCACGGCCTGGCCGCGAGCGTCATCCGCCAGGTTCTTCGGATCCGCACGGACGGACAGCTCCTCCAGCGTCCGTCCCAGCTGGTTGCGGGTGCGTTCAATGTCGCGCTGGATGGCATCGATGCTACGGGCCACGGAAGTTTCTCCCTTATTCGAACGTTTAAGTGCTACCTGAACATTGTAAATGATCGCACCCGCCGGCGCTTTCGCTAGGGTGTATTGGCTCCCAGGCATGTGGTGCACTGTGGGGCGCCGGCGCCCGCACGCTCGCGTGTCGGCGCTTTCGCTAGGGTGGAATGCATGACTGATAACAGCAACACCACCGCAAACCAGCCCATCCGACTTGAGGTCGGCGACAAGGCCCCGGAGTTCACTCTTCCCAGCGATTCCGGCAAGAACGTAAGCCTGGCGGACTACGCGGGCCGCAAGGTCATCGTGTACTTCTACCCCAAGGCCGATACTCCCGGCTGCACCACCGAGGCCTGCGATTTCCGCGATTCCCTCACCGAGCTCAACGGTCAGGGCGTGGACGTGGTCGGTATCTCTCCCGACAAGGTGGAGGCTCTGGAGAAGTTCCGCGATAAGTACGAACTGACCTTCCCCCTTCTTTCGGACGCCGACAAGTCCGTTATGGAGAGCTATGGCGCATTCGGGGAGAAGAAGAACTACGGGAAGGTCGTGCAGGGCGTGATCCGCTCCACGTTCGTTATTGACGAGGAAGGCAAGATCGCCGTGGCGAAGTACAACGTGAAGGCCACCGGCCACGTCGCGCGTATCGCCAAGGAGCTCTAGCAAAGGAGCTCTGAAAAAATTTTGTGCGCCTGGGGAGACTTGAACTCCCACGTCATAAGACACTGGAACCTAAATCCAGCGCGTCTGCCAATTCCGCCACAGGCGCAAAAAGAACGCGGACAACCGCGTTTCCCCCTTCATGCTAGCAAGCGATCCGGCGTGAAAAGAAATTAGGCGGAACAGGCAGTACAGGTAGAATGTTGCAGTGTGAACGAACACTCAGACAATGACGGCAAGGCACCCGCCCACCCGTTTCCGCTGCGCGTTCGCATCATCCAAATCATCTTCCTTATCCTGGCGGTCATCGCCACCCTCCTGCTTGCCTGGTGGCAGTGGGATCGCTGGCAGTCCAACGGCGGTAGCTTCCAGAACCTGGGCTATGCCATCCAGTGGCCGATCTTCGGCATCTTCTTCGTTGTGGCGTACCGCAAGTACATCCAGTACGAAAAGGAGCGCCTACTGGGAGACGAAGCCCCGGCCGCTCCCACCCAGCCGACTGATGAAATCACCGAGGTTCCGGAGGACTTCCTGCAGACCGAAGGGCCTGCTGAAGAGACTGAGGATATTTGGGTAGATGATAGGCGCGAGCGGGCGCGGATGAGGGCGTCCAAAGATAAAGAGTGCGAGAACAACGACCAGAAAGGGTACTAAGCAATGACCAACGAGCAGACCCCTGCGATCCACCCGGAGCGCCGGGCGCGCGTGGCGAAGTCGCTGAAGTTTTACTCCGTGGCGGCGGTGGTGACCGGTATTTGGCTGCTGATTCTGCTGGTGGAGATGATTGTTAAGTATCTGATCCTGGGCAGCGAGAACGCGCCGGAGTGGTTTAGCTACATCGGCCCGGCGCACGGCTTGGTGTTTATGGTGTACGTGATTTCCTGCCTGGACCTGGGCACGAAGGCGCGGTGGGAGCCGTCGAAGTGGGTGACCACGATGCTGGCGGGCGTGGTGCCTTTCTTGAGCTTCGTTGTGGAGAAGCGGCGCCGCGACGAGGTTAAGGCCGCGTTCCAGCTGGACTAGCGGCGCGCGCTGGCGCTGCGACGCGGCAGCGTTGGGACGGCGCGGCGCCGAACGCTGAGCGCAGCGGCGTGGCTACTCGACCAGCGAGGTTTCGACGGCGACTGCGTCGATCTCCTCGTCGGTCGGCACGGGCGCGCCCATCGCGTGCGGCTCCGCTTCCGGCTTCTCCCACGCGGACTGCAGGCAAGCCAGGATCGCTACGGCCGCCGCGCGCGTGGAGACCTGCAGGGTTGAAAGGTCCGGCAGGAAGCCCGGGTTGTGGTTGGTGGGGATGTCGATGTCCAACCGCCCGGCGGATTCGGCGCGCTGCCACTGGCGGCGCGGGGTAATGCCGATGGTCCAGAGCATGTAGGGGCAGCCGAAGGACTTCGGGATCACGGAGAAGTCCTCGGAGGCGGTCCAGGGTTCCATCTCTAGGGAATCCTCGCCGAAGGTGTGATCGAAGTGGGGGCGGACAACGTCGTAGACCTCGGGGGCGTTGTCCGTAGCGCCCAGCAAACCAACGAATTTGAAGTCCGGCTCGCGGTCCGCACCCGCGGCCAGCGCCTCGGCGCGCACCACGCGCTTGATGGCATCCACGCACTTCTGGCGCAGCTCCTCGTCGTAGAAGCGGCAGGATAGGGAGATCTTCGCGGAGTCCGGGATCACATTGTTCGCCTTGCCGGCCTCCACCGAGGCGACGGTGATCACCGCGAACTTATTCGGCGGGACCTCGCGGGAGACGATGGTCTGCAGCTTCATCACCGTCGAGGCCGCCAGCACCACCGGGTCTACGGAACGGTGCGGCATGGAGGCGTGGGCGCCACGGCCGTGGAGGGTAATTTCGATGGTGGTGGAGGACGTCATCACAGGGCCGGGTGCGGAGTACACCTGGCCCGCCGGGCCGGCGACGATGTGTTGCGCAAGGCAGACGTCGGGTCGGGGGATGATGCCGCCCAAACCGTCGGAGACCATCTTGTGCGCGCCGATGGACGCCTCTTCGGCCGGCTGGAACAGTGCCACCACCGTGCCGGACCAGCGGGCGCGCTCTTCGGTCAGGATGCGCATGGCTCCCAGCAGGCTGGTGGTGTGCTGGTCGTGGCCGCAGGCGTGCATCGTTGCCACGCGCTCGCCGGATGCGTTGAGCTGCGAGTAGGTAGAGGCGTAGTCCACGCCGGTTTTCTCCGCGACGGGCAGGCCGTCGAAGTCGGCGCGCATCAGCACTGTCGGCCCGTCGCCGTTTTCCAACACGGCGGTGATGCCATAACCGCCGATGTTCGTGGTGACTTCCCAGTCCGGGAAGTTCTCCAGCTCCTTGGCGATCCGCTGCGCGGTGACTTCCTCCGCCCCCGAGAGTTCGGGGTGCTGGTGGAAGAACTTGTACACATCTTCCATCCAGCTGAGGTCGGCCTGCGACCCGGCCACGATGCCGCTGGGGCTTGTGGGGCTAAAAGTGGCCTGGTCGCTGTCTGTGCCGGGGGCGGTCACGCGAGGAGTCCTTTCTTTGGTTGTTGCGGTCTTTTGAACCTGGTGGAGCTTGTACCTTGCCCCATCATACGTGGGTCGCACACGCCCGGCGTCTAGCCTTGCGGTGCGCTGGGTGCCCGGCTTGGCGGCGTGGTGGGCACCAGCCTTGCTGCTTTAATCCGCCAGTTGCGCCAGGATCTCCACCAGCTGGCGCAGGGCCTTGCCACGGTGGGAAACGGCATCCTTCTGCTCCGCCGTCAGCTCGCCTGCGGACTTGCCCGCCAGCTGATCTTCCTGGCCTGCCGGCAGCTCGTCGGGGGCGAACAGCGGGTCGTAGCCGAAGCCACCCTCGCCCTGCTCGGCGCGCAGTACTCGGCCGTACCAGCGCCCTTCTACTGCGTATTCGGTCTCCATGCCGCGCTCTGCCGCGACTTCGGCGGGCAGTTGCAGCACGCAGGAGGATACGAAGTGCGCCCCGCGCCGCTCGTCCGGCACGTCACCCATCTGCGCCAGCAACAGGTCGTTATTGGCCTTGTCGTCGCCGTGGCCGCCGGACCACCGGGCGCTCAGCACACCTGGCATGCCATTCAGCGCGTCGACGGCCAGCCCGGAATCATCGGCGATCGTCGGCAGGCCGGTGTGGCGCACGCCGTCGTTGGTCTTAATCCGCGCGTTGTCCACGAACGTCGCGCCGGTCTCCGGGGTCTCCGGGTATTCCGGCACGTCCCCCAGTCCGACGAGCTCGATGCCGGTCACGTTCGCCGCTTCCAGCATGCGGTTCAGTTCCGCCAGCTTCTTCTTATTCCTTGAGGCCACCAGTACCCGCACGGTGCTACTCCCCTTCTCTTGTCGCGTTTGCTTCTGCTGCTCTAGAGTTCCTGCGCCAGCGCCGCCCGCTGCGCCTCAATAAGCTCACGCAGGCCGCCTTCGGCCAGATCCAGCAGGGTATTCAGCTCCTCGCGCGTGAACTCCGCGTTCTCACCGGTTCCCTGGATTTCCACGAAGCGCCCCTCGGCCGTCATTGCCACGTTCATGTCCACGTCCGCCCGCGAGTCTTCTTCATAAGGCAGGTCGAGGCACGGCACGCCGTCGATGATGCCCACGGATACTGCGGCGACGGGTGCGCGTAGCGGTTGCCCTGGTACGACGCCCCTAGCTTGCAGCACGGCCAGCGCATCAGCCAGAGCCACGTAGGCGCCGGTGATGGCTGCGGTGCGGGTGCCGCCGTCGGCCTGCAGAACGTCGCAGTCGATGTTGACGGTGTTCTCCCCCAGTTCCTTCAGGTCAACGGCGGCGCGCAGCGCGCGGCCGACGAGGCGGGAGATCTCCTGGGTGCGGCCCTTGACCTTGCCCTTCATGGATTCGCGTGGCATGCGCTCGTGGGTAGAGGCCGGCAGCATCGCGTACTCGGCGGTCAGCCAACCTTCGCCGGAATCCTTCTTGAACCGCGGCACGCCTTCTTCCACGCTGGCGGTGCACATGACCCGGGTGTTGCCGAATTCCACCAGCACGCTGCCTGCGGGGTTGCTGGTGAATCCGCGGGTGATGCGCACCGGGCGCAGCTCATTGGTGGCGCGCCCGTCAGCGCGGGTGAAGTTGCTGCCTGCGTTGGAGGTGTTTTCTACGTTTGTTTCCGTCATGGGGCTTAAGTTTACTAGCCGCCCCGGACGGGCTACCCGCCGACGCTTGCGCAATCAGTTTCCTGGCGCTGTGGCGCCTAGACGATGGTTAAGTGCCTAACTGACAGTTATGCGCATGCCGGGGCGGGCGACGAGGATCTCACCGTCGTAGTGGCGGGCGGCGCCGCGGACCGCTGCGTCTGCATCACCCCACGGTGGGATGTGGGTGAGCACGAGCTTGCCCACGCCTGCTGCCTGTGCTGCACGGCCTGCGTCTTCGCCGGAGATATGCATGCCGCTGGGCTGGCCTTCTGCATTTTCGCCCCAGGTGGCTTCGCAGAGGAATACGTCTGCTCCCGCTGCGATGTGGGCCAGGTTGTCGGTCCAGGCGGTGTCCCCGGAGTACACCAGGGAGTTACCTGCGTTGTCTTCCACGCGCAGCAGGTAGGCCTCTGTGGGGTGTACGGCGGTGGCGGCGTAGAGGG
>NZ_KV789179.1:0-26147 GCF_001807485.1 Corynebacterium sp. HMSC08A12 | reverse complement strand
GAATGGGCCGATGGGGTGGGCTGGGTACGTGGTGGCGTCAAAAAGACCCTCGCCTACCTTGTAGACGTTGATGTCGAAGGTGTCGGTGAAGTCGTCGGGGCGCTCGGGTGCGTCGGCGCCAGCTGCGGAGAGGTGGCGCTGGGCGATGGCGGGGCCGAGTAGTTGGTGGCGTTGGGTGGAGGGAGCTGTGGGATGGAATCGGCGCCAGACGAGGAGTGAGGGGAAGTCTAGACAGTGGTCGGCGTGCATGTGGCTGAAGGCGACGTGACAGGCGGAGGGGTCGATGTCTTCGGCACGTTGCATGGCGCTGAGCACGCCGGGGCCGCAGTCGAGGAGTAGGTGGTCGGGGTTGGCCGTGGTTGTGTCGCGGACGATGTATCCCGATGCGGCGCTATCGGGCCCTTCGACGCTTCCGGAGCATCCCAGCACTACCAGTTCCATAAGTTGTCATTCTGCCACGAAGCGGTGGCAAATGTGCGAAAGGGCGACCACCGTTGTGTTGGTGGTCGCCCTTTCTTTTGGCGGGACTAGCCGGGACTGGCTGTTCCGCTAGGCGCTAGCGCTGAACGCTAGTGGCGGTTAGGCCTCGCCTTCTTCGCGACGGCGGCGCAGCAGCGGGATGGCGCCGATGATCAGCGCCAGGCCGACTGCGAACACGCCGAGCACGTTCGCGCCGGTGGAGGCCAGGGTGCTCATCCGCGGGCTATCAACCTGCTTCTGAGAGCTGGAGCTGCCGCTGCTTGCGGAGCTGCCGGTGGACGTGCTGTCCGTGGTACCCGACTGGCTCGGGGGGCTGGACTTGTCAGGGGTGTCCGGCTTACCTGGCTTGCCCGGCTTGTTCGGAGTACCCGGCTTGCTCGGCTGCTTGGAGTCCGGCTTGTTCGGAGTACCCGGCTTGCCCGGCTGCTTGGGATCCGGCTTCGGGGTGGAACCAAGCGATCCGCTGCCCACGATGGCCCCGCCGATTCCCAGGGAACCGATGATGCCAGGCAGGTTCGGCTTCGGGGTCACCGAACCAGTGGAACCGCCAGGCGTGTTCGGGTCCTTCGGGTTATCCGGATCCTCCGGGTCGGTCGGGTTGTCCGGGTCGGTCGGATTCTCTGGGTCCTTCGGGTCCTCCGGCTTCGGGTCCTCCGGCTTCGGATCTTCAGGCTTCGGGTCCTCCGGCTTCGGATCTTCCGGCTTCGGGTCCTCCGAATCCTCCGGGGGCTCACAGTCACACTTGGTACCAACCTCGATGATGTGCTTGACCGGATCGCTGATGGTCTCCGTAGTCGGGTCGCTCTTGGTGATCTGACCGTTCTCGGAGGTCACCGTAACGGTGTGCTTTACCTCTCCTGGCTTGCCTTCCTGGAGAACCCGGTGCTCGCCGGCCTTCAAGTCCGAGTTCGGGCGAACCTCGATCTCGAACGGAGTGTTCTCGGTCCACTCAACCGTCGTGGAGTCCGTCGCGATCTTCGTGCCGATCTTAATGACCTTATTGACCGGCTCGGTCACGCGCTCGGTCTCGGTCTTGGTGTCCGTGACCTGCGAGTTCACGATGGTTTGGGTCGTGGTGACCTTGTCCTTACCCGGCTGACCCTCCTGGACCACCTCGGACGTACCGGCTTCCATGGTGTCGTCGTAGATGACCTCAGTCTCGAACGGTACCTCAACCTCGGACTCAGTGGTGTGAGTGTTCTCGGTCTTGGTGCCCACGCGGATGACCGCGTTGGTCGGTTCCTTGGTGCGCTCAGTGGTCACGGTCGGCTCGCCGGAAGGCTTGCCGTCCACGATCTTCTGAGTAGAGGTGACGACGTCGGTGCCAAACTCACCCTGCTGATCGACGACCTGCTCGCCTGCCTTGAGGCTGCCATCGAAGACGATCTCGGTCTCGAACGGAACCGGCTTTTCAGTCTTGGTTACGACGGAGGACTCCTGTGGATCCTTTGCTGGGCCGTACTCGACGATGCGCTCGATTGGCTCGGTACGAGCCTTGGTCTCCTTGACCGTGGCCTCACCATTGGTGCCAACGAACACAGCCGCGTAGGACGCTTCGCCGTTCTTGCCTTCCTGGACGACCTTGATCTCGCCCGGCTTCAGCGCCGAGTTCGGACGCAAGATGGTGCCGAACGGAATCGGCTCAGTCCACTCAACCTTGTCAGTAGCCGTGGCCTGCTTGGTGCCTACGGTGATGACCTCATCGACCGGCTGCTTCGTGATCTCTTCAGTGATCGTCGGCTTAGCATCCGGCTTCGAGTTGGTGATGTTGCGTTCAATCGTCACCGTCTTCTCACCCGGCACGCCCTTGGTGGTCACCTCGGACTGGCCTGCAGGCATGTTCGGGTCGTACTTCACAACGACCTTGTATGGAGCCTCAGTGGTGAAGGTCTCGGTGTTCGTACCGGTGGTCTTGGTGCCAACGCGGATGATCTGCTTCGTCGGTTCCTTGGTGCGCTCAGTCTTGACTTCCGGGTCGCCTTCTGGCTTACCATCCACGATCTTCTGAGTAGAAGTCTCGACCTCGACACCAGTTACACCAGCCTGTTCAACAAACTCCTTGCCGCTTTCAATCGAGTCGTCGAAGACGATCTCGGTCTCGAACGGGATCGGCTTCTCGGTCTTAGTCACCACAGTGGTGTCCTTAGCCCTCGGACCGTACTCAATGATTTCGTTGACGGGAGCCTTGGTCTGCTTCTCCTCAGGGGTGACCGTTGCCTGGTCGCCCTTAGCAGTGAAGTCAGCCGTGTAGGTCTTCTCGCCAGGCACGCCCTTCTGGACAACCTTGATCTCACCCGGCTTCAACTCCGGGTTCGGACGGGTCTCAACCTCGAACGGAACCTGGGCAGTCCAGGTCACCTTCTCGGAAGCCTCAGTCGGCTTGGTACCAACCTTGATCACCTGGTCCACCGGCTGCTCAGTGACCTTCTCCTCAACGGTGGCTTTGCCATCCGGCTGAGAGTTGGTGACCTTTTGGGTGACCGTGATGGTCTTCTTACCCGGCTTGCCCTCGGTGACAGTCTCAGAGGTACCTGCAGGCATGCTGGAGTCAAACTCCACCTTCACGCCGAACGGAATCTCCGCCTCATGTGTGTTGACCGTCTCGCCCTCAGTCTTGGTGCCAACACGGATGACTGCATCCTGCTTCTCTGTGACCGTCGTAGTAGTCACAACCGGGTCGCCGGAAGGCTTACCGTCGACAAGCTTTTGCGTCGAGGTGACCTTCTCCACGCCGACAACGCCCTGGGTATCGACTCGTCGTTCACCAGCCGGCAGCGTGTCATCCGGAATGATTGTCGTCTCAAACGGGATCTGGCGTTCGGTCGTCGTCACAAGGTCTTGGCCTTCAAGACGCGGACCGTACTCGATGATCTCCTTGACCGGCTGCTTGTTGTCCTCAGAGTCAACCACATAGGACTCGTCACCGACCGAGCGGAACTTCGCGGTGAACTTACGCTCACCGTTCTCGCCCTCCTGCACGACCTTGGTCTCACCAGGCGCCAGGGCCGGGTTCGGACGCATCTCCGTGCTGTAAGGAATCGGAACCGTCCAAGAGACATCCTCACTATTCTCAGCAGGCTTGACGCCGATCTTCACAACCTCGTTGACAGCAGGCTTCGTGGTCTCCCACGTACCGTCACGGAGCTGCTTCTCTGAACCAGCCTCACCCTGGGTAACGACCTCGGATTTGCCAGCGGGCATCGTCGCGTCGTACTGGTACTCGACCTTGAACGGGATGGGTCGGGTTGGATTGTCCACCACGGTGATCGACGCAGTGGTGGTATCCGTCGAACCATCCGAGTAGGTCAAGCGAACCGGCACCTGGACGTTATCACCAGGCTGTGCCGTAGCCGGGATATCGGCCTTCACGTTGCCGTCCTCATCTAAGCTGACCAACCACACGCCATTCGCTGTGCTAACCCTGTAAATCGGGTTGCCCGCAGCATTGTTCTGACCCGTGGGCGTGAAACCGTCCTGAACGATGATCGCAAACGGATTCTCCTCAGCCAGGTCAATGCCCTCGGCCTTGCGCACGTTCAACGGCGAGGTCGCGGTCTCACCCGGGTAGGACTTCTCCGGCGGGTAGAACGGCTCAGCCTCGTAGTTGTTCGACAGCGCCACGACAGTGGTCACCGGAACTTCGTCAGTAGATCCATCCGGGTAAGTGACGGTGACATTCGTGGTCTTCTTGTCGCCCGGCTTAGCATCCTTCGGCGCCGTTGCGGTCAGGTTGCCAGCTGCGTCGATGGTGTAATTCCAACCGCCATCTTCCTGTGGAGCCTCGAACTTCGCACCTTCAGGAACGTTCTTGATCTTGTGCGTTACCTCGCCGCCAGGCTTCGTCGACTCAACGTCGTACGACGGCGAGTGGAATTCGCTTTCCTTCTCGCGTACCAGGAACGGTGCATAGACCGTGTCCTTACTTCCATCCTCGTACTCAATGGTGACTGGAACCTCAATTGCGTCGCCGGAACGAGCAGTCTTTGGAGGAGTTGCAGTTACCTGACCCGTCTTTTGATCAACCTGTACCTTCCAGCCGTCAACCTCATCCGGAACGGTGAAGCCGGTTTCACCCAGGTGTTGTTCGGCAACCTCAGTTCCCTTAACCGGGTCGGACTCGATACCTTCGCCGGGCTTAGTCACCTTTTGCTTGTACTGCGGCTCATAAACCTGGCTACGCTGCCCCTTCACGACAACGGTCGCGAGGGTGTAATCAACACTGCCGTCTTTGTAGGTGACCTTCACCGGAATATCCGCTGAAGTACCCGGCAACGTATTCGTCTTAACCGGGGTAATAACGGTGCCCGTCTCCTGATCAATGCTCACGGTGCTGAGGTCAAGGTTCTGCGGCGGTTTGATGTATCCCGGCGCGTTGGGGTCAGTGATGACCTCAAACGACTGAACGCGACCGGTATCGATGTTGTCGGTGTTCAAAGGATTCTTAGCTGTCTCACCGCGTACAACAGTAACCGTCGGGTACAAGGGATCATTATTCTGTGCGTCGTTACCGACCACAACGAACTTCGCGGTCGTCGTGCCCTTACCGCCACCCGGGTACGAAATGTTCACCGGAATCTCAACCTCAGTACCTGGCTTCTGGTCCTCACCCGGAGTAGCGGTGACGGTTCCGTCATCCGCAATCTCTGCCTTCCAGCCTTCTGGTATCTTACCCAGCTCGTACTTAGCGAGTTTCGGGTCGCTCAACTGGGTGTTGATCTTCGAATCCACAGACACTCCGGCGCGCGTGGTCTGAGCGATGTAGTGTGCAACATCTTCACCATCGCCAGAGCCCACCACGCTAACAGTAGCGGTGGTATTCTGCGCCGGCGCACCAGAAGCGTAGTGAGCCTTCACTGGAACAGAGTAGTAGGCACCTGGAAGTGCAC
The DNA here is from genome assembly GCF_001807485.1 of Corynebacterium sp. HMSC08A12. Classification (GTDB taxonomy): domain Bacteria; phylum Actinomycetota; class Actinomycetes; order Mycobacteriales; family Mycobacteriaceae; genus Corynebacterium; species Corynebacterium evansiae. The sequence continues at coordinate 20,781 of NZ_KV789179.1, read as the reverse complement.
CCGTCGGAATGGTCGCAGTGATCTCACCAGTCTTCTCGTCAATGGCGAACTTCCACTGGTAATTCGGATCAGTGGCCTCAGGTTCGAAGGTCGTTTCACCGTTCTCAAAGGTGTACCGGTTCGGCTCTTCGTCATCCTCACTGCCGCCAAGACCAATCTTCGGCATCTTGGCTGGCAGCTTGACCTCTTCACTAGCTTTACCAGAGGCCGCGTCATAGCCAGGAACCTTTACGGAGGAGGCAACCTGAAATTTCGCTGTTGCCTCATCCGTTGTGGTATCCCAGTACGTTGCGACGACCGGCACCTCAAGAATCGTATTGTCCGGTACAGTTTCATCCGATTTCGCGGTCACAACGCCAGACCATTTGTCAACGCTGACAGTCCATCCCTGGGGCGCCGTCCAGCCTTCTCGAAGTTCATAAATCCTCGGTTTCCTCACTGGTCGATCCTTTTTGAGGATCTTCTTAAACTGAGGATCCGCTTTCATCTCAACTGTTTGCGGTGCACGTTGGAAGGGATAGGACACATCGGTGGTCTGCGTGTCATTCGCTTCAACAGCCACCAGCAGAGGGATCTCATCCTTGGAGCCATTTGAGTAAGTTACGATGACACGTGCCTGTGCGAAGGTTCCGGGCTGCGCGTTCTCCGGGGCAGTGATGGTCACATCATGGGTGTTGGGGTCAATCTCGGCATCCCACTCGTCGAATACGTAGTCGTTATTCAGCTTGACGGTTGCTTCGTATCCGCCCTGCCCCTTTTCCTTCACGAGGTCGGCAATCTTGTCAGGGATCTGCTTGAAGGTTACCGACTGACGCCCCTTGGCAAGCGGTCCAGTGACGCTGTCAACTCCAGAAATGATCGTCCTCTGGTAACTGTCGTATTGCGGATCGTGGTTGCCCGTATCATCCAGGGAGAAAGATCGGTTCTCGATGACGTTCGGCTTGCTATAGCGTGCCAGCGAGTTGGAACTTTCGAACGCCGCGCCTTCACCGCCGTTATTGCTCTCGACAGCGGCCTGGAGCTGGTCCACACTACGTGGCTTCGCGATGACAGAAAAGTTCACATTCTGCTGTGCAGCGAGTTTCTGACTTTCAGTGCTCTTGTCAGCATTTTCCGGATCGCGATACTTAGGCCACGTGTAGTAGATATCGCCCTTCTCGTCGATACGCACACGCTTTTCGCCACCATTCGAAGCGCTGGTATCCGATGTTCCGATGAACTCGCCATTACCATCGTAAGCTTCTACTACCATGCGGGACAGGGAATCGTCTGTGCCATCATTCTGTACAGCCGGAACATTGATGTGGCCGACCTTCGTTTCCTCATCGGGGACGATCACATGCTTACTGATCTTCTCCCACGACACCGTGATCGGGTTACATTCGATGTTCTCGCTCGGCCACGGGTTCACGACGGCCTTAAAGGATGAGCTGGTTCCCTGTGTGGCCCTTGGCCCATCAGGATTTTCCTGCTTATAGTTGCCCTGCCACGCGTAACGTACCGGGTTCGCGGCAGTAGCCTCAGCGAACTGCTTGACTTTCGCATCGGTCAGCTTCGCATAGAGGTTCAGGTTTCGCTGTTGCCTAGAAGCAGTAATACCGAGGATTTCGTCAGCCTTATCAGTGACATTGTTACCAAGAAAGGTCTGACCGGCGCCCATTGAGGGAACCTGTCCTGCATCGAGGTACGCACCCATAAGGCCAGAATTGGAAAAACTCCAGTCAGCGAACGTGCGATCCTTCGAGTTGTCAAAGGCGACGCTCAAACCCCACCGGGTTTTCGAGGGGCTGGTAGGACCTGGTTCCAGGTTATTCCAGGAAAAACCTGCCTGGCTGCCACTCGGGGCGCCACTGTCAACAACACACGAGCCTGCACGCAGATCCGAAGTTCGCTGCGCACCCCTGTCTATAACACCGTTCCCATCGGCTCCGCGGATACCGCCAGTGAGGTCCGCCGCCGCCGCAATCTCAGGCGCCACCGGGCCAGGCGGAATCGCACCAAAAGTCCCCAACGCAAGCGTGATCGCCGACAGTGCAGCCACCGGACGCACAAAACGTTTCCGTGGCATCTTTCCCTGAGATAGACTCATCCCTTTTCCTTCCTTAAGAATCGAGTTCCGCCGTCCGCTTCCCGTCGATTATCTCGGAAGCAACGAGCTCTACCGTGACTGACAACGCACCACGACTCCCTCTAAACCGCGGCACATAAAGTAGTCTTACTCACCCAACCTATGCCATTTCTCAGGTAGATTACAATCGTTATTCCAGAGACGAGCAATTTCTCAGGCTACACCCGGCAAAAATAACCCAACCTTAATCTCGCCGCCGTCACAGGTAATCGCCACTTAAGAATCGATGAAACTTCCACGCGCCTAGCGCACCATTTCCGGGATCTGTGATACCGAACTAATCGCCGGCCCCAGGAACCTCCCAGCCAGCTTCGCGAATCTCTGCGGGTCGCCCGTCGACTCGAAGGAAAGGTCCACCGCCCGCCCCGGATCTTCATCCGCCAACAGCCCCTGCTCCGCCAGCGTGCGATAAACAGTCTTCGCCGTTTCCTCCGCGCTATTAATCAGCGTGACGTCATCCCCCATAACCAGCTGCACCACACCGGCCAGCAGCGGATAGTGTGTGCACCCGAGCACCACGGTATCCACCCCCTCGGCCTTCAACGGCGCCAGATAGTTCTCCGCCAACCCCATCAGCTGCCGTCCGCTGGTCATGCCACGCTCCACAAAGGGCACAAACTGCGGGCAGGCCTGCGCATACGCCTCGACCCCCGGAATCGCCGCGAAAAGATCCTGATACGACCTGCTGCTCACCGTCGCCTGGGTACCGATCACCCCGACCTTGCCATTGCGGGTCGCCGCCGCCGCGCGCCGCACCGCAGGCAGGATCACCTCAACCACCGGAATGGAGTACCTCTCCCGCGCGTCGCGAATAAACGCCGATGAGGCCGAGTTGCACGCCACCACAATCATCTTGCAGCCACGCTCCGCCAGGGTGTCTGCAATCCTGATCGACAGCTCGCGCACCTGCGCCAGCGGCTTGTCCCCATAGGGCGAATTGGCCGTGTCCCCGATGTACACCAGGTTCTCGTGTGGCAGCTGGTCCACAATGGCGCGCGCCACAGTCAGCCCGCCCACGCCCGAATCAAACACCCCGATCGGCGCATTGTTTGCCTGTCCCGCCCGAACGCCTACCTCAACAGCCTCAGAAGATTCAGCCACGGTCCTCACCTTTCACTACATCTCCTTCACTACGTCGCGCCAGCTCGGCACACCGAAGGCCGACTCCGCCGCCAGGACGGCATGCACTATCGCCCGCTCCACCGTGTTGGCAGCGACCGCCGAAAGCAGGCTCATGCCAATGTCATCCACGCCCCTCTCAACTCCAGTAGCCCCCGAACCGTGCTCACCTGTCGCCATCGCGAACAGCGTGTCCCCATCCATCGGCATGTGCGCCGGCCGAATCGCCCGCGCAATCCCATCGTGCCCCGCCAACGCCAGCCTCTTGGCCTGCGCCTTCGTCAGAGGCGCATCGGTCGCCACCACACCGATCGTCGTGTTGAGCTTCGGCGCCAGCATGTCCGCCGTGATCTTCGTACCGAGCAGGTTCTTGCTCTTTAATCTATTGACGCCCTCAGACCCCACCGGCTCACCATCAACCTGGCCATCGGCCAGTCCGTATCTGGCAAACTCCCCGTCCAGCTCCGCGGCGAGTCCCCACGGCAGGCCGGTCGCCGGATCAAAAACCGCACCCTGCGGGTTCACCACAATGCCCACGGCCACAGTCACCCCCGCCAGAGGGCTACCTTCTGGGAATACGGCGCTGGCCTGCCCGAAACCGCCCTTCAGCGCGCCAGCCGAGGCTCCCAACCCCGCGCCGACGTTGCCGTTCAGCGCCCCCTGCCCTGAACCACTCTGCGTTGAACCTCCCTGCCCTGCAGAGCCCTGCTCAGCCGCGCCGCCAGCCCCACCAGCAACGTCTCCAGCCACGGCCCCCAGTGCCGCCGCCGTCGCCGCCGCCCCCGTGGCCGCATCCGGCCGCGAATCCCAGCGCCCCAGCAGCAGATCGAAAATCACGGCTCCCGGCACGATCGGCACCAACTTATCCGGGTGTTCCGGCCCCAACACAGGGAATCCGATCCCCCTACTCTCCAGCTCGGCCATTGCCCCCGTGAGGGCGTCAAGACCAAAAGCAGAACCACCGCACAGACCAATAGCGTGCACAGCCTGCACCGTGTTGTGCGGCGCCAGAAGATCCGTCTCGCGCGTGCCCGGCCCGCCACCGCGCACATCCACGCTGGCAGTGGCGGATTTCGGGGCGACGATCATCGTCACGCCCGAATCCCCCGCGCCGTCCTCGCACGCCGCGTGCCCCACGCCAATACCCGCCACGTCCGCCAAAGAATTAGCGGGCCCGGGCTGGCAGCCGAACAACTCTATGCTCATTATTCACCCATCATCGCCGACAGCAGACTGTCCTGGTGGTAGCCCAACCAATCCAGGTAGTTCTGCGCCGCCGTCGCTTGGTCAGAATTCTCCTCCCCCTCGAGAAGCTCCTTCTTGAACTCCTCGTACTGCGCAGAGTGGTACAGACGAATGTCGTTGATCGCGCTCAGCCACGGGTGGACCTCGTCCTGTGTCAGCGAAACATTGACCGAACCATTTGGCCCCAGGTAGTCCACCACGAAGCGCAGGTTCGTCAGCTTCGTCTTGATGATGTCCGTCTCGTTCAGCTGGCGGGTCAGCGCCGCATCGCCGTCGACTTCCTCGTCCCCCTCGCGGAAGAAGCTCGGCAGCAGCCGCGCCAGCCCCGGATCCTTCGGCGCATCGGCGTGCCCGCTGGCCATGCCCGTCATCTCCGCCAGCTCGTCCTTCGGGGCGGTCCGCGCGCGCTCCATGAGCTTGTCGGAGACGGCCACCGCCGAATCCCCCAGCATCTCGCGCTCGAGCGGCTCTAGCTGCGTATTAAAGCGAGTCCCGCGCAGCAGGCTGTTCTTCTTCGTCCACGGCTGCATGTTCGTTCCTTCTTTCTTTATTGACGCCTACCCGTCCGCCCGCTGCATCGTCGCCCATAGCCCGGCGGTCTGCAGCTTCTTCACATCCCCTTCAACCTTGTCGCGCTCACCCGAGCTCACGACGGCTTTCCCCTCGGTGTGGACCTGCATCATTAGCTCCGTGGCACGCTTGCGCGAATAGCCCAGTACAGTCTGGAAGACGTACGTCACGTAGCTCATCAGGTTCACCGGATCATCCCAACAGATGCACATCCACGGCAGGTTGGGCTCCGTCAGTGTTTCTGGCAGTTTGTCCGCCACAGGGGTGGCAGAGGGAGCGGCTGGGGAAGTCATAGTCTCCAGAGTACCCACATTGGCCGTCTTCGCTGCCGGGTCCGTGGTATGGCGTGGACTAGCATGGAGCGGGTGAACGAAAACAACACCCGCTCCTCCGCACTTCTTACAGATAAATACGAACTCACCATGCTCGAGGCCGCGATCCTCGACGGCACTGTCGACCGCGCCTGCACCTTCGAGGTGTTCACCCGCCGCCTGCCCAACGAGCGCCGCTATGGTGTGATCGCCGGCACCGCCCGTGTGCTGCAGGCCGTGCGCGATTTCGTATTTACCGACCAGCAGCTGGATCGCATCGACTTCTTGCGGGACGAAACCCTGGAATACCTGCGCAACTTCCGCTTTTCCGGGCAGATCGACGGCTACCGCGAAGGCGAGTTGTACTTCCCCCACTCCCCCGTCCTGACGGTCCGGGGCACCTTCGGCGAATGCGTGATCCTGGAGACAGTGATCCTCTCCATCCTGAACATGGACTCCGCCGTGGCTAGCGCCGCCGCCCGCATGGTCACCGCCGCCGGCGACCGTCCCATCATCGACATGGGCGCACGCCGCACCCACGAATACGCCGCCGTCACCTCCGCACGAGCCGCCTACCTGGCCGGGTTCGTAGCCACCTCCAACATGGAGGCCGCCCAGCGCTACGGCATCCCGGCATCCGGCACCGCAGCCCACGCCTGGACTTTGCTGCACACCCGCCCGGATGGCACCCCCGACGAGCTCGCAGCCTTCAAGGCACAGATCGCCGCCCTGGGTACAGGAACCACCCTGCTGGTGGATACCTACGACATCACGCAGGGCGTGGAAAATGCCGTCGCCGCCGGTGGCACGGAGCTGGGAGCCGTGCGCATCGACTCCGGCGATCTGGGTGTGCTGACCCGCCGCGTGCGCGACCAGCTAGATTCCCTGGGGGCAAAGAACACCAAGATCGTAGTCTCCTCCGACATGGACGAGTTCTCCATTGCCGCCCTGCGCAGCGAGCCGGTGGATTCCTTCGGCGTGGGCACCTCCGTTGTCACCGGCTCCGGGGCACCCACCGCCGGGCTGGTCTACAAGCTCGTGGAGGTTGACGGTGTGCCCGTCGCCAAACGTTCCCGCGGAAAAGCAAGCCTCGGCGGGGCGAAGGATGCCGCCCGCTTTAGCCGCCCCTCCGGCACCGCCGTCGAGGAGGTCACCTTCCCCATGGGGGCGGAACTGCCCCAGGCCGAGGGGTTGAACAGCACCCAGCTGACCATCCCCATGGTGCGCGACGGCGAGCTTGTGGACGGCCTGCCCACCCTCGAGGAATCCCGCGAGCACTGCGCCAAGCAGCTAGTTTGCCTGCCGTGGGAAGGCCTGGCTCTCACCCGCGACGAGCCTGCCCTGCAGGTTCGCCATATTCGCAATCTCAAGGCCTAGACGTTTCGCAAAGGTTCGCACAGTATCGTATGAGCTCCAATGTCCTCGACCTCCTCAGCCTCGCCGTCACCGACCTCGGCGGTGCCCCGCGTCCGGGCCAGCAGAAGATGGCCAAGGCCGTGGCCGAGGCCATTGACAAGGAACACCACCTGGCCGTCCAGGCCGGCACCGGCACGGGTAAGTCCCTGGCCTACCTGATCCCCAGCATCGCCGCGGCCATGGATTCCGACTACCCCGTCATCGTCTCCACCGCGACGATCGCCCTGCAGCGCCAGCTGGTGGAGCGCGACCTGCCACGCCTGGCCAAAGCCCTCGAACCGGAGCTGCCCCGCCCCCTCGAGTTCGCCATCCAAAAAGGCCGTGGCAACTACGTCTGCTTGAACAAGGTACAAAACGCGCAGACCGACAGCGGCGTGGAAGAGGCCGAAGAGTCCCTCCTGGATCCCTCCCAGCTCTCCACCACCGGCGCCCAAGTCGCCCGCCTACACGAATGGGCCGGTGAAACCGAGGATGGCGACCGCGATAACCTCCCACAGGGCGTCAGCGATCGCGCATGGCGCCAGGTCAGCGTGTCCTCCCGCGAGTGCCTCGGCGCTACCCGCTGCCCCTTCGGCGAGCAGTGCTTCGCCGAGCGCGCCCGCGCCCACGCCGCGGACGCCGACGTTGTCGTCACCAACCATGCCCTTCTCGCGATCGATGCTCTTGTGGACGCCCCAGTCCTGCCGGAGCACGACACAGTGATCGTGGACGAAGCCCACGAGCTGGAGGATCGCATTACCTCCGTCGCCACCGCCGAGCTGTCGCCCACTGCCATCGCCGTGCTGGCCAAACGCGCCGCGAAGCTGGCCGTCTCCGGCGCCGACGCCGCCGGGGACGAGCTGGCCGAAGCAGGCGACGGGTGGACGGAGGCGTTGAAGGCGGAGGCGATGGCGTCCAGAAACAACGACCGCTTCGGCACCGGCATCGAGGGGCGCTGGACCGATGTACCCGAGGCGTTACAAGTACCGCTTGCGGCCTTGAGAGACGCGGCGTGGAAGACGAACCGGCAGGTCAGCGGCATCCCCGCCTCCGAGTTTGCCAATGATTCGAAGAAGGCCGCCGAACGCCTGGCGGTGATCGTGGCGACCGAGGAGCTCAACGATACGTGCGTTCGCATCCTCAACGCTTCGCGCGTGGGCGAGGGCACCAGTGCGGATGCCGAGGATCTGCTCGGCGAGGACGTCATCTGGTACACCGCAGACTCCGGTCCGCGCGCGCCGAAGCACGTGGTGCGGGTGGCCCCCTTGAGCGTTGCCGACCTGCTGCGCCAGCGGCTATTCGGCCGGAACACGGTGATTCTGACCTCGGCGACGCTGGCGCTGGGCGGCAAGTTCACCGCTATGCTCAGCCGCTGGGGGCTGCCGAAGAGCACCCCCACTCTGGATGCCGGCACGCCCTTCGACGCGCGCACCCACGGCATTCTCTACGTCGCCCGGCACTTGCCCCCGCCCGGGCGCGACGGCGCCAGCGATGCCTCCGTGGACGAAACCGCCCGGCTGATCAACGCCGCCGGCGGGCGCACCCTGGGGCTATTCAGCTCCCGGCGCGCGGCTGAGGACATGGCCGAGCAGCTGCGCACCGTGGTGCCCTACGAGATCCTGCTGCAGGGCGAAGACTCCATGTCCACGCTGGTGGAGAAGTTCCGCAAGAACCAGTCCGCCTGCCTCTTCGGCACACTCGGGCTGTGGCAGGGCGTGGACGTGCCCGGCAAGTCGCTTTCGCTGGTGATCATCGACCGCATCCCCTTCCCGCGCCCCGACGATCCGTTGCAGCAAGCCCGGCAGGAGGCCGCCGATCAGCGCGGCGGCAGCGGATTCATGGAGGTAGCGGCGAACCACGCGGCGCTGCTGATGGCTCAGGGCGCGGGCCGCCTGCTGCGTTCCGTGGATGACCGGGGCGTGGTGGCGGTGCTGGATCAGCGGCTGGCCACGAAGCGTTACGGCAGCTACATCCGCCGCTCGATGCCAGACTTCTGGTACACGGAAAATGGCGACACAGTGCGGGGTGCACTGCGTCGCCTGGTTGAAGCTTAGGGTCGGAGGCTAGGCCCGGACCTGAGGCCCGGGGGCTGGTGCCTTAGGCCAGATCCGCGCCGTCGTTACCAGCGGCTGCGCTGTCGCCAGCGCCGCCCAGCAGGTCGTCGAAGGTCGGGGCGATGTCCTCGGTGTAGGTTTCCTCGGCGGACTCGTACACGCCGTCGCCGTCGTGGTCGTACACCTTGGTGTCGCCGATGCCGTCGAAGTCGGTATCCAGCAGAGCCTCGTCGGTGAAACCGTCGCCGTCGGTGTCCACGTGGCGCTCGTCCACCTGGCCGTCACCGTCGGTGTCCACGAACACGGTGTCCGTCTGGTTGTCGCCGGTGGTGTCGATCTCGAGTGCGTCGATCTGGCCGTCGTTGTTGGTGTCGTATGCAACACCGTCTGCCAGGCCGTCACCATCCAGATCCACGTACTCGCCGCCGTTCGGGGCTGCGCTGTCTGCACCGGCGGACTGCAGGTCAGTGTCTGCGCCACCCTGCGGGACTGCGTCTTCTGCCGGCGCCTCTGCATTGTCCTCGTTGTCCTTGGCGTCCTCGGTGCGCGCCTCGGGCTTGTCCTCAGCGGGCTTGTCCTCTGCCGGAGCCTCAGCCGCCGGAGCCTCAGCCTGCGGGGCTGCGTTCTGCGGGGCTGCATCCTGCGGAGCCGCGGTCTGGCTCTGGGAGCCCCAGATGCCCTCGCCTACCGCCTGCTGTGCTGCGGACGGCGGAACCTCGCCGCTGGTGCCGTCCACGATGCCGTTGCCGTCGTGGTCGAACTCGGAGTAGTCGGAGATTCCATCGCCATCGGTGTCATAGGCAACGCTGTCTACCTTGCCGTCGCCATCGAAGTCGTAGGCGGTCACGTCGTAGTTACCGTCGCCGTTGGAGTCGATCTTCACGTTGTCGGTCACACCGTCGCTGTCGTAGTCGGTGGCCTTGGTGTCCAGCTTGCCGTCGTTGGTGGTGTCTACCGACATGTGGTCGATCACTCCGTCTCGGTCGATGTCCTCGTAGACCGTATCGACGATGCCGTCCTGGTCGTAGTCCATCTCCGCGCGGTCAGTCACCTTGTCGCCATCCTTGTCGTAGACCGTGCCGTCCGGGCGTCCGTCGCCGGTGATGTCCACCTGGAAGGCGTCTGCCTCGCCGTCGCCGTTGGTGTCCTGCGCGCCGACGATGTTGCCCTGGACCATGTTGCCGTCTGCGTCCAGTACATCCCAGCGGCCCAGGGAGTGATCCGGGGCGCCCGCGTTGTCGTTGGTGGTGAGGCCGTTGTTGTTGCCGTTGTTGCCGTTGTTCAGGTTCTCGTTGGACATTGTGTGCTCCTTTTCAGTGTTCTTCCTAGTATCCTTCAGGCTCTTCCTGGCTGCCTGTCAGTTATTGAATGCCCCTCCCCTACAAGTTGTTCCTTGGGGGTATTTATTATGGACGCCCCCTCGCCCCAGAAACCACGAAATCCCTAGTAAAAGACATTTCTGCCACCTGAATCCTGAAAGCAGTTCCGGGGGTGAAAGCACGCGCGGTGCTCAAGCTAAACTTCCGGAGAGTCTTTTTATCGGCATACTAGAATGGCATTCTCGCACTACCGTGCACTTGCAGCGCGCTAACCGGACACTACAAAGAAAGGCGATATACACCGTGACCCCCATCCCAAACGCTGCGGGCCGATCCCCCCAGGCAAGCGTCGAACGCGGGGCCACTATCGCCAGGAAATACAAGATGCACGATGCCGCGGATCGTGTGCAGAACCTCGTGAATGCGAAATACCGCACCTCCGCCGTGGTCATCATCGGCGAGGTCAAGCGCGGAAAGTCCTCCCTCGTCAACGCTCTGGTCGGTCGGCGCGATCTGCTGCCGGTGGACGTCATCACCGCCACCAGCGCCCCAATCCGCATCCACACGGAGCCCGACCAGGATCCGGACCAGCCGGTGCTGGCGCGCCTGGTGCGGGGCACGGAGTACGACCCGATCGAGCCCGAGGATCTGAAGAACTGGGTCACCCAGGAGGCCGTGGATGCCATCAACCGTGCGCCGAAAGATAGTAAGGAAGTAGCCTCTCTACCCAGCGCCGCCGAGCTGCTGGTTCCTTACTCTGGCATGGGCAAGGTGACCATCATCGACACTCCGGGCGTGGGCGGCCTGGACGAGCACGCGGTGGCGGCCTCCTTGGCGGAGGCCCGAAATGCCGGCGTGCTGCTCATGGTCTGCGACGCCTCCACCCCCATCACCGCCCCGGAGATGGATATTCTCCGCCGCGCCCGCGAGCAGGTCGGCAGCGTGATCGTGGCCGTCACCAAGACCGATAAGAATGTGCGCCGCTGGCGCTCCATCGTTGCCGACGACCAGCGCCTCATCGCAGAGCACCTAGGCCTGGACATCCCGGTCATTGGAGTGTCCTCGTTGCGGGCTTTGGACGCGGCGGAATCGGCGTCACCAGAAAAAAGAGCACAGATCGAGCAACGATGTGGCGTCGCCGAGCTGCGCCAACAGATCATCGACCACGTGAACTCGCCGGGCAACCTCGGCACGGTGACCGCGCTCGAGATCACGAAGTCGACGATGCACACCATCACCACCGACATCGAGCGCGACATCAAGCTCTACGACAAAACCAGCGATGCAGTCGGCGAACTCGAAGCAGAAAAGCGCAAGCTCGAGGCGTTCCGCGATGCCACCAGCGAGTGGGAACAGCTGTTCATGCGCGACATCCAGCTGAGCCGCAACAAGGTCTCCGCGGCAATGGACGAGGCGCTGACGGACGTAAAGACGCGCTGGACCAACCGCGTCAACGCCGAAGGCATGCGCGTGCTGCGCAGCAAGCCGCAGGTATTCACCAGCCAGATCGAGATTGAACTGCGGCAGATCATGGAGCAGATGGTGATGGCAATGGTCAGCGAAGTGACAGCCCGTGCCGCGCAGCTGTTCCAGGGGCGCCAGGACATGGTGGACCAGGTGCAGCAACAGATCTTCGCCGCACTGGCCCCGCCGAGCTCCCTCAGCCACGACGTGGAGAAGAAGACTACTGGGCTGGTGGACCCGTCGATGCTGACGATGGGCATCGTCGGCGCGGGCGCCCTGACAGTGGTGATCCCCTTCGCCCCCGTGGCCGCAGCGGCTTGGATCGGCGTGAACATGGGCTACCGAGCAATGCGCAACGGCAAGCAACACCTACTTATCTGGCTCCGCGAGACTATTGCGACGACCCGCACCTCCATTAACCGCATGATCGACATTGCGATCACCACAGGTAGGACGGAAATCCTGCTGCGCCACCGCTCCGCGATCCGCCAGGAGCAGCGCAACCTGCAGTCCAAGATCGAATCCGCGCAGAAGATCGCCCGCGAATCCGAGGCCCAGCGCAAGCAGACCATCAGCCGGCTGAAGAAGAACCTGGAGATCGTGAACCAGACCATCGAAGAGCTAGATGAGCACCTGGCGGCGCTGAAACGCACCCGGCGCGGGGCGGCGAGCATTGCAGAACACGCGAAGGCGGGGATGTAAATGGAGCAGGGAAATCAGATCCAGTCGGCCTCGGCGCATTTGAGCCAGCGCGTCTCCGACCTGACGCTGCTGCTCACTCAGGCCGTCGACGCTTTGGCTGGCGGCTCGCCGGACCTGGCGAGGCATGCCGAACAGCTGCGCCTGATGGTCACCCGCCCGCCGCGCGTGGCCGTGGTCGGCCGCCTGAAGTCCGGTAAGTCCACGCTGGTCAACGCTCTAACAGAGAACCTGATTGCCGCGACCGGCGCCCTGGAGTGCACCATGGCGGTGAGCATGTACCACAACGGTGCGCCCGCCCGCGCCGAGATCCACACTGTCGACGGGCAGGTCATCCGCGTGCCGCTGAACAACGGCCCGCTGAATAACCTGACCGTGCCGGTGAATCAGGTGGACTTTGTGGACCAGTTCCTGCCCAACCGGCGCCTGCAGGAGCTCACTCTGATCGACACCCCCGGCACCGCCACCCTGACCGTCGAGAACGAGGAGCGCACCCGCCGCGTACTCGTCGACGGGCAAAAAGACACGCGCCGCGCCAGCGGTTGGGCCGACTGCCTCGTCTTCCTGTCGGACTCTGCCCCGCGCGAGGACGAGAAGCGGTTCCTCTCCCAATTGGGAATGACGCCCCTAAATACCGTCGGCATCCTTTCCAGAGCGGACTCTTTCGGTTCCGGTGCCTTCGGCCCCATCGATCCGTTGCAGCACGCCCGCCAGCACGCCGACAGCATTCAGAAGCGACTGATGAGCACTGTGCAGCGCACCATTCCGCTCTCTGGCCTGATGGCGGAATCCGCCCTGACGGGCAAGGTCACCGGCGATGTGGCTCGCAACCTAAGCGCACTGGCGCACCTGGACCGCGAAGGCCTGCTGGACCTGCTGGAGGCAGAGGATCCGCGGGAGATCGTGCCGGAGTGCAGCGCCAACATCCGCGACGACCTGCTGGACGTTATGGGCGAGTACGGGGTGTTCGCCGGGCGCCGCATCGCCGCCGAGGGCGGGGCGCCGGCGCTGGTCAAGTGGATGGTGGAGACTTCCGGGGTCTCGGAACTGGTGCACCTGCTGACCGGCGACATCACATACTTCGCCGTGCTACAGCGCGCCGCCCGGATGCTGGATGTGCTGGACGACCTGGCCTCTAACCACCCGGACCTGCAGCACGTGCGCTGGGTGCAGTCGGTGACGCTGGCGCAGCCGGGCATGCACTTCGTAATGCTGTACCGCAGCTACCGCAATACTTATGCCTCCACTCCGGATTCGCGCCTGCTGCCGCTGCTGCGGTCCGCCGTGACGGCCGGGCACCCGGCAGAGACTGTGAACCTGCCGCGCGATACGCCGGTGGAACAGGTTCGCCAGGCACTGGAGGAGAAGATCTCCGAGATGCAGCAAATGTCCATGTCCCCGCTGTCCGCGGCGGAGGATGAGGCCCGCGAGCGCCTCCTGGGCTCTTTCCAATCAGCTCTACAAGCGACGCACTAAAGGCCAACCGAGGCGCTAAAGTGTAAGCTACTTATGCCTTAAACGCTTTTAAACCCTTAAGTTTTGTCAGGAGCTGTACTTTAAATGACTAACGCATGGCATCTGGCGGTCGACTTCGGTACCTCGAATACGGCTGCCGCTCACCAGAGCCCCATGGGTAGGGAGATCTCCGCCCTTGCGTTGACACACCGCTCCAACATCATGCCGTCGGCCGTGTTCCTGGATGCCCCGCACGGTGCGCACGCCGCCGCCGACGAGGAGCCCACGCTGCTCAACGGGGATTCCGCCCTCGCCCGTGGCCGCCGCGACCCTTCCCGGCTGCTGCTCAGCCCCAAGCGCTACATCGACCACGATGAAGTTCAGCTGGCTGGCCGTAGCCTGCCGCTGACGAAGGTCGTCGGCTCCGTGATTGCCACCGTCCTGCGCTCTGGCAAGGCGCAGCACGCCAACCAGGATCCCGAGACCGTTACGCTGACCCACCCCGAAGCGTGGTCGGCGCACTCCGTGGAGCAGCTGAAGCGCAGCGCCGTCGCCGCAGGCGTGCCGGAGCAGAACCTGCGCGTGCTGTCCGAGCCGCGCGCAGCTGCGATCCACTATGCCTCCCAGCAGTCCGTGCAGTCCGGTTCCCACGTGGCAGTGTTCGACTTCGGTGGCGGCACCCTGGATATTGCCGTGCTGCGCGCCAAGGGGGATGGCAACTTCGAGGTCGTGGCCGCCAAGGGCGATAACAGCCTGGGCGGGCGCACCATCGATAACCTGCTCTACCGCTGGGTTCTGGACCAGCTGGAGCACGACGACCCCGACCTGGCAGACTTCGTTCGCTCCGCGCCCATCACCACGGTGCACGCGCTGGAGTCCAGCATTCGGGAGGCCAAGGAGATCCTGTCGGACACCTCCTCGGCCACCATCAGCGTCTCCACTCCCCACGGGGAAACCGACCTGCTGATCACCCGCGATGAGTTCAACAACGTGATCGAACAGTCGATCATGCGCGGAGTTGAGCTGACTCGTGCGGCGCTGACGCAGGCGGGCGTCGATTCCACAAAGACCCCGATCTACATGACCGGCGGATCGTCGCGCATTCCGTTTGTGCAGGACCGTCTGGGTGAAGTCGGCACCGTCATGACGCTCGACGACCCGAAGACCGTGGTGAGCCGCGGTGCGCTGGCCGCAACCCTGCGCGGGTTCACCGGTGGCGTAAACGGAGCTCAGGGGGCAGGTTCTCGCCCAGGTGCTGCCGGACTAGCTGGCGCCGCTGGCGCTGGTCTGGGCGCCGGTGCTGCCTCAGCTGCAAGCCGTTCCGGCCAGTCAAGCCAACCCGGCCAGTCCGGCCCGGCAACTCCGCCCGGAATGCCGCGTGCGGGTCAGGGGCAGAGCCAGGGATCGCAGTCCTACAACACTTCCCCGCAGACCGCTGCCTTCGTGCCCAGCTCGGCGAACGCATACGGCGCCAGCAACTTCGCCAGCGCTCACGCAACGAGCTCCTCGAAGCCGAAGAAGTCCAACACCCCGGTGATCATCACGGCGTGCGTAGCCATCCTGGCGGTCGTGATAGCCATCGGCTTCGTCGCACTGAACGGCGGCGATGACAACGGTGGCGGCGGCAGCGGCGGAGGCGGCAGCAACAGCGATGGTGGTAACCCGCCGTTCACCGAGGCCAACCCCTACACCCCAGCGCGGGAGCCGTACGAGTCGGATATGTACAAGCCCTTGGCCTCCCTGCTCCCGGAGGTCAAGGACTACACTCCGACGAACTTCTACAACCGCATCGATAGCTGCAGCACCAGGCAGGATAAGGCAAGTTTCGCTGGCGCGGCCTACGACGGCATGGATACCAAGATGTACTCCTGCATACCGAGCCGCGATTCCCTCGAGGATCACAAGGATGAGTTCCTCTACAACAACTTCCGGTACACACAGACTGGCGACGATGCGCAGAAGGTCTACGACCACGGAAAGAACTCTGCCGTGAAGGGGCAGGTCCTCCAGGAGGCCGGCAATGGTTGGCCGGAGATTACCTTCTACCCCAGCGCCAACTACTCCAGCCCGAACGTTACGGTGTGGTACCCCGAGGAGAAGCTGGTCGTGCTTTCCAACGGCAAGTCTGATGACACCAAGGAAAGCTTCATCGAGATGCTGAAGTTCTACAACCTGATGCCGCAGGACTAGCCCCTCAGCGATCGGCACAAGTTAGAGCCCCACCCACCGAGCAAAGCTTGAACTGCTCGATGTTGTGGGGCTCTTTGCTGTGCTTGTTTGTGGAAGGGCAGTGCCTGACTGTTTATGCGCTGGTGACGCCAGCCTCCACCAGTGCCGCCTTCAGCTTCGCACGCGCGCGATTGATGCGTGACTTAACCGTTTGAATGGGAATCCCTTGGTGGGCGGCGATGTCCTGGTAGCTCATGCCCGTGTATTCGCGCAGGACGATGACTTCGCGGAAGTCATCCGGCAGCTGCGCCAGCGCCTGGCGCACGACCATTGCCGAGGTAACCTGCGAGCCGACTTCCGGGGTCTGCGCGACCTCGTCCACGCCCGCGTCTTCCTCCGGGACGTCCCGGCGGGAGCGCACGATCTGCAGCGCAGCGTTGGAGGCAATGCGGTAGGCCCAAGTGGAGAACCTGGCGCGCCCGTCAAACTTCTCAATGTTCTTCCACGCGGAGGTCAATGCGTTCTGCAGCGCATCCTCCGCGTCGGCGCGGTTGCCGGTGATGGACAGGCAGACAGAGAACATCCTGCCCCATGCCTGGCGCGCTAAACGCGCGAAAGCCTGCTGGTCGCCCTCATGGGCTTTGGCCAGCAGGTCGCGTTCCTCTTCGCGGGTGAGTTCTTTCCGTGCGGTACTAGATCCGTTAGACATTTCTGGCTCCCCCCTACATTCCGCTGAGGTCGGTCAGATCGTCCGGGAGATCATCGCCGTAGTCGTGGCCATAATCATCCTCGCCGTAATCAGTGACGTCGGCGGCGGGATCCACAGCGGGGTCCACAGCGGAATCGGTCACCGGATCAGCGAGGTCGCTCAGATCGTCAGAACCACCCAGATCGTCCAGATCCTCGTGCTCTGCTGCGCCGGTATCCACGTCGTCGCCCGAAGCATCACTGGGGAGGTCCTCCGCCGAGGTGGCGTCATCAACCAAAGAACCAGAATCGTCGAGATCCGCAAGATCAACCTCGTGCGAAGCCTCATCTGCCGAAGGGGCTTCCGCACCTTCCTCCGGGAAGGAATCCAGGTCGGGGATCAGATCCCCCTCGGGCATCTCGGTGTTCGGATCAACGGCGACGTCCAACATCGAGTTGAACAAGTCGTCGAGATCCTGCGCTTCGTTGCCGAACAGTTCCTCCAGCGGGGGAAGAATTGGTGCGTCTGCCTCGGTATCAGCGGATGGGCCAGCCATGTGTCCTCCGTTTTCGATCGAATCACTCTTCGTGCTCATCGTTCACCTCCTTCCACCAGCATCCGCAGAACAACAAAGAACGCGCTGAAGCAGATGAACCACTCAAACCTGCTTCAGGACGATTGTGTAATGCGTGCAAGGCGGCGAAAGTTCCCGCGAGTAATAAAAGAATTACCTTAAGAGATTACGCCCGATCTCGCACGCAGTTCAATAGGACGGGCACGAAGTTCAATACCGATTCGCACCATTGGAAAGTTAGCAGGGCGAAACATAAAAAGTGATGTCGGCTAAAGCACATGCCGACTACAGTGGAGGCGAAGAATAACCGCGAACGGATAGGAGCCCGACGCAATGCCCATTAAAAGTGACCGCCCGGACATCGCACTCAGCCCGCTAGGTCTCTACGACTACGTCTTCGGCAACCTCACCACGGAAGAAGAAGACCGCGTCGCCGTCGTCGACATCGCCGATGGCTCCGAAACGACCTTCGCGCAGCTGCAGAACTACATCGAGTCCACCGCAGGCTGGCTGGTCAGCAAGGGCATCAAAAAGGGCGACGTGGTGGCGCTGCACCTGCCCAACTCCCTGAACTTCATCGTCGCCGCCTACGGCCTGTGGCGCATCGGCGCTGTCGTATCGCCGCTGTCGCTGCTTTCCACGCCGGAGACCGTGACCGCACAGGTTAAGGACTCTGGCGCGAAGATGCTGCTTACTGTTGCCGCGCTTGGTGACGCCTCGTCTCAGGGGGCGAAGGATGCCGGCATAGCAGAAGAAAACATCATCCACCTGGATACCTCCAAGGGCATGCAGCAGATCATGGCGGAGCGCCGCACGGCCCCCGAGGTGGAGATCAACCCGGACGAGGATCTGGCGGTACTCCCCTACTCCTCCGGCACCACTGGCCTGCCGAAGGGCGTGCGCCTGATGCACCGCCAGCTGGTGGCCAACGTGCAGCAGGGCCAGGACATCGACCTGCTGCGCCGGGACGACACGGTGTACGCGGTCCTGCCGTTCTTCCATATCTATGGCCTGACCGCGCTTGTGAACCTGGCGCTGGCGCAGCGTGCCAAGCTGGTTGTGGTGCCGCGCTTCGAGCTGCAGAGCTTCCTGGAGCACCACCAGAAGTTCGAGGTGAACTTCACGCTGATCGCCCCGCCGATCGCCGTGCAGCTGGCAAAGCACCCGATGGTGGATAACTACGACCTGTCGCGTATGCGCGGAGTGTTCAGCGGTGCGGCCACGCTGGACGAGGACCTTGCCCTGGCGCTGGAGAAGCGCCTGGGCATCCACGTGCAGCAGGGCTATGGCATGACTGAGACCTCGCCGTTGGCGCACGCCAACGTCTCCAAGGACATCAACCGTGGCTCCATCGGCAAGCCCTGCGCCAACACCGAGAGCAAGCTGGTGGACCCGGAGACCCTGGAGGAAATCCCGCTGCCCAGCGAGGGCGTATCCGAGGTCGGCGAGTTGTGGGTCCGCGGGCCGCAGATTATGGCCGGCTACCTGAACAAGCCAGAGCAGACCGCCGAGGCGCTGCCGGGCGACGGCTGGCTGCGCACCGGAGACTTGGCGAACACCGATCCAGAGGGCAACGTCCACATCGTGGACCGCCTGAAGGAACTGATCAAGTACAAGGGCTACCAGGTTCCGCCCGCAGAGCTGGAGTCCGTGCTGCTGAGCCACCCGGAAATCGCAGACGCCGCCGTGATTGGCGTGCACCGTGCCTCCGATGGCGAGGAGCTGCCGAAGGCCTTTGTTGTGGCACAGCGGGGTTCTAGCCTGAATGAGCAGCAGGTGATGGACTTCGTGGCCGAGCGCGTGGCGCCCTACAAGAAGATCCGCATCGTTGAGTTCGTGCAGGGCATTCCGAAGTCCTCCACGGGTAAGATCCTGCGCCGCGAGCTGCGCGAGCGCGCGGTTTAGAACCGCATTCGCGGATTAGAGCGTGGCCACCGGGGGCGCCAGTTAGTTTTCGACGATCGGCACTCGGCGGTACGTGCCGTCGCGGAGGTCGGCGTCCTCAATCTCGTGGCGAGAAATGCCAAGAATGAACAGCACCTGATCCAGGAACGGGTAGTTCACAGAGGCATCGGCGATCTCCTTGAGGGCGGGCTTCGCGTTGAAGGCGATACCCAGGCCAGCCGTGGAGAGCATATCGATGTCATTCGCGCCGTCGCCAACCGCGACAGTCTGGTTCAGCTGAATGCCGTTGGACCAGGCGAACTCCTTGAGGCTTTCTGCCTTCGCCTGGCGGTCGATGACCGGGCCGATCACGCGGCCGGTGAGCTTGCCGTCGACGATCTCCAGGGTGTTCGCGCGGGCGAAGTCAAGGTCCAGATCGCGGGCTAGTGGCTCGATGACCTGGATGAATCCGCCGGAAACCACGCCAGCCTTGTAGCCCAGGCGCTTCAGCGTCCGAATGGTGGTGCGAGCGCCAGGGGTCAGCTGGATGTCGTGGGCTACCTTCTCCACCACCGCAGCGTCCAGGCCGGCGAGGGCCTTCACGCGCTCGTGCAGGGATTCGGCGAAGTCGAGCTCGCCGCGCATAGCACGCTCGGTGACAGCTGCAACCTCTTCTTCGCGGCCTGCGTAGGCTGCCAGCATTTCGATGACCTCGTGCTGGATGAGGGTGGAGTCCACGTCGAAGCAGATGAGGCGCTTCGCCCGGCGGGCCAGACCCGCACGCTCAATGGCGATGTCCACGCCCACTTCCGAGGTCAGGGTTGCCAGAGCCTTACGCAGTGGCACACCGCCGCCGGGTGCCGGGTTGGCGACAGTCAGGTTAAGCTCCAGGCCGGTGACCGGGTAGTCCGCGATGCCGGTGATCGTGTCGATATTCGCACCGTAGTCCGCCAGGGTCTGGCCGATGCGGGAGATGTGCGTGGCCGTCAGCGGGCGGCCCAGCACCACCATCACGTGCGTGGAGTGCGGACGGGTACTGGAAAGATTGTCGTCAGCCTCGACGCTGACGCGCATGCCGTAGGAAGCCAGAGTTTCTTTAAGTCCCTCGCCGAGCGGCTCTAGGTCTTCTTGTCCGACGCCCACTAGCGCCGCCAGTGACAGCTTCCCACGAAAGACTGACTGCTCAATGTCGAGGAGTTGCACTCCGTAGGAGGACAGCACTCGGAAGAATGCCGCGGATACGCCGGGGCGGTCGGGTCCGGTAACGGTAATCACGCTGGGGGCGAGGCCTTCCTGCAGCGTGTCCTCGAGTGCGGTCTCGAAGTGCGGGTCGGTGGCCAGGCCAGCTGCGGGCTGGGCAGCAGCGGGCTGGTCGGTGGAAGTGTTGAGGTTGCTGGCGTTATCAGAGGTAGTCACGGGCTATATTGTCCCACTTCCCCGCAAGAAGTGATAACCGAAACTGCATAGCCCCCATTTCAGTTCCCCCGCGTTGCCAAGCTGCCCCACTTATCCCTTTCACCCCACCTGCCACACTTTTCCCGGTACCCAGCCGCTCTGCGCTGCTCTCAACCGACCAAATGTCGCTGAATCGGGATTCTGTGAGAGCAAAATCAGACCCCGCATTTCCCCCGAGCCCCTGACCAGCACTTTTGTCTATTGCAAACTACTCCCATTAAACAGATTCCCGATCTAGCGACATTCTGGGCT
>NZ_KV789178.1 GCF_001807485.1 Corynebacterium sp. HMSC08A12 | reverse complement strand
ATTTCTCAGTCCAACTAATGGGGAGCAGTTCACATCACCGGGTGGTCTTGATCTTATTTTGTAGCGGTGGAGGGACTCGATCCCTCGACCTCACGATTATGAGTCGTGCGCTCTAACCAGCTGAGCTACACCGCCATCGTCGCCACTTTGCTACGGACCGCCAACGGTCTGTGTCTAACGTCGCGTGACGGGGCGCATAAAATGACAGAGCCCCCTGACGGAATCGAACCGTCGACCTTTTCCTTACCATGGAAACGCTCTGCCGACTGAGCTAAGGGGGCATCACTTCATTAACGCAGCGGATTTGTTTTAACCGCATCGCTTGAAGCCTGAGTTAGCTTAACCACCCGGCGATACTTTACACAAATCGGCAGTTCAGGGGCGGGTTTTATAGCTTCCAATCACTCTGCATTCCAACGTCTTCAATGCGCTTAGGCCAGCCTCTCGCCAACTTAGCCTCCAGCCCCTCAACAGCCCACTGAATGTCGCTATCCGTTGGGTTGAGTGTCGCTAGAACGGGAATTCGTTAGTGCACATCGTTCTCACCTTCACATACACACAGGTCAGAGAGTTGACCTATGCACGGTCTTGCAAGACTTGGTGACGTTTTCCCGATCTAACGACATCCCACCGTGCAGCCTCCCCGCTACCTCATGCCCAACTCTCGCACTGAGAACAGCAAAACCCGGTGGCCACCTCCCGTACAGGGAAGCAACCACCGGGTTGTTGTTTTGCCATTTGGCGCTGTGCCAGATGATGGATTCGAACCAACGAAGGCAGAGCCGGCGGATTTACAGTCCGCTCCCTTTGGCCGCTCGGGCAATCTGGCATGCACCATTCGGTGCGCTGGTAACTCTACTACGAGTAGCCCCAACTTATGCAAATCGCCAGCTCAAGCAGCCCACCGGAAGCGACTCTGCGCGCCCCGCAAGCTCCGAGGCCACTCCGACAGCTATCCCAGGCGCTCCAAGGCGAAGTCCATCAAGTGGCGCAGCGCCTGAGTCACCTGGTTCTCGGGCAGCTTGGCCAGCTCATCCTCGCCGTAATGGCGGTAGCGGCGCACAACCTCAAAGGACTTCTCACGGCCTTCGGACCCACGGATAAGCTCCAGCGCCTCGTCCACCAAGGCATCATCCGTGACAGGTCCGGTGAGGATCTCGCGCAGTCGCGCCCCTGTGGCGTCATCCTGCTGCATTGCATAAAGAACCGGCAGGGTGAACACACCCTCGCGCAAGTCCGTGCCAGGCTGCTTGCCAGAGACCTCCGGGTCGGCCCAAATGTCGATGATGTCGTCGACGATCTGGAAGATCTGGCCGACGTTGCGGCCGAAACGAAACAGTGCCTCGCGGTGCTCCTCGGAAGCGCCACTGTGCAGTGCGCCGAGCCAGCCCGCCGAGGCGATGAGTACGCCCGTCTTCTCCTGGATGACGGTCAGGTAGTGCTCGATCTCGTCCTCCCCATCGCGGGCGCCAATGGTCTCCCGCATCTGGCCGGTCACCAGCTCCTGGAAGGTCTCCGCGAAGTGCTGCACCGTCTGGGCGCCGAGCGTTGCCATTATTTCGCTGGCGATGGCGAATAGGTAGTCGCCCGCCAGAATCGCCACGGAGTTGTTCCAGCGCTTGTTCGCGGATTCCGCACCGCGGCGCTGGTCGGACTCGTCCATCACGTCGTCGTGGTACAGCGTTGCGAGGTGGGTCAGTTCCACCACGGCAGCTGCCTCGTTTACTTCCTGCGCGGTTGGCTTCTCACCGTAATGAGCCGCCAGCAGGGCAAACATCACGCGGAAGCGCTTGCCGCCTGCCTCGAAAAGGTGGCTGATCTTGTCGGTGAGGAAGGATTCGCCAACCGACAGCCGATCCTTCAGCAGCTGTTCAACCTGCTGCATCGACTGGCCCAAGGCCTCGTTTAGTTGCGCGTCCCCCACGTCAGGGAGCGCCGGTTTACGGGGTGTGGCACTTGGCATGTCCGTGGTCAGCCTCGACTTTTCCTCTTGAACTGCGCATGTGGTGTTTCACATGCGGTCTTTTACATGTCTACCGACACTTTAGTCGATTAACGTGGCAGTGTTTAACGCACGTGCGATCTACGCCTCGACCTCCCCGCCAGCCCTTCCCCACCCCGTGGAACAATGGGTGTCGATGAATCCCCCCGCTTCTGAAACTTTCAACGCTGGCCCCCTCGGCATCGAGTGCGATCTCGCCGTCATCGGAGCAGGCCCGGCTGGTTCCGCCGCTGCTTTTCACGCCGCCCGCGCCGGCCTGGACGTGGTGATGGTGGACATGGCCGACGTGCCGGGTTCTGTGCCGGGCACTGCACCCAGCCTCCTCCCGGTCGGCCGCGATAAGACCTGCGGCGATGGCCTCACCCCACGCGCCGTCGCCTCCCTGGAGTCGATGGGCGCGCTCCACCTCCTCGACGGCGCCCCGTACATTCGAGGGCTCAAGCTGCACGGCTTCGGCGGTTCCATCACCGCGCCGTGGCCTTCAGGAAACTTCCCGCAACGCGGCTCGGCCATCCCCCGCACGCGCCTGGATGCCGCCCTCGCCGGAATCGCTATCGCTGCGGGTGCTCGTTTTATCCAAGCGAAGATTAATGACGCCACCTCGGACCCAGTAACCCAGCAACTCAGCGAGGTCGCGGGCACTCGCACCGGTGAGGGCGTGCAAGGTTCATCCGCGCCTGTGAAGATCCGTGCGCGCTTCTTCGTCCTGGCCGAGGGCGTTCGCAGCGGCATTGCCCGCAAGCTGGGCGTGCAGTGGGATAAGGGGCTGGTCCACGGCATTGCGGCCCGCAGTTACATCAGCACCCCCTTCGGCGACGAGCCGTGGATCCACTCGCACCTGGAACTCAACGACGCTTCCGGAACCGCACAGCCGGGCTACGGGTGGGTGTTCCCCCTGGGCAATCCGGCCGAAGGAGCGGATCGCGGCCCGGCCGAAGGCATCGGCAAAGCGAACCTCGGCTGCGGAGTGCTGGCCACCACCAAGCGCCCCGCCAAGGTGAACACCAAGAAGCTGCTGCGCGACTACGCGCGCCAGGTCAGCGGCGAATGGGCCATCGAGGGAGAGCCGGAATCCATCACCTCCGCCCTCCTGCCGATGGGCGGGGCCGTCAGCCGCGTGGCTGGCCCCAACTGGGCCGCCATCGGAGACACCGCCGCCCTGGTTAATCCGCTGAACGGCGAGGGCATCGACTACGCCTTGGAGTCCGCCGAGCTGTTGGTCCGGTTGTTGGCTGATCAGTGGGGCGGGCCGGAGAAGTGGGCGTCCAAAATAAAGGGCCACAACGGCGCCGGCATGGAGCCAGAATGGACGAACCAGCTGCAGAAACACTACGGCGAGGCGTTCGGGCTGGCACGGCGGCTGGCGGTGGTTCTGACGATGCCGGGGCTAATGAGCGCACTCGGACCGCTGGGCATGCGCGGGCCGCTGGCGAACCGCGTGATGGGAGTGGCGACGCGCCTGATGGGGAACCTCGTGAGCCCTGCCGACCGCGACGTGGCTGCCAGGCTGTGGCGGGGTGCTGGGAAGGTTGTGAACCTCGCGCCGATCGACGAACCGTTCGCGGCGCGGAAGTAACCGCCGCTACTGGCCGCGTGCGGATGAGTTCCAGTTAGTCGCGGATCGCGCTGTGAAGCGCCACGATTCCGCCGGTGAGGTTCTGCCAACCGACCTCTCGCCAACCGCAGTCACGGATCTCCGCAGCGAGTTCCTCCTGGTCGGGCCAGGCGCGGATAGATTCGGCGAGATACTCGTAGGCGTCCGCGTTGGAGCTAACCACCTTCGCAACCTTCGGCAGGGCGCGCATCAAGTATTCCTTATACACCGTCTTGAAAATCGGAATGACGGGGGTGGAGAACTCCGCCACGGCGAGCTTGCCGCCGGGCTTCGTCACGCGCGCCATTTCGCGTAGGCCGGCGCGGAAATCCACGATGTTCCGCAGGCCGTAGTTGATCGTCACCGCGTCGAAAGTCGCGTCGGCGAAGGGCAGGTTCGTTCCGTCCGCGCACACCATCGGCACATTGCGGTGGGAGCCGGCGGCGAGCATGCCGAAGGAGAAGTCGCAAGCGATGCAGGTGGCGCCCGTGCGGGCGAACTCTTCGGTGGATACGCCCGTGCCCGCGGCGAGGTCGAGCACCAGGTCGCCGGGCTTTAAATCGAGGCGCTTGCGGGTGCGGATGCGCCAATAGCGATCCTGGCCGAAGCTCAACACCGTGTTGGTGAGGTCGTAGTTCTTGCCCACCGCGTCGAACATCGACGCGACTTCATGCGGCTTCTTTTCCAAACTTGCCCGAGACACGACTCACATCTTAGCGCGGGCGCTTCGTTTACTTAGCGGCGGGCTCAGTGCCGACCTGCGCAGCGGAGTCGGCCGCGGCCTCGGAGCTGACCTGCGGGGCAGGCTCGGCCGAAGTCTCAACGGTGGCCTGGGCGGTGGTCTCCTCGGTGGTCTCCTCAGTTGCGGGACGGGGCACTTCGCGCACCCCCGTGAAGTCGCGCTGCGAGCCCTTGCGCGGGGCCGCCTTGCCGCCCTGTGCGATGGCCTGGCGGTAGTAGCCGAGCAGCTGGTCGCACAGGCTGGACCAGCTCTTGTTCTGCACGCCCTCGAAGGCGTTGTCGCGGTAGGTATCCACGTCCCCAGCGAGGATGGTGTCCACTGCCTCGACCAGCTCGGCCTCGAAGTTCTCGACGTTTAGCAGGTAGCCGTTGTGCCCCGGCTTGATGAGGTCGATGGGGCCACCGGCCGCCGGGCCGATGGTCGCTACGCGGGAAGCCTGGGCCTCCTGGATCGCCTGGCAGAAGGTCTCGTACTGGCCGGTGTGAACGAAAATGTCCAGGCTAGCGAAGGCGTGAGCCAGGTCCTCGCCGTACAGCCCGCCGGTAAATACTGCGGTGGGCATCCGGGACTTGAGGTCATCCATCTCCGGGCCGTCGCCGACGATCACCAGCTGCACGTCGTCCCGACCGTTCAGGGCAGCCATGCGCTCCACGGACTTCTCGGCGGCCAGACGGCCGACGAAGCCGACGATGGTGCGGCGGCCCTCCAGGTCGGCGGCCTCGCCTACGTTGCCGCGCTTCTTCTCGCCCTCTAGCAGCCATTCGCGGCGCAGCTCGTCGGAACGCTTGGAGGGGTGGAAGCGTTGCGTATCCACGCCGCGACCCCAGTGCGCCACGCCCCGCACCCGGTTTTCTTCCAGCTCGCGCATCGTCACGGAGCTCGGGGCAAGCGTCATGGCGCACATGTTGTGCATGACGCGCACCCAGCGCCAAGCCATCTTGGACAGGAACTTCATCTTGTAGTTGTTGGCGAAGCCCGCCACGTCGGTCTGGAAGATTGCCACGCAAGGCAGCTTCAGTGCCCGCGCCGCCACGGCGCCCGCGCCGCCGAGGACGAAGGGGCTGGCCAAGTGAACCACGTCTGGCTGGAACTTCTTCAGCTCCGTGTACACGCTCGGCATCGGCACGCCGATCGGCAGGGAGTTAATGCCCGGCACATCCACGGCGGGCACGCGGGCGATGCGGTATCCCTCGTAGGTCGCAATTTCCTCCTGCCCATTCGTTGCCCCCGGGGCAATTACTAGCGCTTCGTGCCCGTTGGCACGCAGGTGCTCCAGCACTCGAAGCACGGAATTAACCACGCCGTTTACGTTCGGCAGAAAGCTCTCGGCAACAATTGCAACTCGCATACCCTTCAGCTTCCCTTTTGTAGTTCACGCCCGCGTTTCGTCTGGGTAAAAACATTAACAAGTCTAGGGAAACAAAAGGTTACTTTCGCTACTCAAAGTTTGTTTTTCTTCTGCCAGCGTCGGATCAGCAGCATCAGCATGGCACACACGCCCAGCCCTACGGCCATGGACGATAGTGCCGGCAGGAAAGCCAACGTCCATCCCCTCCCCTGCACCTTTACATTCTCGGGGTCGCTGACTTGGTATTCGACGCGCACGTTCTGCCCCTCCACCAGGCCAGAAGGGTACTTTAGCCCCTCCTCGGGCTGCTGGAAGTTGCCGTCTGCGTCGCGGAAGCGCACGGTGGTCCGCAGCGTCTGTACCGAGACCACCTCCGCCGTCGCTTCGGCTTTGTCTCGCGAGATCGCAAAGTCATCCATCGCAGAGGTCACGATCATCCCACCGCACACCAGCATCACCAGCCCCGCCAAGGCGATAACGGTTTGCTTCGCGCGCCGCAGCCTGCGTGCCGTGCGGATTTGTTTCGGGGTGAGCTCGTCGCTCCTCGCAGGATCTACTGTGCGATTCATCGCTTACCCGCAATTCTTTCTTCTATTTCTTGACGCCCACGCCTGCTCACCTTCACTTCCAGCACCGTGATCCCGTTGCCACCGATTTCGGCGTGCTCGTCGATGGCTGTGGCGAGTTCTTCCACGCTAGTAGCCAGCTTGTGTTCCACCCCGAACCCGGCGCAAAGTTCCGCAAAGTCCAGGTCCAGTGGCGTGCCGAAGACCCGCTCGAAGGCAGCGGTGCCGTCGGCGAAGGTGCGCAAGTGCTCGGCACCGGGCTCGAGGGTTTCGAAGATCCCGCCGCCACTATCGTTGGTCAGCACGATCAGCAGGTTGTCGGGGCGCGGCTCGAGCGGCCCGATGTTCAGCCCGCCGAGGTCGTGGGCGAATGTCAGATCCCCCATCACGGCGATGGTGCGCGGCGCGCGGATCGCAGTCGGGTCGGCGTGGGCGTGCGCCATCGCCGCGCCCACGGCGGTGGAGATAGTCCCGTCGATCCCCGCCGCCCCACGGTTGGCGATCGCCTGCACGCCGTCGAAAGGCAGCCCGGCGCGGGAGGCATCCCGCACCGCCGTAGACGCCCCTAGTACCAGGAGGTCCCCGTCGCGCAGGGCGTCCGCAACAACGGCCACAGCATGCACCGCGGTGAACGGTTCGCGCTCGGCCAACCCGTCGCGGACCTGATTCACGCCCATGTCGCTGATGGCGCGGGCGACCTGCAGCCAACTTTCCGGCTGCTCGCCGCGCGGCCGGACGGTGCTGCCGACCTCATCAACATTGTCGAAAACATCGGTGACGTTACGGGTGTCGCTGAGGGCGATGACGTTGATGTCCTTGTTGGCCAGAAGCTTTGTGACGCCACGGTGGAGGGTTGGCCGACCGATCACCACGATCTGTTCCGGGGTGGTGACCGCCGAGTGTTCACCGTCGCTGACGACCTGGGCACTGAACATGTCTACGGCCGCGCTGTGCACGGGGAAGTCGGGTGCGGGCGCGACGGGTTCCGCGATCGTCGGCACGTCCGCTAGCTCGTCCATGATCGAGCGCGCCCAGGCGACGTCGCTGACGGAGCCCGCGATGACGAGCGTGCGGCGGGAGAGGTCCACCTCGACCTGGCCATAGGGCAGCTTCCGGGAGCCACGGGCGGGCTGACCTGGCGCGTGCGAGTCGTGCGCCCCCTCGGTCGTTGCCGCATCTTCAGCAGCGTCTTCAGCAGCGGCGATTTCGCCCGCCCACAGCGATAGCTCGTCCAGCGTCGGCGGCACGAGCGGTTCCCGCAGCGGCACGTCCAGGTGGGCTCCACCGCCGTCGATGGGATCTGTTGCTGCAGCAATTAGCTTGCGCACCAGGTCGCGGAGCTCCCCTGCGGCACCTGCAGCGGCGCCTTCCAGCGCCAGTTCGCCAGTGTTCAGGGTGCACACCGAATGGCTACCGAAGATCTCCGCCTGGTCGATGGTCTGGTTCGCCCCCGAGCCCAGCATGGAGAGCGGCCGGTTCGCCGAGAGCACAACCAGTGGCACGCCGGAAAGCGTGGCCTCCACCATGGCCGGCAGGCAGTTGGCCACGGCCGTCCCGGAAGTCATGACGACCGGCACCGGCTGGCGCGATACCTTCGCCAGTCCCAGCGCCAAAAAGGCTGCCGAACGCTCGTCGGTGCGGACGTGCAGGCGCACCCGCCCGACCCTTTCCGCTTCCACGAACGCCAGGTTCAGCGGCGAGTTCCGCGAGCCGGGGCACAGCACTGCCTCGCGCACACCGCTGCGAATCAGCTGGTCAACCAGCACCAACCCCGCACGCACTGCAATGGGGCTAGTCAGCGCGGCGGAGTGTGTACCAGAATCCTGGGAAGAACTATCAGCGTTAGTCACAGTTCCACAATCTACCTTCCGCCCGCTAGGTAGCTATAAGCCGCACGCAGGCGGTCCAGCCACCAATCACGCCGCTTGCCGGTAAGGCGGAACTCCGCCAGCCGGTCGGCATCGGGGGTTACAGCGCCGGTGTGCATGCGACCATCGACGATCCGCCGCTCTGCGAGGTCGTGTTCAAAGAGCGTGCCGGTGGCCAACCCGGCGGCGTTGGGTTCAGCGACCATGCCGTCGTCGTCGATGTGCACCAGGCTGGCGGCGGCCTGCAAACCCGCGCCGAGGCCCACTGCGGTATCCAGAGCCGAACTCACCGTGATGGACACGCCGCGTTGCGCGACCTCGCTGGCCACCCGGCGGAGCTGATCCACGCCCCCGAGCGGCGGCACCTTGAGCACGGCAACGTCGCACGCCCCCGCGTCGGTAACCTCCTTGACCGCTGTGATCGGATCCGCGCTCTTACGGATGGCCTCGTCGGCAGCAACGCGCACAAACAATCCCCGCCGCATGAGGCTCTGGCGCACCTCCGCCAGCTCGGCGACGGTGCGGCAGGGCTGCTCCACATAATCCAGCGGACCGTCGGCGGCGAGGGTTTCTACGACCTCCAGGGCTTGCTGAACTGTCCAGCCACCGTTGGCGTCCATACGGATCTTCGGGGCACGAATCCCCTGGTCCGCATACCACTGCCGAACCGCACGGACGCGCTGAACGTCCTGGCGCATGCTGGCGGCCGGGTCGTTGGCCAGGGCGGTCTTCTCCGCGACTTTGACCTTCACAGTGGTGCAGCCCGGGTAGCGTGCCATGAGCTCGCCGATGATCCCCGGTTGGGCGTCTACGTCCACCGCGGGGATGGTCGCGTTGACGGCCACCCACTCGTCAGTGGGGACTGAACCGCTAGTTCCATAGCCGTACTGGATCGCCGAACGCAGCCACAGGGAAGCCTCGGCCGGCTCGTATTCCGGGAAGGGTGCGAACTCGGCCCACTGGGACGGGGCGTCAATAAGAAGGGCCTCGCGTACAGTCACGCCACGGAAGGGCACCCGCATCGGCAGGGCAACCACGTCCGCGCGCTCGAGTAACTCGGCGAGCGACGGCAGCGGGAAAGACAAGTGAGAAGACGGGGCGGAACTGTTCATACTTCCTACCTTGCCAAAAGCGGCCGGCCGATAGAATGGCGGGCATGACTGATTCCAGCAACAACCCCTTCAACCCCGAGCTGTGGCGCCCGGTCGATGTGCCGGGCGTAGACAGCTTCACGGACATCACCTACCACCGCCACGTCGGCGAGGGGCGCGCCAACGGCATCGTGCGCATCGCCTTCGACCGCCCCGAGGTCCGCAATGCCTTCCGCCCGCACACCGTCGATGAGCTGTACCGGGCACTGGACCATGCGCGCCGCACCCCGGACGTGGGCACCATCCTGCTGACCGGTAACGGGCCTTCCCCGAAGGACGGCGGCTGGGCGTTTTGCTCCGGCGGCGACCAGCGCATCCGCGGCCGTTCCGGTTATCAGTACGCCACCAGCCACGATTCGGACGTCGCCGCCGCTGGCGCAGAAGGAGTGGACGAGGCTCGTGCGAAGGTGGAGGGCGGCCGCCTGCACATCCTGGAGGTGCAGCGCCTGATCCGCACGATGCCGAAGGTTGTGATCTGCCTGGTCAACGGCTGGGCTGCCGGTGGCGGACACAGCCTGCACGTCGTGTGCGACCTGACCCTGGCCTCCCGCGAGCACGCGAAGTTCAAGCAAACGGACGCCGACGTCGGTTCCTTCGACGCAGGCTATGGCTCCGCGTACCTGGCCAAGCAGGTGGGCCAGAAGTTTGCCCGCGAGATCTTCTTCCTCGGCGAGGCCATCGACGCTGAAACGATGCACCAGATGGGTGCCGTCAACCGGGTGGTGGATCACGCGGATCTGGAGGACACCGCCATCGAATGGGGCCGCAAGATCAACACCAAGTCCCCCACCGCGCAGCGCATGCTGAAGTTCGCCTTCAACCTAACCGACGATGGGTTGATGGGCCAGCAGGTCTTCGCAGGTGAGGCTACGCGCCTGGCCTACATGACCGACGAGGCCGTAGAAGGCAAGGATGCCTTCTTAGAGAAGCGCGAGCCGAACTGGGACGACTTCCCGTACTACTACTAACCAAGGCAGTCCGGGGCTCTCTAAGACAAGTCTTCTTTGACAATTCTGCGCCCTTGGCGAAGCCCGCCTGTCGTCCAATGACTCAGGACGCACAGCAGCAAAGCAAGAACTGAAGTGAGTACGACATGCGGCTCCGTGGGCGCGGGTATCAGCCGAGAGTCCGCTAGAGGGACTAAAGAACGGTAGGCAGGCATAAACCCCTGAATTGCGATACAAGCCGCATAGAAGCCCAGGGAGCTAACTCCCGCCCAGTAGGGACCAATCCACGGTGATAACCCGAGAGTCACCGATGCTACAAGGGTGCTGCTTGTCAGCATCATCAACACTACGATGTTGGCAGGGTAAATTCTCAATAGCTGGCCCATTGCCACCGCCGCCACAAGCCATATACCCACGAAGGTGACGCACAGGGAAAACAATGCAACCCCTCGTGCACGAAAGGAACTGCCTTCCCATTGAGCACTTAGAGGTTCAATCAAAACTGCCGCCACAGTACTCAAAAGTAGGAAGACCAACTCCATGTAGAGCACGTATTTAGGCTCATATACCGTGTCCCAGTTCACTTGAAATCCACCATCGCCAACCAAGACAACTGCAAACACTGCCAGGAGGGAGGCCCCCACAACCCAACCCAGCCTTCGGGTCTGCCAACCGTACTTAAGAAGCTGCATTGGTACCGCCAGAATAACTGCAGGTACTCAGTTCTTTACTGTGTTCCTGCACGATCATTTCCATCTGAACGTCATTAAACTGTCGCTCTTTAGGAAGGTCTGGTTCGCTACTAAAAGTTTCACGGGCCGTGACGGGAACCCTGGACAACAGCCAGTCGTTAACTTCGAAAGAAGTGTTGACAGCAGACTCGGAGGATTCCGGTCCACACACTAGAACCCCGGAAATAGCTTCGATCAATAAAGCACCAAAACGAGATCCTTGACCAGGCTTAAGCTCTACAATTCCAACGCCAAAAGGCAAAGGCTTCGCTGTATCTACCAGGGACGAATCTTTCATTTCATAGAAACCCGCCCTCGACCTCCCTGCAACATCATCGACTGCATTGAGCGAGGTTCTAATTCTTGCTAATTCGGGCTGATTCTCCTCGTGCACACACACTGTGCGCTCACCGACTACCTCACAGACCTGTTTTTCTCTGGCAGAGGCAGAATACTCAAAAACCTCCACGGGGTCGGCAGGCGAAACCAAAGCAATGATAAACACGGCAATGGGGGCAGCCAAGGACATAGTCACTCTAGAAATGACACCCCGAGACCTCGTAGCGCCAGCACTATAGAGAGCAAAAACCAAGATCACTATAAAGACAAGCCCCAACAGTAATTGCCGGTTCAGCCAACTATCTGAATAAATGAAACTAGGTAGCTTCTCAGCCGGAAGTATCGGAATAAACCGCAAGGTCGAAAATCCATTAACTGCAGACATGGGAAGCACTGCGAGAAGGGCAACCACAATCAGGGATACTTTCAGATCAGCAGAAAGGTAGCCAATGACATGACCAACAAACACCGAAAAAACAATCGACCCTAAGATGGCCAGGTACAGTTTAAACTCCGGTGTTCCACCCCCAGCTGTTGCAATAGCAAATCCGAAGCAGATAAGCAGTACGGCAACAACGCTAACTATAGACACCGCTAACCACGTTAATGTTGTCCAGATAGACTGCCCGTAAGGGCTAACTCGAGTTCCTGCCATAGTGCTTATCCGCCCCGGAGAGTGCCCGAGGACTTGCAGCACCGCAGCTATCCCGCCTACGAGTGGCATCACAACGACAAGTGAGTTCGACAAGTTCGACTCAATAAGACCCCACTGCTGATAGGGAGCCTTCAACAACTCAAGTTGAAAGAGGACTTCCGTTAAGGTAATTACAACGGCACCCGCAAGCATGATCCAACCGAGGGAAGACCGAGCATACAATCTAATCATGCTTCGGACCCTCCCCATTCTGGGATCGCAGGCTCTGAACCAAGTCCGAGTATCCAGCTTCAAACTCAGTTCCATATCGAAGGTCATCGCTGGTAGCAAGACCCTCTCCCATACCCTCGAGCGACCCGGAGTACAGGAGCTGCCCCTCTGCTATGACCCATACATCATCAGCCAGATACCGAAGATCTTCCATATGGTGGGTAGAAATAAGGACAAGCCTGTCATCGCTAGCAGCGTCGGCAATGCATTTCCGCATTAGCATTCTCGATTCCGGATCCAACCCCGTAGTGGGCTCGTCGAGAATCATTACCTCCGGCTCGTGTACAAGAACGCACGCGAGTCCAAGCCGTTGCCGTTGTCCACCCGAGAGCGCACCAGCCTTCAGCACTTGCTGCTCATTCAGACGAACAACATCAAGCGAATTTTCCACGGCACGATTAAGTTGCTTCCCCGTTAGACCATTAACCCATCCAACATATTCAACAGTGTCTTTGACACACATCCCGGGAACAAACGTGAAACGCTGCGGTAAGTAGCCAATGGAAGAGTTTCTCTGATACTCATCCATCGTTTTCCGCCCATGCTCTGTCACCAGGTAGACCGAACCCTTCGGGGATTTCAACCGACCAGTGACAATATTCAGCAAGGTACTCTTACCGGAACCATTCGGCCCCAAGATACCCGTAACACCTTCATTAAAAGTTCCAGTAATGGAGCGCAACACTGGCTTCTTACCAAAGATCTTCCTATACGAGAAGCTCAGTTCTTCTATTGACAGTTTCATGCGTCGGAACTCAACCTCATAGGAAAGTTAGCAACGCACACCGCGATCTCCTTGCCTCTTATCAACATCGGGGCAGCAACTCCACCCTCAAAGGCATTAAATCCCAACAAGGCTGAGGCATCAATAAGATAAGTAAACCTAGCCACTTTTGGGGGCAAAATTGATTGGGTATGAACACCCCTCCACTAGCCGCGCAGCTTATTCCACGCCGGGGGCATCGGGGCGTGCACATCCAGCACCTCGCCATCCGGCAGCGGCACCACCAGCCTGCAGGCGTGCAGCATCAGCATCCGCACCCCCTTCTCCCCGGCCGCCCGGTTAGCGGCGGGGTTCCCGTAGCGAGAGTCCCCGATGATCGGGTGGCCCAGGTGCTGCAGGTGAACGCGGATCTGGTGCTTGCGCCCTGTCAGCAGCTGCACCTCCACAAGGGTGCCCGCAGTTCCCCACGGTTTCTTCACCCACATCTTCGTTTCCGCCCGCTGCCCGGCGCGACGGTCCACTACCGTGGCCGCCCCGGTTTTGCGCAGTGGCACCTCTATCCGTTGCGGCTGCCTGCCGGTCCCTTTCACCCCACCGGCAACCACCGCCAGGTAGTAGCGCTGGATGTCCTCCCCGCCGGTACGCAGGAGCTCCTGCAGGTGCCGCAGCATCTTCGAGTTCTTGGCTACTATCAGTAGCCCGGAGGTTTCCTTATCAAGCCGGTGCGCCAGCTCTAGTTCCTTTTCCTTCGGCCGTAACACGCGCAGCGCCTCGATCACCCCAGCCTTGACCCCGCTGCCCACGTGCACGGCGATGTTGGCGGGCTTATTCACAACGAGCAGGTCGCCGTCTTCAAAAACGATATGCCGGGACAGCCTGCGGGCCAATTGTTCCGCCGCCTTGCGATCCCCCGTTGGCGTCGGTTTCTCCGCGGCGACTTCCAGGGCGGGCAAGCGAACCTTGTCGCCGGCAACGGTGCGCTGGTCGGGTTTGCACTTGGCGCCGTTGACGGTGATCTGCTTGGTGCGCATCAGGCGGAACAGCACCGTGGCGGGTACGCCCTTGACCTGCGAGCGGATGTACTTATCCAGGCGACGATCCGCCTGTGAGTCGCTCACGATCAGGGTCTGAGGTTCGGAATGATTCATGGTGGCTCTGGCCTCTATCTGTAGCAGATTGACCTGCCACAAGCCCGGCCATGCCACCGCTAAGTTGGTAGCGTTAGCGACATGAATATTTTTAAAGATGTTTGCATCACGATTTCCCGCATCCTCGTGGGCATCGTGCTGATCGCCCACGGTTGGCAGAAGTACGATTCCTGGACTATCGACGGCACGGCACAATCCTTCGAGTCCATGAGCGTGCCGTGGCCAAACGCTTCCGCGCAGATCGCCACCTACTTCGAGCTCGCCGCGGGCGTGCTGCTGATCCTCGGCCTGCTGGTCCGGATCGTCGGCCCACTGCTGTTTATCCAAATGGCCTTCGCTTTTGGCTTCGCTCACTGGGGCAAGGGTGTCTTCGTCGCCGATGGCGGCTGGGAGCTCGTCGGGGTTCTGGGCGCGGCGGGCCTCGCCCTGGCCGCATCCGGCTCGGGTCGCTTTAGCTTGGACTATCTCTTTATGACGCCCGTACGTGCCCGCAAGGAACGTAAGGAGAAGGCAGCGCAGGAGGCCAACGATAGCTATACTCCCGCAGCCGCGCCTGCCGGAGCGGCTGGAGCCCCGAACGCAACTCCGAATGCAGCTCCGAATACTGGCCAGAGCCCGTACGGCAGCTATGGGTCCGCCAACCAGGGCTCTAACTTCCAGGGCTCCAATTACCAGGGTTCTAATTTCCAGGGCTCGCCCGCGCAGGCCCCCAACAACCAGAGTTCCAACTTCTGGGGCAACAACCAGGGCAATAAGTCCCAGAACAGTAAACCCTGGAACAATCGAGGAAACGACGGCTACGCTGGCTACACCATCGGTGGCACGGACAACGCTGGCAGTGCTGGCGCCGCTGGCGTTGCCGGTGGCGCCGGTGCGGCGGGCATGACGAACGGCAGCGACGCTGATGCCCCTACCACCCAGTGGAACAGCGACCAGAGCGGTGGCCCCTCCAACAACAACAGTTTTGGCGGCTTCTCCAGCTCCGGTTCAGATTCCGGCTCGGACAGCGGCTCCAGCGGTGGAGACGGCGGCGGAGATGGCGGCGGTGGCGACTAAAAGCCACAGGCCACCCACGCCCTGCATCTGAGCAGCACACACTACCCCGCAGGAGGGCAGAAACCCTCCTCCGCGGGGTTTTGTTTTTAAGTTCTCTAAACCCAAATAAGGTGGGTAGAAAAAATGCTTGACTTTTCCAACAATTGTTGATTACCCTATGTTTTAATATTGCAAATCCACGGATATTGAGGAAGGAGAGAGCGCATCATGTTCAACCCATTTAGTCAGCTCCGAGCAAAGCTCTGGACGACCGACACCACCGAGGGGCCCGACCCGGCAGCCCCCGACGCGACCAATGCCCCCGATGTCGCCGATGCGCTCCCCCTCCCCGAGGAGTACCGCATCTACCTCGAAGCCAACCGTGACCTCCCTACCCCCTTTTTGAACGCTTTGGATACTCGCAGCCCCTCTTACCTCGACATCATCGCCTACCTCATCGACACCGGAAAGACTCCCGCTACGCGCCAGGACGTGCAGGCCAGCTTCCTCGCCGTACACAAGCGTCTTCCCGGCCCGGCGGAGCTGGAATCCACCGTGAAACGAGTCCAGGAGTTTGGCCTAGAGGCCAGCTAGCCTCAGACTCTCGCTACCCGAACCGGAGATGACCGGATCAGACTGCCCGAGCCGGCTTGTACATTGGTCAGCATGACCGGAAACTCTTCCCTCGTCCCCCTTCAACCGACCGTCATCAGCGCGGCCTCGCCCGAGCTTTTCGCCACCTCCCTGGAGGCTCTAGAGCGGCTGCTCGCGGGGGAAACCTCCATCCTTCCCCTCCCCGCAGATTGGCAACAAACTTGCCCCGACCTGCCGGAACAAATGCGCGCGGGGAGTTCTTTGGAGAAAGACCTGGTGGCGCCCGGCACACTCATCGCCTGCACCTCTGGTTCCACGGGCACACCGAAGGGTGCGGTGCTCGGGTCGCAGCAGCTCGCCACTAGTGCGGACGCCACAGCCTCCTTCATTGAGCGCCATTATCAAGCGCAGCCGGGGGCGTGGCTACTCACACTTCCGGCCCATCACATCGCAGGACTGCAAGTGATGCTACGCAGTCTGCGGGCGGGCTACACTCCCCTGGCCGCCGCGCACCTGCAAGCTCAGCGCCCGCACGCCGGCGCGCGCTTCACCGCAGCGGGCTTCATCGCAGACACAGAAGCATTGGCGGAAACCTACCCGGACGTGGACCTCTACACCTCCCTCGTACCCGCACAGCTGGAAAGAATCGCTGAAGACCCCGCCGCCGTTAAAGCACTGAAACGCTACGCCTGCGTGCTGGTGGGTGGCGCGGCGGCGCGTGAGGGCGTCATAAAAAAGATGGCCGAGGAAGGAGCACAGATCGCGCTGACCTACGGCTCCAGCGAGACGGCGGGCGGGATGGTGTACAACGGCCAACCCCTGCCGGGCGCGCAGGTGCGGATCGACGGCGCGGACGAGCGCGGGGCCGGGCGCGTGCGGATCAGCGGGCCGATGGTGGCGGACGGGTATCGCAACGTGGATTCGGCGGAGGCGTTTCCGGTGGCAGGTGAGTTCGTGACTTCCGACATCGGAGTTGTGGACGGCGGCGAAGAGTCAGGCGGCACGCTGCGGATTCTCGGGCGCGCCGACGGGGCCATCAACACCGGCGGCTACAAGGTGCTCCCAGAAGAGGTGGAAAAGGCCATCTGCCAGCAGGTTCCAGGAGTCGAGGCTGCCTTTACGGCAGGCGTGGAGGATCCCAAGTACGCGGAGTTCGGCGAGTCAATCGGGGCGCTGGTAGTACTGCGAGAGGCTGGCAACGGCGCGGCCGAGCACCCCCGCGAAGTGACCGACCTGGTGCGCGAGGCAATGCGCGGGCAGGCGGGGCCAAGTCTGATTCCCAGGCGTGCCTGGGCTATCCGCGAGATGCCGACCACTGGGCCGGGCAAGACCGACCGGCAGCAAGCCGCCGCGATGCTGGACGAGCTCTACGGGCAGCCGCACTCGTAAACGCCCCGGCACCTACACACCCCAGCACCTACGAGCTTGGGTCCCGGCGCCTACGGACTAGACTGAAGAGGTTTGCGGCACCCCATACTCGCGGGCGCCGCTCCCCAGTGCGAGCCCCAAGAAAGGCGGACCATGACTTCCACCCCCAGGCAGTATCCCGGCGCGACCCCGGCCCAGTGGCTGGAGGGAGCGCGCCCGCACACCTGGGCAAACGCCGTTGCCCCGGTGCTGGCTGGCACCGCGGCGGCCACCCTGGCGGGCGAGGCAAACCCCCTGCGGGCCGTACTGGCCGGGGTTGTAGCCCTGGCGATGATCGTCGGCGTGAACTACGCCAACGACTACTCCGATGGCATCAAGGGGACGGACGATGACCGCTCCGGCCCACTGCGCCTAACCGGCAGTGGACTCGTGGAGCCGAAGAGGGTCAAGCACGCGGCATTCGCCTCCTTCGGCGTGGGAGCGGTCGCCGGCATCGCATTAAGCTTGCTGAGCGCCTGGTGGCTGGTCCTCGTCGGCGCAGCCTGCATCGCGGGCGCATGGTTCTACACCGGCGGCAAGAACCCCTACGGCTACCGAGGTCTGGGCGAGGTTGCGGTGTTCGTGTTCTTCGGCCTGGTCGCGGTGCTGGGAACGGAATTCACCCAGACCGGCAGCGTGAGCTGGCTCGGCCTGCTGCTGGCCATCGCCGTCGGCAGCCTATCCAGCGCCGTGAACCTAGCCAACAACTTGCGGGACATTCCTACTGACGCCGCCACCGGTAAGATCACCCTGGCCGTTCGCCTGGGGGACGCAAACACCCGCCGCCTGTGGGTGGGGCTTGTTTCCCTGGCGGTAATCGTCACTATCGCCATCAGCATCGGCCACTGGTGGGGGCTTATCGCCCTGCTGGCGGTTCCACTATTCGTGGTGGCAGCCCGCCCGGTGACCGGCGGCGCGGAGGGCCGGGCGCTGATTCCCGTGCTGGGCATGCTGGGCCGCGGAATGCTGCTGTGGTCGGTACTGGAGTTTGCCGCCGCCCTGCTGGCCTAAGCTGGGTAGTCCCCTGCTGATCCAGGCAGAGCTAGCTTTGGGCTACGCGGGAGCCGGGCCGAAGTCCACCCCGTGGAATCGGACATTGTCCGCGATCTGCTGGGTCAGGCCGTCCCGCCAAGCCATGGGAACGGCGGAGCCCAACTTGAAGGTCACCCCGATCGCATCGACCTCGTAGATTCCTCGCGGCAAGCTCGGCACTGCTGCCTCCACCTGCACCGATTGGATGCGGTACACATCCAACGCAGACTGCGTCGGTACGCCAGGGCGACCGGGGCTACCGGGGCGGAGCACCACCTGAAGTGCAAACTCCCCATCCAAGACCCCGGCACTGCGCGTCCACTGATCGGCAAGCTCGGGGCCGAGCCCCACCGACTCCGGCCCCGCACTTTGGTAACGAGTGCTGATCACGTTCACCCGCGCAATGTCGCTCCATGGGATTCTTATGGCTGCATCCCCCACCCCCGAATCGTCCACGACAAGCGCCGGGTTGATCGTCGTACTGGAAGTAGCCCGCGCATTGACCTGTCGCTGGCTGGTGTACCAGCCAAACATCGCAAGCCCCACCAGGGCGAGGGCTACCAGCGGAATCAGAGTCTTCTCGACCACCATCATGGCCACGCACCCCGCAACGAGAGCAACGAAGAGCAGGCCAATAGCCAGCCCGCCGAGCTGCTTGCCCCGCTGTGTTCGCGGGTTTACCCACACCACAACGTCCTGGGGTCTGCCATACATGGCAGTCAGTTTAATCGCCTTAGTCGTCCAGGCGCTCGCGCAATTGGTTACGCAGCTCCTGCTTGTGGGCCTGCCTATCGGCATCCCACGCCGCCACCTGCCGGGTCACCCGCAACCGCAGGCCCTTGAACATGAACATCGACAACGGCAGAGCCAGGATCAGCGCCAACGTCATGCTGATCAGCAGCGGGAAGTAGTTCGCCATTCCCAGCAACACCACAACCATGTGGATGATGAACGTCAGCACCAGGAACAAAACCAGGCGTAAGAAACCGTAGAGCGCAATGTCGCGTACAGCCTTGCCCTTGTCGACCGACGGGTTCTTGTCTTCCGTCGTGTCCTTTGCCTTCACATCATCTTTAGCCACGCCCCCAACACTACGTTCACCCCCTGGATAACCGGTAATCACCGGCTGGAAGTGAGCGCGGGTGAATCCTCTATGCTGGAAGCCATGGGTCGCCTTGTTTTGCTCATCTTGATCATCGTCACCATCGTGCTGCTGTGGAAGGCATTCGGTCCACAGACCTGGGGGAATGGGTCGCCGTTGAGGCGAAAGGGCGTCAATAGTAAACAAGAAGGGCTAAGCCACAAGGGGCCGGACGACGACCCGGACTTCCTGTGGAACATCGAGAAAGAGCGCTTCAAGAAGCGCCGCGCGCAGGAGGCCAAAGACGCGGAAGAGGCCGAGCGGAAGCGCCGCCAGGAGCTCCGTGAACAGCAGCAACGCGAGGCGCGCGGCGACAAGCGCAGCGAGAACACCCGCGACGAGCAGAGGCCGAATGGTCCGGAGAACTCGGACGGCCCGGACGCTCCAAAAGACGGAGAATAGCTAGAGCAGCTCCACGCGCGGCGAACGGCCCGTGCGGTAGTGGTCGATAAGCAGGAAGATGTTGTCCCAGTCCTTGTAGACCTCCGCGCGGCGCAGCACGCCCGTATCCTCGGCGCTCTCGGAAGTGCGGCCACCATCCGGCGCACGGTACAGTGGCCCCGGCATCGGCTGCGGCACACCCGGCACAACGGGGGCTTGTCGGCGCTGCTCGTGCTGGATAATAGCCTGTTCGTAAACCATTTTCGGCAGCTCCGGGGCGATGCCCGCGAAGTGCGCATAGTCCAAGGCAGGATCGCCGACGGTCATGTCGGAAAAGTCGATCACACCCACGCCGCCTTCGGCGTTCCACAGCATGTGGTCCTCGTGCAGCTCCCCGTGGGTTAGAGCGCGCTGCTGCTCCGGACGGGAGATCATCTCGTCCACCTGCGCAAACACGCGCTCCACGAACTCCGCCTCTGCAGCGCTCAGATGAGGGGCCAGGATCGTTTCCGTGCGGGACTTCATCAGCTCCAACTTGCCCGGCAGGGTGCGCGGGGCGTGGTTCAACTCGCTGGTCGCCTCTCCGTCGGTCCACCAGGAATCCACGCGGCTCATCGGCAGCACATCCGGGTCGAAGGCGTGCATCGTGGCCAGCAGGCTGCCCAGCTGCTCGGCCACCCACGCGCGCTGGCTAGTGGACAGCGTTTGCCAGAGCTCGGCGGTCAGCGGTTCGCCCAGCAGCTCGGTCTGCATGGTCAGCATCACGGGCTCGGCGGTGTTGAACGTCCCCCGCGCGTAAGCCTGCCGTACTGTCCCCGGCACCCGCACCTTGGTGCGGCGGAAGAGCTGCGCGATCAGCGAGGATTCCAGCATCGCCTGTTCCCGGTATTCCTTCTCGAAGGGCACGCGCACCACGACGGACTCGGGAAGCATGTCGTTGAGTTCATACTCCTTTGAGTGCAGCCCGTCCAGGATCAATACTGCGTGGTCGATCCCCTGCTTCGGCACTCGCTGGCCGGTCCATTCCAGGTCGCGCCAGGTGCGCGCCACCATCTCTGGGATGCTCTCGATTGAAATAGCCACTTGTCTACCGCTCTTTCCCACGCTTCAGAAGCCCGCTGAGGTACTGACCGTAGGCGCTCTTGCCCAGTTTGCGCGCGGACTCCCCCAGCTCCACATCGTCAATGTAGCCCAGGCGCCACGCGACTTCCTCCGGGCAGCTGATCTTCAGGCCCTGCCGTTGCTCGACAGCGCGGACGAAGTCGCCGGCGGCGGCCAGGTCGTCCACCGTTCCCGTGTCCAGCCAGGCGGTACCGCGCGGCAGCACCTCCACATGCAGGCGCCCCTCCGCCAGGTAGCAGCGGTTGATGTCCGTGATCTCCAGCTCGCCGCGCTCGCTGGGTTCCAGCGACTTGGCGATCCGCACCACGTCATTGGAGTAAAAGTACAGGCCGGGAACTGCATAGTTGGACTTCGGCTCCGCGGGCTTTTCCGCCAAGCTCAGGGCCGTGCCTTCGCGGTCGAACTCCACCACTCCGTATGCCTCGGGTTCGGCCACCCAGTAGGCGAAGATCGCCCCGCCGTCGGGGTTGTGGAAGCGCCGCAGCTGGGTGCCCAGGCCAGTGCCGTAGAAGATGTTGTCGCCCAGCACCAGGGCCACCGCGTCGTCGCCGATAAAGTCCTCGCCCACAATGAAGGCTTCCGCCAGGCCATTCGGTTGGTCCTGCACCGCGTAGCTGATCTGCACGCCGAACTGCGAGCCGTCGCCCAGCAGCCCGCGGAACTGCTGCGCATCCGCTCCCGTGGTGATCACCAGGATGTCGCGAATGCCCGCCAGCATCAGAGTCGTCAGCGGGTAGTAGATCATCGGCTTGTCGTACACGGGCACCAGTTGCTTGGAAATGCCCTGCGTAATCGGCCACAGCCGCGAGCCGGTTCCCCCGGCCAGAATGATGCCCTTCATCAGTCGGCCTGCTCCCACTCGTCGGCGGCCTGCAGCGCCTCGGCCCAGTCGGCGCGTAGTTGTGCCTCCCATGCCCGCACCTCGCGGTATTCGGGCAGACGGTCGCGCACCTCGCTCAAGCTTGGCGCCGAATCGTCCTTGGTGGATAGTACGGCTTGTTCCTTAGTGACGCCCCAGGCTACAGCCAGTTCCGCATCAAACGGGTCGATACCGTATTCCCTCTGTGGGTTGTATGCCTCGGTGACCAGGTAGTTCACGGTCGTCTGGTCGGTGTGTGCGCGGAATCCGTGGCCCACGCCCAGGGGCACGTAGACGCTGAAGTTATTCTCCGCAGACAGCTCCACGGTGATGTGCTGGCCGAACGTCGGCGAGCCCACGCGCACATCCACCAACACATCCGTAATCGCACCGGAAAGGCAGCTGACGAACTTCGCCTGCCCCGGCGGCACATCCGCCAAGTGAATGCCCCGGACCACGTTGCGGGAGGAGCGCGAAAGGTTCCCCTGGGCCACCTCGAAGGGGTAGCCCAGCTTCTCGCCGAAAGCCTCCGCCTTGAAGCTTTCGTGGAAACTGCCGCGCTCGTCGCCATGCACCTTCGGCACATAAGCCCAGGCGCCGGGGATGGGGAGATCCACAATGCTGCCCGGTTCAGCGGTTGCCAGTAGCTCGTCGGTGCGCGGGGTGGTTTCACTCATGGTTTCTACTTTAGCGGCGCTGCCGGACAACCAACGGCAAGGTTGTGCGGCGAGCTTAGAAGTAGCAGGCCATCGGCCCATCGGGGCCGTCGACGACGGTCACGGGGGTGTCAAAGATGTCGGTCAGAATCTCATCGGTCATGAGCTCCTCCGGGGTGCCGAAGCGCACGATCTGTCCGTCCTTGACGGCACAGATGTTGTCCGAGTACTTCGCCGCGAAGTTAATGTCGTGCAGCACCACAATGATGGTGCGGCCAAACTCCGAGGCCGCTCGGCGCAGGTGCTTCATCATCTGCACCGCGTGGGCGATGTCCAGGTTGTTCAGCGGCTCGTCCAGCAGCACATAGTCGGTCTCCTGGCACAGCACCATCGCCACATAAGCGCGCTGCCGCTGCCCGCCGGAGAGCTGATCCAGATAGCGGTTCTCCAGCTCGCGGAGGTTGAAGAAGTCGATATAGGTGGAAATGATCTCCTCGTCCTTCCGCGTCAACCTTCCCTTCGAGTACGGGAAGCGGCCGAAGCCCACCAGCTGTCGGACCGTCAGGCGGGTGACGAAGTGGTTCTCCTGCCGCAGGATCGACAGCACCTTCGCCAGGTCCTTGGACTTCGTGGTGCTCACATCAAAGCCCGCGACCTCGATGGTGCCCTCGTCCAGATCCAGCAGTCGCCCCATCATGGTGAGCAGGGTGGACTTGCCCGCGCCGTTGGGGCCGACCAGGGAGGTCACTCCCCCGGCGGGGATCTCCAGGTTCGCCGGACCGATGCTGGCTCCGGAGCCGGAGGCGTCACTATATTTCTTAGTGACTTCGGACAGCTTGATCACAGTCGACCCTTTCTAAGAATGACGTAGAGGAACACCGTACCGCCGACCAGCTCAATGATGATCGAGACCACGCCTTGCGCGTAGAAGATGTGATTCATCACGAAGTACGCGCCCGCCAGCACGCAGAAGGCCGTGGCAATGGCCATCGGGAAGACGTAGCGGTGGTCGGAGGTGCCCGCGAACTGGTAGGCCAGCGTGGCCACCAAGAA
The DNA here is from genome assembly GCF_001807485.1 of Corynebacterium sp. HMSC08A12. Lineage (GTDB taxonomy): Bacteria > Actinomycetota > Actinomycetes > Mycobacteriales > Mycobacteriaceae > Corynebacterium > Corynebacterium evansiae. The sequence goes on along the minus strand of NZ_KV789178.1, from coordinate 52,235 downwards.
TCCCAGGAAGGCCATCGGGCCAACCAGCGCGGTAGAAACAGCCATCAGGACTGCGACCAGGATGAGCACCATGATCGACTTGCCCCGGTGGTTAATACCCAGGTTCGTTGTCGCATCCGGCCCCAAGGCCAGCACGTTGAGAGTGCGGGACATCAACAGCAGCGCGCCCGCGGCCACGGCAACCAGCACGATAGAAATCGGAAAGTACTCCGGCTCCGCGTTATTCACCGACCCGAACAGGCGGGCGGTCAGCAGGTCGAAATCGCTGGGCGTCAATAGGCGCTGCATGAAGGTAGACACCGACCCCAAACCTGCCCCGATAACAATGCCGACCAGCAACATCGCGTGCATGTTCGCGTTCTTGCCGGTGAGCAGCCAGGAATACAGCAGCAGCGCGAAGCCGACCATGAGCACCAGCTGGATGATGTAGGTGGTCATGGTGCGGGCCTCCACCAGACCGCTGCCGCCCAGGAAGAACACGGTGGAGGTGTGGATGGCCACGTACAGCGACTCGAACCCCATGATTGACGGGGTGATGATGCGATTATTCGTCACCGTCTGGAAGGCCACCGTGGCCACAGCCTGGGCAACCGCGACGATGGCGATGGCGATTACCGCGTTCATGCGGCGCTCCGCCAGCAGCCAGAAGCCGCGCGTGCCGAAGGGCATCGGGTTGCCATAGGCCAGCAGCCCCACCGCGGAAGCCGCGCCCAGGACAACGATGATGCCGAGGGCTAGCCAGTACTTCGCCGCCATCGACTGCGTGGGGAACGCGCCTGAGGAGCGGCCGGGCGTGCTCGAGAGCAAACGCTGCGGCACCAGCCGCTCGAGGGTTTGGTTCGTCATTAGCGGTTCCTCACAATCAGCACGACAAAGACCACAGCGCCGACGATGCCCAGCACCACGGAAACGGGGATCTCGAAAGGCGAGATCAGTGTGCGGGCCAGCAGGTCACAGGCGGCGACGGTTGCGATGCCCACCAGGCACACCCACGGCAGGTTACTGCGCAGGTCGTCGCCGCGGATCATCGAGACGATGTTCGGCACGATCAGCCCCAGGAAGGGCAGGTTACCGACCACGACCGTCACCACGCCCACGGCGATGGCGACCATGATGGTGCCTACCAGCACGATCCGGCGGTAGTTCATGCCCACACTCGTGGCGAAGTCCTCGCCTAGACCAGCCAGGGTCAGACGGTCGGCCAGCAGGAACACGCCCACCACGACCAACAGCACTACCCACAGCACCTCGTACTGGCCCTTGTAGACCGAGGTGAAGCTACCGGCGAACCACACGCCCAGCTGCTGCAGCATGTCCGTCTGCAGTGCCACAAAGGTGGAGACTGCAGAGACGACCGCGCCCAGCATGATTCCCACGATCGGCACGATCAGCGAGGAGCGCAGCGATACGCGCTGCAGGAAGAAGAAGAACACCATCGCGCCGACAAAGGAGAACACGACGGCGCCGACCATCCGCCCCATCACAGTCGCACCGGGGAAGACGACCATCACGAACAGCAGGCCCAAACCCGCCCATTCGGTGGTGCCGGTGGTGGTCGGTGAGACGAAGCGGTTCTGCGTGAGCATCTGCATCACCAGTCCGCACATAGCCATCGCCGCGCCCGCCAACACCAATGCGATGGTGCGCGGGACGCGGGTGATGGAGAACATGTCGATGCCATCTTGCGCGTTGAAAACATCGTATTCGCCGATCAACAGACTGCCGACGAGAAGCGCCCCTACAACCGCTGCGGCGACCAGGAACTTCCAGTCGACGAGTTTTCCCCGGGTACGCGCAACCCGAGGTTCATTGCGAACCTCGGGTGACGTAGTGCTCTGAGCAGTCATTCCAGCTGGTCAATTCACTTTCTATAGCGTTGTGCGGTGCTGTACCGCGGCAATGCGCGGTGCTGCACGGCGGTGCGCAGTATTCGCGCTTTTTACTTCCCTTCGAAGGCGTCTGCCAGGGAGTTCAGGATCTCGGTGTAGGTCGTGATCGACTCGTTGATGTACGTATCCTGCGGTGCCACGAGCACGCGATCCTCCTTCAGCGCCGGCACACCCTTCAGCGCATCGGCGCGCTTGATCACGTCTGCCGCCGGGGAGTAATCCGGCTTGTCCGCGTTGATGGCACCGTCGCGGTCCATCACCAGCATCCAGTCCGGCTTCGCATCTGCGATTGCCTCGACGGAGATGTCATCGCCCTCGTGGTTGCTGGAGGCGTTGTCGACCTCCAGTGCCGGGTCCATGCCCAGCCAGTCGAACACGGGACCCCACACGCGGCCGATGTGCGGCGCAACGTAGCCGATTTCGCCGCCGGAGACGTTGACGGCCATGACCTTCTTGTCGCCATCCAGCTTGTCGTAGGCCTTCTTCGCGCGATCCTTCGCATCGTTGAAGTCCTGCACCATCTTGTCGGCTTCGTCCTTCTTGTCGAAGATTTCACCCAGGGTGGTGATCTGGCGGATCAACTCCTCGTCCATCGGCTTATCCTCGCGGGGCTCCAGCTCCACGACGGCCGCATCCGGGACCAGTTCCTTGATCTCATCGTCGCGGTCCTTGAAGCGCTGGCCGCTGATCACCAGGTCCGGCTGGGCTGCCACCAGAGCCTCGAAGTCGGGCTCCTTGTGGTTGCCGAGATCCTTGATCTCCTCGTCATCCTTGTAGTCGGTGACGGTCGCCGGAACCAGCTTCTTCGGAGCAGCGGAAAGTTCCACTCCCCACTCGTTGAGAATCTCGAAGCTGCGGTTATCCAGTGCAACCACGGACTTCGGGTTCTTCGGAACCTGCAGTTCGCCGTTGTTGTCCTCGATGGAAATCGTGCTGTCGCTGCTGGACTGGTTGCTCGACGCACCCTCGTCAGCGGAGCCGCAAGCAGCCAGGGACATTCCTGCTGCCACGAGTGCGGCCAGCAGCTTGATGCGATTCTTTGCCATTTTTCCCTTAAAAGATTCAAACTAACTTAGTGTACGGTTAGCCGAACCTTACATAGGCTCCGCTAAGTTAGTCAAGCCTTGCTTAAAAGGGCGGGCACCCACGCGCGGGTGACGCTACGCGGGATCGACCTCTTGTTCGGTGGCGCGGTATTTCTTTTCGGACGCCGCCCTGGACTCAACCCACCACTTCTCATTCTGGCGGTACCATTCCACCGTCTCGGCAAGCCCGGAAGCGAAGTCCGTGAAGCGCGGCTGCCACCCCAGCTCGGCAATGCTGCTGGGATCGATCGCATAGCGACGGTCGTGTCCCGGACGGTCGGTGACGTGCACAAAGTCATCCGCCGGGTGGCCGAACAGCTCCAGCAGGTCGCGCACGACCTGCAGGTTGGAGCGCTCCCCCTCTGCGCCGATGAGGTAGGTCTCCCCCAGTTTTCCGGAATCCAGAATCCTCCACACCGCATCGTTGTGGTCATCCACGTGAATCCAATCGCGGACGTTCTCCCCCGTGCCGTATAGGCGAGGACGGTGCCCCTCGATCAGGCCGGTGATCTGCCGGGGGATGAACTTCTCCGGGTGCTGGCGCGGGCCGTAGTTGTTCGAGCAGTTGGAGATAGTGGCCTTCAACCCCCGCGAACGTACAAATGCGCGGACGAAGTGATCCGCCGCCGCCTTGGAGGCAGAGTAGGGCGAGGAGGGGTTGTACGGGGTATCTACCGTGAAGCGGTTCGGATCGTCCAGGGCGAGATCGCCGAAGACCTCGTCGGTGGAAATGTGGTGCAGGCGCACCCCGAGGTCCGCGGCCGCCTGGGCAACGTTCAGTGTGCCCTCCACATTGCTGCGCGCGAAGATCGCCGGCGTGGCCAGGGAGTTATCGTTGTGGCTCTCCGCCGCGAAGTGTACGACCGCCACCCGGTCGGCAGCGGACTGCTGGGACTCGGCAGCGCCTTTGTTTCCTGCATCCCCTGCGGCTTCGGTAAGCGTAATCGCCCGCTCGAGAGCCTTCCGAAACGCCGAGGCATCCGCCACGTCGCCTTTGATGAACTCCACCCGTCCCGGATAGGCATCCTCCAGCGGGGTGCCGTCGTCAGTGCGCAGATTCAGTGGGTTCGCTGCATACGTGAGGGCGTCAAAAATAAGAACCTTAACGTCCGGCCTGGTCTCGAGCGTGCGATGAACGAAGTTCGCGCCAATAAAGCCAGCCCCGCCGGTAACGAGGACGGTGGAAAAACTGCTCACGTTACTCCCCCGTTAGCAGGATCAGCGTAGCTATTGCCGGAGCATCGCCGAGGCTACGCAGAGCGTGCAGTTGGTGAGCAGGTACATGGATTGCGGTACCTGGGGTTAGCTCTACAATCTCCGGCGTACCTTCAGCTTCCGAACCGGCCCAGACAGTGAATTCGATGCGCCCCTGCTGCCCCATCACCAGAATCGGCTTCGGTGCCTTGTGGTCTGCAAACACGTCGCCTGGCTGGAAGGAGATACGCACCACGCGGGCACCATCGACATTGGCTGCGACCTTAACCTGTGGAACAGCACGACCACCTTCGACGTCCTTCGGGGCAGTGAGGTCCGAAATGAAGGTGTGCTGAGCGGCATTGTGCTCGGTCACGGAGACATCCTTCCTGGATAAAGGCAGAACGGCGAATCTAACGCCAGGCTAGTTCAGGCCGGCGTAGGAGTGCAGGCCGGAGACCACCATGTTGATGAAGAAGAGGTTGAAGACCATCGTGGCGAAGGCGAAGACGTTGATCCACGCAGACTTCGGGCCGCGCCAGCCCGGGGTGGCACGGGCGTGCAGGTAGGCGGCGTAGAGGATCCAGGTGATGAAGGAAACGGTCTCCTTCGGGTCCCAGCCCCAGAAGCGACCCCATGCGGCATCCGCCCAGATGGCGCCGAAAATGATGCCCAGGCCGAAGATCGGCAGTGCCCACACGGCGGTGCGGTAGGCCAGCGCATCCAGCTTGGCGACATCCGGCAACGGGGCGGCTACAGTGCCCAACCAGCCCTTTTCCTCACCCTTCGGGTTCGCGTAGCGCAGCAGGTACATCAGGGAAGCCACGCCGGAGATCAAGCCAATGCCGGCGCCAATAGACACCACGGATACGTGGATGACGAACCAGTAAGACTGCAGCGCCGGTACCACCGGAGCGGTCTCCGCGTACAACTTGGTACCCGCGTAGAACAGCAGGCCGACGACCGGGGTCAGAACCCACGGCCACATGACACGCATCGCCTTGCGGCGGATCATGAGCGCGGCAACGACCATGGCGAACAGGGTGACCACGCCGACGTACTCGAAGAGGTTGCCCCACGGGAAACGGTTGGCGGCCAGGCCACGCAGGATCACGAACACCGCATGGATTGCGATGGCCAACCAGACCAGGGACTGGGTGATCCCGCCGAGCTTGTCGGCGCGGTCCAGGGTCTTGGAGATACTCTCGGAGCGCAGACGCTCCGGCAGTTGTGCCTCGAAGGAGGCGAAGTCGGGCTCGATGTCATCGCCCGTCATCTCACCGGCATCGGCAACATCCGAGTCGGCCGCATTGCCCGCAGCACCTGCGCCTACGGTCACCTTGGTGGTGGAGGCAGCGCGCGCGGAGTGCTCCGCCTGCAGCTTCTTCAGCTCCTCGGCGCGCTGGCGACGACGGTCCGCACCTACGCGGACCATCCCGTAGAAGACCAGGGAGACGGCGAGTGCCAGCAGGTACAGGGACTCTGCGGAGCGGAAGGCCAAGTCGGAGAATTCGGATAGCTGCGGATCGATCTGCATCGAAAATCCTTCTAAAGAAAGTCTTAAATCGCTACAAATTATCAGCTTAGCGCCTGTTCACGCGCTTCCACAATCACCCATTCGGGGTGAATCAACCCCGTGGCGCCAGGTGATCGTCGATGTGGTCCTCCCAGTCGTCGGAATCCACGTCGTACTCCTCGTCCAGGGCCTCTTCCTCCAGCCCCAGCACGCGCTCGGCACGGCGGTTGAATTCGCGGCCCCAGCCGGCGGAGTCAGTGCGGGAAAGGCCGGCGATCTGGATCCGCGTGCCCTCGCCCTCCGGAGTAATGCGCACCCAGAAGCGGCGGCGCTTCACTGCCAGGGAGGCGACCAGCGAGGCCAGCATCAGCACGGCAAACACCAGCACCCAGGTGGTCGTCGGGTCCTTGGAGACCTGCAGGTTCACAAACTCCTTGGCACCGTCGAAGGTGATCTCTGTGCCATCGTCCAGGGCGACGGACTCGCCCTTCTCCAGGTTCACCCGGTCCAGCATCTGCATCTGGCCGGAGTGCAGGGCCTCCGAATCCAGCGCAAAGATGTTCTGGCTGCGCCCGCCATCCAGGCCGGTATCGCCACGGTAGATGTCGATGGCCACCGCGGGATCGCGCATCGCCGGGAAGTTGGAGGAAAGCACCTTTCCATTCGGCCCCGTCCACTCCGCCGATGGCGCGAACAGTCCCTGCAGGGAGATCTGGTTTTGGCGGCGCTCCTGCAGATCCGGGTACATGCCCGCGGGCGGATCCCAGCGCACTGCACCGGAGGACAGGAAGTACGTCATGTCGTCCGGGCGGAACTGCACGGTCTCGGTGCGCTTCTCCCCGTTCGGCCACTTAATCGTGAACGTCGGGGCATAGCCGTGGCCCTGCAGGTACACGCGGTTGCCCTCGATACGCAGCGGGTGGTTCACCTTCAGCGTCTCGTGCTCCCACTCCTCGGTCGGCTTGAAGGCATCCTCCTTGCCGGCGTAGTCGATGTTGGATTCGAAGCCCACTGCCTGGCCGTTTTGCAGGTAGTCGGCCTTGAAGTCCTTGACGTTTACACAGAAAGGAGTCAGCCCAGTGCCGTCGAACACCGGGCCGTTGCGGAAGGAATCGAAGTTGGAAACTGCGGAGTTGCAGAACTGCGACTGCTCGGTATCCGTGCCGGCCACCACGATGACCTGGCCCTCGTAGTACAGCATCTTGCCCGTCGCCACCGCGATGAGAATGCCCACCAGAGACAGGTGGAATACCAGGTTCGCGGCCTCGCGCAGGTAGCCCTTCTCAGCGGACATGGACCATGCCCCGGCGCGGTCGCTGTCCTTATCGACCTCGTTGACGTTCCAGCCCTTAAACTCCTCGCGCAGGGATTTCTGCACGTCCTCCACCGATTCACCGACGGTTCCGGAGTAGTGGTAGGGCATGCGGTCCAGGCGCTTCGGCGCCGGCGGCGGGGAGGAACGCAAGGCCTTGTAGTGGTCGATACTGCGCGGCAGGATACAGCCGACCAGGGAAATAAACAGCAGTACGTAGATTGCTACAAACCAGGTGGACCCGAAGACATCGAAAAGCTGCAGCTTGTCGAAGACCTCGGCAGTCTTGCCGTTGGCGTCAATATATTCGGCAACCTTGCCCTCGTTGAGCGACCGTTGTGGCAGCAGCGCACCCGGGATCGCAGCCAGCGCCAGCAAGAAAAGCAGCACCAGGGCGGTCTTCATCTTCGTGAGCCACTGCCAGCCCTTCTTCGGCAAGCTCAGGATCGTTTTCAGCATGGTTGCTCTTTCGTACTTTCGCTCTCTCGTTATTATTGACGCCCACTTCTCGGCCGCGACCTTTTCCCTTAAGCCGACGGCAGCGAATCGGCTTAGATCGGCAGGGTCTTATCCGAGATGAATACCTCCCGGATATAGTCCACGAACGTCGCCCACTGGCCGGTGACCAGCAGCAAGCCGACAATGATCAGCAGCGCGCCGCCGATCATCTGGATGGTGCGGGAGTGCTTGCGCAGCCAACCGATACCCGTCAGCGCCTTCGAGGACCCCAGCGCCACGACAATGAATGGTAGCCCGAGGCCCAGACAATAAGCGACGATCAAGATCACACCGCGGGCGGCGGTCATCCCCTGGGTGCCGGCGGATACCGAAATGATGGAGGCCAACGTGGGACCCAGGCAGGGTGTCCAGCCCAGGGCGAACACTCCGCCCAGCAGCGGTGCCCCGGCGATGGTGGTCCAGCGCTTCGGACTGAGGCGCGTGTCGCGCTGCAGAGGGGAAATGAAGCCCATGAACACCACACCCATGGCGATGGTGACCACGCCGCCGATGCGCATCAGCAGGTCCTGGTTCAGCCTCAGCGCGCTGATCACCCCGAAGACCGTGACCGTGGCCAGCACGAACACCACCGTGAAGCCCAGCACGAACAGCAGCGCTGCGGTGGCCACCCGGCCGCGCTTGGCTTTGACCACCGTGCCTTGCTCCGTGTACTCGGTCTCCGCGCCAACAACTCCGGCGAGGTAGGAAATATACCCTGGCACCAGCGGAATCACGCACGGTGAGGCAAAGGAAACCAGCCCCGCGGCGGCGGATACCAGCAACGCGAGCAGTAACGGACCGGCGGCGGCCGTATCCGCGAAGGTCTCTCCGATGGACTCCGCGAGGATCATCTACGCTTCCTCATCCAGCAGCGGCTCGACCTGTTCCCAGAGTTCCTTGTCCGTGATCTCCTTCAGGAAGATGTGGGCCGGACGGTGCTGCTTATCCAACACGATGGTGGTGGGAATAACGGAGGCCGGCACGCCACCCAGCGCCAGGGCGGTCTTGAACGGCGGGTCGTAAATAGACGGGTAGGTGATCCCGTTGTCCTTGACGAAGTCCTGCGGCTTTTCCTTAACGTTGTCGCGCACGTTGATGCCCAGGATGGTGCCGCCGCCATGCTTCTCCAGCTTGTCCTGGACGCGCTGCAGGTCGTCGGATTCGCTACGGCACGGTCCGCACCACTGGCCCCAGGCGTTCAGCACGACTACCTGGCCCTCGAAGTCGGAGAGATTAATGTCATCGCCGCCGTCCAGGTTGGTGCCGGTGAAGTCGGCGACCTCCTTGCGCTCCTCTGGTTCGTAGTGGATGCTGGTCTGCCCGCCGGGGGCGACGAACTCAAAAGTTCCGCCGCTGGCCACAGCATCCTTGCCCGCGGTGCTTTCCTCACCGCAGGCGGTAAGCGCCGCCCCACTGGCGAGCAGAGTTGCCGCGAGCGCTGCCGTTAGCTTCTTACGCACCTTAAATCTCCTGTGCCGGCTCAGAATAGAAGATGTCCGTCAGTTGCCCACCATCGAATACCAGCGAGGTCACGGAGGCCAACTCGCACTGGCGATCCGCCGGGTTGTGCGCCAGGGGCAGGCCCTGCACGTCGCGCTGGATCATCACGATCGGCAGCTGGTGGGTCACAAGCACTGCCTCGTGTCCGCGGGCCTTCTCGCGCGCGGCGTCGACAGCCTCCCACATCCGGTCGGCGATCTCCTGGTAGGGCTCGCCCCAGCTGGGGATGGTGGGATTCTTCAGCATGGGCCAACGCTTCGGGTTCCAGAGCGCGCTGCGCACACCCTTGATGTGCAGACCTTGCAGATCGTTACCTGCCTCGATAATGCGCTCGTCCGTGTGGACCTCCAGGCCCAGTTTTTCGGAGAACGGCCGGGCGGTTTCCTGCGCCCGCTGCAGCGGGGAGGCAGCCAGGTACACCACGTCGTGGTCAGCGAGGTCGGCTGCGGTGGCATGCGCCATGTTCCGCCCCCGCTCGGAGAGGTGATAGCCGGGCAAACGGCCATAGAGAATGCGATCCGGGTTATGCACTTCTCCGTGCCGTACAAGGTGAACGATCGTTGCCATGGTCACCTAGCTTAGCGTGCCCGGCACCCCAACCCAAGTAAGGCAAACCCTGCTTTAAGTGCTTCTTACTGGGGTTTTAGATTCTTTGAATTAGAACCCAGCGTGAAATCTAAGCAGCAGGGGTGGCCGCCGCAGCAGCCTCTGCAGCCGGGGTGGCGGCCGCCGCGATCTTCTCGAAGTCGGCATCGGTCAGTGCCGTGGAGACGAACCAGGTCTCGAAGACGCTCGGCGGGGCGAACACGCCGTGGTCCAAGAAAGCGTGGAAGAAGGCCGGGTAGCGGAAAGTATCCGCGGCCTTCATGTCCGCGAAGTTCGCGCCCTCCCCCTCGGCGAAGCGCACGCTCACCATGCTGCCCGCACGCTGGATGTGGTGGGCCACGGAGGCCTTCGTCAAAGCGTCGGACAGGATGCCTGCCAGCGCGTCAGCATTCGCGTCGAGCTTCTGGTACGCGGCGGCGTCAGCCAACTTCAAAGAGGCCAAGCCCGAGGCGACGGCAACCGGATTGCCCGACAGAGTACCGGCCTGATAGACCGGCCCCACCGGCGCGAGGTGATCCATGATCTCCGCCTTGCCACCGAAAGCGGCAGCGGGCAGGCCACCGGAGACGACCTTGCCGAACGTCGTCAGGTCGCCGGCCACGCCGTCCTTGCCGTACCAGCCGGACTCGCTGACGCGGAAGCCCGTCATGACCTCATCGACGATCAACAGGGCGCCGTTTTCGTGGGCAATGCGCTGCAGCTCCGCGTTGAAGCCCTGCGGGTTAACGGTGCCCATGTTTCCAGCGGCACCCTCCACGATGATCGCGGCGATCTCACCCGTGTGGGAGGCAAACGCATCTTCCACGGCCTGCACGTCGCGGTAAGGCACCACGACGGTATCGCCCGCAGCGGCCTTGGTGATGCCCGGGGAATCCGGCAGACCGAAAGTAGCTACGCCGGAACCGGCCGCCACCAGCAACGAATCGACGTGACCGTGGTAGCAGCCCTCGAACTTCAGGATTTTGTCGCGGCCCGTGTAGCCGCGGGCCAGGCGGATGGCGGACATCGTGGCCTCGGTGCCGGAGTTCACCAGGCGGGCCTTCTCCACGGAAGTGCGGCGGACGATTTCCTCCACCAGGTCGACCTCCATCGTGGTCGGCGCACCGAAGGAAAGACCGTGGCCGGCGGCCTCCCGAACTGCCTCCACGATCTGCGGGTGGGCGTGCCCGTGGATCATCGGCCCCCAGGAGCAAAACAGGTCCACATAGGAGTTGCCGTCAACGTCGTGCAGCGTGGAGCCCTGCGCGGAGGTGATAAACGGCGGGGTGCCGCCCACAGATCCGAACGCGCGAACCGGGGAGTTCACCCCGCCCGGGATCAGCGTGCGAGCCCGGTCGAAGGCCTTCTCGCTGGCCTGGCTCTGGGAGTTATTCGAGTGCTGAGGGTCGGCATTAACAGACACGAAAAGGATCCTTCCTGCCACTTCACTAGTGGTTAGCTTGCAATCCCCACCAGCCTAGCGCGGCTAACGCTGGGACTGCTCATACTCCTCGTCCGCAGCCTCCGCACGGGCCAGGGAAATCGCCTCGGCGCGCTGCTTCTCCTGCTTGCGCAACTCGCGGATCTCCCGCCGGCGCTCCACCCAGCCCTGCCACGAGTGGGTCTGGCGGAGCGTGCCGCGCGCGTAGTTGCGGTGCAAAATGCGGGCGCTCCGGCTCTCGATCAAAGTGGAACTGAGCAGCATAAACACCGTGGCCAGCAGAGGGTTGAGCACGCCGACGACTGCTAGAGTCGCGCCGACCGCGTTATAGGTCCAGGACAACCACACGTTCCAGTCGGTGGTGTTGCGGATGTGTCGAACCAGGTTCACCAGCTCCGGCAACGCGGAAACATCCTCGCGCTGCATCACCACGTCCGCCACCTCGGCGGCAGAGGGATCGATGCGGTTGGAAGAAGTCATGAGGATGCCCACATCCGCAACTCGCAGCGCACCCAGCACGTCACTATCGCCCACCATCGCCACGCGCACGCCCATGGCGTGGACACCGCGCACAGTGGCCGCCTTGCGATTCGGTGCGATGCCGGCCAACACGGTGGAGATGCCGAGTGCGTTCGCCGTCCGGCGTGCCACAGGATAGATGTCTCGGGAGAGCATGTACGTCTCCATCTGCATATCCTCCAGCTGGTCGATCGCAGCCGGGGCATCGTCCTTGAAACTATCTGCCAGGTTAATGACGCCGCGGTCCTTGCCCTTCCAGCTGACGATCACGGGCGAGCCGCCGTTCAAAGCTGCCGTCGCCAGGCGCGGATCACGGATCTCGCCCAGGTCGTGCGGGCGCCACAGGCGTGCCTTGACGTGGCGCATTTCCCCTTCAATCGGCAACTCCGCCATTCCCTCGAAGGTGCCGTCCTTGGTGATCTTCACCTCGCCCACATCCAGCCAGTGGGGAATCCCTTCCCCGCCAGCACCGCTGTCGCGTGCCTCGCGGTCGGCGCGCACCAGCGCCTGAGAGACCGCGTGATTCGACTCCAGGGACAGAGCGCCAGCCACACGGAGGATCAGGTCCGGGTTCTCCCCCTTGACAGGCGTCACGCCGATGACATGCATCGGCCCATCGGTGAGGGTGCCCACGCGGTTGAAGACGATGGCGTCCACCTCAGCGAGCTTGTGAATGGTACTCGTATCGCGCAGTAGAGCACCCGCAGTGGCAGCACGCCACAGCCCCAAACGCAGCGCCAACGGCGCAGACAGAGCCAGGGCAACCGGCGCGACGACTGCCAACAGGGAGAGGGCGGTAGCCATCGCCGCATCGACGGACTTAGTAATGGCCAGCCAGGCGATGAAGTCCACTGCAGCCAGCACGAAAGCCCACGGCACAAGCAGGCTGGCGGTACGGTTTGTCAGCTGGGTAAGACGAGTCTCGTCCAACGCGGACCCGCGCACCCAACGGTGCATGGCGGCCAGGCGCGTAGAGGAACCCGTGGCGTGCACGCGCATCTTCAACGTGCCGCCGTGATTGCGGGCACCGGCAAAGATGCGGTCGCCGACTGAGACCTCGAAAGTACGGTGCATACCGCCGACGGGCCCCATGTCCACAAGGGACTTACCACTGATGATCTCGCCGTCGCTGGGCACCATCATGCCGGTATGAATGATGATGTCATCGCCCGTGCGGATCTCCGCGATCGGAATGTCCTTCTTTTCCGTCTTCGACTTACGAGTCTTGCGCACCACCGTGACTTCCTTGGCGGCGGGCACAGTCAGCACGGATAGGATCGACTTCGAGCGCAGCGCCGTGCGCCGGGAAAGTAGCCTGCCGAAAAGCAGCAGGATAGTGCCGCCACAGGCGACGTCGAAGAAAACTGCTCCCTTAATGTCCTGCGCAGACCACACTCCGGCGAACAGCACCTGATGGCTGTGCCAACCCACGTTGCCGGCGGAAGTGAAAATCAGGGTGCACGCCGAGTACAAGTAGGCCAGAAGGATCGCCACGGAGCTGGCGCCATCCAGGGCGGATTGCCCCCGCCTTAAACCGCCGAAAAAGGCCCGGTGGAAGGGCCACGCGCACCACGTCGCCACTGGGGTGGCCAGCGCCAAGCAGACCCACTGCCAATAGTCGAACTGCCAGGCGGAAACCAGCTGCAGAACCACCACCGGCAGCCCCAGCACCACGGCGACGATCAACCGCATGCGCGTAATCAGCTGCCGGGCGGTGTGCAGACCCTCGGTGGAGTCGAAGGGGTTCTGGCGGCGGAACCTATCCATCTCCACCTTGTTCCGGTCGCGCCGTTTGCGGCTCTCCGCCGCAGCCCATGCCCTTCTGTGGTCGCTGGCATGGCGCCGCATGCGCCGGCGCGTTTCCTCGATCTCCAGCCGCGAGGCGCGGCGGCGCAGGGAGGAATCCGTCAGCCAGCTATCCAGGTTGTGCTTTTCCAGCACCTCCTGGATCTGGGCGGGCAGCACGTGATCTTCAGCGGAGATCCACGCCATGCCGGTGGAGTACACCACCGCGGCCTGCACGCCCGGAATGTCGTTGAGTTCCTCCTCCACGGTGGTGGCTGCCACCGCGGATTCCAGCCCTTCCAGGCGGTAGGCGAAACTGGCAAGCCCCCAGTGTTCGCGTGCCGCCCGGTCGGCCTCTTCTTCGGTGGACGGCGTGCGGTCCATGTCGAAGCCAGCCTTCGCCGCCGCCTCGCGGGCCTGCAGGATCGCCTCGTCGACGTCGTCGACACCCACGGCAGCTTTTCGCGCCGCCCGGCTGCTGGCCGGGACGATCCTTGAGTCGTTTTCAGCCATTCCTGTTAACTCCGCAGGCTGTCGCCCGGTAGGGTGCCGTCGCCTTCGATGGGCGGCTCGTCGAGCCGATGCCCGGCGTCAAAAAACGGGTTAACCGCAGGGCGGTAGGCCAGCAGCAGCGCGACTGCCAACAGCAAGGCCATGATGGCCTGGCCGGGGCCGGTGAAGCCGAAAACCCAGCCCGCCAGCATGAACAGGATGCCCAGTGCGCCGAACCACAGCACCAGGCGGCGTTTGCCGCGGTAGCCGTCGCGCACGCCGCGGGAGAAGTAGACCAGCACCGCGCCGACCACAACGTTGATGCCGCCGAGGATCCTCACGTTGTTGCGCACAAAGTTCATGTGCTCGGCTTCCTCTGCGTTCATCGGCTCACGGTCCCAGGAGGCCGTCAGAGCCAGCACGCCGAAGAAGATCATCAGTAGCCCCACAACCACCAGCATGGCGAAGCTGACGATCACAAGGCGCGGCGTGGGGTCCCCGGGCTGCCAGTACTTAACGTCGCGGTTAGGATCCTGGCCACCCGGAACCATCGAAGGAAACATCGCGGGCATGGTCAGCGCCCTCCCCAGGTGTGGTCGGTGTGATCGGTGCGGTCTTTATCGTCGCTGTTCTTTTGTTCTTTTCGCTCTTCTTTTTGACGCCGCGTTTCCGCCTTGTACTCCTCCATCTCCTTGGAGTACTTCTCCATCTCCTTGACGCTGGGCATACCCAGCCAGTCGTGGTTCTCCGGGCGAGACATAAACCACAGGCCCAGCGCAGCGCATACGCCTGACAGAATGGTCAGGATGCCGATGAGCAGCACGAAGCCTACGGACATGAAGTCCGGCCCGCTAGCGAACGTGATGAGCACCGCGTTGAAGATCATGAACACGGAGGCGACGTTCAAGAACAGGCGGGAGTACGGAGCTCCGCGGCCTGCGCGCCAGGCCAAGTAGGCACAGGCTGCCGAGGCGATAATGCCCCACATCAGTGAGCTGATGTTTACCTGCGTGGCGATCTCGGAGGCATCCTGATCTGCAAGAACGCTGGCGAACATGCCGCTTTGGCTATCGAGGATGCCCTGGCTGCTCTGGGTCAGTGCACGCGGGTCGACAATGTTAGCCACGAACTGCACCACACTTGCCAGCAGCTGCAGCACGGCTACCGCCAGCCAGGCCCATACGCCGTAGCGGACGTCTTCCGGCGCCTCCTTGAGGTTCGGCGCGAGGCCGTCCTTCCGCCCCACCTTCGGAGGCTTCGGCGGCTTCGGGGGTTGCTGCGGGCCGTGTGAACCATACGGCCCCTGCGGGCCGTGCGGCCCCGGCTGCCCCTGCAGGTTCTGCTGGCCCCGCTGTGGCCCCGGCTGCTGGCCGTGCGAGCCCGGCTGGGGGCCGCCCTGGGAACCACCCTGGAGGCGGGGGTCGTGTTGCTGTGTGCTCATATGTGCGCTGCTGTCGGTGCTGTTCATACAGCCATCTAGCCTACTGTGATTACTGGTGGTTAAGCATCTTAGCCCTGCAGCATCTGCGCCACGCGGGTTGCCCAGTAGGTGAGGATGATGTCCGCCCCGGCGCGGCGGATGCCATAGATGGATTCCATGATCGCCGCTTCCTCGTCGATCCAGCCGTTCTGGGCGGCTGCGGAGATCATCGCGTACTCGCCGGAGACCTGGTAGGCAGCCACTGGCACCGGGGACATGTTCGCGACTTCGCGCAGCACGTCCAGGTAGGGCATCGCGGGCTTGACCATCACCATGTCCGCCCCCTCGTCGATGTCCAGCTGGGTTTCCAGGATGGATTCCCTCAGGTTGCGGGGGTCCTGCTGGTAGGTGCGGCGGTCGCCCTGCAGGGAGGAGCCCACGGCCTCGCGGAAGGGGCCGAAGAACGCGGAGGCGTACTTCGCGGAGTAGGCCATGATCGATACGTCCTGGTGGCCGGCCGCGTCCAGCGCCTCGCGGATGTGGCGGATCTGCCCGTCCATCATTCCGGAGGGGCTCACGATGTGCGCACCGGCCTCGGCCTGTGCAACTGCCATCTTCGCGTACTGCGGCAGGGTTGCGTCATTGTCCACGATCTGGTGGCCGTAGCGGTCGGTGGAGAGCACGCCACAGTGGCCGTGGTCGGTGAACTCGTCCAGGCACGTATCGGCCATCACCAGGATGTCGTCGCCGAAGCGCTCGCGGACGGCGCGCAGGCCGCGGTTGAGAATGCCGTCCTCGGCTACTGACTGGCTGCCGGTCGCATCCTTGTCCTCATCCAGCGGCACTCCGAACAGGTCGATGGATCCCACGCCCGCGTTCGCGGCTTCTTCCACCGCGCGCAGCAGCGAATCCTCGGTGTGCTGCTGCACGCCGGGCAGGCTGGTGATGTCCCGTGGGGCGTCCAGCCCATCGGCGATGAACATCGGAAGCACCAGCCGGTTGGGGTTCAGGTCCGTCTCCGCAGTGAAGTTGCGCATCTGCGGGGTCGTGCGGAGTCGGCGGGGGCGGCGGAACGGGGTGTAGTTCGAAGTCATGCCAACGATGCTACTCCCGCGCCCGGACAGGCTTGTTAGGCCCCGGTGTCCTTCTTCTCGCTCGTCTTTTTACGACGCCGCCTCCGCTTCCGCGGAGGCGGAAGCTGTCCCTTAGCGCGCAGGTCAGCCACGTGGTCAGCGAGGGCGTCCACAAGCTCCGGCACGCCAGCGGCCTCCGGCATGACGTCGACGCGCAGGCCGTGCTCGCGAGCGGTCTGTGCAGCCATCGGCCCGATGCAGGCGATGATGGTGCGCGTGTGCGGCTTGCCCGCGATGCCTACCAGGTTCTTCACGGTCGAGGAGCTGGTGAAGCAGACTGCGTCGAAGCCGCCGGTCTTGATCATGTCGCGGATCTCCGGGCTGGGCGGGGCGGCGCGGACGGTGCGGTAGGCCACGACGTCCTCTACGTCCCAGCCCAGGTCGATCAGGCCGTCGACCAGCACGTCGGTGGCAATGTCGGCGCGCGGCAGCAGCACGCGATCCACCAGGTCCAGGTCTGGGTCGTGCGGCGGGAAGACATCCACCAGGCCGGCTGCGTTGCGCGCATCGTCCTTCGGCAGCAGTTCCGGGGTGATTCCCAGGTCCTTCACTGCCTGGGAGGTCTTCGGCCCCACTGCGGCCACGCGCACGCCCGCCAGGGCGCGGGCGTCGAGTCCGAACTCGCGCAGCTTCTCCCACACGGCCTTCACTGCGTTGACGCTGGTGAAGACGATCCAGTGGTAGCGGCCATCGACCAGCCCCTTGATGGCGCGCTCCATCTGCACGGGGCTACGAGGTGGCTCGACGGAGATGGTGGGCACCTCCACGGGGATAGCGCCGTGCGAGGCCAGGCGGGCGCTCATGGGGCCGGCCTGGTTCTTGGCGCGCGGCACCAGCACGGTCCAGCCATACAGGGCGCGGTTTTCCCACCAGGAGTACTTGGAGCGGTTGCCCACCTGGGAACCCAGCGTGACGATCAGCTCGGCGGGCAGCTCGCCATCCTTGGCGGCGGGGCCGGACTGGGTGGTGATGGATTTCAGCGTATCCAGAGTCGCATCGTAGCTGCGCTGGCGGCGGGTGGTGCCATGTAGCGTAACGGTCGCTGGAGTGGTCCCGGCGATGCCGCGGGCCTTCAGCTCCTGCGCGATGGTCGCCAGGTCACCCGGGGCGGCGGTGAGGATCAACGGCAGCCCGGAGGCAGCCAGCTGATCCCAGTCGGCCCCACCGCGAACATCAGCCTCGGTGACGTCCGGGCCAAGGCCAATACCGGTGAAGGCGGGAACGGCCACGGATCCGGTCATGCCGGGGATGACCTGGAATTCCACGGGGCTTGCCGCGACGTGCTGCAGCTCGTGCATGACCGCCGGGTTGCTCAGTGGGTTACCGGCGACGAGGCGGACAACGTCGTTGCCTGCCTCGGCGCAGGCGACCATCTGCTCGGCCAGAACGTCCGGGGCGACGGCATCCGGCACCGGCTCGCCGTAGGTCTCTGCGCCGGCATCTGCACCAGTATCTGTGCCGGCACCTGCGTTGGCCCCTGCACTTGCCTCTGCGTCGATCTCAGGGTCGGTGTCCGCCGGGGCGGCCAGCACGATCTCCGCAGCGGTCGGCGGGGCGGGGCGCGGCGGTCGGCGACGCGCGCCGGCCTCCTTGGCGGCCTTTACCTTCGCCTCCCACTCTGCCTCGGCGGCATCCAGCTTCTCCTGCGGCACCGGCAGGCGGGTGGCGATGATGTTCTGCACGGATTCCAATACCGACGGATCCACCCACGCATGGGCGGTGGTCTCCAGAATGTCGCGCGCGCGGATGGTCAGCAGCTCCGGGTTTCCGGGGCCCGCGCCCACGAAGAGGATCCGGCCGCATCCAGTGGGTGCCAGGTCGGCGACTGCCGCCACTGCGGCGGAATCAGCGCCTCCTACCTGGGCATTTCCGGAATCGGTCATAGTGGAACTTTCTAATTTGTCGGGTCTGTAATTGTGTCTTGAAAAATCTGCTTGGGGCAGCCGTGCGCATGTAGCCCGGTGGCTACGTGCACGGTGCCGGTGAAGTTTGAGGGGGCGGGGCGCCGCAGGGGGCCGCGCCGAAGAAAAAGCTATTCAGCCTCGGCCACTAACTCGGCGGCACCGTCCTCGAGTAACGCTCTACCTATGTCGGTGCCTATAGCCCTGGCGGCGTCTATGCACTCGCGCCAGCGGGGCTCCTGGGCTGCTGGGAATCCCTCGTCCGCGGTCGGATCCGGAATGTCGAAGGCAGCCTCGCCGCTGCGCACCAGCTTGCGGGAACCATCCATGGCGAACACGCCACCAAATACGCGCAGGACGTAGCCCTTGTCTGTGCCTCCTGTGCCTTCTGTGCCTTCCTGCTCCACCCACTCAGAGTATGCGGCAACCGGCGCGGTGCAGCCGGCCTCCAGGGTGGACAGCACGGCGCGCTCGGCCACGGCAGCCATGTGGCTGGGCAGGTGATCCAGGTGGCGAACGGCCTGCCAGGCGGCCTCGTCATCCGCGCGGACCTCCACGCTCAGCGCACCCTGGGCGGGCGCGGGCATAATCGTGGACGGGTCGATCGACTCGGCGGCGCGGTCCAGCTGGCCGACGCGCTCCAGGCCCGCGCGTGCCAGAACCACCGCGTCCAGATCCTTTTCCGTCCGCCCCATGCGGGTATCAATGTTTCCGCGCAGCGGCATAAGCTCCAGGTCCGGGCGCACCGCGCGGATCTGGGAAACGCGGCGCGGGGCGGACGTGCCCACCTTGGCGCCCTGGGGCAGCTCCAGCAGGGGCTGGTTGCTTCGGCTGACCAGCACCTCGCGCGGGTCCACCCGACGCGGGACGACTGTGCGGAAACGCGGGTCCGGAGCAGTCGGCAGATCCTTGAAGGAATGCACGGCCACGTCGCACTCACCGGCTTCCAAGGCCTTGCGCAGCGTCTCGGTGAACACTCCCACGCCAATCTGCGCGACCGGGGTCTGCGCCGCCTGGGAGGCATCGCCCGGGGTCTGCACCAAGTGCAGCTCTGCGGCGTAGCCAGCGGATTGCATCCCGGCGCGGACGTGGCTGGTCTGCGTTGTAGC
This sequence comes from Corynebacterium sp. HMSC08A12, assembly GCF_001807485.1. GTDB lineage: Bacteria > Actinomycetota > Actinomycetes > Mycobacteriales > Mycobacteriaceae > Corynebacterium > Corynebacterium evansiae. The sequence continues at coordinate 32,856 of NZ_KV789178.1, read as the reverse complement.
CAGTGCGGACCTGCGGGTGCCGATCAGGAAAGTGCGGTCGCCACCGGCCACTGACTTAGCTGAGTTAGCGGCGTTGGTGGCGTTAGCGGGATTAGCGCTATTCGACGTTGCGGACATGGAAAGTCTTAAGCCTCCTTCGCTACCTGGCTAATGCGGGCAGCGCTTGGAATTTGATCGGCACGGGCAGAGGTTCCCGCGGTCTGGGCCGGCCTGGTGTCGGTCTGCCCCGGCTGGGTCACCGAATCCACCATCCCGTTGGGCAGGTTGAACAAGGCAGCCAATGCATCCGGGTAGCTGACCTGCTGGCCACCGGCGGAAAGCTTCTTGGCCTGCACCGTTGGGGTGTGCAGCAGCTTATCCACCACGCGCTTCATCGACTTGACCACAGCCGCGCGGTCGGCCTCTGACATGTCGGGGGTCAGCCGCTCCAGCGTCATCAGCTCTTCGGCCATGACCTCCCCGGCCTTCTGCCGCAGGGCCTTCACGGTGGGCACCACGGACTGCGCACGCTGTTGCTCCAGGAAGCTCTGCAGCTCGTCGGCCACGATTTCGCGCGCCGGATCCTCGTCCTGCGCCCGGTCGCCGGCCATCGTTGTAAGCTCCTCGATGTTCAGCAGCTTCACGCCGTCGATGTCCGCCACGGAACGCTCGATGTCCGCAGGCATGGACAGATCAATCAGCACCTTCGTGCCAGCCGCCCCCATGGCCGCGCGCACGTCCCGCTCGGTGACCACATTGCCCACCGCACCGGTTGCGGAAACCACAATGTCCACGGCACTCAGGCAGTCTGCCACCCCGTCCAGCGGCACGGCGGAGGCATCCACCCCCGCCTCACGCGCGTGGTTCACCAGGTTCTCCGCGCGCGACAGCGTGCGGTTGGCCACGGTCACGTGGTCGATACCCAGCCTGCCCAGGTGGGTGGAAGCCAGGGATGCCATAGCCCCCGCACCGATAATCAGCGCGCGGTGGCCGGCGAGGGGTTGGGACGAGGGGGCGTCATCCACAACAGAAGAAAGAGCACGTGCGGGTTCGATGAAGCGCAGCGCCTGGTCCACGGCGAAAGACACCATGGAGGCACCCGCCGAATCGATGGCGGTCTCGGAGTGCACGCGCTTGCCCGTCCGCAGTGCGCGCTGCGTCAGGTCGTGGAGGGTGCGCCCGACCGTGCCGGTCTCGTTGGCAGACTGGTAGGCGCTGCGCATCTGGCCGATGATCTGCTGTTCGCCGATGACCATCGAATCCAGCCCGGAGGCGACCTTCAGCATGTGCTCGGCCGCGGAGTCCGCGTAATGAACGTACAAGTGCGGCTCCAGCTCGGTGGTCTCCAGCCCAGAGAACTGCGCGATCGTGTCCACCACGTGATCTAGCCCGGAGTGGAAAGCGTTGGCGACCGTGTAGAACTCCATGCGGTTGCAGGTGGAAAGCACCAGCGATTCGGAGATCACGTCGTTATCCACCAGCGATAGCTGCATCTTCGGCAGGTCCGCATCGGCGCCCGTCGCCTGCTCCAGCATGGTCACCGGAGCCGAACGAAAAGACAGTCCGACCAGCAACACCGACGCGGAACCAGTCCGGGTGCTACTACTCATATGTCTTCATGCCTCCTGCGGGGATCACTTGGGGGACGGCCGCGCGCGGGGCTAAACCCCCAAGTAGTTACGAGTGTCTACGGTAGCCCTTAACCCACCCCGTTGCCAAAACGAGTTCGCGAGGCTGCTATATAGCGGCAAAACAGCGCCCTAGCCCTGCTCCAGCACCGCGATCAGCTCGTCATCGTCGATTTCCCAGCACGCGACCTCCTCGTCGTCGACGAGCACTACGGGCACGCGGTCGCCGAACTCTTGTGCCAATTCCTCTTTTTCTTTGGTGACGCCACCACGGTCCAGCTCAATCACTTCCACCGTCGTGCCGAAGCGGTGTGCGATGGGCAGGATTTGCTGGTGCACGCGGGCACAGGAGCCGCACGTCGAGCGACTGATCAGCTGCACTCGTGCGGGCTGGGCTGGGGAATTATTGTCAGAGTTCACGGCCTTCCATGCTACCCGCCGCACAACTTCGGACTAATAGCTCTCGGCAGCGCCCTGGTCGCACTTTCGGGGTAACTTATTGTGTGTGAATGCAGCGCCTGATCTAGAACCGTCGAACCGCCCCACCCCGGCCCCAGGCCGGAATGCGGGTGAGCGCGCGGGCCTGTTGGCGCAATTGCGCGACATTGGCAGCGAATGGCGGGGATACCTGCGCGCGCTGTCCCTGACTGCGCAGTCATTCCTCCGCGAGTTCCGGGAGGAACGTTTAGGAGAATCCCGCCGCGAGAAGCGCTCAAGCGATGCTGAGCGTGTGACGCCGGAGAAGGTGGCGTCCCAACCCAAGAAACACGAACACTCCACCCCAACGACACAGAACCTGCAGGTCGGGTACGGCACCGGCGCCCCACTGGCGCTCTGGGAGCTCAGCGAGGCGCAGCTGGATCAGCTGGCGCACAGCTACGAGATCGAGGGCGACCAGCTGCGCACCGGGCTGGCCAACCTGGAGGGCGCGGGGCTGTCGGCGGAAAAGCCGCGGCATCTGGACCACCCCGACCCATCGATCCCGCAGGATGCCGGAGTCGGCGCGTTCTTCGACGTGGACAACACGCTGATCAAGGGCGCCTCGATCCTGCTCTTCGCCCGCGGGCTAGCGAAGCGGCGCTTCTTCACAGCCCGACAGCTGCTGGGCTTCATTTGGGTGCAGATGAAGTTCCGGGTGCTGGGCAAAGAAAGCGCGGACGACATTTCCAGCGGCCGGGAGCAGGCGCTGGCGCTGGTGAAGGGCCGCAAGGAATCCGAGGTTATCGACATGGCCCAGGAGATCTGGGCGGCGACGATCGCGGAGCGCATCTTCCCGGACACCAAGGAGCTGGCCGACATGCACATTCAGGCGGGCCAGCAGGTGTGGCTGGTGACTGCCTCGCCGGTGCAGCTGGCGCAGATCATCGCCAAGGAGCTGGGTTTCACCGGCGCGCTCGGCACCGTGGCGGAGGTGAAGGATGGGCGCTTCACCGGGCGGATGGTCGGCCACATGCTGCACGGCGAGGAGAAGAAGCACGCCGTTATCGCCCTGGCCAACTACGAGGGGCTGGATCTGCAGCGCTGCACCGCGTATTCGGATTCCGTGAACGACCTGCCGATGCTTTCCACCGTGGGCACGGCCGTGGCGATCAACCCGGATTCCAAGCTGCGCAAGGCGGCACTGGAACGCGGCTGGGAGATCCGCGACTACCGGCGGGTGCGCCGCGCGCTCCGGCGCATCGGCGGGGCGCGACTGGCGGCGGGGGCTGGCCTGCTGGGACTGGTCGGCGGAGCGGGCATGTGGGCGCGGAAGCGGCGCTAAAGCTCACCCGGGAACGCAAAAACCCACCGTGGCCACGCCCCTTTTTGAAGGGCGCCTGCGGTGGGTTTCTTTCTATATGCGGCAGCGGAAGGCTACTTACCGAGCTTCCTACGCTGAACGCGGGTCCGGCGCAGCATCTTGCGGTGCTTCTTCTTGGACATGCGCTTGCGGCGCTTCTTGATGACAGAACCCATGGGGTAAGCCTCGTTTCTCTCGGTTAGTTATCTCTTCAGGTTAAAGGTCTGCTCCCCCACCGCCGGACCTTTTACGGCGGTAGAGAAGATGTGCCCTCGGATGCACGCTGCCTGCTACAAGGGGCTGCCACAATGGGCTGCCGCGCAAGAGTTGCTTCACATCCGTAGACACGAATGTTCCACAGTTTAGCCCCCAGCACCCTGCAGAAACAAAAATCCCCCATCACCGGGCGGGTGGCTCAGGCCACCTGACTCCGAAAATGGGGGACTGTTGCGTCTCGCTGATTAGCCGGTCTGGCCGGGGTTGTACTCGGAAGCTCCGAGGTACGCCTCAACAGCGGATCCACGAACGCGGAAGTTGCGGCCGACCTGTACGGCGGGCAGCTCCTCCGAGTGGATGAGACGGTAAACAGTCATCTTCGACACGCGCATCAGATCGGCGACCTCTGCGACGGTCAGAAATGTTCCATTTTCGGTGTTAGCCATAGATCATCACTTTCTTTGCGCTCTCATGCGCTGCAGGCTTCCCCTCCTGCAGGACTTCACACGTGATCGCTCGCGAACCATCATAACGTGAACCATGTGAATAATGTGCAACAAGGGTGACCATTGAGGGCAGATTGCTACTTGTGGCCTACGCAACTCGAGGTGCCACAAGCCCACGCCTGTTACCGAGCGTGACTGGATTGAACAGGCGTGATTTGTGTTAAACCGTTGTGTCTAAAAAGATCACTGAGGCCGCTCGGAGAGGGGAAGAAATTAACCCCATTTGGGCGGGGCTCGCGCCCACGCACCAGACGCAGGCGCGCTTAGTTATCGCCGTTAGCTCCGTTCGCACCAGGCTTCGGCGCACCCAGTTCCTCGGAGCGGTCCTTACATGCCTCCATGGCACGGAAGAACGCTCCGCGAATGCCGGACTCCTCCAGTTCGCGCAGAGCCGCCGCAGTGGTTCCTCCGGGGCTGGTCACCTTGGTACGCAGAACGGACGGCGTATCCCCGCCCTCTGCTAGGTTTCGGGACATCATGGTGGCCGCGCCTTGCACGTTGGCGATGGCCAGCTTCTCCGCCAGCGGACGGGCGAGCCCCAGCTGTACGGCAGACTCGATCATGGCTTCCACGACCAGGAAGATGTATGCCGGGCCGGAACCGGAAACGGCCGTGACTGCGTCCAGCTCCTTTTCCTTAACGATGACGGCCTCGCCGACCTTGGACATGATGTCCTGCACCGTGTTCAGCTGATCCTCTTCGGCAAAGCGGCCACCAGCGATGCCGATTGCACCCTTGCCAACCAGCATCGGGGTGTTCGGCATGGTGCGGACGACGGTGGTGCCTGCGGGCAGCGCGGACTCCATGGTGTTGATGGTCACGCCCGCCGCCAGGGAAACCACGATCGTGTCCTGAGAGTTGCTGTCCAGCACCTCGGCCACCTCGTCCAGCACGATGGGGACGATGTTGGGCTTCACGCAGATGAACAGGATGTCGGTGCCTTCGGCGGCCTCGCGTCCCTCGCGGGCGGTGACCATGCCGTACTTATCCTTCAGCTCGTCCAGCCGCTCCTGCGACGGATCCGCGACGATAATCTTCTTTGCGTCTGCGGCACCTTCGGTGTCCGCAACGATTCCGGCGAGCAGGGCTTCGCCGATGTTTCCTCCGCCAATAATTCCAATTTGAGTCATATAAACCAGCGTGCCAGGATTGGCGGCTTCCTGCTACCCGCCCATTCTTAGCCCCCAGGTTCTAGTTCCCCCAATGTTCGCTAGTTCCCCACAAAACCCAAAAAGGGCGCTGGTTCCCCAACCAGCGCCCCGCTCACATCACAGGAGACTTCTTACAGCCCCTGGATCAGTCGCGGCCCGATCGTCAGCACCAAACCGACGACGGCGGCGAGAATCATCAGCAGCTTGTCGCGGTGGCGCAGCAGCGCGTGCACCAACCCGACCAACAGCAGCGTCACGGCGATGGCCAGCACCAACGCCAGAACCGCCGGAGCCTTGGCCCAGATCAGGCTAAAGCCGAAGAACACGCCCACGCCCACGGCGATCGCCAGGATCGCCTGCAGGATCATCATGGGCCAGGAGATCGTGTCGTCTTCGTACTCGACGACCTCGCCGTCCTCGAGGGATTCTTCGAGCTGCGCGAACTGTGCCTGCTCGTCACTGGTGGCCTGCACCCCCGACTTGACGCCCACCTTGTCAGCAGCGTCCGCCTCAGTCGACTTAGCAACCCCAGCGGCGCCGACTGCTCCAGCTCCGCCCGCTGCCGCTGCCGCTGCGACTCCGGCCTTGCCAGACTTGCCGGCCTTGCCAGACTTGCCGGGCTTGTCAGACTTGCCGGGCTTGTCAGACTTGTGAGACTTGTCAGTCTTACCAGACTTGTCGGCGTCACCAGGTTTGTCGGCGGCGCCGGGCTTGTCAGCCTTGCCCGTTTCGGCAGGCTTGATCGGCTTAACTTCCTTGGTTGCCTTCTTGGCCTCCGGCTTCTTTACTTCAGGCTTCTCGACCTCGGGTTTCTCAGCCTCCGGCTTTTCGGCCACCTTGCCACGCGCGACCTCGCCGAAGGTCGGCTTTTCAGCCTCTACACTCTGGGAGCCCTGGGTGCCCTGGGCATCCTTGGAGTCCTTGCCTTCCTTTGCGTCCTTGGCAGCTGCAAGCTGGCCAGTCTTCTCCTCCGGGCGCTCCGGGGTACGACTTACGGAACGCTGATCCGGCTGGGACTTCTGGTCCTGCTTCTCCTGCTTCTCGGGCTGCGCCGTCGCAGCGTCCTTAGCGGCATCCTTCGGAGCGGCCTTATCAGCAGGCTTGACTGCAGACTTATCCGCAGCGGCATCGTCCTCGGTCTGGACTACTGGAATGGAACCCGTCAGCTCGGCAACGGAAACGCCGCCCTTCTCCAAGTTGCGGTGACGGCGTCGACGCCGGCCAGTGTCAGCAGAACTTGGTTCGCGCCCGTTACGGGCGAGAAGTTCGGCGACTGTCAGCTTCTCACTCATCCATTGATCCCATCACTTGATCACTTACAGCGCAGTCTCAACTGCCCTCAAGCGTCACTTTAAACATATGTCTTCAAACACACTACTTTACTCGCCTACATATAGGCGGAAGCAACTGGCGTTATTTACGTCAGATCCGGATTATGGTCGAGCTGACGGAAGATCACGCCCTCGCGCAGCGCCCACGGACACATGTGCAAAACCTCGATGTCCAGCTTGCGCATCGCCGCCTCGGCCACCAGCGCACCGGCAACGACCTGGTGCGAACGCTCCGCGCTCACGCCTTCCAATTCCGCTCGGTCGGCGGCGGTCATGCGGGAAATAAAGGCGATCAGCTGGCGCAGGCCGGCCTGGGTCAAGGTGCGCTTGACTCGCGGACCTGCCGAAGATGGCGCCGCACCCGTCAGGCGCGCCAGCATCCTAAAGGTCTTGGAAGTACCCACCGCCAGGTCAATATCGCCGGAATCCAGCAGCTTTTCCACCGGATCATTCAACTCTTCATCGATGAACTCCCCCAGCTCCGCGACTCTCTTTTTAGATGGCGGGTCGGTGTCGAACCATTCGCGGGTCAAGCGCCCCGCACCCAGATTCACACTGCAGGCGACGTCCGGGTCCTCGTCCATGCCAATGGACATCTCCAGGGAGCCGCCACCGATGTCCAGGTCGCAGATACGCCCTGCAGACCAGCCGTACCAGCGCCGCACCGCCAGGAACGTCAGCCGCGCTTCCTCGTCCCCCGACAGAATCCGCAGGCGCACGCCGGTTTCATTCTCTACCCTGTCCAGCACTTCCTCGGCATTCTCAGCCGAGCGGATCGCGGAGGTAGCAAAAGGCAGCATTCCCTCGCAGCGGAACTGGTCCGACATCTCCTTGGCCAGCGCCACCCCGTTGAGCAGCTTCTCCTGCCCCTTTTCGTTGATGGCCCCCTTCTTATCTAGGTATTCCACCAAGCGCATGGGAGTCTTCCAATTGCTCATTGGAGTCGGCGGCCCACCGCGCTGTGCGTCGACAACCACCAGATGAACCGTATTGCTTCCTACGTCAAGCACACCTAATCGCACGCAACCTAGCCTAATGGGTCTACGGTGGAACGCGTGAATGAAACGTCTGCGGAGATCGAATCGGGAACCTCGAACAACGAACTAGCCACCGGCTATCCGGAGGGCACACCCGCTGACCTATCCATCCGCGCGGGCCACGAAATGCCCGCTGACCCCCCTCGCGAATGGTTGGAGTTCATTGACCCCGCCGATTCCGAGCACATCATCCAGGTGGATCTCACGTGGTTGCTGTCCACGTACCGTTGCCGGTTTGGTACCGAAGCCTGTTTAGGTATTGACGCCGAAAATCCGGACGTCGGCTGTTGCACCCACGGTGCATTTCTCACCGACGAAGACGACCGCGCGACCCTGCGGAATGTCGCGGAAAAGCTCACAGCGGAAGAGTGGCAGAACCGCCCCGCGGAGATGGATGAATGGGAGGCGAAGGGGCGTCCACAAGAAAAAAGCGGCGACGACATCGAACCATGGCTCGAATGGGACGAGCTAGAAAACGACGAGGGCGAGATGGAACCCGCGTTGAAGACCGTGACCAGCAACGGAGCGTGCATCTTCGCCAACCGCGAAGGGTTCCCCGGAGGCCGCGGCTGCGCGCTGCACGCCTGGGCGTTGCGCAACGACGTCGAGCTGACCGCAGCGAAGCCCGAAGTGTGCTGGCAGGTGCCGCTGCGGCGACTTGAGGACTGGGAAACCCGCCCCGACGGGGTAGAGATGCTGCGGACGACCGTCACCGAATACAACCGCCGCGGATGGGGCGACGGCGGCGAGGACTTTGACTGGTACTGCTCCTCAGACCCGAACTGCCACGCAGGTGGCGAGGCATTGTGGCGCACCGGGCGTGAAGAGCTGACCGAGCTGATCGGCGAGGAGGCCTACGAGGTGCTGGCTGCGCACTGCGAGGAGCGGGAAAAGCTGGCGCAGGTATCGCCTAGCGGCTTTCCGTTGCTGTCGATTCACCCGGCGACGGCCGAAGCACGGCGGCGCGGGATTTAAACGGGGTTAAGCACACCCTAGGCGGGGTTAGGCCTCGAACTTGTAGCCCAGGCCGCGGACGGTCACCAGAATCTCCGGGCGGGAGGGGTTGCGCTCGATCTTGGAGCGCAGGCGCTTGATGTGCACGTCCAGGGTCTTGGTATCGCCGACGTAATCGGCACCCCATACGCGGTCGATCAGCTGGCCACGGGTCAGCACGCGGCCGCTGTTACGCATAAGGTACTCAAGCAGATCGAATTCCTTGAGCGGCATAGGAACCTTCTGCCCGTCGACGGTGACGATGTGGCGCTCCACGTCCATCATCACGCGATCCTCCTGCAGTACCAGGCCGTCGTCGGCGGGAGCCTCGACCTCGACCTCGCCGCCGCGGCGCAGAACAGCGCGGATGCGGGCGATCAGCTCGCGGGCGAAGTAGGGCTTGGTCACGTAATCGTCGGCGCCGAGCTCGAGGCCTACGACCTTATCGATCTCACTGTCGCGAGCCGTCACCATAATCACCGGCACGCTGGAGGTCTGGCGCAGCTGGCGGCACACCTCGGTGCCGGACATGCCGGGCAGCATCAGATCCAACAGAATGATGTCGATGTCTTCCGCAGCGAAGGTATCCAGCGCAGTGGGACCGTCCGGGGCCATGAAGACCTCGAAACCTTCCTTTTTCAGCAAAAACGCAAGAGGTTCCGCCAAAGACTCCTCGTCTTCGACAATCAAAACGCTCGTCACAGCCGCTCAATAACCTTTCAAAGAAAAATTTTTAAAGCTACAGAAACTATCCATAACTATCGTAACGTGCCCACAGGCTTTAGGGAGTAGCAACCCTCAAGACACCCAGTTCACTAAGGGATCACCAAAAGATAACCCGAAGGTCATTCTTTGTCCTCTGTTTCTGGTGTTTCTGGATCCGCGCCCGTGCCCTTCGCATCGTCCAGGCGCCGCGCGTCCGGAATGACCGGAATCTCTCCGCTCGGCAGCTCCTTGGCCTTGCCCTCCTGGAAACGCGGGAGCTCCAAGGTGAACGTCGAGCCCGTCCCCAGCCGGGACCACAGGGAAACGCTGCCGCCGTGGTTGGCCATCACGTGCTTTACGATGGCCAACCCCAGCCCCGTGCCGCCCGTGTCGCGCGAGCGCGCCTTGTCCACGCGGAAGAACCTCTCGAACACTCGCTTCTGGTCGTCCTGGGAAATGCCGATGCCCCGGTCCGTCACGCGGATGGTCACGGTATCGCCCTGTGCTTCGCGGGAAATAGAAACGGGCGAGCCCTCCGGCGAATAGTTAATGGCGTTGGTCAGTAGGTTGGCGACGCTCGTAACGAGGAGCCCCTTGTCGCCCTTCACCATCGTCCCGGAACGTTCGTCCTTCACCAGGTCGATGTTGCGTGCTTCGGCTGCCAGGCGGCAGCGATCAATCGCGTCCTCGACGATCTTGTCGATGCTTAAGACCTCCAGGTCCGGCAGCGATTCCGCACCCTGCAGCTTCGACAGGCTGATCAGCTCGGTGATCATCTGGTTCATGCGGCGCACTTCGACGATCAGCTTTGAGCCGAAGTACTCCACGGCCTCTTCGTCGTCGCGCACCGACATGAGGGTCTCCACCAACAGCGAGATCGCCCCCACCGGAGTCTTGAGCTCGTGGGAGACGTTGGCCACGAAGTCGCGGCGGGCGGATTCCATGCGCACGGATTCGGAATCGTCGGTGGCGTACACCACCGCGAAGCGGTCATCCACGAGGGAAAGCAGCTGAACCTGCCCGGCCACGGCAATGACGGGTCGGTTGCTGCGGCGCGGTGGGGGTAGGAAGTTTAGCTCGCGGGGCTCCTGGTCGGCGAAGACCCGCTCCACCATCTTCCACGCTTCGGCGTTCAGGTTCCGCTCGTGCACCAGGCCCAGCTCGTGGGCACGCGGGTTGGAAAGCACAACGTTGCGCTTGCGATCCACCACCGCCACCGCGTCGGGCGAAGATTGGATAGCGAAGTGCAGAACCTGCGCCACCGTGGAAACGCGATTGCCCTCGAGCTCCCTTTGGGTGTGGGTATTGCGCTGAGCCTTCACTCGCTTGCGGTAACCCCACATGCCGAGTGCGCCCAGGCACACGCCGACGATCAGCCCAAAGAGCAGCCCAAGGGCAACCCCTGAGGTTAGAAATCCCAAGGCCAAAAATCCAAGGCTATAACTTAGCCCGGCTCTTACTTAGCCTGGCCCTGTGCAGCGACTGCTGCAGCCCCCGCAGCGGCTGCCTCCGGGTCCAGGTAGTCGCCACCCGGGTTCAGAACCTTGCCGTCCGCGTCGATGCGGTAGACCAGCGGGATGCCAGTCGGGATGTTCAGGCCCGCAATGTCCTCGTCGGAGATCTGGTCCAGGTGCTTAACCAGCGCACGCAGGGAGTTGCCGTGTGCGGCAACCAGTACGGTCTCGCCGTTCTTCACGCGCGGCTCGATCTCTTCCTCGTAGTACGGGATGAAGCGCTTGACGACGTCCAGCAGGCACTCGGTGGCCGGGATCTCGGGCAGGTCGGCGTAGCGCGGGTCGTTGGTCTGCGCGTACTCGTTGTCAGCGTCGATGGCCGGCGGCGGGGTGTCGTAGGAGCGGCGCCATGCCATGAACTGCTCTTCGCCGTACTTGTCCTTAGTCTCCGCCTTGTTCAGGCCCTGCAGCGCGCCGTAGTGCCGCTCGTTCAGGCGCCAGTCGCGCACAACGGGGATCCAGTGACGGTCCGCCGCGTCGAGGGCGATGTTGGCGGTGGTGATGGCGCGGCGCAGCAGGGAGGTGTACAGGATGGTCGGCTCCAGACCGGCCTCCTTGATCATCTCACCGCCGCGAACTGCCTCCTCGCGGCCCTTGTCGGTCAGGCGCACGTCTACCCAGCCGGTGAACTGGTTGGAGGCATTCCATTCACTCTGGCCGTGACGCAGCAGGATCAGATTTCCGTGGGTGTTGTTTTGCTCGCTCATACTCCCAATTCTGCCATGATGTGCGCCCGCGTGCCCCAGGATTCGGTGGCGCTGCCTATTCTGCCGCTTCGCCTTGCTCACTGTCGTCAGCACCACCGCGCTCCGTGCCGTCGCTGTTGCCGTCTAGGTCGGGGGTGCTCGGGCTCTTTGCTTCGGACGCCAACTTGGATCCCGGTGGCGGCGCCAGCAACTGGACCTCCTGCTCGGAGGGCTTGAGGTGTGCGAAGGCCGCGAGGTTCATAGTCGGCTCGCCACGAGACAGGCGCCATGCCCACTCGTGGCGGATGGAGGAGGCAAAGCCGCGCTCCAGGATGCGGTTGAAGTCCGCATCCGCCCGCTCCAAGACCTGCCCCAGGATCCGTTGAATGTCCTCGCTGCTGGTGTTGTCCGAGAACTGGCCCACCAGGTAGATGTCGTTGTTCCGGTCCAGCGTGTAGTGCACTCCAAAGCTACGGCGGTTGGCGTGCAGCAGCAGCTTGTAGACCTCTTCCTGGCCCTCCTCCACCGCGCGGCAGACAAAGGCCTCCACGCGGAACATGCCGTCCTGCGGGATGAAAATGCAGTTTGTCTTCAGGCGCTTCTCGCCCGGCAGCACGACTACTACGTTGCCGTCCTTCCCGGCTGGCCCCTCGGGGAGGGTGTATTCGACTTCCGCTTCGTCCAGAAGCTCACAAATCCGTGTGCGATCCATAAGCCCCAAACTACATTTCCGCCTGCCCCGGCGCAGTCACCTTGGATTTTCCCCGGTTCTACCCGGCGGGCTGACGCTCCCCACGGTGGCCGGCGGGCGGCAACTCTTCGTACAGCTTGTACAGAGCTTCCGCAGATGCCTGCCAGGAGAACTTTGCGGCATGGCTGGGGGCATACTCCCCCATTGCGATGCGCAGATCGTCGTCCAACACCAGCTTGCCCAGCGCATCGGCCCAGTCGCCCGCATCGTGGCCGTCCACCAGCAGGCCAGACTTCTCATCCTCCACCGCGATCGGCAGGCCACCCGTGCGCGTAGCCACGACGGGCGTGCCGCACGCCTGCGCCTCCAGCGCCACCAGCCCGAAGGACTCGTTGTAGCTGGGCACGGCCACAATGTCTGCCGCCCGGTACACGCCCACCAGTTCCTCGGGTGGGCGCGGGGCCAGGAAGCGCACGCAGCGGCTAATCTCCAGCTCCTCGGCCAGCAATTGCAGCCGCTCCAGCTCGTTGCCTCCGGCCCCAGAGGAACCACCGCAGATCACCACAGCTAACTGCTGCTGGGGGTGCCGGTTCACTAGCTCAGCCACTGCACGCAACAGCACCTGCGGGCCCTTCAACCGCTGCAGTCGACCGACAAATCCAATGACCTTCGTGCGGAAGGGAATGCCCAGTTCACGGCGGGAACGCTCGGTCGCACGATCCGATCCAGGCGTGAAGCGATCCACGTCTGCGCCCGGTGGGACGACTCTGATCGCGCACGTGGTGGCGTCATAACCCTCAATAAGATCCTGCACCTCCTGGTCCGTGTTTACGATCAGCAGATCCGCATTGTCCACGATCTGCTGCTCGCAGATGCGGCGCGATTCCGGCTCGCGCGAATCGCCGTCGGCCAGGGAGGTGTTCTTCACCGCCGCCAGAGTGTGCGCCGTGTGCACCCAGGGAACCTGCCAGAGGTCGCGCAACAGCCACCCAACCTGCCCGGAGAGCCAATAGTGCGAGTGAATCAGGTCGTAGCTCACCCCCTCCTCGCGGCAAAAAGCCAGGATCGATCCCGTAAACGCCGCCAGCTGCGTGGGCAGCTCCTCCTTCGACAGCCCCTCGTACGGCCCAGCCACGCAGTTGATCACCCTTAACCCCGGGCGAACGTTGACTACCTCGCCCTGCAGAGGCCGGGTCGCTCGAGTAAATACATCGACGGTGACGCCCCTACGTTCCAGCTGCTCAGCAATGTTTTTCACGTACACGTTCATCCCGCCGGCATCCCCCGTGCCGGGTTGCTCGAGGGGAGAAGTGTGCATGGAGATCATAGCGACGCGCATACCGCCCAAGCTTAGCCAGATTAGAGCGGGGCTGGGGGTAGGTGGCGTCCACAGAAATTTGCTTAATTCCACCAAAGAAAACGAAAAAATTAGATAGGGTGCCAAAGTAACGTGCATCACGTTTTGAAGACTGTTTCTAAAGACCTAAGGGATCTACATGACTGACACCGAGCGCCCAGAGGGAACGGCCTGGAAGGACAAGCCTTACCTGAAGTACTACGCGGAGTGGACCCCGCACAGCCTGGAGTACCAAGACGACACCATGGCTAAGCTTCTCGACCGTACTGTCGCCGAACACTCGAGCGCCGACATCCTGGACTTCTTTGGTCAGACGATGACCTACGGAGATTTCCTCAAGCAGGTCAAGAGCGTGGCCGCCGGCTTGCGCGAGCTGGGCGTGCGCCCGGGCGACCGCGTGGCCGTAACCCTACCGAACTGCCCGCAGCACCTGATCACGATTTTCGCAGTCCACAAGCTGGGCGGCGTGGTAGCCGAGCACAACCCGCTGTACACCGCCCGCGAGCTGCAAGGCCCCTGCAAGGACCACGGCGCGAAGGTGGCGGTGGTCTGGGACAAGATCGCCCCCATGTTCCAGGAGCTTTCGCGCACCACGCCGCTGGAGAAGATCGTGAGCGTGAACATGATCGACGCGATGCCGCTGGTGAAGCGCCTGGCTCTGAAGCTGCCGATCAAGTCCATCAAGGAGAAGCGCGACCAGCTACACGGCGAGGCGCCGGGCACCATCCCGTTCTCCCAGCTGCAGAGCGCCAAGTTCGGCGGCGATGGATCCGACATCGAAAACTGCCCGGAGACGAACCAGGACTCCCCTGCGTTCATCCTGTTCACCTCCGGCACCACCGGCAAGCCGAAGGGCGCGCAGCTAACGCACGGCAACGTCATGTCCAACGTTGCCCAGGGCCAGTCCTGGATCAGTGGCATCGGCGAGCGTGGCCAGGAGAAGTTCCTCGCTGCCCTCCCCTTGTTCCACATCTACGGCCTGACACTGACCGCCGCACTAGCCGTATCCACCGGCGGCAAGCTGCTGCTACTGCCGAAGCCGGAGATTCCGCTGATTGTGGATCAGCTGAAGCGCGAGACCCCCACCTACATGCCGGGCGTGCCGACCCTGTACGACAAGATTCTGGCTGCCGCGGATGAGCACAACCTTGACCTGCGCGGAATTGCCAACGCCCTATCCGGCGCAGCACCGCTGCCGGTACACACCACCCTGGAGTGGGAGAAGAAGACCGGCGGCAAGATCGTGGAGGGCTACGGCCTAACCGAGTCCGGCCCGATCCTCACGGCCAACCCCGTCACCCCGGAGCGCCGCGCGGGCTACATCGGCATCCCGTTCCCGGATACCGAACTTCGCGTGGCCGACCCGGACGACTTCAGCAAGACCATGCCGGACGGCGAACCGGGCGAGCTGCTGGCCCGCGGCCGCCAGGTGTTCCACGGCTACATCAACATCCCGGACGAGGATCAGCCGTTCTACGAAGACTGGTTCTGCACTGGTGACATGGCTGTGATGGAGCCGGACGGCTTCATCAAGATCGTCTCCCGCATTAAGGAAATGATCATCACCGGCGGGTTTAACGTTTACCCCGCCGAGGTCGAGGAGTTCCTGGAGGAGCACGAGCAGATCCAGAAGGCCGGCGTGGTCGGCCTGCCGCAGGACGACGGCTCTGAAGAGGTTGTCGCCGCAGTTGTTCTGGCGGACGGCGTGAGCGAGGCTGACTTCGACAAGGAAGCCATCCGGGAGTGGGCTCGCGAAGGTCTGACCCGCTACAAGGTTCCCCGCCGCTTCTTCGTCGTCGACGAGATGCCGGCTGATCTGATCGGCAAGATCCGCCGCCGTGAGGTTAAGGACCTGATCATGACGATGCTGTAGGCGGACGCTTCCCCTCTTCTAGCTCTTCCCGAGTTCGGCGAATACGCCGGGCTCGGGTTTCTGCTTTCTTGGCTCCCTAAGCGCCGAATGTCGCTAGAACGGGAATGCGTTAAAGGAAACTATTTTCACCTGCATAAAGTCGCAGGTTAGAGCGTTGCGCTGTTTTGGAACCTTGCGTTTCCATTTACAGATTCCCGTTCTAACGACATTTCCACATTCCACCCCTCCCGGAACCCCTCCTCCAACTACCTCCAAAGCCCTAATTTCATATTGTTGTGAAAACCATATGGTATTCTGTGTCACATGTGCGAGGCAGAGCGCTCCGCCATCCGGGCGCCATCCGGGCCCATCCACGCACCATTCGTGGGCCATACGTGCACGACTCGCACGCCAACTAGATACCAACTGAATACCAACCCCACACCATCGATATGCACAGGAATGCAGGTGAGTCGACGATGACAACCACGCAAAACCCAGCGCACACAGCCAACGGCGCTAGCACCTCTCCCGGTACGGCTCCAGCCAAGCGCCCACCCGGTTGGAAAGACTCCAAGAAGTACGCCTGGACTTTCAGCCTCGTTCCGGCGGCCATTCCACTGATCGTGTGGGGCGTTGCCTCCTGGCTCAAAGCCATCAACGGCCCCGACCTGCTGATCCATGTCACCTGGTGGGCCGGCCCCATTGCCGTGTTTATCCTGATCCCACTGGCGGACGTGATCCTCGGCCGCGATGGCGAGAACGTGCCGGAAGAGTTCGTCCCCTGGCTGGAAGAAACCAAGTACTACCGAGTGGTGACGTACCTCTACTTCCCCATCATGCTGGCCAGCCTCATTGCCTGCTGCTACCTATGGACCAGCTCGGACCTGTTGATGATCGACCGCCTGGGCCTTGCCTGGTCTATGGGCATGAGCTCCGGCATCGGTATCGTCGCTGCCCACGAACTAGGCCACAAGAAGGGCAGCTTCGAGCGTTGGATGGGCAAGATCACCCTGGCTGTCCCCGCCTACGGGCACTTCTACATCGAGCACAACAAGGGTCACCACGTTAAGGTCGCCACCCCGGAGGATCCGGTGAGCTCCCGCATGGGCGAGAACGTCTACACCTACCTGGTCCGATCCATCCCTCACCAGATCCCACGCGCCTGGAACATCGAGAAGAAGCGTCTGGCGCGCAAGGGCAAGTCCCAATTCCACCTCAGCAATGAGGTGCTGAACGCTTGGCTGGTCACCGTGCTGGTCTGGGGCGGGCTGTTCATCGCCTTCGGCATCTACATTCTGCCGTGGATGCTAATCCAGGCCGTGCTGGGCATCGCCTTGCTGGAGTTCGTGAACTACCTAGAGCACTACGGCCTGTTGCGGCAGATGCAGCCGGATGGCCGCTACGAGCGCTGCACCCCGGAGCACTCCTGGAACTCCGACAATCTGACCACCAATATTTTCCTCTACCAGCTTCAGCGCCACTCGGATCACCACGCGAATCCGACGCGCCGCTACCAGTCGCTGCGCTCGGACGTGAAAGCTCCGGAGCTGCCAGCCGGCTACGCGACGATGATCGCCATGGCTTCGATTCCGCCGCTGTGGTTCAAGGTCATGGATAGCCGCCTGATGAAGCACTACAACTACGACGTCTCCAAGGCGAACGTCCTGCCTGGCAAGGAAGAGAAGCTGGCTGCGAGGTGGCAGCGATGAGCACGACCGCCCCAACCGGAAGCACCATCAACCCACCCAACCCAACCACTCACTACCTGCTCAGTGGCGCTGGCACGGCGGTCGGTGCTTTCTTCCTACTGCTCGCGGTCTTGGGCTTGTTCGGCGTTCCCGCTTTGAGCAACGTCGTTCCATGGCCTCTGTTGATCAGCCTTTTCTTCCTGATCCCCGGGATCGCCGGCTTGTGGCGCGGCCCCGGCCAGCCCTCGACGTATGAGATCCCCCGTCCGAAGCAGCGCAAGTTCACCGACAAGAACCGCGCGGCCAAGGCTGCTTCTAAGTGACGCCCCTAGCCCCAACCCCAACCACTTCAGTCCAAGCGAAGGAGTCCCCCATGTCCGTTTTCCAATGCCCTGTCTGTGACTATCGATTCGATGAGGCCGTAGGCGATCCCGCCGAGGGCTTCAACCCCGGCACCCCGTGGTCCGAGGTGCCGGATGACTGGTTCTGCCCGGACTGCGGCGTCCGCGACAAAGTGGATTTCGAGCCGGTCGCCTAGCCTCAGCCGGTCGGCTGGTCTCAACTACCTCGAGCTAGTCGATGCTCACGCCGACCCAGATCGGCTCCGGCTCCAGCACTACTCCGAACGCTTCCTGCACGCCGGCCCGCACGGCGCGTGCCAGTTCCACCACATCCGCACTGGTCGCGGAACCGCGATTGGTGAGGGCCAGGGTGTGCTTGGTGGACAGGGAGGCGCGGTCGTTCCCCGGTACGTGCCAGCCCTTTGCAAACCCGGCGCGCTCGATCAGCCACGCTGCAGAGAACTTGAACTGTGGCTCGCCCACGCCCGTACCGGCATCCGTGCCAGCAGCCGCGCCCGCAGCGGCGCCACCATTGGCCTTCACCGGGTACAGGGGCATCGACTCCACCCCATCGTCGCCGCACTTCTCCCGCACAGCGGCCACTACCGCGTCGCGCGCCTCCTCGCCGGTGACAATCGGGTTCGTGAAGAAGGACCCAGCCGACCACGTATCGTGGTCAGCCGAATCCAAAACCATGCCCTTGCCCGCGCGCAGTTCCAGCACGGCCTGGCGCACATCGGCAGCGGGCCGACGGATCTCCCCGGCGGCAGCCTCATCCGCATCCACGCCCAAGCGCCGCGCCAGCTCGCCGAAGCGCAGCGGCACACTCAGGCCATCGGTGGTCAGCTGGAACTCCACGGACGTCACCACGGCCCGCGAGGTGAACTTCAGATTCGAGTAGCGATACCCCAGGTCCAGGGCGGAAGGTTCCACCCACTCGAGCTCCCCGCTCGTACGGTCATACAACTGCACGCGCCGCAGCACCTGCGCAACCTCCGCGCCATATGCGCCGACGTTCTGCACAGGCGTGGCACCCACGGAGCCGGGGATCCCGCTCAGGCACTCCAACCCGCCGAGCCCAGCCTCGACAGTCGCGGCCACCAGCTGATCCCATTCAACTCCCGCAAAGGCTCGCACCACACCAGTCTCGCGGTCGATCGTCACTCCTGTCTCGCCCGTCGCGTCACCGTCAGCGTCTTCGCTATCGCCTACGTCACCGTCACCCGCGCTCAACAGCACCACAACCAACTGGGATACTGCATCCCCTTCGCCCACCACGAGGTTCGATCCGCCGCCGACGACAAGCAGTGGCTGCGTGTGGGCGTCCAAAAAAGAAACGACCTGGGCAACAGCCTCCGCCGAAGAGCATTCGACAACCCCGGCGGGTGCGGCGCCGATGCGCAGGGTGGTCATTTCGGCGAAGGAACGGCTGGTCACACGGGTGTCGGGGATAGAAACTGGGTCGGCGCCAGTGCCGCTGAGGCGCTCCAGAAGGTGGTGTGCGCGTTCCTCGGACGTGAAATGTGCGTTATTAGTCGAATCAGTCACATCACTAAAGGTAGTCTGTTGGCATGACTACTCACAGCGAGAACACTGCAACGATTAACTTCCCCATTGAAAAGGTCTACGAGGCACTCTCCTCCGCAAATTACTGGGCCTACGAGGTCGAGAACATCGGCGACGAGCCTGGCGAGGTAAACTCTTTCACCCCCGAGCCCATCGAGGCCGTCCTATTCGAGCTGCTGCCGAAGTCCGCTCTGCCGGAGGCCGTGCGTGGCATGGTTTCCCAGGACCTGAAGCTCAAGCGTGTCGTCGAGTTCGGCCCGCTGGCTGACGGCACCACCACCGGTAAGGTCAACGCAGAGGTCAAGGGCGCACCGGTTTCCTTCTCCGCGGATGTCACCCTGACCGGCTCCGGTGACTCCACCGAGCTGAAGGCCGACTGCGCCGTGGACGTGAAGATCCCGATGATGGGCGCCGTCCTGGAGCCGAAGGTTGCCGAGTGGGTGGAGGAGTTCCTGACCCGCGAGGCCGCCCTGATCCAGAAGTGGATCAGCGACAACGCCTAAAGCCCGGCATAGGCTCCGCCTGGACCTTTAACGAAAACAAACTCACTCACCTGAAAGGCTCGGTTAACCCGCGTGGCTGACCACGCCCACAATCTCAAGGCCCGTTCGTGGAATACGGACGGGCCTGTTGGCGTCCCTACCCGCGGAACGACTGGCTACAACCGTCTGCGCAAGTCCGACCGCTGGCTGGTGGCGCAGCCGCGGGTGCAAGCGCAGCTACGAGGAGCCGTGCTGCACGAACACCGCAACCCCGTGGCCGTCGACGTCGGCTACGGGGCCTCCCACACCACCACCTGCGAATGGGCCCGGTGGCTGCGAACTATTGCTCCCACGGTGGAGGTCACCGGCCTGGAGATCGAGCCTTCCCGCGTGCTCCCCGACCGCGAGGGTGTGCACTTCGCCCTCGGCGGCTTCGAGTTGGCGGGGCTGCAGGCGGACGTTGTGCGTGCTTTTAACGTGCTGCGCCAATACGACGTGGATCAGGTGCAGGCCGCGTGGGACACGATGCGTGCGAACCTGCGCCCCGGTGGCGTGATCATCGAAGGCACCTGCGACGAGGTCGGCCGCCGCTCCTGCTGGGTACTCCTGGATGAGGCCGGCCCGCAGTCACTGACGCTCGCGTGGGACCCGCAGGACATCGAAAAACCCTCCGACCTGGCCGAACGGCTGCCGAAGATCCTGATTCACCGCAACACCCCCGGCCACCTCATCTACGACGTCCTCGCGGAGCTCGACCGCTGCTGGGAACGCGCCGCACCCCTGGCCGTCTTTGGGCCACGGGTACGGTGGCGCTCGGCGAAGCAGGAATTCTTGGGTTCTCTTGGTGACGCCCACTCTCCCGCGGCGCGGCTCAACCCGCGCCGCCGCTTGGCGGATAATTCAATCACCTTGCCATGGTCATTGGTGTGCGAGCCTGTGTATTAGCTATCTGTTCGCTGCCAAGTCTTGGCTCAACTATGGGCTCTAAAGTGGGCTGGGGCTAAGATACGGGTTGGCACAGCTCCGACGATAAGGAACACTGATACGGGTGACTAACCCACAAAACCCATCACAGAACCCGTCCTCGAATGCCGGCGGCAACGAGGATCAGACGGCTGTCTGGAACACCAGCGGCAACAGCAACCCCAACCAGTACGGCTCTGGCTACGGTGCCCCGCAGGGGCAGCCGGGTGGATACGGCCAGCCGAACCAGCAGCTGCAGTTCGGCCAGCCGGGGCAACAGAGCGCCTATGGCCAGGCAGGCGCGTACGGCCAACCACCGCAGAACATGTACCAGCAGCAGCCAAAGAAGAGCAAGCTTTGGCTGAAGGTCCTTATCGGATTCTTGCTTGTCATTGTTTTGCTGCTGCTCCTCGCCGAGTTCGGCCTCCGCTGGTTCATGAAGGACCAGATTCAGAGCGCGTTTAGGGAGCAACAGCAGGAATCCGGCGTGTCCGAACCCGTGGATCCGGATATTTCCCTGGGCGCTTCCCCAGTGCTGCTGGGAATTGTGCAAGGCAAGATCCCCCAAATGACCGTCGATATTCCCTCCACGTTGGACATCACCTACGAGGGGCAGGATAAGTCCAAGCCCAAAATCTCCGGCGAGCCCGCAGTTCACCTGGAGCTTCGTGACATGAAGATGGATACCGACAATCCTGATGACTCAGTGGTGGGCGACCTGCGACTACGGACGGTCATTACCAAGGAGATGCTGCTGGCTCAGGCCTCCGAAAGCGCCAGCGACGGCGGTGGGGATGAGGACAACCCGCTGGCTGGGTTACTGCAGATTACTGACGTCCGCCCCAACCCGGACAAGCAGACCCTAAGCTTCGACCTCACTGGCGGTCTGGCGACCTTCGAGGTCAAGCCAGTTATCCAGGACGGGCAAATGAAGATGGAGATGGAGAACGTCTCCCTGCTGGGTATGGATCTTCCGGAGTCCTTCACCCAGGAGATGGAGTCGCAGTTGGAGGATTCCATCCCCGCTGATGTTCAGGGCGGCATGGACTTCGAATCCATCAACGTCACCGACGAGGGGCTGGAAGTAAACATGCACGGCACGGACGTTAACTTCGCCGAGCTGGACACGGGCTCCGCCACCGGCGGCTCCGGCAGTGGCTCTGACGGTGGCAGCGGATCCGGTGGTTCCGGCGGTAGTGGGGCGGGCAATACCGAAGACGCGGACCTCACCCGCCCCTGGAAGGAGGACGGCCCGGTCGGTTCCTCCAACATGGCCGCCTAGCCGCTCCCCCCCCGGCTCCGGCCACCTAGCCCGCCAGTACGGCGGCTCGACGCGGGCCGCAGGGCGCAGGCCGCAAACCGGCTCTAGGCGCCCAGCACCTTCGCTGCCGCGGAAACCCCCAGGCGGGTAGCTCCCGCCTCAATCATCGCCAGGGCCGCCTCCCAATCGCGGATGCCACCCGAGGCCTTGATCCCCACCAGGCCCGCGGCAATGCGCTCATCCTCCCCCATGCCGAACGGCGCCAGCTTCCCCAGCTTGCGCAGCTCGTCGGCCATGATGCTCACAGCCTCCACGCTCGCCCCACCCGCCGGGTGGAAGCCCGTGGAGGTTTTTACGTAGTCGGCCCCCGCCTGCACACATGCGCGCACGGCAGTGCGCAGCTGCTCCTCGTCCAGCAGTGCGGACTCCACGATCACCTTCAGCACCAGCGGGTGCGGCACGGCCTCCCGCACGGTGATCAGCTCCGCCAGAAGCGCATTCTGATCCTTCGCCAGGGCCGCCGCCACGTCGATCACCACATCGATCTCTTCGGCGCCCAACTGCGCGGCATAACGCGCCTCGGTGGCCTTCACCAAGGAGGCGTGCTTGCCGCTAGGGAACCCGGCGACGGTGGCGATGCGCAGCGTGGCGTCAGTACCCAAAGAACCCGAAGGCGGCACCGAACCCAAAGGCAGCATCGAGGGCGACACGCACACCGCGCCGCACCCCAACTGGGTGGCCTCGCGAACCAGAGCCGCCACGTCATCGCGCGACGCTTCGGGCTTCAGCAGTGTGGCATCCAGGATGGCGGCAACGGCCTCGCGGGAGACCTTAGAACGGTCGAAGGAAGTCACCAGGAACCACCCGAGTTATCCAGCACGTCGCGGATCGCGGGGCGCACGTCCTGCCAGTAAATACCGACGATGACCGCCGCGATGATCCACAGCAGCTCGATGGCGATGAAGAAACTCAGGATGGACAGCGCCACCGCACCGCCCATCAGCATCAACCAATTCTGCTTTTCACGATCGATCACCATAAAAGCGTCGTCGCGCGTACTAGCCAGCTGTGCCAGGCCGACGGCCGCCAGCACGAAAATAGCGACCGCCAGCGCCAAATTGATACCCATATATACGTTAGCCAACGTCGTAAAGACCATGTACATGCCACTCAGCCTAACGCAAAGATCAGCTCAGTCAGGGAGTAAATCGCCAGGCCAGCCAACGCGCCCACAATCGTGCCATTCACGCGGATGAACTGCAGGTCCTTGCCCACCATCAGCTCGATCTTGTCGGAAGCCTCCTGCGCGTCCCACCGCTCGACTGTCTCGCCGATGATGCCGGTGACCTCGCCCGCATAGTTATCGGCAAGGTAGCTGGCCGCCCCGACGATGCGCCGTTCAAGCTCTTCGCGCAGCTCTGGCTCTTCTTGGATACGACGCCCATACGCCTCCACCCATTGCGCAATCTGTCGGCGCAGCAGGGAATCTGGGTCACGGGACCAGGAGGTGAGTGTTGCGCGGGTGGACTCCCACAAGCGGCCGGGCATCGCGGTGACAGGCCCGGAGGTCATCACGTCATTCTTGAAGCCCTCCACCCGGGCGATCATCTTTTCATCGTGCTGGAGGTCCTGCGAAAGCTGGTAGATGAACGAGCGCAGCTGGCGGCGGGCATCGTGGTTGGGGTCGCGGCGAACATCGCCGGTGAATTCCACCAGCTCGCGGTACACGCGGGAGCCCACGAGTTCACGGACGAAGCGGGGCGCCCAGGCCGGGGTGCGCTCGTCGATGAGGCGAACAACGAAGTCTTCGGAAGTACGGGCCTTGTCGTCCATCCAGATGACGATTGCGTCGACTGCGGGTTCAGTGCGGCCTTCCTCGATAAGTTGCTCCAGGCCGCGGCCCAGCGGCGGGCCCCAGGTGGGTTCGCTGAGCTTGTCGATGACCAGGGCGCGGAGGACTTGCTCTGCTTCCTGAGGGTTGATGCCATTGACTGTGAGGTCGATGATCTTGCCGACCTCTTGCGAGACTCGGTTGGCGCCACCGTCGTTGACGACCCAATCGCTGGCGCGCTCCGGGATTCGCGCCTTGCGGAGCTTATCGCTGATGAGGGCGGCATTGAGGAAGTTCTCCCCCACGAACTCGCTGAGCGCGTGGCCGACCTGATCCTTCTTCCGCTTGATGATGGCCGTGTGCGGGATGGGGATGTGCAACGGGTGGCGAAACAGGGCAGTGACGGCGAACCAGTCGGCGAGGGCGCCGACCATGCCCGCTTCGCTGGCCGCGCGGACGTAGCCGATCCAGGCGCCGGGGTTGCCCTGGTACTCGAGCCAGCGCATGGCCACGTAGATGAGAGTCGCGATGACCAGCAGGCCGGTGGCTATGGCCTTGTGTTTGCGCAGTTCCGCCCGGCGGGTGGCCTCGGTGGCCGGGTCGGGCCCCGGGACCTGGGACAGCGGTGCCGGGGCCTGGGACAGCGGTGTGTCAGTAGCAGTCATTATTCAATTATGGCACCGCTAGGGGCATTAAGAGGGGTTCGCTGGGGGCTGCGATGTGGGTTCGGTGGGGCTCCTGTGAGGGTGCATTGGGGCTCCAGGGAGGGCTGAGCAAGTGTTCCGCTAAGTCCAACAACCTATTCAAGAACCTAAATGTCGGAAAAGTTGCAAATCGTTATTAGTGACGCTTTTCACTAATACAAAAGCGCTGGTCAGACGGTTTTCTGCCCCAGCCGTAAACAGTCGAGCAAAAAGAATTGCAACTTTTCCGACATTTAGCTCCTATCCCACCCTTCGGAAACACTCCCCGACGCAATACCGTGCGGGCAAAGCAAAACCGCGCCACCGGAAGTGGTGGCGCGGTCTGCGCAATTGGAGGTGCTTTAGCTGCGGCTTCAGCTTTAGCTCAAGCGCTGCCGTTAGCTCTGGCTTCAGCTTTGGTTCAAGCCCAAGCCCTAGCTAACCGCTAGCTAGATGATGCGGCCGGAACGACTCTTGTAGTCGCGGTAGTTCTTGCGACCTGCGTGGATGCACGCAGAGCCAGCAATCACAGCAACAACGGACATTACAACGCCGATAATCAGGTACGTCATGCCGTTTTCCTGAGTGCCGGACATGTTGGTAGCCAGACCGAACACGATGGTACCCAGACCCGGCATCAGCAGCAGCCAAAAGCCCATGCCGATCCAAGTGAGGGAGCGCTGCAGCGAAGAGTGCGGCGCATCAAAGCTGGACGGCTGGTAGCCATCAACGTAGTAACGCTCCATGTGCAGGTTCTCACTGAGTGCCATGGTTCTCTCCTACTTTCTGATACTTGTCTTGGAGTTGATCTTAGTCATCCTTGCCGCGGAAAGCGGCACGGGTGCGTTCCTTTGTGATAGCTGCCACAGCCGTCAGCGGGATACCCGCCGGGCAAACGTCAGCACACTCGCCGTACAGCGAGCAAGGACCGAAAGTACCCTCGACCTCATCAACCATCTTGCGGGCGCGCTTGCCGCGCTCCTCACGCCCCAGCGGGGACAGCGTCAGGTGCACCAGCTTTGCGCCGGTGAACAGGTGAGCTGCACCGTTCGGGCAAGCCGCGACACAGGCGCCACAGCCGATGCAGGCTGCGTGATCCAGGGCCTTCTCCGCGTCGGAGTGGTTCACCAGCAGGGAGTCGGCATCCGGGGCGGTGCCGGCCATGACGGACACGAAGCCACCCTTTTCCATCACGCGGTCCAGTGCGGAACGGTCGACGACCATGTCCTTGATAACCGGGTAAGCAGCGGAACGCAGCGGCTCCAGCTTGATGGTGTCGCCATCGTTGAAGGAGACCAAGCGCTGCTGGCAGGCCGGCTTGTTCTGATCCGGGCCGTGGGGACGGTCGTTAACCATCAGGCCACAGGTACCGCAAATACCCTCGCGGCAGTCCGAGGCGAAGGCAAAGGGCTCCTTGCCCTCTTCAACGAACTTGTTGTTTACGTGGTCGAGCAGCTCCAAGATGGACATCTGCTCTGCAGCGTCGTCAACGTCAACAGACTCGAAGTGGCCTTCGGCATTCGGGCCCGCCTGACGCCAGATTTCAAGATGCAGTTTCATTACTTGTAATTCCTTGTCATCAGCGGGATACGGTCGAAGTACAGGGGCTCAGAGTGGCGGATGAACTTGTTCTCGCCATTCGGCTCCCAGGCGGAGACGAAGCACCAGTTGTCATCGTCACGCTCTGCCTCGCCGTCTTCGGACAGGTGGTCATCGCGGTAGTGGGCACCACAGGACTCGTCGCGGTCCAGTGCGTCCACGCACATCAGCTCGCCCAGATCCAGGTAGTCGGCAACGCG
The DNA here is from genome assembly GCF_001807485.1 of Corynebacterium sp. HMSC08A12. Classification (GTDB taxonomy): domain Bacteria; phylum Actinomycetota; class Actinomycetes; order Mycobacteriales; family Mycobacteriaceae; genus Corynebacterium; species Corynebacterium evansiae. The sequence continues at coordinate 6,813 of NZ_KV789178.1, read as the reverse complement.
GGTTGCGTACTCCAGGGTCTGGTTCATTTCCTCGGTACCGCCCGGGATGTGGACGTTGGCCCAGAAGTCCTTGCGCAGGGCGCGGATCTTCTCGATGCCGTCCTTCATATCCTTCACGTTGCGGGACACGCCACAGGAGAAGTACAGGATCTCGCCCAGCTGGCGGTGGTAGTACTCCGGGCCGTGCGGGTTGTCGCCCTTGATGGTGGTCAGACGTTCGATGCGGTCCTTGGCGCGCTGCAGGGCTTCCTGAGCTGCCGGGGAATCGGCGGCCGGGATCTCCTCGCCCAGGTGCGGTGCCAGGTAGTTCGGGATGGTGAACGGCAGGGTGAACCAGCCCTCCACGGAGGAGGACAGCAGGGAGTTAGCACCCAGGCGGTTCGCGCCGTGGTACATCCAGGAGGACTCACCGGAGCAGAACAGACCGTCAATGGACGTCATCTCGTTGAAGTCGGTCCACAGGCCACCCATGGTGTAGTGGCAGGTCGGGGCGATGCGCATCGGGGTCTCGTAGGCGGACTCGCCGATGGCCTCTTCGTACATCTGGATCAGGTTGGAGTAGCGCTCGCGGATCGTGTCCTTGCCCAGGCGCTGGATAGCGTCGCCCAGATCCAGGTACACGGAGTTCTTCATCGGGCCCACGCCGTAGCCAGCGTTAATCTGCTGAGCGTTGGCACGGGAAGCGATATCACGCGGAACCAGGTTGCCGAAGGCCGGGTAGCGGCGCTCCAGGAAGTAGTCGCGCTCGTCCTCCGGGATGTCGTTCGGCTTGCGGTCGTCGCCCTTCTTCTTCGGGGTCCAGATGCGGCCGTCGTTACGCAGCGACTCGGACATCAGGATCGTCTTGGACTGCCAGGTGGAGTTCACCGGCAGGCCCGTCGGGTGGAACTGCACGAAGGACGGGGACGCCATGTATGCACCCAGCTCGTAGGCACGCATGATGGCCGAGGCGTTGGAGTTCTTGGCCAGCGTGGACATGTGGTACACGTTGCCGTAACCGCCGGTGGCCAGCACGGTTGCGTGGCCGGTGTGAGCCTTTAGCTCGCCGGTCAGCAGGTTGCGCATGATCACGCCCTCACAGCGACCGTCGTTGACGATCAGGTCAACTAGGTCGTTGTGGGTGAAGATCTCCACGTGGCCGGCACCGATCTGGCGGTACAGCGCAGAGGTGGTGGCCAGCTGCAGCTGCTGGCCCGTTTGACCACGGGTGTAGTAGGTACGGGAGACCTGAACGCCACCGAAGGAACGGGTTGCCAGGGTGCCACCGTACTCGCGGGAGAACGGTGCGCCGACAGCGTTCATGTGGTCGATGACCTTCGGGGACTCCATAGCCAGGCGCCAGCAGTCGTTCTCGCGGCAGCGGTAGTCGCCACCCTTGACCGTGTCCTTGGCGTGCAGGTAGGTGGAGTCGTTATCCAGCTTCTTACCGCGGGAGGAGTTCACACCACCCTGCGCAGCAATGGAGTGCGCGCGGCGCGGGGAGTCGTGGTACGTGAACACCTTGACGTCGTATCCCAGCTCGCCAAGTGCGGCGGCTGCAGCGCCACCGGCCAGGCCGGTGCCGACGATGAGGATGCGGAACTTGTTGCGGTTCAGCGGAGACACCATTCCGAAGTGCTCCTTGGCGTACTGCCACTGCTTGTCCTGGCCGACTACGTGGGGTGCGTTGTCCTTCAGAACCTTTCCGACGGTCACGCCCTCGACGACGGATTCCGGCGCAGTAAAAGCAGCGACGGCCTTGTCGTAGTCGAAGTCCGCGGTCTGATTGTGCGGGTGGTTAGTTACTTCGCTCATTTAACTCTCTTCTCCTTGTAACCAGACTCGCCGTTATTGCCCAGCCGGGACGAACGGGACCTGATCAACCAGCCCAAACATCACAGCCAGCGGGATGGAGATGTTGCCGATCATCACGATCGCGGGCAGCAGGTAAGCGATCCACAGCATGACCTTGCGGGTGCGGTGGCCGGTGATGCCCAGGTCCGAGGTGGCAGTCCAGATGCCGTGGGACAGGTGCATGAACAGGATCAGCATCGCCAGGATGTAGAAGATGGCTACAGCCGGGCGGTCGAAGGATGCAATCAGGTTCTGGTAGGCAGCGTGTGCGCCGTCGGTCGGGCCCTGGAAGTCCTCGGAAGCGACCGGCTTTACGCCCATCGTCAGGTCCAGGATGTGGAAGATGATGAACAGCAGCAGCACGATGCCGGTAACGATCATGCTGCGGGCGGTAAAGGTGTTCCAGCTGCTAACCATGCCCTTGCGGCGGTAGCGGCCACGGGACTGGTGAGCACGGCTGGTCAGTGCGAATGCGCACCATACGTGCAGGATCAGGCACACCAGCAGCACGATACGTGCAACCCACAGGAAGGACTCGTGCGGCAGCAGCGGGTAGCCGAATTCACGCAGGAAGTCGGCGTAGGTGTTGAAGGATTCGGCCCCCATGTAAACCTTCAGGTTTCCAACCATGTGAACCAGGACGAACAGCGCGAAGATGATGCCCGTGATGGCCATCGTCAGCTTCATCGCCCACGAAGGGAAGCCTGGCTTCTCGCGCAGGCTCGAAGTTCTCAGTTTTCCGTGAGCGATTGCCTCACGGTCGTCATATTTAACAGTCATGGCACCTCCAGTGTCATAGACACTGTATGTGCTTTAGCCCCCCTCGGACTACTCGTGTACCTGCATATTCCCGCTCTTACACCCCGTTATGGGGTATAACATTTCCGCAATACAAGCCTTGCAAAAATACCCATAACGGTACGACCGTACTGTTAGATTCCCCCTAAGAGACCGTCGTCGCTCAGCGTCACACTGGTCACACGGCTTTCGGGGGTTACCCTGTTTCTTTCTTATTGACGCCACGCCCCAACTTCTTCACGCCCACCACCCACCTCACAGAGAATGCGGGGGTGACGGCGCGCGCTGGCGGTAGGCGTCAGAAAATATATATTTTTATAGCTTTACCCAGTGATCCGGGGAACCATGCTTAGAACCGCCGTCTGCGTCCCGGGCAGCTTCGCCCCCGTCGGCCCCGTCGGCACGGTGTTCGCTGAGCAGCGTCGCACCCTTCACAACGACGGGCTCGTGGCCGACAACAACCTCCTCGCCCATAACCCAGATCGGACCGACCTTGCGGTCGCCCTCCTCTAGCACCAGCTCGACCTCGCCGGGGCGAACCTCCACACGCAGGCGCTCGCCGTGCAGGGTGATGTGGTAGGTCAGGGACTCCCACTCGTCCGGCAGCCGCGGATCGATGGTGAACTGCCCGTAGAAATCGCGGAAACCGCCGAAGCCATTGGTCAGCGCCGTCCACGCGCCACCGCACGAGGCGATGTGCACGCCATCTGAGGCGTTGTGGTGCAGGTCGCCCATGTCCACGAACAGACCGCGGTAGAAGAACTCCTCTGCCTTCTCCTTGTAGCCCAGCTCCGCGGCGATGATGGACTGCACGACGGCCGACAGGGTGGAGTCTCCCGTGGTCAGGATGTCGTAGTAGTCGTAGTCCGCGCGCTTGACCTCGGTGGAGAAGCGCTGGCCCTGCAGGAACAGTGCCAGCACCACGTCGGCCTGCTTCAAAATCTGATAGCGGTAGATCGTCAGCGGGTGGTAGTGCAGCAGAAGCGGGCGCTTCGGGCCAACCTCCGGATCGTCCAGATCCCAGATGCGGCGATGCAGGAACTGGTCGTCCTGGGGGTTGACCTTCAGCTCCTCGTTGTACGGGATGTACATGCACTCGGCAGCCTTGCGCCAGAGGTCCACCTCGGCCTGCGTAATGTGCTTCAGGTTCTGCAGGTTGCGGTATTCCTCCGGGCGCTCCTTTTCCGTCTGGCGTACGACTGCCGCCGCGACCTCCAAGTTGTACTGGGCCATCACGTTTGTGTACAGGTTGTTGTTCACCACGGTCGTGTACTCGTCCGGGCCGGTCACAGAGTGGATCTCGAACTTGTCTTGCTTGCTGTTGAAGAAGCCGATGGACATCCAGAACCGCGCGGTCTCCACCAGAAGGCTGATGCCCTGCTGCAGTAGGAACTCTGTATCGCCGGTCGCGTAAACGTACTTCATCAGCGCAAACGCGATGTCGGCATCGATGTGATACTGCGCGGTACCCGCCGCGTAGTAGGCCGAGGATTCCTGGCCGTTGATGGTGCGCCACGGGAACAGGGCGCCATCGTGGGATAGCTCCAGTGCGCGCTTCTTGGCCGCTGGCAGCATGTCGTAGCGGAAGCGCAGGGCGTTCCTGGCCAGGTTGGGGTTGGTGTAGCAGAGGAACGGCATCACGTAGATTTCCGTGTCCCAGAAGTAATGGCCGCCGTAGCCGGAGCCGGTCATGCCCTTTGCCGGCACACCGTTGGTCTCCGCACGGGCGGAGGCCTGGATCAGCTGGAAGATGTTCCAGCGCACCGCCTGCTGCAGCGCGGGCTGGCCGGCGATGCGTACGTCGGAGCGCTCCCAGAAGCGGGCCAGCCACTCGGCCTGGTTATCCATCAGGTTGCTAAAGCCCACCGACTTCGCGCGGTTGATGGTGCGGGCGCAGCGGAATGCGAGCTCCTGCGGAGCCACGTGACGGGAGGAGTGGTACGCCGTGAACTTCTCCAGGCGCATCTTCATCCCCTTCTTACCGTTCAGGTGGTACGTCACGCGGGCGACGTCCTCCTCCACCTCCGTGGAGACCTCCACGCCGGTGTCCACGCCCGTGTCCGTCTCGTCCGAGGGGTTGTCGATATCCAGGATGTGGTCCATGGAGACTGTCACGGTCATGCCCGAGTGGTTGATCTGATAGCCCAGCGTGGCGCGCTCCGGCTCCGTGCTGGACTGATACTTCGGGATGAACACGCGATCCTGGAACTGCTCGCCCTTGCGCGGGTCGAAACCCTCCTCGCCGGCCACGCGGGCGTTGTTATCCGGGAACTCGCCCTGGCCGTCCTCGCGGTTCAGTAGCTGGGAGGAGACCACGACGGCAGCCGGTGCGTCCAGCAGCTCGACCTCTAGGGACTGCAGCGCCAGGTGGCGCTCCTGGAAGCTCACCATACGCTCGGAGGTCACGCGCACGTGCTTGCCGCCTGGAGTGCGCCAGACCAGGCTGCGGCGCAGCACGCCCTCGCGGAAGTCCAGGCTGCGGTTATATTCCATCACCTCCGCGTTGCCCAGGCGCAGCGGCTCGTCGTCGATGTACAGTCGCATGGCCTTGGCATCTGGAACCGAGACGATGCTCTGCCCTGTGCGCGCCAGGCCGTAGGCATCCTCTGCGTGCTCGATGTCCCAGGTCTCATGCACGCCGTTGATGAACGTGCCGTGGGTGTGGGAATCTCGGCCCTCTTCCGGGTTGCCACGCAGGCCCAGGTAGCCGTTGGACAGCGCAAAGAGGGTTTCGGAAACACCAAGATCCATGGAGTTCGGGCGGGTCTCGATCAACGCCCACTCGTCGACCGGGTTGTTGTCACGATCCACGGACTCCAGCGGATTCACCGCGGTGTGCTTCATGTCGGCACGGAATCCCTCCGCACGCAAGTCACCGCCGTCAACCGGGCGCTTGTACCCCGGCTCCGCTCCCTCGCGGCGGGTTGCGAGGAAGTCCTTCAGCCGCTGGTCTTCCGGGCTGCGCTTGGTCTGTCGTTGCGCGTTGATTCCCATAGTGCTTCTGGTTTCTCCGTCTAGTTCTGTCTAGTTCCGTCTACTTCTTTATAGGCCTGCGTAAGTCTTTGCAGTTCTGTGCCGGTTGTTCGTCTAAAGGCTCAGCGTGTAAAAGTTCTGCGCGCTAGCCCCCGACCACGTGCTCTAACCCAGCAGGTCCGCCAGGTCGTTGACCACGATGTCCGCACCGTGTTCGTGCAACGCCTCCGCACCCGCCCCACGATCCACGCCGATGACCAGCCCGAACTTGCCCGCCTTACCGCTGGCCACGCCACTAGTGGCATCCTCCACCACCACTGCGTTTTCCGCACTGGCGCCGAGCTTCTTTGCGCCATACAGGTACGTATCTGGTGCGGGCTTACCTGGCAGGTTCTTTTCGGACGCCACCTTCCCATCCACAACAACCTCAAACCGATCGAGCAGCCCCGCCGCCTTAAGCACCGGGCGGGCGTTCTTCGAGGAGGAGACAATCGCGATCTGCGGGGCCTTCTCTCCCGCCGCGGCACGATCCCGGATGGCATCCAGCAGCTGCACGGACCCCTCGTAGGCCTGCACGCCTTCTTCCACCAGCTTCAGGAAATCCTCGTTCTTGCGGGCTCCCAGGCCGTGGATCGTGTCCTGATCCGCACTGTCGTCCACCTTGCCCTCTGGAACTTCAATGTCACGGCTAGCTAGCAGGGCGGCCACGCCCTCGTCGCGACGGCGGCCGTCCAGGTAGTCGAAGTAGTCCTGTTCGGTGTAGGGCTCGGCGCCCTTGGCCTCCAGGAACGCACTGAACATCCGTGCCCACGCCTGGCGGTGGAGCTCTGCGGTCGGGGTGATCACACCGTCGAGGTCGAAAAGTACGGCGTCAAAATCAAAGAGAGATCGGGCGGGCGGGGTGCCAAAGGTGGTGACGGACAAAGTCGGGCTCCTTCCGGGGCGCCTTGGTGAATGTGCGGTCGTGCATGTGTGTTCGCGTGACCACCAGTCTAACCAGGGGGTCGGACAACTGTCCGTGCAAGGAGATTGGGTGAAAATGGGTATAAGAAAACCGCCGGGTGAGGCGGGCTCACACCGGCGGTTAGGTCCTTAACGCTTTAGGCAGCGTTGGCCTCGCGCGAGGCTTTAGGCGATGCCGTTTTTAGCCTTGAACTCCAAACGACGGGCGTGCAGAATCGGCTCGGTGTAACCAGCCGGCTGCTCCAG
>NZ_KV789176.1 GCF_001807485.1 Corynebacterium sp. HMSC08A12 | reverse complement strand
GCTATTCCAGCATAAGCAGCTAAGTGGCCAGCACTAGCGAAGTCGGAGCCATCACCGATCGCAAGAAGGATCTGCGCTGCGGTCTTGATGCCGACTCCGGGCATACTCATCAAGACCTCACAAAAAGGGAAATCAGCGAGCATCTCTTCAACCTGCTCAGCAATGGTGTTTCGTTGCTCTTTGAGGGTCTTGATGTTTGCAGCCAGTTGAGGAATTACTAACTCGGCGGCATCGCTTCCAGGCACGGTGACTGTTTGAGCTTTCAGTGCTGCAAAAATGTCGTCTACCAGCGGGGTGGGGTCTTTACGTGTGCGCTTGATCATCCAGTTCAACACTCGTTGGTATCCGGCTCTTTTTAGCCCCTGCGGTCCCTTGTAATGGATCAATAATTCCAGGATCGGCGTGCGAGTCAGGGTGCTACCAGCAAAAACTCGTTCCAGGCTGGGGTAGATCTGGGTGAGGATACTGCGAAGCCGATTGACAGTGCGAGTGCAATCGCGGGCGATGTCATCATCGAAGCCGGACAGCATCTTTAGGGCGGAGAGTACCTCATCATTGCGGTCGACGGCACGTAGCGTGTGGGGCATTGTGCGGGCGGTGTCGGCGATGATGAATGCGTCGCGTTTGTCTGTTTTTGCACGTCCCGGATAGAGATCTGCAGCTTTGCGCATCGCAAGACCTGGCAGGTATCCGACTTCGCAACCGCAGTCCCGGGCTACAGCAATCGGTAGTGCGCCGATGGTGTTGGGTTGGTCGACGATTACGAGTACGGTGCCAAGCTTTTGAAGCTGGTGAAAAACGCCTGCTAGTTCGGATTCGAGTTGAGGCAACGGTTTGTCGAAGACCTTGTTGCCATCACGGTCTAAGGCGCAGGCGTGGTGTTCAGATTTGCCGACGTCTAACCCAAGGAATATGTCGATGGAATGCTCCGGAGACATGATGAGCTCCTAGAAAACGAGATGGGTATGGCGTTGTTCCAGTCGCTGGTGTCATGACCTTCGTTGCAAGCACCCACGTTACAAAGAGACCTAGTTTAAAACTGGCCGTGTCCCTATCAGCTGTCATCGAAAGTCCTGGCACCCGGCGGCAACACCCCCC
>NZ_KV789175.1 GCF_001807485.1 Corynebacterium sp. HMSC08A12 | reverse complement strand
CGACGCTCCTCGTCCATCACACCAACCTTCAGAGTGAACCGCTCCAGACCCAGCAGGTCTTCCACAGCGCCGAACAGGTCGTTGGTGAACGCAACCTCCTCCGGGCCGTGCTGCTTCGGCTTCACAATGTAGATCGAACCATTACGGGAGTTACGCAGCGGGTTGTTCTCATCCAGACCCGGGATCGCAGCAGCCGAAGTAATAACGGCATCCATGATGCCCTCGAAAATCTCCTCACCATTCTGATCCAGGATCGCCGGGTTCTGCATCAGGTGGCCAACATTACGCACGAACAGCAGGGAACGACCGTGCAGACGCAGCTCGGAGCCGTCCTTGCCGGTGTAGTAGCGATCCTCGTTGAGCTTACGGGTGAAGGTTCGCCCCGACTTGGTAATGGTTTTTGTCAGATTACCAACATTTAGCCCAAGCCAGTTGCGATAACCCAGAGTTTTATCCTCTGCATCCACAGCTGCCACTGAGTCTTCAAAATCGATAATTGTCGTCACCGCGGATTCGAGGTTCAGGTCCTTCACACCGGCCTTGTCGGTCTTGCCGATCGGGGACTCCGGGTCGATCTGAATGTCGATGTACAGGCCATTGTTGTACAGCAGGATGTCAGTCGGGTTGGCCTTGTCACCGCCGAAGCCCGCGTAGACCTCCGGGTTGCGCAGGTGCACATCATTACCGTCGACGGTGGCGGTCAGCTGGCCGGACTCGACAGCGTACTTGGTGACGTCCTTGTGGGAGCCAGACTCCAGCGGCACAACGCGATCCAGGAACTCACGGCCCCACTCGATGACCTTGTCGCCGCGGACCTTGTTGTAGCCGGTGCCCTTCTCCTGGCCGTTGTCCTCAGAGATGGCGTCGGTGCCGTACAGAGCGTCGTACAGGGAACCCCAGCGGGCGTTCGCCGCGTTCAGCGCGAAGCGGGCGTTCAACGCCGAAATAACCAGCTGCGGGCCGGCGGTCTCTGCGATCTCGCTATCGATGTTCTGGGTCGTAATCTCGAAGTCGCCCGGTTCGTCGACCAGGTAGCCGATCTCCTTCAGGAAGGCCTTGTACTCCTCCGGATCCTGGGCACCCTTGTGCTCGGCATACCAGGCGTCCATCTTCTTCTGCAGCTCATCACGAGTGTTCAGCAGCTCGCGGTTGCGCGGGGTGTACTCCTCGACGATCTTGCCGAAGCCATCCCAGAACTTCTCCTGCTCCTCGGCGGAATCCTTGCCGATAACGGGAAGTACCTCAGTGTTAACAAAGTCGTAGAGAGTCTTGGCAACCTGAAGGCCGCCAGCGGTTACGCGCTCGGCACCTTGAGAAATAGTAGAACCAGAAATCATTGTAAAATACTCCTTTTCAAAACACATCTAGTAGGATCGGCGCATACCGAGAATATTGTTGGCTACATAATTCAGAATCATTTCCTCACTGACAGGTGCCGTTCGAAACAAACGGGCCGGCCAAAATAATTCTGAGACGCGATAATCCTTCGCAAATCCATTGCCACCATGGGTCTGGATCGCCCGATCAACACTCTTTACCGCAGCCCTAGCTGCAGCAAATTTGGAGTAATTCGCGCTAGCGCCACAGTCTCCGCCAGAATCGAAATCTGAAGCCGCACGAAAAGTCATGTTCCGAGCCAACTCAATATCTATTTTGACCTCTGCGAGTGGATGCGAAATAGCCTGATGGGTGGATATAGGAGCACCCCAAACCTCGCGAGACTCTGCATAGGCAACGGCTAAGTCAAGCGCGCGAAGGGCAATGCCATTACAAAAAGCAGCCCTAATGCCAATCTTCATTTTTAGGCACTCCTTGTTTGGTCAATATAGCTCTGCCGGGCAAACACAGACCCCACCGCAACCATTAGAACCACTCCTAGAGCCATGCATAGGCTTGCAATCGGCAATCCGGTTAGATCGATGAGGTACCCACCTGCCAGAGGAACAACACTCGCAGCGGCATACGTACCCAAACTCAAAAGTGCTGTTGCTCCAGGCACCGAATCTTCGTCAACCTCTTGATGGATCAGTCCAAAGCTGCCCAAATTACTAATCCCTTGCCCTGCACCTATAAGTACCGCGCTTAGAATCAGGAACCATAAGCTCTGTTGCGTCATTGCTGCGCCAAAGATGCACATCGCAAACGCGATCAGCACCATAGAGAATCTGATGTGCGCAAGGCTGTGGAGTCGACGGACTAGACTCTGCGCGATCGGGCTAACCGCATACATACCCCCTGCAATCAGGCCAGCACCCAGGGGCCCGCTTGTTTCACTAATTCCGTTGAGAAGTGTTGGAGACAGTGCCAAAACAATTCCAGCAGCTGTCATTCCCGGACCAAAAGCCCCGAGACCAGCAATAACAACGCGCTTGTCTCTCTTCCTCAACCCCTTGTGAGGCAACAAGTCTCGCGTGGGCTTACGCTCCGTCTCCAGCTCTGTTCCGATCACTACCAGCGATATTGCGAGAAGGAGAGCCATAAGAACGAAAACCGTCTTCGTCGGCCATGGAGCCAACTGCGCAACCACGCCTGCAAACAATGGTCCGCCTGCCAGCCCTATTGCGATACCTAACGTAGCCGTGAGCGTAGCTTTAGCGGATTCATCCTTACTAGCCATACTTTGCACAGCAGATGGCCCTAGCACCAAGAGGGCTCCGGAGCACAGACCGGTAAGGATCCGAGCCAGTAGGAGTATTGGAATACTGTCCGCTAAGACGTAAAAGAGACACGAAACAATACCGAGCACCACAGCCACTTGCTGCGTACGCTTCCTTCCCCAACTATCACTGAGCCCCGGTGCCAGCAAGAAGGCTGGCGCGAGCCCCCCAAGGTACATGATGAAGATGAGCGTCAGCGTCCCTGCAGAGAAGCCAATATCCGCACGCCACAGTTCCATCAGCGGGGTCGCGAGGTTCGGCAGCATGAATCCAGCCACCAACGGAAACGCATATAAGGCCAGAGGAAGTGTGCGACGTGTCATACTCCAACACTAACCCCCTGAGGGGGTTAGTTCAAGAGGTACTGTAGATTTTATGAATACTTCATCCACAAACCAGCTTCGCCAGCTTTCTTTTGTGTTTTATGGCGAGCGGCCTGCTCTTGACTTTGCGAATACCCTTCGGCGCCGTAAAGATCCGCTGCATCCTACGGTCGACCTTCTCCACGATCGTTCTGACTTCGCCAGCTGGCTTAACCAAGCTCGCCGGGCAACGTCATGGGCCCGCGAACTTCCCGAGCTTGTGGAAACTCCAGCGCCGATTGATCAGGAAAGCATTACGGCGCTTCGCGAGGCAGTTCTACTTTTGGCAGAGCATAGCCTCGGCATGAAAACGCTCTCCTCATTCGAGCTAAACTCCACAATCGAAGTACTCAACGAATGGTCCACCAGGCGACCTTTACTTCAGTTGGATACTCAGTCCTTCTCTCCGCATCTGCTTCACAGTGAAGAGTCGGACCTTAGGAAAACACTGGCAAAGAATCTTGAGCTGGAGCAGGCATTAGGTTTTGTCGCTGCCGATGCAGTTGCACTTTTCGGAACTAATGACCGGCAGCGATTGAAGATATGCGGCCACGAGCGTTGTGGAATTCTCTTCGAGGATCGCTCTAACGGCCTGCGGAGGCAGTGGTGCTCGATGAAGGACTGTGGCAATCGGGCTAAAGCCCGTCGCTACTCTCATAACAAGTAACCCGGGCTCTTAACCAGCATCTACTCTGCACCAGTCAAAGAAAAAGGCCCGCCCCCGAGGCTGCGTTCACAACCTCAGAGACGGGACCTGCCTTGCAGGGGGTGTGAGAACGAGCACCTCCCTAAATGTAGCTAATTAGGCGATGCCGTTCTTAGCCTTGAACTCCAGACGACGGGCGTGCAGGATCGGCTCGGTGTAACCAGCCGGCTGCTCCAG
>NZ_KV789174.1 GCF_001807485.1 Corynebacterium sp. HMSC08A12 | reverse complement strand
GCGAGCACGGCGGCGCCCCGCCGTGTTCGCCCGGCGCCACCGCGCACTGCCGCGCGCTGCCGCCGCCACGCCCGCGCTAGCAGTCGTCCTTTGTCTTGGCCGGCGGGGCGCCTTCCAGCACGTCGGGCAGGCCCTTCGCCAGGGCATCCACGCCCTCCCACGCAGTCGGCTCCAACCCATCGTTGGGGATCGCCATAATCGCCACGGGGGTCATTTCCCCGTCCGGCCCAGGCACCAACCCCAGCTGTCGGTAGATAAACCGCCCGTCCGGCTCCGGCCCCCAGCCGCCCTTAAACTGCGCGCCGTTGATCTTCGCCAGTCCGTACTTGTGCTCCGGGATGATGTGCTCCATGCGCGTCAGCACCTTGTCGGAGCCATTCATGCACCGGAACCCGTTCATGAACTTCACCTGATCCGTCAGCTTCCACTTAATCGCGCCGAACCCGATGTAGACCCCATCTTCAAACTGCTTCGCCGCGTTCGTCGGGTCGCCTACGCGGTGCATGTAATCGCGCACTTTGTAGGCGGCGGTACGGTCCGAGCCGTCGCCGACATACATCCAGAGCCGAAACGCGGCGTCATTATCCGAATAGTGGATCGCCGCGTCCATGTCGGCTTCCATCGCGGCACGCGGAGCGGGCTGGCCGTGGGCTTCCGCGTGGCGCAGCTTTTCCTCGACCGCGCCTGCGATCGGCACCTTGATCGTCGACCAGGCGCCTTCCTCGTTGAGCTTGCCCGCGTGCAGTGGGCCTCCCTGCCCGAGGATTGCCACTCCGACCTGCACGTTGTTCTTCTTGGCGATGTCCGCCGCGAGCTTGTCCAGCTTCGCCTGCTGTTCCTCGTCGGTCGGCGGGGTGGCGTCTGCGCCGTCGGTGCCGTCGTTGTAGGGTGCGGCGGCGGTGTTGGCGGCGGGTGCGCTCTCTTCGCCCTTCTTAGTGACGCCCCCTTCCCCGCCACTTAACCCCATCACCAAACCGACCGTGATGGCGAGGACGGCGGCTCCCACTGCGAGGCCTGCGACGAGTCCGCCGCGGCGTGCGCCGCGACCGCCGACACCGCCGCTCCGCGGCTGCCCTTCGGGTCCGTCGAACTGCCCGGCGGATGCAGCTTGTGCCCCGGTCGGCCCGGCGGCAACCTCCTGCTGCCCGGCAGCCCCCTGCTGCGCACCCGTCTGCGCCTCCGGCTCCCCCGTGTACATCCCACGCCAGCCCTGAGAGCGACGCGGAGCGCCATCGGGGCGCTCATTGCTCGCCATTTTCCCTCCTTGACCAGCCATTTCCTTGTGCTCTTCCACCTCAGCGGCGCAACCTCCACCGCTTGACGATTCCGAGAGCGATCGCGTTCAGTCTAGCCAGGAATCCCCACGCTCGTGCCCTGCACACTCCCATTACCGAGACTCTTAACTCCCTCCGGCAATACTCTTAACCCCCTGCGGCAGAACTCTTAGCCCCCAGTGGCGACGCTCTTACTTCTCCCGTGGCAAAACTCGCCGTAGACCTCCCCAGCTTCGCCTCAAAACCGCCAACTCCCCCTCAAAACCGACCGCCCCCTCTCGTTTGAGCCCGCTTGGACCTCCTTCAGCCCCGGCGGAAGCGTTTGCGAAAGCCCAGATGTCCCAAATCTTCCACTTTCGACAAAAAGCAGATTTGCAGCAGAATTTCGCAAGCCTCTGACCTGCGCAAACAGATGGTGGTTGCGTCCCTTAGTGTGGTGTAACGCTTGC